>JAHHIB010000064.1 GCA_019359075.1 Kalymmatonema hyalinum WJT4-NPBG1
GAAATAGAACGCAATCAACAACGAGCTACTGTTAACTGGCGCTTCACCACTAAGGATGCACGAGTTAAACTCAACAGTCTTTATCCTACTCCTGACCTGTCATAATTTCTGTGGTGAACTACTAGGTGATGGGTTCAAGCCCTGACGAAGAATGCATTCTGTAAGCGCAAGCGCACACTACGTGTTGGCGCAGCCTGTCCGTAAGGACTTACGCGTAGCGTGTCCGCAGGACATATTCTGACTTCTTCTTTTGACGGCTTTCCAAACCCGGGTTTACATGACTAATGACTAAGGACAAATTTCATGAAAAAATATGCATTTTAAATGTTTGTTAGCTGAGTAAGAAAGTTTAGCATTGGTTGAAAGTTATGTCTGCTCTCCCCGATCCAACTTGCCATTCACATAAACGCAAAATTCAGATTATATTAAAAGTACCTATCGACATTGAACTAGATGTGTTAGGGATGCTGCCTACACATGAACGCCAACTTGAGGTTCAAGAATTGTTGAAGTTCATTGAAGATTCTGGATCTGCGATCGCTATTAGTAATGTAGGTCAAGCTGAGCTTATTGACAATATCCAGGTTTCATCAAATCAACTTGAAACTGATCTGCAGGAAAGTAGCCAGATCGTTTCCACTGTTACCCAAATCCAAGAGCATCAAGATAGCGCAGAAAATCATCAAGAAGACACAACAGTAGAGAGTCAATCCATAAATTCTTTTGCTCACATTCAAGATACGCAAGACAACTCAAAAAATTATCAAGAAGACACAATAGTAGAGTATGAAATCATAAATTCCTTGTTGCTTGAGCAAGGTTTTGCAGTGATTCCACCACTGAAACCGCAATTAAAGAAAAGACTTACAAAACGCGTATTGGACTCACTTAACGATGGTTTAGCCTTTACTGTTAACACTGTAGGAACAATCATGTTTATGGGCAAACTTGCAAACTATAGCTGGGAGTAATACAACGCCCAATCTGAAAACATAATAAACCTCTTGCAAAAGCCAATATTTTTGAAAAAAAAACACAAATTAACCACAGATGCACACAGATAAATAACTAGTTTTCATCTGTGTGCATCTGTGGTTTTGTCTATTTTTAAATTATATTGCAAGAAGTCTAATAATTGTTAAATTTTAGCCCTGGTATTAAACTAGGGCTAATTTGATATCTACACATTGTCGGATTGATTAAGCGGGCAGGAAGCCCGGCACCCAATCAAGGGTAGTTAAAGGCTTCCCAGAACTCGCAACTTCTGAGTAATCAGCAACTAAGACGACTTTTGGCATCCAAGAATTGCCTATCTTCGTTATGATTGTTGTACTACTGGTTGCTCTTGTGAATATTCTTTGCTGTACCCATTCTTTAAAGTACACACAGGTGGTAGTGCTTGCACTTCTGGTTCGAGGTAGATATCGGGTTCGAGATAGACAGGAACTTTTTGTCTAACAGTTCCGGGGGCTCTTACCAATAGTTTTGGCTCGATTTCGATGGGTACGTTCAATTTGATAGGGATTGTGAATTCGCAAGGTTGTGGACAGTAATTAGGGTCGTATGTCGTCATATGTTTGGCTCCTAGTATTGATTAAGAAATTGTTGGATTTGAAGGTTCAGCTTCTTTGCTCTCCTTCTAATCCTTAGTAGATGCCGATGAAATGAACTTATGCACAAATGGTACGACGCTTGTTTAGTATTCACCCCATTTATCTTGCTCTCAGTTGATTGTGGTGCCTGGTAATTCTTGATTTGGATAAGTTTCAAGGTAATTTAGAATTCATTTACAAAGAAAACATTAAATTGAAGTAGGGTGCCTTAACTCAACCATCTATAATTTGACGATTTTATCGAATTGTGGCACCCTTTGAAAAACCATAACTGGGTTGTTGGAAAAAGCTTGTGAAGAACATTTTCACGATGGTAGCGTCTTAAATTACTGATATAGTAGCTGGCGAAAGCGATATTGCGGCTTGTCAAACGCAGACGCTCGTACACGTCCCTAGGGTGGTGTACCCGTTCGTTAGGGTTGTCGATTCGCTGTGGGAATGAATTCCCTACGTAGCGAAGCGCAAGTCCTCGCGTTAAGGACTAAAAACCTGAAAAAACAGACGGGTATGAAACCTACGGAAACCTGCATCTGTAGGTTTTGTTTGTTTAGTCGCTCTAAAAAAATCGCCAGTCAATTTGAAAAAAATGCTCTAGAAGCTGATGTAGGAGTTGAACGGATCTTGTTGATAATGAAGCGATCGCTATCTATACTTACTCTTTGCTCTACTTTTCTCTCTTTTCTCGCACCATACGCTGTTATCGCTGCACCACCCAGAACACCGGACAAAACAGTCAATTGTGACATCTTGGTTGTGGGTGGAGGACTTTCTGGTGCCGCTACAGCTTATGAAGGTTTACTCGCAGGGCAAACGGTTTGTCTTAGCGAGATTACCGATTGGCTGGGAGGGCAAATTTCTTCGCAAGGGACTTCTGCACTTGATGAACGACCAACCCAGCGTCGCAATTTATTCTACTCACGTGGTTATCTAGAATTGCGAAACCAAATTGAGCGCAAATACCGTGGTAACCGCAACCCCGGCGACTGTTGGGTGAGCGACTCCTGCTTTCTCCCCCGCGATGGTCATGAAATTTTGACTTCGATGCTTAAAGATGCCGAAAGAAAGGGCAGAGGAAGGTTGCAATGGTTCCCGAACACGGTTATTAAAGAGTTGGAATATAGTGGCGACGGGAAAATAATTAGTAGTGCGATCGCCATCCAACATCAACCAGCCAAAGGCGCACCACCTCTCAACACCTTTCCTTTATCTCAAACCGTCGAAGACGCTTACACCTACGAAAACTCGTCTCGCTTTACCAAAACCATTGTCCGCTTTGCCCCCAAGCAAACCAAAGGTAAAGCTTCAGGTAATGCTCCCAACTGGTATGTTGTAGACACTTCGGAAACTGGGGAAATTATCGGCCTCGCGGATGTCCCGTACCGACTGGGTATTGATGCTCGTTCTTATTTAGAGCCTTCTTCCTCCAATACTCAAAACGACCCCTTCTGTACCCAAGGCTTTACCTACACCTTTGCAATGGAGGCTACCAAGGAACCGCAACCCCAAACAATGCCTCCATTCTATCCACAGTATGCGCCATATTACAGTTATGAATTGAAGCGACTAGCAAGCTTTCCCTTGGTTTTCACCTACCGCCGCATTTGGAGTCCCACCAAAGGACAACCGATGGAATTTGGTGGTGTCAAGTTTACAGGTCCCACCCCAGGGGACATCTCGATGCAAAACTGGACTTGGGGCAATGATTACCGTCCGGGAACCTCTGCCGATAACCTCATTTACTCTCGCCAACAGTTACAAGCCTCTGGGCAATTGCAACCAGGTGGTTGGATGGGCGGACTGCGGACAGAAGCTTTACGCAAAGGTGAAGAAATTTCGCTGGGGTACTATCACTGGCTGGTTGCTGGGAATACAGATTCGCAATTGGGGGATGGTGTCAAGCAGCCAGAACCTAATCACCGCTTTTTATCAGGGCTAGATTCGCCGATGGGGACAGCGCATGGCTTGTCGAAACATCCCTATATGCGGGAAGGACGACGCATCATTGGACGCCCAAGCTGGGGACAACCCGAAGGCTTTGCTATTTGGGAAATTGATATCTCTCGTCGCAACTACGATGACGAGTATTATCGCACGACTCTACCGGCAGATATGTATCGCCGCCTGAAAGCATCACTGTCTGGTTTAGAAGCAGCATCGGTACTCTCAGGTCAGAAACGTGCGGAGAATGTAGCGCGGCGTACTCGTTCTACAATCTTCCCTGATGCTATAGGTATCGGTCACTACGCCATAGACTTTCATCCTTGCATGACCAAAAGCCCTCCGGAAGCGCCTGGAAATACAGAACGTCCAGGCGAAAGGCGTGGTGCTGGGCAAGCTTATCCTTTCCAAATCGCACTCAGGGCGATGATTCCCCAAAAAATCGACAATTTGCTTGTGGGTGGTAAAAGCATTGCGACGAGTCACATTGCCGCAGCAGCTTACAGGGTACACTCGTTTGAATGGTCTGCTGGTGCAGCAGCTGGAACGACAGCGGCTTTTGCCCTCAAAAATGGCATTGCACCTTACCAACTGGTAGACGACTTGCCCAAACCAGAACCGCGACTACAAAACCTGAAACAGTTGTTAGAGCAAAATGGCAACCCCACTGCCTTCCCTGATACCTCGATTTTTAACCAAAATTGGGAAGATTGGAAATAATTAGTTTATAGTCAAGAGTCATTAGACTTTTGACTCTTGACTCTTGACTATGGACTAAACTAGTTAATCGTAGTGTAGTTTGGTTAAGCTTTTTGGCTAAGTATTTTATGGTACCCAGACTTTCAGTAGCTGTTTACGGGATGGCAACAGCACCAACTATAGCTCCTGAACGATCTACTCAAGTGACCCGCAAGTTATATCCGAATTATAAAGTGATTGTATTAAATGACGATTTTAATACATTCGAGCATGTTCACAATTGTTTGGTAAAGTATATTCCAGGTATGACTAGCGATCGCGCTTGGGAACTTACCAACCAAGTGCATAACGAAGGTCAAGCAATTGTCTGGATCGGTCCTCAAGAAGCCGCTGAACTGTACCACCAGCAGCTGCATCGAGCAGGTTTAACTATGGCTCCTCTGGAAGCAGCATAATAGTAGAAAAATAAATATGAAAAATAAATATAATGGCAAAACCCACTGAGGGCAGATTAGTTTGGAATCACTCGACCCATATTAGTGGTCTTATCCCAGTTCTTGAACGTTTAATACGCCAAGATGGGATTCAAACCGTTACACCGGGACAGCTTGGGCGGGTGAAAGGTCACTGCCCTCATTTACAATTGCGGATCTCTGTACCAATTCGCGGTGGATTTAAGGTGATCGCCCGCCAGGGGAAAACAGTGCAAGAGGTGTTTATCCTGACAAATTTGGAGCAGAATCTACTCCAAGAGGCGATCGCGATCGCCATGAAAAAGTAATCAATACTCTCAAAGAATTCAGAACTCAGGACTCAGAACTCACAATTAGAGAGCGGTTGTCTGTAGGCTGGACATTGCTCGCTGATATCTCAAATGTCCATTACATAAGCTTTTATGGGCAATCACCCGAAGTTGCCTAGGTTGGGAAACCCCTTCGGGTATGCCTATGGCTAACGCCACGGCTATCGCCGAACGGCACGCTACGCGTAAGCCTGCGGCACGCTTTGCGCTTACGCCAGGGGCGCTGCGGAGGGAAACCCTCCTGCAGCACTGGTCTCACCGCCTACAGGACTTCTCTCCACCTTACGATTTGTGGTCTAATCATAAGAATCAGCGCTGTAAGCAGCATTTGGGTTAGCTAGTGTATCCATTCTACGCAGCATCATCACGACTAGCGGTGTAAATCTATTCTGAGTTCTGAGTTTTGTGTTCTGAGTCCTATTGATTAATCCTCTACATGACGCACTGCCAATTTATGGAGTGGCAGACTAACGATGCAAGAAAATGTTAAGAAATATGACAGTGCTGCAGTTATCCTTAAGCTCATCATTATAGTTTCCCAGTCGGGTAAAACTATTTTTTGGATAGCAAAAGCAACACAGTAAACTAGCCAGTAAGAAAAGCTCATTTTAAACAGAATTCGCTCTGTTTCTTCCGCTTCATCCTTTTGCTGTTTGCGCTCCCATAGTAACAATAGACCAGCAATACAAGCCATGAAGGAAAGAAGCACAAAAAAATCGTGACAAACTAAATTTACTGAACTCATGGGTTTATATCCCAAAAATTTTCTATTTCTATTGGAGATCAGTCTAAAGGAATAATCTTTTCGGATAAGCAAATAGTAACAAACTGAAATAGATACTCCTATTTTTGTAAAAAAGTGCAAAGAAGTTATAAGTTAATTGTTACTCGTGAGTGCTTAATCACTCAGTAGGAATAAACAGATCGAAGAAAAGCGATGATAACGCCTGAAACTCTTGACTCCTGACAAATGACTAATGACAGCCCTCTCCTGTCACCAGACGCTACGCGAATACAAGTTAACTGTATTTGTGCTAACCTACCAAACAATTAACAACGAACAGGTCACAAGCAAGAAAGTCTTCTTTGGGATCAAGCGGGAGAAACACCACACGCAAGATTGAAAATTGGTGGTCTAGAATTGTGTCTGTGGTTTAAATCCTCTACTAATTGCCTTCTTGCTTCTTTCTTCCATCTTCTTCCTTCGGGTTTAACAATCCTGGGTTTCACAAGCACCAATACTCACCCAGCTACTTGAACCATCTGCCCAATGTTCTTTTTTCCAAATGGGGGCGTTGTGCTTGAGAGTATCAATCGCATAGCGACAAGCTTCAAACGCTTCGGAACGATGGGGACAACCCACCGCGACTAAAACGCTGATTTCACCAACTTGCAAGCGTCCAATGCGATGATAAATGACCACACGAGTCACAATAGACCATTTTTGACGGATTTCAGCGGCAATTTGAGAAAACACCTGCATTGCCATCGGTTCGTAAGCTTGATATTCTAGGGCTACGACAGGTTTACCACCTGTTTGGTTGCGAACCATTCCACTCATGACCACAACTGCGCCGTTTGCTGGATCATCTGCTTTGGCATAAACATCCTCAAGAGACAATGGCGCAAAGCTAATGGCAAAGCTATCTTCAGGTTTCGGTTTTATAGAAGCAACTGAAGCTGTCAAACCCAAGTTCATCTTAATGATTTTTAGCCCTTATAGGGATTTATACACTCACCCTCCGGGTTCGCCAGTCGCCTAGGTTGGGAAACCCCAACGGGAGAGCCAGTTGCCTGCGGAGGGAAACCCTCCTTCAGCACTGGTCTCACCGCCTGCAGCGCTGGACTCACCGCGTCACCATTCTACATCAATTTACAAACAAGTCTGTTGACAATATTTCCAAGTCTCGTTTTCATACTCTATTGATGCAAAATGATTACGTGCAAACGGACTTTTTCCGCTTTTTTCTAAAGAATTTGTCGCTTAATTCCTAAAAACTATTATCAATATCTACTTAGGCTGGTAGAAAACTTAGGTAATACTACGGAAATTTGCAAAAAATTGTCATCCTCCTTTAGACATATTACTATAATGAAGTCACAAAGTCACTATCGGATTCTTCAAACGAATCCGATAGTGACTGAGTCGAGCTATCAAGTGCAGCAAGCACTGATTTGACTAAGAGGGAAGTTCTCACTTAGAGCTACTAGTTGGAAGTAGTCTGAGAGTGCCGTACCTCTAGTTATTAGAACTAAAAAAGTAAATCTATACGGCACTTGCAAACAAACTTACAGTAGGCAGTGTTCAAAATCAGCCAATGCAGAAACTTTCAAAGCAAGAATCTGGAGAACCGTGTATCACATCAGGGCAAGCAATAATTCAATTCTTATAGGAAAAGATATAATGAATCCTTTATTGTCTAACAATGAAGTCGCGAGGCTTGAGGCTCTCCACCAGTATCAGATTCTAGACACATCACCAGAACAAACATTTGACGATTTGGCATTCTTAGCCGCCCAGATTTGCGCTACACCGATCGCATTAATAAATTTGATAGACGCTAACCGTCAGTGGTTCAAAGCCAAAGTGGGGTTGGATGTAGAAGAAATGCCCCGAGATATCGGGTTCTGTCCCCTTTCTATTGATCAACACGATGTTTTGATTATTCCTGACACCTTGGCTGATAAACGGTTTGCCACTAATCCGGTAGTCACTTCTGCCCCCTACGTGAGATTTTACGCCGGAGTACCTTTAATCACACCAGAGGGACAGGCGATCGGGACGATCTGTGTCGTTGATCGTGTACCGCGCGTGATGCAACCAGAACAGCTGGAGTCACTGAAAGCAATTAGCCGCCTAATTATCAAAAAACTGGAGTTACGTCGGAATTTAACTCAAGTCGCTAGGATCAAAACAGAGTACCAGCAAGCACAAGAAGCACTGCGGCAAAGCGAATTCACCCTCCGCAGCTTTTTTGACAGTGCGCCGATGATGATGGGGATAGTCGAGCTATTAGATAATGATGATATCCTGCATATTTCTGATAATGCTGCCACAGCAAAATTTTTTGGGCTAGCCCCAGGAGCAATGCGAAATCGCCTTGCCAGTGAGATAGGTTTGTCACCAGATTATGTGCGCGACTGGATTGATTATTTTCGTCAGGCAGAAAGCCTGCAAGTACCCATAAGCTTTGAACATCTTCACAATGGTTTAGGAGAGCAAAGGTGGTTAAGAGCCACGGTTTCAGCAATTGGAGAAAGTTCAGTGAACCGTCCGCGATTTGCCTACATCGTTGAGGATATTACTGAACGCAAACAGGCAGAAGAAGAATTGCGTTGGAAAGAAGCGCTTTTGCGCTCAATGACTGGTGTTTCTCCACTAGCATTTTACGTTGTTGATCACCGTACTAATGACATTCTGTATGTCAATGAACGCTTTTGTGAAATTTGGGACATTCAACACCTAAAAGAGCAAATTGACAGCGGGAAATTGAAACATCAGGATGTTATAAACAAATGCTGCCAATTTACAGAAGTTTCTCCTTTCATCTCCTGTCAACCGACTCCAAGTGAAACCTGCATATGTGAGGACGAAATTTTATTGAATGATGGTCGTACTATCAGGCGTTTTTCCAGACGCATTCAAGATGAAAACGACCAATATTTTGCCCGCTTATATATTTTTGAAGATATCACCGTACGCAAACTGGCAGAACAGCAAATCCGCGAACGAGCAGCTTTGCTTGACATAGCTACAGACGCAATTATTTTACGTGATTTAAATAATCAAATTTTACTATGGAATAAAAGTGCTGAGAACCTTTACGGCTGGCAGGCAGAAGAGGCTCTTGGTAAGAATGCTTCAGAAATTTTAGATAACGAAACGTTGCCGCTACACTGCGAGATTTACAAAAGTGTTTTAGAGGCTGGCTCATGGCAGGGTGAGTTGCAGAAAATAACGAAATCTGGCAAAGAAATTATTGTTGAAAGTCGTTGGACGCTAGTACGCGATGAGCATTCTCAACCAAAATCAATCCTGATCGTTGATACTGATATCACACAGAAAAAGCAACTAGAAAAGCAATTTTTACGCAATCAACGCATGGAGAGTATAGGCACGCTTGCGAGTGGCATTGCTCACGATTTGAACAATGTGCTATCTCCAATTTTGATGTCGGTACAAATGCTGAAAGCAAAATCTGCTGATGAGCGCAGTATGCAAATGCTAACGATCGCCGAAAATAATGCCAAACGCGGTGCAAATTTAGTGAAACAGGTGCTGTCATTTGCCAGGGGAATTGAAGGCGAACATACTATCCTTCAACTGAAGCACTTGATTTTAGAAATGAACCAAATTGTCGAACAAACTTTTCCGAAATCGATAGTGATCCAAACGGACATTCAATCAAACTTGTTACCTGTGTGTGGTGATAGTACCCAACTCCATCAAGTGCTGATGAATTTATGTCTCAATGCTCGTGATGCAATGAACGATGGCGGAACTTTAAAAATTGCTGCCAAGAATGTTTTTATTGATGAAAATTTCGCCAAAATGCATCTTGATGCTAAAGTAGGTTCCTATATTGTCCTCACAGTTTCTGATACGGGAGTTGGTATTCCTAACGAACAATTAGATAGAATTTTTGAACCATTTTTCACAACTAAAGAGTTTGGCAAGGGAACCGGGCTGGGGCTGTCAACAGTCATGGGCATTATTAAAGGTCATGGTGGGTTCGTCACGGTGTCTAGTTACATAGGCAAGGGCACAAAATTTAAAGTGTACCTGCCAGCAGTCAAGACAGCAGCGACGCAGTTTATGGAAGACCTAGAAATGCCGACAGGTTACGGAGAATGGATTTTGGTTGTAGATGACGAACCTGCTGTCCGAGAAATTACCAAAGCTTCTTTAGAAAATAATAATTATAAAGCAATGACCGCTAATGATGGTATAGAGGCAGTCGCACTCTACGCTCAGCATAAAGAGAAAATTAGTGCGGCAATTATCGATATGATGATGCCAGATATGGATGGAGTCACTACCATCAGCACATTGCAGAAAATGAACCCTCTGCTGCGTATCGTTGCTGTGAGTGGACTAGCGACAAGTGAACAAGTGCCACTAGATAAAGCCTCTAAGCTAATAGCATTTTTACCTAAGCCATATACGGCACAGGAGTTGCTAAAAACTTTGCACTCAGTTATTTCTAGTTATTAGTAAAAGTTAGGATTGGAACTAGGGGAGGCAGCGAGGGTTCACCTTTGTTTTGCAAACTAAAGATGAGGGAGAATAACAAATAACAAATAACAAATAACAAATGACTAATTTGATTCTGGTTGTAGACGACGACGCTTTCACACGGTTACAACTACGGACTTTGCTACAAAAAGAAGGGTATCAAATAGCAGAAGCAATCAATGGGGAACAAGCATTAAATCTGTATCGAGAAATACAACCAGATATAATTCTGCTAGATGCCCTGATGCCGATGATGGATGGGTTTACCTGCTGCACTCAATTGCAAAAACTGCCTGGCAGCAGAGAAACACCCGTGTTGATGATTACCGCTCTTGATGACGATGCATCCGTGGCTCGGGCTTTTGCTGCTGGTGCTACTGATTACATTACCAAACCAATTAACTGGCAAGTCTTGCGTCAAAGAGTGCGTCGTCTTTTGGAGGCTCGTCACGCCATGCAGAAATTGCGACAGCAAACCCAGCAGGCGCAGAGTCGCGAGGCGCAACTGGTGATGGCGTTAGAAGCAGCCAGCATGAGTACCTGGGACTGGGATATCCTGAATGACAAATTGACTTGGTCGGATAACCTCAAAGCACTCTTTCGCTGGGAAAGTGCCACCTATGAAGCTTTTCTTGAACGCGTTCATCCCCAAGACCAAGATTTTGTCAATTATTCGATGATACAGACTCTTAAGGAAGGGGCAGAGTACGACATCGAATTTCGTGTTGTTTGTCATGAAGGTCATATTTATTGGTTGGCAAGCAAAGGCGTTGTCTTTCGCGACTCATCTGGCGTAGCGCTGCGGATAACTGGGGTAACGATGGACATCACCAAGCGCAAACAAGCGGAAGAGGCGTTAGAAGTTTATGCCAACCGACAGGCACTTGTCGCAGAACTCAGTCAACTCGCACTAGCTGGTCTAGACTTAACCACGCTGATGCACGAAACTGTTACCTTCGTTGCTCAAAGCCTTAAGGTTGAGTATTGCAAGGTTTTGGAACTCCAAAGCGATGATGACACCTTACTGCTACGGGCAGGAGTGGGTTGGCAGCCAGGGCTTGTAGGATATGCAACAGTTAGCGCTGGAAAGGATTCCCAAGCTGGCTATACCCTGCTTTCTAACGAGCCAATAGTGGTCACAGACTTCCGCACAGAAACTCGGTTCAGTAGACCACAACTGCTGCGTGACCATCAAGTGGTCAGTGGTCTGTCGGTAGTCATTCATGGTAAAGAGCGTCCTTTTGGTGTCTTAGAGGCAGACACAACCAAACAGCGCACCTTCAGCAGAGATGAAATTTACTTCTTGCAGGCAGTTGCCAATGTGCTGGCTACAGCCATTGAACGTCTGAAAGTCGAAGATGCCCTTAGAGAAAGTGAGCAACGCTGGCAGTTGGCTTTGCGGGGCAATAATGATGGCATTTGGGACTGGAACGTGAAAACTAATGAAGTGTTCTTCTCGACTCGCTCCAAGGAAATGCTCGGTTACTCTGAGCATGAGATTGCTAATCATTTAGATGAATGGATAAGCCGGGTGCATCCAAATGATATAACCAGGGTAAAACGAGTCATTCAAGACCACTTTGCTAGGAAAACCCCGTTTTACATGAGTGAGTATAGAGCCCGGTGTAAGGACGGTAGCTACAAATGGATTTTGGATCGGGGTCAAGCACTGTGGGATTCGCAAGGTACAGTAGTGCGGATGGCAGGCTCCCATACAGATATTACTGAGCATAAGTTGGCAGAGGAAAAACTGCAAGAAAGCGAAGAACGTTTCCAGATACTCGCTCGTGCCACTAATGATGCTGTCTGGGATTGGGATTTACTAACCGATAAAATGTGGTGGAATGACAGCGTACAGACTTTGTTTGGTTACTCACCAGAGTCCGTCAAAAGCGAAGTCACTTGGTGGCATGAGCATATACACTCAGACGATCGCCAGAGGATTGTTTCTGACATTCATGCTGTAATCAACAGCAATCAACAATTCTGGTCGAATGAATACCGCTTTCGCCGTGCAGACGGTTCTTATGCCTACATCTTTGATCGTGGTTATGTAGTTCATGACAATATAGGCAAGCCCGTACGGATCATTGGGGCGATGATGGACATTTCTGAACGCAAGCGGGTTCAAGAAGAGTTACAGCGCCAGAACTTGCGATCGCAATTGTTTGCTGATATTACCTTAAAAATTCGTCAGTCTTTACAAATTGATGAAATTTTGCAAACCACTGTAATAGAGGTGCAAAAGCTGCTGAATTGTGAGCGTGTCTTAATTTTTCGCCTACTTACAGATGGTTCCGGAAGGGTGGTGCAAGAGGCTGTAGTCGGGGGTGTGCCTGCCGTTCTTGGACACCACCTTAATGACCCTTGCTTTGTCGAAGATTACATCCACAAATACCGCCACGGACGAATTAGTGCTGTTACCGACATCGAGAATGGTGGGATCGAGCCTTGCTATGTGGGATTTCTCAAAAAACTTAATGTCAGATCTAACCTTATTGTCCCTATTCTCCTGAAAAATCATCTTTGGGGGCTGCTCATTGCCCATCAGTGTACTCAACCTCGCGAGTGGACGAGCTGGGAAACTGAGATTTTGCGACAGTTGGCAGATCAGATCGCTATTGCCCTTGCTCAAGCTCAACTTCTAGAACAAGAAACTCGTCAACGGCAAGAACTAACCCGTTCCAATGAAGAATTGCAACAATTTGCCTTTATCGCCTCTCACGATTTGCAAGAGCCATTGCGTAAGATTAAGACATTTGGCGATCGCTTAAAAGTCACTTGTAGCCATGCTTTAACCGAACAGGGAGTTGATTACCTAGAACGGATGCAGAATGCAACCCGCAGAATGCAAGCCTTGATTGAAGATTTGTTAACACTTTCGCGAGTCACCACGAAAGGGCAGCCTTTTGTAGTAGTGGATTTGACACAGATTACACAAGAGGTGTTGTCTGATTTGGAAGTACGTATTCAACAAACCCAAGCATATGTGGAGGTAGGCGAGTTACCTCTCATTCACGCCGACCCGTTACAGATGCGTCAATTGCTACAAAACCTCATCGGCAACGCTCTGAAATTCCACGCTCCAGGGAAAGTACCTATGGTTAAAATATACGGTGAAAAATTCGATACTGAAGATGCTGTGGAATTTTGTCAAATTATTGTAGAAGATAATGGTATTGGCTTTGATGAAAAGTACCTTGACCGCATCTTCAACGTGTTTCAACGCCTGCATGGTCGCAGCGAATACGAAGGTACTGGTATAGGTTTAGCTATCTGCCGGAAAATTGTTGAACGTCACAACGGGAGCATCTGTGCACAAAGCACACCAGGGCAAGGTTCAAGATTCATTGTCATACTTCCAATTCATTCTCTTGCATAAGGATGCTCTTCCTCAAAAGGGTTTATCATACCCCCAGAGGTTGTCAAATTTTGGACAACCTTATTTCGTTATTTGTTGCAATTTAATAATCTATTCATCTTAAAACCAACGCAAAGGAGAAAATGCAGAGTGAAGGGTCGGCAAACAACCGCCACAATTCTAATGGCTGATGATGACGAGGATGACTGTATGCTAGCTCGTGAAGCGTTGGCAGAAAGTCGATTGGCAAACGAACTGCACATCGTCAATGATGGCGAAGAGTTGATGGATTATCTCCATTATCGTGGTCTGTATGTCAACAAAAGCAGTGCGCCGCGACCAAATCTGATTTTGTTAGATTTAAATATGCCAAGAAAAGATGGTCGTGAGGCACTCAGAGAGATTAAAGCTGACCCAGTTTTAAGGAAAATTCCCGTTGTTATTCTGACGACTTCCAAGGCAGAGGAAGATGTTTATAGTAGTTATGATTTGGGTGCGAACTCATTCATCATCAAACCTGTGACATTTACATCCTTGGTGGAAGTTATGAGAACAATAGGAAAATACTGGTTTGAAATTGTGGAACTGCCGCTATAACTAGAGGGAGGCAGAAATGAAAGAAAGCCTATTTAGAGTTCTTCTTGTTGATGATGATGAAGATGACTACATTTTAACTCGTGATTGGTTCCGTGAATTTCAGGTAGCTAACTGCGAGTTGGAATGGGTAAATAATTATCAAGCAGCAATGGAGGCGATTGTTCATATCCAATACGATATCTATCTTGTTGATTACCGTTTGGGTGCGCGTAACGGACTGGATCTGTTACGTGAAGCAATTGCCAACGGTTGCTCTTCTCCAATTATTTTACTGACAGGTAAAGGAGATAGGGAAATAGACATTGAGGCAATGAAAGCAGGTGCAGCAGATTACTTAGAAAAAAGTCAGTTGACTGCTCCTTTGCTAGAACGTTCTATCCGCTACGCGGTTGAGCGCAAGCGAGCAGAACAAAAGATTCGCGAACACGCCGCACTGCTGGATGTTGCTACCGATGCAATTTTTGTACGCGATTTAAAAAATAAAATTTTATTTTGGAATAAAGCAGCTGAGGACTTATACGGTTGGACAGCAACTGAAGCAATTGGTAAGAAAACATTAGAACTTTGGAAAGAAAAAGATATATCACAATTCCAAGAAGCTCTTAAAACTTTATTGCAAAATGGTTCCTGGGAAGGCGAACTGCATCAAAAAACAAAATTTGGTAAAGAAATTATCGTCGAAAGTCGCTGGACACTAGTGCAAGAGTTCAATAAAAAAGTACAATCAATCCTCGTTGTTAATACTGATATTACACAAAAAAAAGAACTAGAAGCACAGTTTTTCCGTGCCCAGCGTTTGGAAAGTATTGGAACTTTGGCAAGCGGTATTGCCCACGACCTCAACAATATTCTTGCGCCCATTTTGATGACTGCTCAACTTTTGGAATCGCAACTGCATGATGAGCGGAGTAAGCGCTTGCTGCCAATATTGATATCCAACGCCAAACGGGGAGCAAATATGGTTAAGCAAGTGCTGTCTTTTACTCGCGGTGTTGAGGGCGATCGCACTTTGCTGCAATTGAAGCATTTAATTAGAGAAATTCAACAAGTTGTTAAAGAAACATTTCCCAAATCTATTGAAATTTCCACTCATATAGCGCCAAACCTTTGGATAGTTTCAGCTGATGTGACCCAACTGCATCAAGTGCTGATGAATTTGTGCGTCAATGCTCGTGATGCTATGCCTGATGGCGGTCGGTTGACTATCTCGGCGGAAAATCTTGTTGTTGATCAAAATTACGCCAAGATGTATCTTGATGCTCGAGTTGGTTCGTATGTTGTGATGAGTGTTGCTGATACTGGAGTTGGTATTCCACAGGAAATCTTAGACCGTATTTTTGAACCATTTTTTACGACTAAAGACTTAGGCAAAGGAACAGGGCTTGGTCTTTCTACTGTCGTTGGGATTATTAAAAGCCACGGCGGTTTTATTAACGTGTATAGTGAGGTAGGGAAAGGCAGCCAATTTAAGGTGTATTTACCAGCACAAGAAGCAACGGAAAACCCAGAAGAACAAGAACTGGAATTACCTTGCGGTAACGGAGAATTGATTTTGGTTGTGGATGACGAAGATTCGATTCGAGACGTTACCAAAACATCTCTGGAAAGTTATAATTACAAGGCGATAACTGCTTGCGATGGTATTGAGGCGATCGCTCTTTATGCAGAACATCAAGATAAAATATCTGTGGTCTTAACAGATATGGTCATGCCTTCTATGGATGGAGTCACTACCATCCGCACCTTACGAAAAATTAATCCAGCAGTCAAGATTATTGCCGTGAGTGGACTTGCTTCTAGTGAAAAAATTAATACGATCACTCAGATGGGCGTCAAAGCGTTTTTATCCAAACCTTACACCGCCAAGCAGTTATTGCAAACTATTAGCACGGTCAAGAGTGGAAATTAATTAATTAAGTAAATTATGAATTATAAATGATGAATAATGAAACTTTTATTATTCATAATTCATAATTGATAATTAATCATTCCTGATTATGACCAACCAGCATTCTGAAGTTTTAGCCGTCAACGAAGCTTTTTATCGAGCTTTTGAAAAAAAAGATATCGAGGCAATGGCTACCGTATGGTCTCAAGGAACTGGTAGTATTTGTATTCACCCCGGATGGAATATATTGCGCTCTTGGAAGGAAATTCGCTCCTCCTGGGTTAACGTTTTCAAAAATACTGCTTACATTGAGATTAACACTGAGATCATTGCTACAGAAGTTCGCGATCATATCGCCTACGTCGTACTCAGAGAAAATGTCCTGCAAATCATCAATGGCAGAAGACTAGAAGCACAATCAGTAGCCACGAATATATTTGAGCTTCTTGGCGGTCAGTGGTATCTCGTTCATCATCACGCTAGCCCAGTGATGCGGTGAAAAAGATGAGGGAGATGAGGAGGGAGATGAGGGAGCCACCTCTCTCAATACTAGCTGAGTCGCAAAGCGACACGCTGCGCGTTCACGAAGTGTGCGCTTTGCGCTTACGCTCTCTACGCTTATCCTCCTCATCTCGGTTATGCCTACTTTGCACTAATCCTCAATCAACTCAACAGCATCTCGTCCATCCCAATTATGTAAATGAACTTTGACAATTTCTTCTTTGGCGGTGGGCAACTGTTTCCCAACAAAATCTGGATGAATTGGCAACTCACGATGACCTCTATCTACCAGCACGGCTAAACGAATCACCTCTGGTCTGCCATATTCGTTCACAGCATTCAAAGCCGCACGAACTGTCCGTCCTTTGTAAATGACATCATCGACAAGGACAACAGTTTTCCCTGTCAGATCAAAAGGGATGTCGGTTTTTGCAGGAGTCCGCAACCCAATTTGGTCGAGGTCATCACGATAAAATGTGATATCCAAGGCTCCCATTGCTATAGATATACCTTCAAGCATTTCTATTTGACGCGCCAGTAACTGGGCTAGAGGCACACCTCGGGTATAAACACCTATTAGTACCAGTTGCGACAAATCACGCGTTTTTTCTACGATTTGAGAGGCAAGACGATTCACAGTACGACGGAGTTCTTCTGGTGAGAGAATCTCAACCACTTTGGTTTTGACAGACACAGTCATAGACCGATACCCTGAATAATGTAAACCATAGTTAAATCGGGAATAAGGAGAGTAGGCAGAGTAGGCACAGAAATGACTCCTTTATCCTCCTCATTTTCCTTATCTTTTTCATCTTCCCAATTCCCTACTTCCATCATGACTTGTTTCAGGCAAGTAGTAATAGAGGTATAGCAATCCCTAACCAGAGAAAAAAGCAATATCGAGTTAGTTGCAAAGCTTGATCAATAGAAGTTGGGGTGATAGGATGTGTGGCGTTTCCCAGCAGTGGTTTCTGTTTTGCTACCCCACGATACCAATTAGTCCCTCCGACTTGCACGCCCAAAATAGCAGCATAAGCGCACTCACTCCAGCCAGAGTTAGGACTGGGGTCAGCAACAGCATCTCGACCGCAAATTCGCCAAACGTGCAAAGGTTTGCCCGACAACAGTGCCAGAGTGATCACGGTTAACCGACAAGGAATCCAAGTCAAACAATCTTCCAACCGCGCACTAAACCATCCTAAATATGTATAGGGCTTTTCACGGTAGCCCACCATTGAATCCAAAGTACTGCTAGCTTTGTATGCTAAAGCTAGGGGAGTTGGACCGATAACAGGAATAAACGCACCAAGAATTGCATAAAAAAGAGGAGCCATAACTCCATCGGTGGCATTTTCTGTTACTGTTTCTAGAACGGCTCGTAAAATTTCTGGTTCTGATAAATTTTCTGTATCTCGCCCAACGTAGTTACTTAAAGTAGAACGGGCATCTAAAAGATGTTCTGCTGTTAATGGTTGTAAAACTGTTTGGGCGGCTACTCTCAAACTTCTAAAAGCAAAACAGCTAGCTAAGAGAATACTTTCTAATGTTACTCCCAAAAACGGATGCACCAATCTGGCAGTTTGAATGAGTAGGTAGCCCATAAAACCGCTACCAATTATTAGGATAATGCCTAACGCAATTCCAGCTAAGCGTTGTGTTAGGGAATTATGACAATATGTGAGAGCAAATTTGCTAAAGCGAGAAATGACCCACCCCATAACTTGCACTGGATGAAGCCAACCCCACGGATCGCCAATTAAGTAATCTAAAGTGGCAGCGATGGTCAAGACAACAGCAGAGGTCATGTATCTTAAACTAATAATGACTAATGACTAATGACTAAACAATAAAACTTGCTTCTTCCCCAAGAGAAGCTTGCCAACTACGAGCGTCGTAATAAAGGTCTGCCAAGGTAATACTGTATAAAGCTTCTTTAAGCTTTTGGTGCAGCCTTTGCCAAAGGCTAAATGTTACCCAATCTTCTGCTTGTGTTGGGGAAGCTTGGTGATGGGGTAAAGGTTCAATACTTTCTCCAACTGCTTCTAATATTTCTCCTAGAGAGATTTCTGCAGGTTTTCGTGCCAGTTGATATCCGCCGATGCTACCGCGAATTGATTTGACTAACCCAGCACGACGCATTTCTATTAGCAGTTTTTCTAGGTAAGGAGCTGGAATATCTTGACGAGAGGCTATAGCCTTGGTGGACACAGGACCGTACTCTGGCTGTAAACTCAAATCGAGCAACGCTTTCACACTGTAGTGTCCTCTAGTTGTTAGTTTCATTTTGCTCCCGCTTTATCCTTTGTAATGACAAATGACCCTTCGGGTATCTCCTTTGGAGAGGCTGCGCCGTAAGCGTTGCTCCTCATGCGCGGAGGCACGCCAGTCGCCGTGACAGTTGGAAACACTCCTTGGCTGCGCTGGCTCACAAATGACAAATGACTAAGGATCAGTTTTGCTTATCATTTTGTGTGCCAATGATCAAATTCAGCAAGTAGGTAACGTTTTTAGGTATGCTTTATGAAACTTAAACAAATAAAGTGTACCAGTCATCACCAAGCCAGAAGTGTCAAGTATGAAGTACCCAGTCGGATGAATTTGAGGCGTTCAAATAAGCAGACTGCGCTGTTTGATTTTCTCCACGGTTCCATTGAGGACTTGTTTTCTCTTACTTCATGCATCATCCTTTATCATTCATCCTTTTTTTGGTCATTCATGTTCGTTACAAATTATAGTTATCACCATTGCCTGTCTTCTTTAAAATATATTCTATTGGCAATATTGCTAATCCAAGTCAAAATTCTGCTCTCTGGGTGTAATATACTTGGCAATAACACGCCTATAAAAAATAAATGATGGCGTTCGCACTTGCATAACCTCAGCTAAAATAAAATCGATTCATTGTATTCGACCATTCGTTTTTGAATTAAGTTGATGGCTAAACTGAAAAAAATTGAACCCCTAGTCGGTGAAGAACTGCTCAAAAAAGTCAAAGAGCTAGAAAACCTAAGCAAAGAAGAAAAAGCCAAACACTGTGGCTACTACACCGTAACCAAAAACGGTATAGAGCGCGTCAACATGATGAAATTCTTAAATGCTCTCATTGATGCTGAGGGGATTCAGTTAGACAGCGCTCCTAGTGCAAATGGCCGGGGTGGGCGCAGTGCAAGCTATAGAATTAGCGTGCAGTCAAATGGTAACTTACTGATAGGTTCAGCCTATACCAAACAAATGAACCTCAAACCAGGAGATGAGTTTATCATTACTTTAGGCAAAAAGCACATTCGTTTGAGACAAATAGACTCAGACGAGAGAGAAGATGCCGAGCTAGCAGAAGCTGCTGTGTAGAAAGTCATTTCATTAGTCATTAGTCATTAGTCATGAGACTGCTTTGGTTATTGACTAATGACTTTTGACTGCTGGCTATTGACTCATGCTTACACCTGTTTTGCAAGCCATTAAACAAGAGCGCACTCAACCTTATTGGTTGTGAGGGAAGAACACAGAACACAGAACCCAGAACACAGGAGAAATTCTCAATTCTGAATTTTGAGTTCTGAGTTCTGACTACTTTCCTTGTCGATAGATGACTTTGGCAAGAAGTCCATTGGTAAATAGTGGCGAAGTGCCCTGCGCGTCACAGCTACGTTGCAGGTTAAAGCAATTTGCTCCCTTTCTAGTAAACCTAAAATATGTTCTTGGTTGTCTCGGGCGACCACTGGTAACTGATGCAAACCTCTAAGTGCCATGCGATCTAAAGCCTCAGCTAGAGGTTCATCTTGGAATGCATAAAGAATATCACTGGTACAAACGTCCATCAGTGTTTGATTGGGTATATTAGCCTGGATTTCACTTGACGAATTTGGGTATTTTTCTCTAAGAGAAAGGGCGCGGTTGATATCTTCTAAAGAAACGATACCGATTAATCGTCCGCCTTCATCAATAACTAAAGCACTGCGGCAAAGATTTGCTGTCATTTCCAAAGCTGCTTCTATCACCTTCATGCTTGCTGGCAGCTTTTTCGGAGCAGAGTACATGGCATCTTCTACCAAGATTTGCTGCAAAATTTCAGCTTGTTCGTCTTTCAACTCAGAAAGACCGATTTGCTGTAGGTTTGAATTAGAGTTAGAAGTTGGCTTGATTCGTTCTATGAGCCAAACACTCAAACCCACTGCTGTCATTAACGGTAAAACAATGCGGTAGTCCCGCGTTAATTCAAATAGCAACAAAATCGCTGTTAATGGAGCTCTAACACTTGCAGCTAAAACTGCTGCCATTCCCACCATTGCGTAAGCTGGAGGTGCTGCCATAAACTCTGTGATTGCAGGTGCTACGCCCGCCAAGATTTTTGCATAAGCTGCTCCAAAAGAAGCGCCTAAAAACATGGCTGGTGCAAATACACCACCAACAAAACCACTACCAGCACTGACAGCCGTCATAAATAACTTCACGAACAGCAGCACAAGCAATAAGTCTAAAGAAAACTTCACATCTTGAAGCATCGCTTCCACAGTTTCATAACCGATGCCCAAAATTTGGGGGAAGAATAAAGCAACAATGCCAACGATAGTTCCGCCAATAATTGGATGAATAGGCTCTGGTATTTGACCTAGCCATTGTAAATAAGGTATCTGCCCTTTAAAGCAAGCTTTCGCTAAACGAATCAATTGAGTATAAGCCAGAGACACTAAACTTGCTCCCAAACCCAAGCCGACATAAAGCGGTAATTCCAGAGGACTGCGGACTTGGTAAACGGGTAAGGCAAAGGCAGGTTGTGCGCCCAAACCAATTTGAGCAATTAATGCCGCGACGACCGCTGCTAGCAGCACTACACTCACCGCAGAAGTGGCAAAGGATGTAGCGCCTAACACCACCTCTAAGGCAAAGAAAACTCCGGCGATGGGGGCATTAAATCCAGCAGCCAAACCGGCAGCAGCACCAGCAGCTAAAAGTAACCGCCGTCGTTCTTGAGAGACTTGTAAAACAACAGACAGCAGTGTACCAAAATTTGCGCCAATTTCTACACTTGGTCCCTCTGGTCCCAAAGAAGCACCACTCCCCAGAGACACTGATGCTGCCAGCATCTTGGTGACTGGTCGTAATGGTCGCTTGATCTCTCCTCCTTGAGAAGCAGCGATTAGAGATGAAAGTTCTGGACCAAAGTCTTGGGTGCGCCAGCGCATCAGCCCGACGATTAATCCACCAAGGATGGGCACACAGGCTAGAGTCCAAGCGCCCCAAGCACCAATCGCACCCATAAAATTTTCCAGCATCAGGTGGTGAATCAGCTCGATCAAGTAGTGAAAGGTAACCACACCCATTCCACTGCCACCGCCTATAAGGACGGCTAAAAGCAGCACAACGGTTTCTGGGGATGGTTGAAAACGGTTAAGCAGATGGGTCAAACGGGCGGAAGGAGTGCTAAAAGCAGGTTGTTCCAACACCTTCCTCAGTTCAGTTGCAGGCACAAGTGTCATTGACTGGAGGATTAAATCTAATAAAAAATTTAAATTTTTATGTCTTACATTTCATTGTGAGTGATCATTTAGCAACCAGACAAGTGCATTGCATATGCTAGCTTTACAAAGCTTTGGTAAAAATATTCCCATTGCTCACAATTTTTGTAGGGACAATGCTTAAATGGGAAAGAATTGATGGTTAATGGTCATTAGCAGCAGTCATCTAGAGTAGCGAGGAGCCCATTGAAGGTTAAAGAGTGTAGACGCCCGGAAGGCAGCTTGCCGGAGGTGATCATGAAATATGAACCCAAGGCAAAAGTACATATACGCCCTGAGGGTGAATTCCCGGTGGGTGGTATGAACTATATACTGAAGTATGGAGTCATTCATCCTTTATCCTTTCTTGGTCATTCTCACAAAAATCTAGCTATACTCGTGTTGCAACCATTGAGCCATGCTTGTAGCACAGGCTGTTGCCTGTCTAAAAATGAACACCGTATGCGTCAGGGTTCTCTAGTTGAGAAGCAACCCCATCCCTAAAGGTATGGGATTGTGGATTGACGCTACCTGACCCGCCTAAGTCCTTAACTGGACTACGTTCAAGAGGAGTGTTAAAGTCTCACCTACGAATGCTTGCCAGTTTGTAGCTCTGAAACCTCACATATTAAACAGCCTTACGGAGAATAAAGCAGTATATGTAGGAAAGTACCGCTCTTGAACTTTGGCGCTTGCTAACTTTACCCGAAAGGGGTTTCCCGGCAACGGGAGTTTACGGATAAGTCTTACGGGCGTTATTTCCCCTCGGGCTTCATCTCCATAAATATAATTTAGGGGCTTCCGCCCTTCGATATCGGTGATTCATGGCTGATGTCAGACTACACCGGTAATCTATATGGGTGCCCTCTTTGGAAATTGTCTGTAGCTATTGAGATAGAGCAAGTAAGTGGACTAGGCGGACGAGGTAGATGAATACACACACCTTTGATAATCATTATGTGACTTGCCCAATTTGCCAGAGAAATGCTACACCAAAGCCAGTAAAGGCGTGCATTGGGTTGTTTACCTGTCCGTATTGTCAGGAAAGGTTAGTCGTTTGTCAAAGCGGTCATTACGTCCGCGATCCGGTAACCTACAAACAGATAATAATATCGTCAGCACTCCGTCGTCAAAGCCGACCTTTAGCTAGGATTCTACGGGATTTCGTCATCCTCAAGCGCCCTGTAGTCGCTCTGGTTGTAGGAGGTGCTATTGTCTTAAGTATGATTGGTATAACCCAACAAGCTACAGATTACGACGATTATCCAAGCTTGCCAAAAATAGAGAAGCAACGTTAAGAATTGGGAATTGTTAGTGATTAGTTGTTGGTTGTTTACCTAACCACTAACTACTAACTGATCCCTTATGCCTGTCGAATCACTTAGTATTTTTTGTAATCAGTGACCAACCCGAAGCATGGCCAACTAACTTCACCGACTCCAGTTTAAGGTTTTTGAGTGCAGTGAGTGCAGGTTCATCAAGCAGGAAGTACGGTTGTCCGTCAGATAGCCAAGAATGCTGTAGTTGAGTCAAAGAAGCGGGAACAATGGTGCGATCGCTATAAAAATCCAACGACGGACGATGGTAGCCAAAAGACGTGTAAATCTTCGTTACTGTTGGCTTTGCCCGCTGGATCATCTCTGCAACTGGTTTGACTGGATAAGCTTCGTTGAGTTCCCAAACCCAGTAATTAGATTTCATCAACAGCAGTAGCGAAACATAACTACCCCAAAATAGAACCTTGAGGAATTGCCCGTCACCTCGCTGTGCCAAAACAGCAGCTAAAGCCATTGTCGTCGCAACTGCTGCAAAAATCAGTTGTAAGTCTGATTTTGCTGTACTTCCTAAACTGTAGTAAATGCTTCCAGCAGTTGCCACTATAGACAGGAATGCCAAAGATACGACTAAAAAGCGAGGGTAAGATGACACTAAAGGCATTTTTTCGATTTCTGCAACCTTGGCACCACAAGCTAAGGCTATGCCTGGGTAAATTGGGAATACATACCAAGGAAGTTTGGTTCCCATTAAGGAAATAGCAACCAGATAAACTAAACACCACACCAGCACTAGTTTTGCCCAACTGAGGTTGCGATTTTCCCAACACAGACGCAAACTAGACGGCAAAAAAATCAGCCAGGGCCATGTGTATTTGAGAATCTCCAGCAGATAATACCACACTGGTCCAGAATGACCCTCAACTGAATTCCAAACACGGCTAACCGATTGATCCATCATGCCGATTTTGGTAAAGGTAAAGCCATAGTGGATCCACTGAGCACCATACCAAAAAGTAACAGGTATAATGCCGAGCAGCATTCCTGTCCACATATAGCGACTGGTGAGGAGTCGCGGTGTGTCCCAAAACAGAAAAATAAGGGCGATCGCACCCAACAATAAGCCCAATATGCCCTTAGTTAGGCAAATCAACCCAAAACCGATGCCAACACCCAGGCAGTAGCGTAAATTGCGGCGCGATCGCAACAAACACAGTATCATAACCATGAAAAAACACACCGCTGCTCCATCCAACATTGCTAACCGCCCATGACGCACCACTGGTAGCATTGTCAGGTAAATCAACGAACTGTAAATAGCTGCCCAACGTTGGCGAAATATTTCTCGTCCAATGTAATACACTAAAGGCACACAGATAGCTGTGAGCATTGCTCCGGGTAAGCGTGTTGTCCACTCATGCACTCCCCCCAAAGAGTAAGCCCAAGCAATCAGCAAGTGTATCAGTGGTGGCTTATTGTAATATGGTTCACCTCCTAGCGTCGGGTAAAGCCAATGCATTGAACCAGCCGGCGCACGCCATATTTCACGTGCAACTTGTGCCACAGTACCTTCATCCCAATCTCGCAGCGGCAATTCTCCCAGATTTATGGTAAACAGTAAAACTGCTGCCAAAAGCAGCACTATTACCCATACCCAATCAATCCATTTATCAACCGTGCGATACTGTTTTTCTAGACGACCCCAAATAAAGCTTCCTTCTTGCATATTCGGTGGATATTTGTTCTGTTAGCTGGTTCGATTAAACTCCAGACGCTCTGGAGTCTCGAATGTTGCCACTTGTAACAAGGAATTTTTTAAACAATCCCTTCATTTTAAATTAACTTACATTCCCTCGTAAAGGAATAATATTTTCTCACATATTTTTCCTATTTTTTTGCTCAAACTGCTAAAACTATTACTTATTAAAATCTTCAATTAAGTTACCACAGGATAATATTTTCATGAATTTAGCCAATCTTTTACATATATAGCAATCCTAAATGATAACCTGTACGGGCTGCCGTAGGCTACGTGAAATTTTCTGTTGTCTCTTTTCTTGGTGTTGTTCTAGCCTGCGGCATTCCGCTACCCGTCTAAGCGTCTTCATAATTTTCATACAGCACATTTTTCGTGCGTGAAGTACAATGCTCTTGTCTAAAAGCCAGACAGAAAGCCCTTTTTAGTTCTGACGGATGACGACTGACGCTTTTCTTCTGCTGTAAATCAGATAGGACTGCTATAGTACTTCGGTTAATATTTATTTAATTTTAAATTTATTACTATTAAAAATTACTGAATCAAGGCTGGAAAATTTTAAAACACAACGATTAGCGGAAATAAAAAAATCACTCAATTGCAACAGCCGTCTACTGCAGATTAATTTTTTCGTACATTTATCAATAAAATTTAAAGTAATTTTAAACAATTAGAACAAGAATCTAGCCAAGTCGTTAATAGTTTTCAATGCGACAGAATTAGCTTCGAGAAAACTAGGGTCTGTTAATATGTAATGCACTCTTGTTGTGCAGTGCTTCGTAGTGCAAATTGAGTAGGGAACTATTCAATTGCAGAAAAGAGGATTTTTGAGAGAGTTAGAAACATCTTTTTAGTGCCGATTGTTCTACTAAATCGTTATGGTTTCCATAATTCTTTAGGGCAAATTGTATTTGTAACATCAAACGGTCTTTACGACTTGGTATCATTGCCTTATGAAAACAAAAAGTATCTTCTGCGGATCCAAAACCAGCTTCTCCGCAGATAGGTACTACATTTTCAGCACCATAATAGTCAGCAATCTCCTCATCGGAACTTCGTCTAAAAAATGACAGCAGATGAGCAAGCTTCTTCTTTTTGTGGCTACCACGAACACAAACGTGAGCACCACTATGTACATCTACATCTGTCAGGTAAAAGAAAAATTTTAAAAATTGATAGTCATCAAGGTCGTAATGAAAAAAATAAGCTCCTTCTCTGGTACTTTCTTGTAATGAAAGAAACCTCATTTTCTCTAAAAGAAGGTACTGATCTTGTTCCTTGAGTGAAAACAACCACCAAAGACGACTTCCGGTATGCACGGGAACCCCGCCTAAATATTTAGTGGCTATCTCCAATAACTTTGGGTCCTTTGCAAGTTTTTTGATAGCTGGACAAAGCAAATTACTATTGAAATAGTCACCACGTCTAAAAGTTTTATCACACTTGGCTTCTGCTTTTTCTTTTTCAATGTAAGAAAACCCGAAGTGATGTTCTCCATTCCCATAACAATCTGTACTGTTTGCAAATTGTAGAATTTCTTGGAAAATACTTTCCGGCAGTTTCAGCCCTAGGGAAAAACTATCTTTTTTCAAAGATTCAACGGCATCATCTACTTCAATATCAAATAAAGAAGGCGTTGCCTTCTTTATTTCAATTATCTGCGGTTGAACAAAGAAGCTCTTCAAAAGCGGCACAGTCTTAAATCGACTAATGGTAACCATCAAAAACCATTCGGGATTTTCTAGCCGTTTCTTTAAGTATTGGTAAGTAATTAAAAAGTATTTTGCCCAAAAATTTCGGCAAACTAAAGTAGCTGCGATATTTCTTTCATTATTTACCATTGCGGTCTCCTGATATACTGACATCTTGCACCAATCTTAAAAAGCAGATTTTTACACAAAAAGAAAAACCTAGAAACAAAGGGCGGAAAGAAAGATTAAGTATAACTCGTGAACCATGTCAACACTCAGTATTTACACTTAATTGTTCTACCCTATTTTGTATTTTATACAAGCCTTAATATCAAAAATCAAAAAATTAGATAAGTCATATGAAATCCATTTGTTTACTTATCGTATCCGCGAAACCTTACCCCTACCCCTCTCGTTACAAAGGAGGGGTGGCGCATCTATGAGGTATGAATTATAGCGATTTGCAACCCTTGTAAAATACACCAAAGAAATAATGAACTACAGATGGACACAGATAAAACAGATAAATCTGTACTTCATTCAATTGAGTTGCCCTATAGTAATTACCAGATTTGATATCACCACTAAAAAAGCTGGTTTCTTCAAGTCAGCAGCTAACCCTGGTTACATATTGAGTTAAAGCCAGTCGTTCAACTTGAATTTAAAATTTTAAAAAATAAAAATAACCCGTAATTCCCACTCTTTATCCTGACGAATAATCTCAATTTGTCGAATAAATTCTCGAAAGTAAAATCGTCGCTCTGTTTCAGACAAGTCTAACCAAAATTGCGGAATGGAAACAGCTTGGGCAACAGAACGCAAATTAACTGGTGGTAAAGTTGCTAGTTTTGCTTGGAGTGCAGACATTTCTGTGCGGATTTTGTATGCTCTTAATTTTGCTGTTTCCACATCCAACACTCCAGTTTCCAACAAAGAGGGTAACTGATTGAGTACCTCTTGCTGGCGGGAAATGGCTTCACTTAAACTATTTTTAACTGCATCCAACTGAGGAAAATTCATAAGCGCCACAGCAAGGGGTAAGTCACGGCAAACCGTTTGGATTGTCTGTTCCAAAACTTCTTGGTAGGGAAGGGCGCGACACTTGGGGTGTTTGGGGCAGCTAATAGGACGTAAATAAAGATACTCTTTGTGTTGATTGCGTATAGTCACACGAGTAACACTCATGTGAGATTGGCACTCGTTACAGACAACCAACCCAGCCAGAGAACGCGGTGCGCTAGCAGTCCGAGGTGGTAAACGGCTGTTGCGCCGCAACAGTCTATCAACCTGGGCGGCTTCTTCCCTGGTAATAATAGGAGCATGAGTATTGGAAATGATTTCTCCGTTTTGATAAGCTGTATCACCGCGATAAACCGGATTTGTCAACCAACGACGTCCGGTGGTGACAGAGATTTTCTTGCCGTATTTTTTCGCTAGGTGACGGACAGATCCCCGCAGAGAACCATAGAGTAAGAAGTGTTCAAAAAAATCTTTGACGACTGGGGAAGTCGTGCGATCGATGATATATTTTCCTTTGCCTCGACGGTAGCCGTAGGGTGCTCTACCAGGTGGTGGTGCAGCATCCAAACGGTTGCGGGCATGTCCTTGGCGGATGCGGCGGCTACGTTGTTGATGCTGAATTTCGTACAGTAATTTCAGCAATTCGGCGCGGAGATTGGGACTGTCTTGGGAAGAATTGTAGTCTTGCTCAACAGCAATGAGTGTTATTCCCATGACTTCCAGTTCTGCAAGGCGCGAACTTACTTGGTCTAGAGTATCCCCCAATTCTTCTAAGCGGCGGATGAGGAGACAATTTGGTGGTTCGGTTTTACAGTCGTTGAATAATTTTTGTAGTTGAGAGCGTTTGCCTAAGTCTTGGTAAATACCGTCTAACTCCCATTCCCAAGTTGTGGGGTCAGGAGTGGGTTCTAGTAGGGGATCGCTGTAGGTGTAGGCGAAGATTTTCATTTAGTCATTAGTCATTAGTCATTAGTCAGGAGTCCCCTTGTCCCCCACTCCCTCAATACTGGCGCTCGTCGCAAAGCGACACACTGCTTTGTTGGCGGAGCCTGCGCTTTGTGCTTACGCTCTCTACTCTCATCTCCCTTTTTCACTGCTGACTCAGTTCTATAACATTGCCATCTGGGTCTTTGGTGAAGAGGGCTGGGCGTCCGGAGGCGCTGGGTTGAATAAGGCAATTATAATCTAGGAGTTGTTGTTTGGCTGTGTCTAAGTCCGCAACGCAGAAGGCGATGTGGGGGTTGCGTCCCCATTTTTCGTTTTGGTCTTCGGTAGGAACTCGAACGGCGGCTATCAGGTGAATTTGATAGTTTCCAACTTGATACCAAGCGCCAGGGTATTTCAGGGAGCGTTCTATTTTGGGCAATCCTAGCACCTTTCCATAGAAATGTTCGGCGCGTTCTAGGTCAGTGACAAGAATGGCTGTGTGGAGACACTGAGTAATCTGCATTGGTCTTGGTTCGTTGGGTATGATATCAATATCATGCACCTGCATTGACAAAGCTCGGAAAGAAATTTCCACTTCTTGTTAGCGAAAGTCCTGTTCAAAGGACAAGGACAAAGCTTTTGAGTCCATTCTAAATCCGTCCATGAGAAAATAGACGCGTTTTTGGCTAAGATTAAGAGCAGGTTATAAATTACCTCGGATTTCACTTACGTAGTTTCATTTTTGAAAGTTTCGGTTGAGGAGCGCTATTGACCCCAAAGTAGGAGACAAAGTTCTAATTCTTCGTCCAGCATACGTAGCTGGAAAAGTTGGAGTTATTTGTGGTCGAGAACTACTCTCTAGCGGTCAGTCTAGCGATCGCTGGTTGATTCGAGTAGATTCTAAAAATGATTCTGAAAGTATAGTGGTGTCGCTAACCCCAAAAGAGTTTGAAGTACTCCTGTTGGACTCTGAGTAAGCTTAAGTTGCATCCGGTGGTGGCTCTGGTTCGTTTGGCGGCTCATCGCCAATCCCTAGTTCCTTTTTGCTACGTTTTAACTGTTTCCAGAGCGCCTTAATTTGCTCATAGGCTTGTTCAGGAGAGATTTTTCCAGAAGTTTCTAAATTGGTAATGTAGCCAACTTTTTGAGCAAATTCTTGCAGATTGGCGTTAAACACGAGGTTTTCTGGCTTAACTTGACCGTAATAGCGACTATGAGGGTAGAAAAAGCTGTCTTTGTCTCCCTGATCTGGCTGGCTCATAACTCACCCCTAATAAATAATTTTTTGTTAAATATATTTAATTTAACCTTAATTAAAGTAGTTGTTTTAACTAAAAATTTTATGATGATTACGTATAATTATCATAAAAAGATATTTTACCAAAAACTTTGGTAAAAATAACCTCTTAGACATTTGAAAGGTCATATTATATCAGGCAATACGGTTTAGTTAAGGATTGTTAATCATAGCGTAAGCGCAGCCTGTCCCAATACAAACGAGCGCATGGCACGAATGTGCCATAGATTCCACAGGTGTAGAACTTTCGGATGCAACGTTTCTACATTGCCATCCTGATAATGGTTTTGGTCTTATCTGAACTGTATTAATCAGGGAGGGTTCGTGCCAGAAAATGCATACTTAGTACAACTTTTTCCTATGGTGACACGAAACGTAACACTACCTCTTCTTGACAGAGAATTTGAGCATACTGAACTATTTATTTTTAAGTTTAATTTTAACTTATACTTAATTTTCAGTAAACAGCCCGATTTACCGTAATTTAAGTAAAAATTTGATTTGTATACATGATTACTTACAAACTTAACTTTAATTGATTCCTTTCATACTGCAAACTTAAGCTTAATTCATCCTTTAGGTGAAAACGATACGCCTGTTAACAACGGTAAAGTCTGAAATACAACATTAACATCAAGTCTTAAGTCTGAGAAGAAACTAGAGATTTTTTTCTTAAAATTACTGCAAGGTTATTTTGGGATGACAATAAAACCATATTTGTACAAATTTGCCTACAGGCGTTATGCTGCCTTTGTGTCAAATGCGGAATATGCGCCGCTTGGCTAAAGCGGTTTACAGGTGCGCTTGAAAACAGCAACTCAGGAGGAATTATGAAAGAACTTAGTGAAAACGTTTCAGCCTACGGTGACACTTTTGTTACCCACCGAAAATATAAAATTTTCTACAACTACCATAAAAAACATTGTGAATGGTTTGTCATCGTGTATGGTACAAATAAAGCAGTACGGTATGGCTATCCCTGCCTTGGTAGTGACTGGCACAAAACCAAAGAGAAAGGAATCGAGTGGGCGAAAGGATTAATTGATCATGTTCTCGAAACGCCGAAAGCTCAAAAATAGAGATTAAAACTAAATCTTTTAAATATAATCTATAGCAATCCTATTTGATTTGTGAGAAATGGAGGACGTAGAGGAGGAGACTTCTGTGCGGGGGTTCCCCCCGTTGTAGCAGGGCTGTTTCATTCCACAAGGTACAAGAGTTTGTCAATATCATTAGAGGTAAATCTTTGGGCTTCGGTGATAGAAGAATAACCGTTTTGGCGCAAAATATTAAGGGCGAGCCTCCTTCGGAGGAGCTTCGCTAACGTTCGGAGCACTGATAGATTTGCAGGAGCGTTACCCTTACGTATAGTCGAATGATCTTCATCAAAAATCACATCCTTAACACTGCGGAAGACGATTCTCAATCCCCCAATGTCCGCGGATCCCCTTGGCAAAATCAGCCGCAGATTTTACTACGCTGCTTATGTAGTATGCAACGCCGGTGATATGCTTTGCCCGCACGAGTACCGATTCTTTCAACCTTAATCAATGATTTTAAGCCAGTCCATTCTTGGCTAATACCCGTTAAATCATGAAAAACTTCTACAGTACGTGTTGTAACTGTGTTTCGAGTTCTTTCGGCTGCGATATGTCTACTTGTTGGCTTGGAATTATCTGTAGTATGTCGAATTTGGCGATGCAAGTTTTTTTGGTTTGCTTTAACAGCGATTGCGCGGAGCGCACTGCCCCTTGGGCAATCGCGTAATCATTACCACCATCAGTTATTAGCTTGCAAGTTTTTTTTGACAGTGCAAAGCATCCAAGCTCAAAACAACACCCTCTATATCCAACGCCGCAATCAAATTCTGAACCGTAGTAATTTCGCTACCTTTTTTATTTTCTAATTTGTCCAAACTTAAGACCACTCCTGTTTTTCCAGCAAATACAGACACGATACTCACAAAGTTTTGATACTTGCTTTCGTACTCTTGTACAGTTCCTTTGATACTTTTACCATCAATTCCAAACCACTCGGATGTATCCACATGAACGTAGCTTTGTGCCCACTGATTGAACGTTTTAGCAAGGATGTCAAAATCTACTCCCATTAGTATTCGCGCCCATCGTTGAATAGGAAGGCACGACGCCATGTCAATGAAATTCCGAATTTATCAATCAATACACGACGATGCCGTTTGACAAAGTCCCCCCATGCGCGATACCCTACGTACCCGCTCATTGTTCCCATAATTACAAACAGCAACACCAGCCACAGTTGGTGTCTTTGTCCGTCTAGAGTCCGAAAGTCTTTAACTTGCCGCAGTTGTTCAATCAGATTTGCATCCATGATTTTTCATCCGCTTGATGCTTGTAATTTTACATCTTTTAGGGAATGAAACAGCCCTGCCCGTTGTAGAAAGTGTCCCTGACACAGAGGAAGGAAACCAGAGAATCTCACAACTGATTTAGGATTGCTATAGTGTTTAAATATGTATAGTAAAACTCCACTTATTGTAGAAGAAGGTCAATCAGCAGCAGGTAACTGCCAATCTGGAGGTGTTTAGTGCCTACCATCAATTTCGGTGTTACCTAGTAAGGAGTTATCATATGAACCAAATCAATCGGGTTGCGATCGTTGGCGGAACCCACGGAAATGAGTTCACAGGGACATACCTGATTAAAAAATTTGACCAGTTTCCCCATCAGATTCAGCGACCTAGCTTTGAAACTTTGACCTTATTAGCCAATCCCAAAGCCTTTGAGGAAAAGAGGCGCTACATTGACAAGGACTTGAATCGTTGCTTCAAAAGTCAAGACCTGCTCGATCCAACACTCTGTGGCTATGAACAGATGACGGCAAAAGCCATCCACCAAATACTGGGACCGAAAGGCAAATCCCAAGTGGATGTGATTTTGGATTTGCATACCACAACTGCAAACATGGGGTTGAGTATTATGCTGGAGAACCAGCATCCTTTCAGTCTGCGATTAGCTGCATATCTGAGTTCGATGAATCCCTTGATAAAGATTTGTTGGACACCACCCGACCAAGAAAGCGCCCTTCTGAGATCCCTATGCGAATTGGGCTTTGTCATTGAAGTGGGTCCTGTGGCTCAGGGTGTCTTGAATGCAGACTTGTTTGCGAAAACGGAGAAACTGGTTTATGTCATGTTGGACTACATAGAAGGATACAACAAAGGTTCAGTTCCACAGACTAACAGCACACTCACCTTGTATGAATATGTGGGAACCCTCGACTACCCCAGAAATGAGAAGGGAGAGATTCAGGCGATGATTCACCAACAGCTTCAGTTTAGGGACTATGAGCCTCTCAATCCAGGTGAGCCAATTTTTCTAACCTTTGATGGTAAGGAGATTACTTATGAAGGAGAATCAACAGTCTATCCAGTTTTCATTAACGAAGCAGCTTACTACGAGAAAGGCATCGCGATGTGTTTAACCAAGAAACAACAGGTACTCTTGAGAGATTAAGGCGCTGGTCATCAAACAAAAAAGTTCTGAGTCGCTCTCCATCGTTGCAATGGTATGCGTACTTGCCTCCATGCGGTATCTTGATGATTGGCATTACAAAAGTGTACATCGTCAAAGACAAGGACGTTTGTCTTGCCCGTTAAGCAGCAAGCAAGTATCTTATTAACAAAAGATTGCAATGGCAGTGATATCACATCCGTTTGTTTACTTATCATATCCGCGAAACCTCACTCCTTCCCCTCTCGTTGCTAAGGAGAAGGATGCCGTTAGGCAGTGTTAGGTATACATGCAGTAAGTGATTAACCGGATTTGATATGAAGCATACATATGTCTAATAGCATTTTGGATTTTAGATTTTAGATTTTGGATTGTGGAAGCCTTGCCAAAACTAAGTTTCGCTCAACCATATGTCGCATTATTTTTTCACGCTTGGTATAACTATAAAATATTAAACCCTGATGAGAATAAGCAGCAGTTTGTATTTAAGTGTAAAAAACAAAAATCTCTGCAATTTTTAGTAATTTTGCGGAAATAAAACCAGATATAATGTTTGATTTCTATCAATTTTTGATTTTATCTAGAAAAATGCCCTGGAAAGATAAAGTATAGTCAGTTACAAAAAGGTAAATCCACCATAAGATATATTTTTAAATAAACATTTATGAGTGAATATATATTTAGTGGTACAAATTGTCGATAACAGCAGTCAAATCCTAAAATCATGTTCACGAACTCTGAAAAATTGCAGATGTCCTGAATTTGCAGTCATCAACATTAATCTAATTCATTGTTTGGCAATATGTAATTATTGACCGAAGAGGCCGGGAAGCAGGGGGCAGACGATCAGGGGCGAAAGAGTTAAACCTAAGTTTTCCTGAATTTATAGGAATTGAAGATATCCTTAAATCTATAAAGGAGAGCAAAAAATATTTAGATTCAAAGCAATTGGACGAGATTGTCGAAAGAAATGCTATTTATATTTTCATCTATCATCTATATTATTAAATTCTTCAGGGGAAAATTCTGACAAGAGATGAATTGTTCTTTTTTTAAGATTTAGCAAAAAAGATGATTTTAAAGCAAAGATTATCTAAGAGAATAAATGATACTAAGTTACTATATAGTGTTTTAGCTGCATATAAAAACTACATAGAAAAAGTTATTAGTTCAATGGGAGATGCCTTGCTAATAACGACTAAGTTAGGAGAAATAAAGAAAGTAAATTCAGCAGCATTAGAATTATTTGGTTATAGTGAAGAAGAATTAATAAATCAACAGATTTCTTTAATATTTGAAGATAAAAAGTTATGGAAACAAGCTTTCCAACAGGTTTATTTATATAAAAAAAGTTTTCAAAATAGAGAAATTGTTTGTCGCAAGAAAACAAAAGAAAAAATACTGATTGCTTTTTCTTGTTTAGTTATTAAGAAAAAAATAGATGGGTTAGAAGATATTGTATACATTGGTCGAGATATCACCGCCAGACAGGGCAGACAACAACGCAACAATACACAATCTGCTATAACCCGTATCTTATCAGAGCCTCAAAGTGTAAAGCAGGCGATTCCGAAGATTCTACAAGCAATTTGTGAAAACCTGGGATGGGATTTAGGAGAACTTTGGACATCAAATCAATATATAGAAGCATCGGTGCTGCAACGCAGCCTCAATCCAGTTCTCAGGTGTGTGGAAATTTGGTCGAGTCGAACACTTGCTGCGCAAGAGTTTAAAGCAATCACTTGGCAGACGACTTATACCCCTAGTGTAGGGTTACCTGGTCAAATTTGGGTGACGCGATCGCCCGTTTGGATGAGTCATATATCGCATCATACTAATATTGAGCGATTGGGCAAGGAACAGGGCGCTGACAGGCGAACGCAAGCCGCTGTTGAAGCCGGATTGCATACAGCATTTGGCTTTCCCATCTTGGCTGACAATGAAGTATTAGGCGTGATGATTTTCTTGAGTCGGGATGTACAATCAAAAGATGCAGAACTGCTGCAAATGATGGTTTCTATAGGTAGCCAAATTGCTCAATTTATCAAACGCAAACAAGCAGAGTCAGCGCTACTGGAAAGCGAAGAACGGTATCGAGACTTGTTTGAAAACGCTAACGACTTGATTCAGTCTGTGACTCCCTATGGTCGTTTGGAGTATGTTAATCGAGCGTGGCTTCAAACTTTAGGATATACTCAAACTGAAATTCAGAAGATAAATTTGTTTGACATCATCCATCCCGATTTTCAAGAAGAATGTCGGGAAGTATTTTGTCGCGTGATGTCAGGGGAAAAACTCGAACAACTGACAACTGTATTCGTTTCTAAAGATGGTCAAAAAATCTTTGTGGAAGGGAATATTAACTGTAAATTTGTAGAAGGAAAACCAGTTGCCACTCGCGGCATTTTTCGTAACATGACTGGGCGCATTGTAGCAGAGGAAGCAGTACGCCATCAACAGCAACAAACCGAACGCGTTTTGTTGGATATTTTACCAGAAGCAATCTTCAACCGCCTGAAAGAAGAACCAGGTACAATTACAGAAGACTTTGCTAATGTCACAGTTCTGTTTGCAGATATTATAGGTTTTACTGAAATCGCCTCTCAAATAAGTGCAATTCAATTAGTCAACATACTCAACAAAATTTTCTCAGTTTTCGACCAACTTACCGAGCGATATGGTTTGGAGAAAATTAAGACCATCGGTGATGCTTATATGGTAGTTGGTGGTCTGCCTAGACGATGCCCAAACCACGCCCAAGCGATCGCCCAGATGGCGTTAGATATGCAAACAGCGATCGCCCAGTTCAATACTGAAAACAACAAAAACTTTAGCATCCGTATCGGCATTCATAGCGGTCTGGTGGTGGCGGGAGTCATTGCCATCAAAAAGTTTACCTACGACCTCTGGGGAGACACAGTAAACATTGCCAGCCGTATGCAATCTCAGGGCTTGGCTGGCAAAATTCAAGTGACAGAAGTTACCTACAAATTTTTACGTAATGACTTCCTATTTGAAAAACGCGGTGAAATCGAAATCAAAGGCAAAGGGAAGATGACGACTTATGTGTTGGTCAGTCGTAAGTGATAAGGAGGATGAGGAGAATATTGCTCCCTGATCTCCCTGATCTCCCTGATCTCCCCCTACTTGCCCTACTCCCCGCCTCCAGTATTAGGAATCAACCTGCCTACAGGATAAGTTGCGACTTCTTGGGGAGAACCGCCATCAGTCACAGCAGCTGGTATTTCATCTACTGGTTGGGTTTTAGCTGCTAAATAATCTGTCCGCAGCTTTTCTAGCATCTGTTCGCGCTTGTCATACAGCCGCTTCAGAGAACGAGGCTGACTTTGGTTTAAAACGTAAGCTGTGACTAACGGCAGTGCAATTGTGCTATCGGTATAACAAACGATGGTGCTGGGTAACTCATCTGGGTCAATCTTACCCCAACTCACAGCTTCCGAGGGTGTTGCTCCAGATAACCCTCCAGTATCAGGACGAGCATCAGTGAACTGGACAAAGTAATCGTGTCCTCGTTCTTCTAGTCCCAAAACTTCATGAATTTGCGGTTGTGTTTGTAGCAAAAAGTTTTTCGGACTGCCACCACCAATAATGACAGCTGCACTCTTGCCTCCTGTCTCCCGCGCAGAGTAGGCAATAGCTGCCGTTTCATTGACATCTATCGAAGGGTCTAAGATTAGCTTGGAACCTTCCAACGACAATGCGGCAACGTTCATACCAATGGAACTATCACCTGGCGAAGATGTATAAATAGGAACTCCATATTCATAAGCCGTAGCGAGCAAGCAGGAATGCTTCACCCCCAGTTGCTTTTCTACTTCCCGGACATACTTGCCTAGTAGATGATGAAATTCCGCAGTTCCCATCCGTTTTTGGAATGGTTCTGCTTGCAAAACTTTACGGATGAAAGCATCTGTTTCCAACAGCACATCATAGCCAAAGATAATGTCATAAATACGAATAGTGCTTTGCTGGCGCAGCTTCACATCATCCAAAAACGGATTGCCAGCGAAGAGTTCAAAACCTAGCCCATAGTGCATGTCATGGTAAAGGTTAGCACCAGTGCTGATGATCCAGTCAATAAATCCGTTGCGGATTAACGGTGCCAGTGCAGAAACTCCGTATCCTGCTGGTGTCATCGCACCAGAAAGGCTGACTCCTACCGTCACGCCTTCCTTGAAGACATCTCGACTAAGGAGATGACATATCTCCCGTAACCGTGCTGAATTGTAGGCGGTGAAGTAATTATCAATCAAATCGACGACGCCGATATCAGTTGGCATCGGTACAGGTGAGATTTTTTTACCCAGCTGTTTTGACATTTTTGGTAGCCCCCAAAGAAATAACTGATAAGTTTACTAGACATCCGTCTAGCTAGACTCAACGACAAAAGATTTCTAGTCTGCATAGGCAGGTTTTCTGGTACTACCCCAAGCATGAAAATCTTCCTCCCCTTGTCCTTTTTCTAGTTAGCCCCAGACTTGTATTCTATGGACGACTAGATGTCAAATCTGAATAAACAGACAGGATACAATCGTATCTACCTTTGAGTGATTTCTTGCATCACCTGCAAGTAGCAATTGTAAGCGTTTTGCCCAAAACAAACGAAAATGGCTTGCTCTAGGGAATCATTGCTCTGTAAAAACTTATTAACTTCACTAACAGCAATTTTAGTAGCCCGGTGGAGCGGAAAACCATAAGCGCCTGTGCTAATGGCTGGAAAAGCAATGGTTTTTATGCCATTTTGCACTGCTAAGGCTAGACTATTGCGATAACACTGTGCCAACAGCTCATCTTCATCAGAATTACCACCTTCCCACACAGGACCAACGGTGTGAATGACCCACTTTGCGGTCAGGTGATAACCTTTGGTGATCTTTGCTTGACCAGTATCGCATCCGTGCAACTTGCGACACTCTTCCAAAAGTTCTGGTCCGGCGGCACGATGTATCGCGCCATCTACACCGCCTCCTCCCAACAGGCTGTTGTTGGCAGCATTCACAATAGCATCTACCTGTAGCTGAGTAATATCGTCTTGGATAACGGAAGCTCTATTTTCCATAAATTAGCCGTCGTTGCATTCTTAAATGTTTTGGTTGATCATATCTCCTAGACCAGAGATGGTAGGTTGATTAGGGAAGATACTTATACTTTATGCAACCGTGCAAATGTCCTGCAAACCAGGCAAAATTTAATAACCACCTCACTAAACTTTCTCTATCACGAACTCTCAGCATAAATTTCAAAGCAAGAATGACTGCGTCTTTGACAAACCCCTGCCATTTGATCAACTTAGGCATACCCACTTGTTGATGCTTTTTATGTAGCAAAACGTCGTAACAAGCTAATTTCCAAGATCGACGGTACAAACCTTCAATGGTGTTGCGAAACCGGAAATGAACGAGTGCATCTTTTGCACACTCAAGTGTTTTCCCTGCCTCTTGAATCCTCCAGCAGTAGTCAACGTCTTGGAGTGAGAGCATCGTTTCATCGAAACCACCGACCATTTCATGGACTGAACGCTTGACACCAAGATTACTGGCACCTGCATATGGAAAATATGGATGTTTGTTAACTCCATTGCCCTCTGTGTATGCACAGCACTCAATGACCCACGGTTGATTCAGTTTCGAGTACTCGTTGCAACCTGCAACTAAGTCGTGTTTGGAGAGTGCTTCAATCATAGCTGCTACCCATCCTGGGGCAACTTCGTCGTCAGCATCGCAGAATGCAAAGGCAACACTCTTGGCAACACTTGCACCAACGTTGCGGGCGTGGGCAGAACCTCTGCGAGCAGATGCTTCGACAAAACGAAGATGAGGTATGCGGTGCTGATATTGTTTGATGATCGCCACTGTGTCATCAGTTGAGCCGTTGTCGGCAACAACAATCTCCCACGGATCGGAGCATTGCTGCTTAGCCAACGCCTCCAATTGAAAAGCGATGGTATCCGCAGCATTGAAACAGGGTACGATCACACTTAATTTCATCAAAATTTGATATTCCCTTCAATTCGTGCTTTTTCAGCACCTGACATTGTTTATCAAAATTTTTTATATATTTTTTTTCTGATACTACTGAGCCTGCTGTGTGACAAAATTTTCACTGGTCATCGTACCAGATTTTGAGATTTTTTGTTATATAATTAACATTTGTATCAGTAAATTTAAGGTAATGCCTTGGGTAGTGTAACGAAAGCTGCAATCAAATGGGATATAAACTGAACGGTTTAGTTTAGTTGCTTTTGTAGCGATTGTTCACAATAGCATCTACCTGTAGCTAAGTCATATCGCCGTCAGCTTCTCCCGCCTACTTCGTAGAGGCGGGAGCTTGCGAACAACCAGGTTCGTTGTAAGAGCTGACTAGTCCATGAGCCATTACCTGGTACGTACTCCCAAATGTTTCCCTAGTTTGGGTTATCTACAAGCTCCCTGGTTTGGAGCGCTTGCGGAAAGGACATCTTGGTGATGGTGGACTAAGGGACAAATCACTCCAATAGGAGGTTTATCACATGAATCGAGTACCAGTTTTAGCCCCCAATGGCGAGCCACTCATGCCTACAACCCCATCTCGCTGCCGTCGCTGGCTGCGAGATGGGAAAGCCAAGGTGGTACGCAATGACCTGAATGTATTCTGCATTCAATTGTTGTCAGAACCCGAAGGGCGGAAAACCCAGGATGTAGTGATAGGGATCGATCCAGGTAAAGCTTTTAGCGGGGTTGGAGTCCAAAGCTCCAAGTTTACCCTGTTCATCGCACATCTGGTTCTACCCTTCAAGTCAGTCACTGCTAAAATGACTGACCGAAGACGATTGCGACGTGCAAGAAGGGGTAGGCGGATTAACCGCAAGCTCCCCTACAGCAGGCGTTCTCACAGGCAAGAACGCTTCAACAACCGCAAGCAGAAAAAACTACCCCCCAGTATTCGAGCCAACAGACAGCTCGAATTGCGGGTAGTCAAGGAACTGCTCAAAATCTTCCCTGTTTCTCACATCCGCTACGAAATTATCAAGGCGCGAACAGAGAACGGAAAAGGAAAACGGTTTTCCCCTGCAATGGTAGGTCAGCATGTGATGCTGGAGTGGCTTCTGGAATTGCGCCCCACCAGCACCCTTCTTGGGTGGCAGACATCGATCCTCAGGCAGCAATTAGGGTTAGCCAAGGACAAAACCGATAAGTCTGCCCAAAAACCAGAGACTCACGCTCATGACGGTGTTGCCCTCGCTGCTAGTCATTTCATGAGTTTCGAGAGATTCCATACTGCTAATACCAGGGATCATCGCTGGGTGGGGCAAGTCTCGGTTACAACCGCACCATTCCGAATTATCAGTCGCCCGAATCTATTCCGGCGCTGGCTGCATTTCGAGAATAAAGAATTGGGTGGGACTCGCAAGCGTAAAGGTGGAACTATTACCCCATTCGGTTTTCGTTGTGGTGACAAAGTTAGAGCCGAAAAAGCGGGAGTGATTTATGTAGGCTGGATTGGCGGGTATACCCAAACTCAAAAAACCAGAAATTTATCGGTCTACAACCATGAATGGAAGCGCCAAGGGCAATTCTCGCTTGGGAAGGTCGAACTGTTGCAGCGCAGCACTAGACTCTGCGTTGCAGGATAGATTATTGGCTGCCTACACTTTGTCGCACGAGGGCGCTGTCTCTCCCCAGGCTACTCCACTTCGTTCCGTTGAGCCTGGGGACTCCCGCGAAGCGTTGAATAACAGAAATTCTGTTTGCCGCAATTGAGTTTGCTTGCTTCAAATTGCCTGTTTTGGTTCATCCTAGTAGTAATGACACTGAACTCAATGCCAGCGCCATGCAAACCGATGAAACTTGGGCAACCACTAGTGATGTAGCCGTTGGGGAGAATTCCTCCCTGACGTCAGAACAGTACCGCAAAAAGATGGAGCGACGCAAACAAGTGCAGGAGGTGCGAGTTACTCATGCCTCTACTGAAAAAGGGTTAATTATCGTAAATACTGGTAATGGCAAGGGAAAAACCACCGCGGCGCTAGGAATGGTGTTGCGTGCGCTTGGTCATGGTTATAAGGTCGCGATTATTCAATTTATCAAAGGTGCTTGGGAACCTGCCGAAAAAAGAGTTTTCAGTATTTGGCAAGATGATTTATTAGAATTTCATGCTATGGGCGAAGGCTTCACTTGGGAAACTCAAGACCGCGATCGCGATATTGAAAAAGCTGTCGAAGCTTGGCAAAAAGGATTAGAATATATCCGCAACCCAGACTTCAAGCTGGTGCTGTTGGATGAAATTAATATAGCTCTTAAACTTGGTTACTTACCAGTTGAGGAAGTTTTAGCCGGGTTGGCTCAAAAGCCACCTGACAGTCATGTTATTCTCACGGGCAGAGGTGCTCCCACGGCATTGATTGAACGAGCCGACTTGGTGACAGAAATGTCCCTAATTAAGCATCCCTTCCGCGATCAAGGCATTAAGGCGCAACCAGGAATTGAGTATTGACAAGCGTGTCAAATTGTGTGTAGGGAATTTTATGCATGGTTATTTTTAATTCCCTACTCACTGATACCGCTTTGACACATTTGTAAAACCTGGCGATCGCTAGCAGCCATTCCATTGACCGGATAATAATCTTGGAGCGTTACAGAGTGGGGATAATTACTGGACTCATCATCCATGACCCGAGGCAATGTATTGTTTGCCGCCACCTGAGTTGGGCTTTTGTCACCAGGGTAGCCTGTTACCGTCATTGCCAACTGTCCCGAGGACTCGAGTGTGCCATTAAAACAACTAAACTCAGAGCTTGGCATATACAGCGCACCAATCACTTTGCTCTGCCGTTTCTCAAATATGATATAGCCTTGCCCGAGTTCACCTGATTTTGGCGATTGACCATAAAGGTAAACACCATCTTGTTGGGGAAATTTAGCTCCTGTAGCCGCAGCTGTGGCTTTTTTGGCAGATGTTTGGGGTTCTACAACCTTTGCTGTGGTTGTAGAGACTCTTTCTAAACTATTTGATTGAGTGACACTCTCTGGAAGAGTCACTGATTTTGTCAGTGCTTTGCGCAAACGGGCTTCCTTGTCCCCAGTGAATTCTGAAGTAGGGGAAGGATGACTTTGCAACCAAGTGTAAGTTGGTAAGTGAGAATCTGTAGAGGACACCGTGGATGGATCAACGTATGCAGTTTGGTTACTGAGTACTGGTTTAGGAAAATTAGCAACAAAACCAAGGATGAGAAGTCCGCCTACAAAGGGGATTCCTAATAAACTTGAGGAAACAAACTTTTTCATGTTGTTAGGCACCCTATTACTCCTGTAAAAAATTATCTGGGTTTTCTACAACTTACTTACAAGTTACCGGACTATTTATATATAAAGGCTCCGTCAATGGTTTGATTTATATTGTCTGGAAAAATCTTTGCCAAAAAATAAATTTTTCATTCAATTTTGGGCGATGATCTTAACCTACCATTATTCGGTCTATTCACGCTTCACCCATTAGATTCACCCCATAGGATGATTGTTTTGAAAAATGAAAAATAAAAAATGAAAATTTAATTTTTAGCATTTTTTATTTTTCATTATTTAATTTCAAAAACAATTGACACCTTTTTGCTAAAGTCATCTCTCTAATGTATGAACAAGCAAAACTACACAAGCAATTCTGTTCATTCCGGATTTCGCCGAGAAATTTTGGCAAAAATAACTGAATATAGGGAATAGGGGAAATGGTAACGCATGACCAATAAAGGACAACAGACCACAGAGTAAGAATTGCTGGAGGAATTGTGTACCACCGGGTGCGGAGGCTTTGAATCACACCAGCGGATTAAGCCCTGGAGAAATAGAATTTACATACTATACAAATGCACCCACATATGCATTGACTATCGCCGTTTTTGCAAGCAGCTTGTAGGAAGCTGTTGGTTTAACTTTAAGCTGCAATTGTGAAGAACTTGGGAATTTTTAAAGACAACCTGCAAAAATTATCTTGTCTTAAGATTTCTGCGACCATACAAACCACCCTATGGACGCGCCACTGTTTCACAAAATAACTTATTTGTAAAGGGCATTCCTATAGAATTAGACCTGCCTTGAAAATAAGGCAGCTATGCTGAAGGAAGGAAGTAAGAACCAAAATCATCCTTCTTTGTGAGCTTTTGCTCATGGAGTCTTTTGCATCAATCTCTAAAACCCCCCTCATTCCCCTGCGAAGTTCCGAATAAAAAAATCGCCTCCTGGATTCAGGAGGCGCGTCGCCATTATTCTTTCAAGACGTAGCAATGCTACGTCTGTAGATTAGCTAGCAACGTACTCTTTAACGTTGGCACGACGACGACGCAGATGAGCAAGGGCTTGATGCTCTAACTGACGGACGCGTTCGCGGCTGAGGTTCAACCGTTCGCCAACTTTGGCCAAAGACATTTCGTTTCCATCGACTAAACCAAAGCGCAGGGCTACAACTTCTCGCTGTTGCGGGGTGAGTTCTGCCAGCATATTGTTTAAGTCTTGGCGCAAGAATTCCTGGGTCGTGTAATACTCTGGTGATGGTCCTTCATCTTCGAGCATTTCTTGCAGTTCGGTATCTTGGTTATCGCCAACTTTTACATCCAAAGATACTGGCTGACGCGCCATGTTCAGGTACTCGCGGATCTGGGCTGGTTCTAACTCAAGTTCTTTGCCAATTTCCGCAGGAGTTGGCGATCGCCCCAACTTCTGAGCCAGTTCACGCTGCACTTTTTTGATTTTGTTCAGCTTCTCAGTAATGTGGATCGGTAAACGAATGGTACGACCTTGCTGAGCGATCGCCCGCGTTATCGCTTGACGAATCCACCAGTAAGCGTAGGTTGAGAACTTATAACCACGTGTCGGGTCAAATTTCTCCACACCCCGCTCTAATCCTAGTGTTCCTTCCTGGATCAGATCCAGAAACTCCATGTTCCGCTTCTGGTACTTCTTGGCAATGGCAACAACTAAGCGCAAATTCGCTTCAATCATCTTTTGCTTTGCCCGCTTGCCTTGGTGTACTATCTGTTTCACCTCAGTCTCAGATTTGCGAACATGAGCTGCCCATTCTTCTAAGCTAGGTTCCTGGCGCAATTTCTTCGTCAAAGCCTCCTTAGCGTCCAGGAGCGTCATCATTTGTTGTACCTGCTTCCCATAGACAATCTCTTGCTCACGGGTTAGCAGTGGTACACGACCAATCTCGCGCAGATAGGTTCGCACCATATCAGCCGTGAATTTGGCGTTAAGGTTTTCGGTTTGGGTGTCAACAGTAGGCATTGGTGCGTTTTCCTCTACTCCGTAAACAAAAATAAATACTCAATAACTAGGGCGGATTGGGAAAGTTAGTACACGTAATACGCATCCAGGGGAACTATCACAGAGAAAATTGATTTCTACAGAATTTGTCAAGACGGTTACTTTTTTCGATAGGTTCCCCTACCTTCCCTAAATTTTGAAATCGTTTATAACCATGCTGGTTTGTCTTCAATAATTCTTTTAATCCTTAAATCCCTGATGCCGAGACTCATAATATGAAGTCAGTATGACTTCTAGATCTTCTATAGTACGATATATCATGTTAATCGTAAAGTACTTTAGTTAAATCTTTCTATTATAATGCAAATCGATCTTTATTGTACGAAGAGTTTAATACTCATTTTGAAAAGTTACACTATCTATAGTGACGCTAACACCCGGTAATCAGTCCTCCGCCTATAGCCGGATAACCGAACTGAAATGCTTACCATCATGGAGGGATGTCACGAAATCTAGAAATCGGGGATTGGAAATTGAGAATTGGTAGTTAATATTTTTCTCCGTTAACCTGGGTTTACAGCTAGCAAGGTTTTCCATTAATGACTACTCCCTTCCCGCCGGAAGAATACCGATTAAATGAACCACGTTCAAAGCAGCGTGTCCTTTGGACATAGGCACCTAGACGCGTTCGCGAACCGACTCAGCGGCGTACCGAACCTGAGTGCGTGTCCGTTAGGGCAAGGGTAGGACACAAAGAAAGGAAGAAGATAGGTAATCTTACACTCCTGATGGGAGTAATTCCATCAATGACTCAATCGCAGCATTTGAGTCAGTTCCAATATGCTCAACACCTATAAAGACCTTACGCTTAAGCCAAAGTAGCCCTTAAGCTGCAAAAATAACAGCTACCTACAACAACACCACCCTTTATCTCTCCTCGAAAAATGCGCTTCCCTTGAATATTTGATAGAACCAAGAGCATCACAGTTCAATATCAACTCTGTTAACGTCTGAAAACTAACGATAAACAAGTTGCTTACTTGCCTGAGCCACTGATGACTTAGCCTCCCTGTTTTCGCAATATCATGCTTGCTCGAATCCACAGGAAGGATTGGATTTATAACTAAATTATAGCATCTTTTTCATGACAGATAATAATCAATACGACTGTTGGAGAGTGGCGAAATCAGCCCATTCATCCACTCATAAGGTTGATTGTTGCGCCCAAGCGCCACCACAAACTTAAATACCAGTTATGGATTTGGGATTTCCAAAAATTCCCATCTAAAATCTCAAATCTCTAGAACCCCAGATCCGCTTTGGCGAGTTGTGCTGCGGCGAAGACTTCTTCATCTGGTTTTTCTTCCCAAGCAGTTTCGCCAATTTCTTCATAGAATGCCGTGTCATAAGGACGGGTACGCACAACCACCGGCATGGGGACGGCGTGACCTAAAATCAAGGCTTGCTGCTTAGAGTCCAATTTTGCCAACACAGACCGTAAGGCACCTCCACCAGAGACCCCAGTAAAAATGGCTTCAATGTCTTTTTCATCATTGAGTAAGGCGGTGATGCGGGTGCCAATCTGGGACATAACTTCATTATCTATCCCCGAGGGACGTTGATCAACCACCAAGAGTGTTACGAAATATTTCCGCATCTCCCGGGCAATAGTACCAAAAATAGTACTTTGTACCGTCGCTGAGTCGAGGAAACGGTGTGCCTCCTCAATCGTAATCATCAGTTGCGTTGGTTTATCGTTAGGATTTTTTGTTTGTAAAAACTTTTCCGACTTGCTGACATAATGTTGGTGAATCCGCCGGGTAATCATATTGGTCACCAACATATAAGAAAGCATATTCGATTGGGAACCAAACTCTACAACAATATTCTTCCCTGCTTCTAGGGAACGCAACATTTGATTGACGTAATTTTGGGGACAAGCCGCACGCATATACTTTAAATTCTCCAATCGCAGGAGTTTGCGCTGCAGTGCTGTAATCGAACCTTGGTGTCCTCGCTTCTCCTCACAAAAGAGCTTGATTTCCTCGTTGGTCATATTTATGAGTTGGAGAATCCAAGACTTGCCAAACTCCGCATATAAAATATTGGCGCTATCCAAACTTGCTTCCGAGAGTCCTAAATCTCGAGAGCATAACTTAATATCTTCTACTTCAATTTGGTCGTAACTTAAGTAGAGTTCTTGAGCGTGAGAAACGCCTCGGCGCTTGGTGGATTCGGGGTCGAGAGTGTAGACTTCAACAAGACTTGGAAAGAGCTGTTTTAAACCTTTAACAGTGCTAAATTGTTTGCCTTCTGAAACAGCTTCCCAGCCATACTCTGAGTGCATATCAAAAATCAAATTTACCGCAGCATTTTTGCGGATTGTCCCAGCCAAGAGTAACCTTGTTAAAAACGATTTGCCAGTTCCTGATTTCCCAAAAACGCCGTTGCTTCTTTCTACAAAGCGGTTTAAATCGAGGCAAACTGGTACCTCCATATCCAGTGGTTTACCAATGGAAAAATTTTTCCTTTGAGGATCGTCTTCCCAACCAAAGACTCTACGAAAATCTTCTTCGGAAGCTTCATAAACTTGGCTAAAGTGGCTGGGAATCGTTTTCACTGGGAGCAGTTCCATTGTCGTGCTCGTTTGCGGCTGAAATGATGCCAAACCTGTCGCCGATGGAACAAAAGGATTTGCAGATTTGCCGTTTGTTGGAGAAAAAGATTCTTGAGATTCCGGGGTAAACATCAACATAGGCGCGAGGTTGATGGTACCGTATGTCCCGCCTCCTGCTAAAATCTCTCGCAAAAAAGTGTCTTCCCAATTAGGAGGATTAGCAATAATTCTTTGGTTGGCAATTCCTAACGCTACGTCTGTGAGCATGCAGAAAAAACGCGATCGCACCCCTTGGACAACTAAAAACTTACCCACCCGCATATCTTCTACCGAAACATCGGGGTGCAATCTAACTTCTAATCCTCCTGTGAGAGAGCCTTGTATAACCGAACCTAATGGAGCGTCCAAATTCATTTCATTAATCACATATTGATGAGCTTTCTCATATGTTGCATTCTAATTGTACAAGACAAAATTGGCGACAAAAGTTTTGTCATTTGTCATTTGTTAAGAACCAATAACTAATGACTCATGACTATTGACTCATTACTCAATTTGAATTGAAGTAGGCGCATTTGGACTTGCTGTGGTGGTACCACCTATAAGTGGTCTGCGAAATTGGGTGTAGAGGCGATCGCGCCAAGCAAAGAACGGTTGGTAAGCTGGATTTTCTGCCAATATGGGTACTCCTTTGCCTCTGATGCTTGCTGGTAAATTTAGATAGGGACCATCCGGGAACTTCAGCAATATCGACAAACCCGCCACGGCAAAGTCAGCTAAGGTCGGTTCATCTCCTACTAAATAAGGACTATCTGCCAACAACAGTGTCAGTGCTTCCAAATCTTGTTTCAAGTCGGCGATCGCGCTACGTACTGCATCTGGGCTATAACCAACTCCAAAACCCAAAACTGTCAGTACGTCGCTGGGTACTCCTTCTACCAGAGTTTTGAGCACATCTGGTGTGTTGGTTGGGAGTAAGGACTTGCGAAAATTCTGGTTTTGACTAATGGCAGAAAATAGTGCTTTGCGACCTTTGATACCAATTGATTCATCCGCCCATTCTTCGATCAATAAACATAAACCCCGCTTCTTTGCATCGGTTGGTATCAATGGGCGTTCTGGATACTGTGAGTCTAAATACTTGGCTATCTCCGTTGAATCCGCTATATATCTATTACCGTCCTTCAAAACCGGTACTTGACCCTGACCAGTCAACCGGAATAGTTCTACCTGTCCAATGCCTGGCGTCACCTCGATTTTGCGGTACTCCAGCCCTTTATAATCAAGGATCAGACGCACTTTTTCTGAGTATTGAGATAATTCAAACTGGTATAATTCCAGCATTCTTCAGTTCCTGTAGGTGGTTCCCTTATAAATTTTACAAGTTTATGTTAGTTAAAATAGTATCAATTCACAATTTATACATTTATTTTTCGTCTGCTCTAGCAATCTTAAATGATTGGTGAAATCTTTGATTCTGTCTATTAAAAGTCCCGCAGCCCTTATACCAATTCTATGTGATATGCTGCTTGATTCAGCAATCAGCTAAGGGCTAGACGGTTGTTGCACGCTACTTGCGGGACTTGGGGGAGACCCCTTTTGGGTATCTCCTATGCCTGCGCGCCCGCCAAGGGCGAACAAAGACGCTCCTTTGTATGCCAATCGCCGTGAGAGTGGGAAACTCCTATCGCTGACGCCACGCCTTACGGCTATCGGGTGAGTCCCTCGTGGTGCAGTGCCGGTAGGCGTACGGACACGCTTTGCGCTTACGCCAGTTGCCGTGACGGGAAACAAGGACTGCTTTCCATGAGCTAAATATGCATTTTCCCAGCTGGAATTATGCAATTCTGCCGGAATTTTCATTTTCCGGGAACAGAATAACTAATTCAATGGTCTATAAATAAATGTTTTTTCCAATTCAACTATATTTGATATAAACTTTTCTGTGGGTGGGAAATTATAGCGAGTTTCAATTTCATGGAATACGTTTTGAAAGAACAACAGAACAACACAACACAGAATTCATTCTCATTCCCTAGCTGATGAGTTGAGGAATATTATTTGCCCTAGCTGCACTTCATTCATGCCTTGAACGACTATATACTCATCAATACGAAAATTTTCAAATTTTTCCATACTAATCTATGGCTTATTTGTGACAAAAAATCTTACTTCTTTAGTTAGATTTTCTGTGTACCAAGATGATATAAATCATTATGGTAATGTGTGGAAATTAAAGCCAAACAAAGTTTATGAAGGTTGAATACAGCAATTTGCTGACCAAGTTGGCTGGCATAGTAGGAGTAACGGGCATTAGTCTCCTTATGGGTCTACCTACTGGAGCAAGCGAGATATTAAATCCTAATCCTGGTATTTTCAAGGAAGCAGCGTATACCGATGCTCAACGCCTATTAGTAAATGCAGGTTATTCTATACCTAGTGAGCCTGCACTACAAGCAACATCCAAAAAAAACCCAGCGAAAAACACAACGGTGGCACAAGGACGGCGAGGAATAAACCCCAGTCCCAGCATTTTACAGGAGTGTCCTTATAACCGTGCTGCTTGTCCTGGTGGAGCTGGAACTGGCACTTCTACACCTCCCACATCTCCCCCTGGAAGCACACCCACCCCACCTGGAACAGAAATACCCACAACACCAGGTACACCCACAACACCAAGTACACCCACCACGCCTGGTGCACCTGGAGCAGGTACAAGTAGCCAAAACTTGGTAGCGCTTGCAGAGTCCAACGGCTCCTTTACGTTTCTAACCAAAGCTTTAAGGGCAGCTGGACTGGCAGAAACCTTGCAAGGCAAAGGTCCTTTCACAGTCTTCGCACCCACTGATGCAGCATTTGCCAAACTGCCACAAGACGCTGTACAAGATTTATTGAAGCCAGAAAATAAAGAAGTCCTGGTGAAGATTTTGCAATATCATGTGGTCTCAGGTTCAGTATCGTCCGGTAATTTGAAATCTGGAGAAGTCAAAAGCATTGAAGGCGGTCCGATCAACGTTAAGGTTGATCCGAGCGCTGGTGTAACAGTGAATGATGCTAAGGTGGTTCAGCCTGACATCAAAGCCAGCAACGGCATTATTCATGTGATTGATAACGTGATTTTGCCTCCTGATTTGTAAGTTGTTGGCAGATGTAAACTTTGTAACATAAGTCAATTGTAATAAGCTTTTAGGAAATGGGTAATACGTAATAGGTAATGGGTGTTCCCCTACCAATTACTTGTTACCCATTACTGTATTGTTCTGTTTGTCAATTAAAGTGTATTAGTGACAATCAAACCTAACAGAAACAGGGGAACCTTTAGGAGGGGTAAGAATTCAGGTTAATTCTCAAGGTGCGCCTGAATTTACATGGACTGGTGATACTGGTTTTGCTAAAGTAAAAATTCCCAGTAAAGGTGATGTTATTGTCAATTTAACTAAAGCAGGTTACCCAACTCAAAATTTACCCATTAACTTAGAAAATGACCAAAGTACAACTAGAACTATTAGGTTAAGTCAATCAGGTAAACCTGAAGTTAAATCAGTTGTTTCATCGTCTCCGGCTGCACCTGTTCCTAATCCATCTATAACTACACCTCCTACAGAAACTAGCTCTACACCTCCTGCAAGTAGCACAGACTTATCACAAATAACTGCTGGTCACTCTGAAAGTGATTATGTCAAAGAATTTGATGGGCTTATATTTAACTTCCAAGATTGTCACTTAGGAGATAAAGTAATAAAGTGTAACTTTTTAATAACAAATAAAACTAGAGAAAGACGTTTTAAAATAAGAGCAGACTACAACAGAGTAATTTTTAATGATGGTAACGAGGACTATGGTCGTGATGTTCAAATAGGCGCTTCCAAAGGTTACAAATACCAAGTTGTGACAACTCTCCCCCAAGATGTTTCTTTAAAAGGTACTATAACTTTCAATAAAGTAACAACTGATACTAACAAAATTACTTTGTTCAAAATTAAGTTTTCTAGTGAAAACAAAGAAGGTGAAGATATACAGAAAGAAATTGAATTTCGTAACATAACAATATCTAATTAACACTCATTGTCCACTTGCAACACGATTTTGCCGTGGGTGCCGCTTTGACTCAGTTCGTGTGCTCTACAAGTTTCGGCAAGCGGTACAACAGTTCCAACACGTAGTTTGACTCGTCCAGAATCAATCAGACTGCCAATTTCACTCAGGTGAGTACTACTAGGCTGAACCATTACCATCTTGCTCTGAACCCCGTAGAATGCTGCGGCGTCTCGTGATGGAAGGCTAATTGTTGACACTAGAGTGGCTTTCTCCTTCATCACTTCCAGAGAGCGTTCCTGTACATCGTTACCCACAGTGTCTAGAACAAAGTCAATCTCCTGAATCAGATCCTCAAACGGAGTAGCTTTGTAGTCAATGACTTGATCAACCCCTAGCTTAAGTAGGTAATCTCTATCTTTAGCTGAAGCGGTTCCAATCACCTCCGCCCCTTGCAATTTGGCAAACTGTACCGCAAAAGAACCAACACCGCCTGCTGCACCGTGAATCAGTGCAGTCTGCCCAGGAGACAGTTTACCCGTGTGAAACAGTGCTTGCCACGCCGTTAGTCCAGTCATGGGAACGCATGCTGCTTGCACCGGATTGAGGGAAGTTGGTTTGGGGGCAACATCTGCTGCACGAACAGCGATATATTCAGCGTAGGCACCATCTCGCATCATGTCTGCCAATGCGTAGACTGCATCGGCGATGTGGAAATTAGAGACTTCTGACCCAGCCTCAACAATCTCACCCGCCACATCCCACCCTAGGATGAGAGGCAGTTTGTGAGGCATGACCTGTTTGAAATAACCTGCTCGGACTTTGCAATCGAGTGGGTTGACAGCAGCAGCCTGAACGCGGATGAGAACTTCATCTGCTGCAATCTTGGGTCGCGGTGCATCTTCGTAAATGAGAACGTCTGGTTCACCGTAGGAGTGAATACGAACTGCTTTCATTGTTTCTGTAAGTATTCTGGTCAATTTGAATGCTCAAAGGATTACCCAGCAATCTGTCGAAACATCTCTTCAGTCAGCCATTCTGTTCCGGCGACAAAATTACGTCCTGGCGTAGGCAGTAACTCTAAATAAGCGCCTTATTAATCAAAAGTGGATGAACAAAGCTGAGATAGGGCGGATAGCGGCTAAACTTGCTAATCTCGTCGCTACTCCTCCAGAGGGTGCATGAGAGTGACTTGAGATTGAGTTTAGAGACTACTCCTCACCGATGTCTTATCTTTTCTTGCCAAAAATATCCTGATATTGCAAACTTGTGCAAAATGTTCTGATTTTTCTATAACTTCCGATACTTGATTTCAATCAAGGAATTTTTAGGAGTTTTCATTTTAAGATACTAGGACTTACGCATTGACAAAAAACATCATCCATGTGTACTAGGCAGCACAAGTCTTGGTGAGATTGTCCACAATGTACTCACGCACAACGAAAGTGAATAAATTTCTTTGCAATTCATACCA
>JAHHIB010000065.1 GCA_019359075.1 Kalymmatonema hyalinum WJT4-NPBG1
AAAACCTTACTGTAGCGACTTTTCGGAAATTTTTATCCTTTCTCTTTTTAAGAAATGAAATGTGGATTGCTCCCACCTTCTTTTGAAGACACAATATTAAATATTTGTCAATGCGTAAGTCCTATATTTCTAAGTTTTGTCATGGAACAAAATATATCTTCCCTGACTTTGAGCTTAGCCTCCGAGGATATACGTCGAGTCTTAGACAAACAAAAGGAAGAACGGCAAATTTTACTCACTCAGACGAATATCCTGTTTGTGGCAAACAGTGCATTGCTCAGCGTTCTTACCATCGCAAGGCTGCTTTCCGTCTTCAGCCTGTTCAGTATTACAGAAGTTACATTATTTTTGATAAACTTTACATTACTGATCAATGCTTTGCTGCCACGGCAATTCGTCATTACTCCCAACCCAGAAAATGAAAAATTTTTGGAGGGTTATCTGGCAATGCCACCTGAAGAATATCAGTTGCAGATGCTAGTTAATCAAGTAGAGACGTATAATGCTAACAAGCAGCCTATCAACGATATCTCTCAGTCGTTATTCTATGCTGCTGGTGTAACTTGGGGAATTGCGTTAGTTGCCTTGTCGCATGTAGTAGCTCTCTATTTTATACCGGATTTGCAGCAACATTTATGAATTCCAAAAGATTTAATTCCACACAATCTGATAGTAGGTGTTTGCATTTGCCAAAGCCAGATGCAGCAAATATTACAGTTCTAACCCCCAATTTGCCTAATAAACCCATTCTTCCTTGGACTCACTTCGATTCTCCTTGGCTAGAGAGCGAAGAAAATCATCAAGAAGAAGCAAAAGGGGAGGATTTAGAGTCAACACTCAACACTCAAGAGTCCCCCAACTCTGAACCAGAGACTGATGACTCATGACTCATGAATAATCTTTAAAGATGACGCACTACCAAAAGTTATTGAAGGTTTCCACCACTGGTAAATCTTTACATAACATTACCCAAAAAATTGAAGACGCAGTCGCCGAATCAAGAGTTGAAACTGGGCTGTGCGTTCTGTTTTTGCGCCATACCTCAGCCAGTTTGCTCATTCAAGAAAATGCCGATCCAGATGTGCTCAAGGATTTAGCCAACTTTATGGCAAAAATCGTGCCAGAATCAGCCCAGTACATCCATGATGCTGAAGGTCCTGATGATATGCCAGCACATATTCGCACAGCTTTGACCCACACATCAGAAATTATTCCTATAAATCGAGGTCACTTAGTACTGGGAACTTGGCAAGGAATTTATATCTGGGAACATAGGCAAAGAAGCCACACTAGAGAATTGGTTGTTCACATTTCTGGTTCGTGAAGATAATTTTTTAGCGGAACTTTCGGGCGGTTTGAATCATATGAAGCAAAATCAGGAAATAACTCATCCTTTTCAACTTCTTGATGAAATTATCGCCCAACATACAGTCCGTTCTTTGTCACTCAATCCGCACAAGACTTTGATTACCAGCTTTGTAGAACTGGGAAATTCAGTTGCTGAAAAAACTTGTGACGTTCAACTGATAAATTCTTTAAGCGATACATTGGAGCGTATGCTTCATACCATGTTGCACAACTTTCCAGAAAATATTTTCTGGGATTTTGATTTCATTGTCAGCAGTATGCTCAAACAGGCTTTGGTAGCAAAAGACGGTGCTGTGTCTTTTTTAGAATCTTTTGGGGATAAAATAGTGTCGCTTCTGGAGTTGTTTGGCAGGCAATCCGAAATCCGCTTTCGCTACGTCCACGACTTTATATTTGGGTTTGTTTGGGCAAAATGGGTACAAGAAGAAGCCCACACTCGCGCTCTCATTGAACCTTTCAGTCTGACTTTTTTGGATTGTTTAATCTCAAAAGGTAAAAAAATTATACAACTTATTGGTGTTGGGGATGCCCGATATCATCAACTTTCTGAAAAATGTTATCGCAATCCCTTTTGCTTTTCCCGAGAACCAGAAGATGAGTACCGCCTGCTGACTTATCTTGCAACACAACAACTTATTCCCGTGGCAGCATGGAATTGGAACGCTCAACCGGTTTGGGACAAACCTTTCCATCAACTGCGCGAACAGTTATCATTAAAGCTTAATATTCCTCAAAATAGTTAATATACTCCAAAGTCAATAGTCCCTAGCCCAATGCTAATGACTAATAACTCATGAAAATTGCTGATTTCATAACCTGGTTTGAAAAATGGGCGAATCCAGCTTGGCAAGAAAGCTGGGATAATTGTGGCTGGCAAATTGAACCTGGAGTATTGCAGGAAGATGCGCGGGTATTGGTTTGTTTAACACCAACTTTGGCGGTGATGGAAGAAGCGATCGCCTTGCGCCATGTTGGTATCCCTGTGAATCTGATTTTCGCTCACCATCCTTTGATTTTCAGCCCACCCAAGTCTTTGCGCAGTGGCGACGCTATAGGCGAAATGGCACGATTGGCTTTTACTCACAATATTGGTATTTACAGCGCCCACACGAATTTCGACCAAGTGGAGGATGGGACAGCTGATGTTTTAGCTCAAATTCTACAACTCAAGGAAGTTTCTCCTGTCGTACCCACTCAATCAGGGTTAGGATATGGACGCGTTGGGAATTTAGAGCCATCTTTAAGTTTAAAGGAGTTACTCGCAACAATTCAAACTCGACTCGCTCCTTCTCATCTCGTTTCCTCCCCAGTGGTAAATTTAGAACAGGCGATTTCTCGAGTTGCTGTTTTGGGTGGTTCGGGAGCTAGTTTTATCTCGGCGGTGGTGAAAACAGGTGCTCAAGCTTATTTGACTTCTGACTGTAAGTTCCATCAGTTTCAGGAAAGCCGCGATCGCAATCTAATTCTCATTGATGCTGGACATTACGCTACAGAACGCCCAGCGTGCGATCGGCTCGTGCAAAAGTTTCAGGATTTAAACTTAGACTGGGTACAGTTAAGCCAAAAGGATGAGGATTTCCGGTCCTTTTTTCAAAAATGACCTATAAACTTTAAAGTAGAAATTTTACAAATAATCTATCTTTTTTAAGAACTCTTTAAGAAAAAAAAATTTTTTTAACCTATCCTTAATGAAGGATTATTCTATGCTGCACATTAAACCTATTGCTGGCTATACAGGTGTGTTAACCGTTTTGGTCAACTTGGGCGCTGTTACTCAAGCATAGAATGATGCTAAGAAACATAAATATTTCTGATTGCATAAAGTCCTAATTAACCTCTAAAGAAATATATAGCGGTTCTCATTTGAATCACATACACCACCACGAATAATGTGAAAGTGCATGTTAGGTCTTTACAGCCGTGTATTGCACGCAACCGAGAAGTGCTATATAAGGGTTCAAATCAGAAATACCCTATTTCATACTTCTATCCTGGAACGCCACTTGGACTAGTCTAGTTAACACTTTACTCCTTTATTCTACAAAGGAGTGGATCGCGGCAAAGTGCACGAGCTTAGCAAAATTTGAACATTCAAATTTTCGGTTCGTTTGTATCTACCTACTAAATTTTGCTTTTCAATCAACTTATTCAATTTAAAGACTAGCCAGTAAGTTTTCACCAGGGAGAATTTGCCAGATTTGGAACAATCAAAATTATTTGTGAACGAAAGGAAGTCAATTGTATGTCACAAACAACAGCCAATATTTTTCCTGAACATCCCCGGGTATTACTGGTATCGATGCGTAATTTGAAATTACATGTTTCTCGTTCTGCACCTTATGAGTTTGAAGATGTAATTTGTGGTTGTGACACAGTTGATTTAATTACACCAGCCTTCAATTCTAATTTTTTCAAAGTAACGAATAAGATAGCAAACCAGGCAGCAAAAATACTAAAAAATGGCGAATTGCTTTCCTCATTAGTTAATTATAAATTTGAGGTAGATAAAGAATATGATTTATTTTTCTTTTTCTGCCAGTCAATTCAAGACATTCTGGTTCTCAATTCTATCAAAGGCTGGCGTGATAAGTGCCGCTACGCCGTATGTTGGCTAGATGAAATCTGGCTTAAAGATATTGAGGATTCGCAAGTTCAACTACGGCTTTTAAAAAAATTCGATAATATTTTCATGAACTTTAGTTGTAGTGTGGATCAGGTTGCTGATATTGTCCAACGTCCCTGCCACTCTCTCGCATATGGAGTTGATGCTGTCAATTTCTGCCCCTATCCACGTGACCTTTACCGCAGTATTGATGTCTTAAGTATTGGACGCCGTTCACTAGTTACTCACGAAGCTTTACTAAAACATACTGAACAGGAAAACCTCTTTTATATCTACGATACTATAAAAGATTTATACATGGCAGACTACAGATATCATCGAAGTCTCTATAGGAATTTTGTGAAGAGAAGCAGTTATATGATAGTCAATAAAGCAAAATTTGATTTAATAGGTCAAAAAAATCCTCAAGAGGAAGTAGGTCCACGCTTTTTTGAAGGTGCAGCTGGGGGAACAATAATGCTAGGTGTTCCTCCCAAATGCGAGGCATTTACCAACAACTTTGACTGGTCAGATGCTGTCATTGAAATTCCTTTCGATTCCCCAGATATATCTAATATCATTGCTGATTTAAATGCAGAACCTGAACGTTTAGCAAAAATACGCCAGGACAACATTATTAACTCGCTTTTACGGCATGACTGGGTTTATCGCTGGGAAACAATTTTGGCAAGAGTAGGGCTTGATGTTACACCAAGAATGTTAGAACGAAAAGCTTATCTCAACAAGTTAACTGAAATGGTAACACCAGAAAAGTGCGACCAAAAACCCCAACTCGCTTTGGTGGATTAAGATACTGAAAACCAGTTGCTGAGGGTGCATCTTGAAGAAGAACGCAGCTTGGCGCAGCTAGGAATAAGATATGCACTTACGCCCCTGGATTGGTGACCCGCAGGACAAAAAAGAAGACCACCAAATTTTCAATGCGTGGTGTGGTTTTTTCCCCGCTACTCGCCAGCCAGCCCTACAGAAGGATGATTCTGAGTTCTTTGTTGTTAATTTCTCTCAAAGAAAGATTAAAAATCAAGAATCAGGACTGGTGCAATTTTGTGAATTGCCATTCAGGCAAAAGTACTGTGGGGCTTTATCAATATGTTCGCGCCACAGTCTATTTTTTTTGTCGCTTTCGGTACAGTATGAACTTTCTGTATCAATTGTATAAAAAATTTTCCGAAAACCACTGAATTTTGAAAAATTTTGTGCACCTTCATATCTATAAAAAGCAATGATAGTAAAGGAAAGACATCGAAGAGATAAGGTAGACCTATGGAAAAAATAGAAACTATAATATAAATAAACCAAATTTGCAATAAAATTTCCTAAATGCAAGACCAAAAGCTGACACGATCAAAAGCGTTAGGCTCATACAGTGTTGCTCAGGCTAACAAACGTGTAAAATCAAGCTAAAAATTAAGCTAAAAACCTTGAGGTGTTGTTGTTTAAAACCATGAAGGTTACAAGAGAATAAGCTAAGATCAAATACATAGGGGTAAAAGTAAAGCAGAGTCCCCAGACTTCCCAGCAATGGCAATGACTACAAGTAGTCAACTAAAACAACCGCAAGTAACGCCTGTTTTGGAGTATTATTTATTACAAGATGGTTGGAAGAACTCACCAGCAATTCTTAACTTGGTCAGGACAAATCCGGAATTATGTGACTTCTATAAAGTCAACATTTTTTGAATGACCTCGACAGAGATTGAGTTGAATTGGTGCAGTAACCGGGAACTTTATGACCCAAAAAGCCCATATAACTGAAAACGACAAACAAGTCTTTGGCTTGGGTCAAGAAGGATACCTTGACTTTGTTCGGTTAACGAACTTTGAAAAGATGTCCTCTACTTGGGGCACAGCCCAAATGTTGACAGATTTAACTAACTATAAAAAGGCAGAAGCAGTAGATGCTACACCGCAAGATTTATCAATTGTGTTGCGATGGGCGGGAGGTATGCGTGTTCTTGCGGGACCAGCAACGCTGGATTGAACGCGCCCGCATCCTCGATATAGAGGGAGATTTGGTCACCCTACGTTATGAAACAGAAGAAGAAGATGAAGTTTGTTCTTGGGAGGAAATGGTTCGCCTTGAAAGCATTGGCGCTGTAACGCAAAAATTAGCTTCAGTGCCACGCGGTAACGTAGAACCTCTCTTAACTGAAGACTGTCCCGAAGCTGAACGCATCCGCAATCGTTTCACTGATTCAAATCCAGACTAACCAAGAGCGAAGAATGAAGAGTGAAGAAAATTATCCTTTTTCTGTTGCTTTCTTCGTTCTTCGCTTCTTCGTTTTTCTATCTTTTCTTACGAGTCAGCACTTTTGTCGCTGTTAGGTTCAAAGGCAGGGCAGTAACCTTCAAGAGTTACCTTGAAGTTATACAGCGGGGACGCTGGATTCCAACACCGCTGTCCTCTTTGATGTCGGCAGGTACCGCAGCAATCAACGTCTGACCAAATGAAGCGATCGCTATTTTGGTTAATCAGTTCTCTTTGTGACAGCGCCCGCAATACCAATTCTTCTCCTTGCCACCGGGCTTCAATTAAACCTGTGTCAGCAAACTGTCGCCACCGGGGGTCGGCAGTAATCGCATCGGGTAAGGTAATCGTGACTACAGTTCCCAATTCTGTAAGTTCGCCTTCGTAATTGCTTTCCGGGGCAGCTGGTTGTATAAATGTTTCACCAATCGGCAGTTCCACCAATGTGCCAGCTGCTGGAGAATGGAGATGGTAGCGGTTTTGCAACTCTTCTAAGCTTGTCAGGTCTGCCAAGTAAGCAGGAGAACCGTGGACGAAGATGACGTGCTGCGGTCGCAAATTATGAATCAGCTGGGCGGTTCCAGGACCATCGCTATGTTGCGCGAGGAGATAGGTTTCGACAGGACAAACGCGTGAGTGTTCGTCGTTAATTTTTATATTAGTTTTTTCTGGTAAAAGCGTGAGCCAAGAACCAGTATTAGGTTGGCAGTATTGTCGCAAGTCAGCTGTAAAATCAGTGAGAATAATACAAGAATTACCAACCTCAGGGCGCTGGTTTGGTTCGATGCGACGCACTCGCGGACGTATCCGTTCATCCCAAAATAACGGTTGATGGCGGGCAAAGTTTTGTACTGACGAGGGGAGATTAGGGAGCAATTCTAGGTAAGCGTCGCATCCAATGGCAACAGTACCATCCACCCAAATATCTAAATCCCTTCCGGTGAAATGGTGATGACTGCGTAAAAGCATCAGCAGTTCTTGACCGAGTCCCAAAGTGGGTGTGGGGAGAACCACAGACCAACCCTCAGCGATCGCTCGGTTAATTCTTTCAGCAAGTTGATTTTCTTGAGCCCGGCGGTGTGGATGGCGGGAAGTTCCATAACTCCCTTCAATAATCAGCACATCCAATTCTGTTCCCCGCAATTCTTCCAACCGCAAACCTTCTACCAACCGTGAGTTTGATAAAAAAAAGTCGCCTGTGTACAGTAGCCTGTAAGAGCGCTCTGAGGTGGTATACGTCAGGAGAATTGCCACAGCTCCAGGAAGATGACCTGCGGGAAATAATTCTGCCACTAAACCATCTTTGAATTCTATCGGCGATCGCAATGGCAGCGCTTGACAAAATGGCGCGACTTGTTCACCATGTTGCTCAAGCCAATTTAGAGGCAGCAATTTGCTGGTCACTTCGCTAGCATATATTGGTAACAGTGGAAATGCCTTGTGCAGTGCTAGCAACCCTTTAGCATGATCTGGATGGGCGTGACTCACCAAGACTAAATCCGCTGGTAGTGAACTTTCTCCACGTGCGGGTTTTTTCAACCCTTTGACTAAAGGCGAAGTATCCGCCAAACCACAATCAAGTAGAATGCGGTGTGGTCCCATCCGCACCAACAAACAAACGCCCTCATCGTCGTGGTGAACCCCAAAGGGCAAACATTCTAACCCAGTCGCCGCGTCCCCCATATCAACCCCAGAGGATACCGACAGGCGATCGCTCATGCTCCCCTCCCCTCTTACTTCATCTCTATGGACATTTGTCCAATGCCAATTCCATAGCGGAGGACGCTTGCGTATGCAAGCGTCCTCCCAACAAAAGCAGGTGTCTGTAAATGGCACAACCCGTGAATGGTTTTTCCTTCCACACAGTGTCCATCGCCAGTTCAGTTATCGATCTCCACACCATTGGAATGCTGATCTTCGTTTGGTTAACATGGACATACCAAACTTGTGTAATAGAAACAACTGAGTGATAAAGATTCTTCAAGCTAGGGACTGTGGGCGGCTTTTCCAACTCAGGCAATTGGCGTACCTGAAGCGGGACTGATTGCTTTTGTAACTTTAATGGGCAGATCCATTACCATGATAGTTGTCTGAATCGTAATATCCATTTTTCGTGCCAAAGAACAAGCACGAAACTGTGAAGACAATTGTTAATCCAGCTAAAATCAGCTTTACATCCATAAGTTTTTTGCCCTTTACGAAAGACTTTCTGATTTTAATAGACTGATTTCGATGTATGGAGAAATCACCTGAAAATTTTTACTATGCTTATGCTGATTCTGCAATAAGTAATCTTACTATAATAAATCGTATTTTAAAACTTTTTGCCGAAGCTGTCTATGGTCTTAAGAGGGATTACGACAATTAAAAAGGCAGGCAAGACGCCTGCCTCACAGCCAGCAAATTATTGTTAAAACTTGTAACTCAAAACTTGAATTGCACCATTGTCTGGTAACTTACCAGAGCTAACAGTGATTGTGTCACTCGTGCTACGCCGTACTGTCATTCCATTCATTACCGTCAGGAAGTCATCCAATGGCGAAATATCGCAATTAGCAGTGTCAGCAGCTTGTGTACGGTAATGGGTAGGAATAATGATCTTGGGATTGAGGGTTTGAATTGCCTGTTTAGCTTCCTGAGGATTATAAGCTTTTGGACCGCCTCCCACAGGGACTAACGCCACATCAGGACGCCCCATCAGAATTTTTTGCTCAATCGAAATCGGTGCAGCTGCTCCTCCTAAATGAAGGATGCTAATTCCCCCTTGCTTCCAAAGCCAAGCAGTATTTATACCAAACTGCTTACCACCTTTGCGGTCATGGTTTATGGCAATTCCCTGGAACTTAATGCCATTAAACTCGTAAGCTCCAGGTTCGTAAATAAGCTTGGGATTTCCTGCAAGGTCTTCTACAGCACCTTCATCCAGCAGTTGGCTGCTAATCAGCACTAAATCAGCCGCAACTTTTGGCGCACGATAACCAGCGGTACAGCCAACTGTCCGAAAGGGATTTGTGAGAATTTTTACTCCGCCACCAGTAAACAGAAAGCTAGTATGACCGAGCCACTGAATTGATAATGAACCGCCAGATTGGGCATTCACTTGAAGGTCGGAACCGAAACTAGTAACCAACGTTGTTACTAATCCCGCCCCTGCATAACCCAATAACTGTCGTCGTTTCATGGATTCATCTCTCGAGACTGCAATTGTTCCAAAAAGTTTCGCAATAACTGCTTCCCTGAAGTTGTCAGGACACTCTCTGGGTGAAATTGGACGCCCTCGATGTGAGGATAGTTCCGGTGTCGCACTCCCATAATTGTGCCATCCTCAAGGGATGCAGTTATTTCCAGCACATCTGGACAAGTATCGCCCTCAATCACTAAACTATGATACCTGGTTGCGGTCATCGGATTTTCTAAGTTGCTGAAGACTCCTACGCCTGTGTGATATATCGGTGAAGTTTTGCCGTGCATCAACTCTGGCGCAGAAATGATTTTACCGCCAAACACTTGACCGATACTTTGATGCCCCAAGCAAACGCCTAAAATTGGCATACTTGGTCCAAGGCGAGAAATCACATCTAGGGAAATTCCTGCATCTTCTGGGCGACCAGGTCCTGGAGAAATTACGACTCCATCTGGCTGTAGCGCACGAATTTCATCTATGGTGATTTTGTCGTTACGAAAAACCTTAATATCAGTTGCTACTGGGAACTCAGCCGCCAGTTCTCCCAGATACTGGACTAAATTATAGGTAAAGCTGTCGTAATTATCGATTATTATAAGCAAAGTTGATTTCTCCTGGTTTTTACCAATCAGATAATTGTGATTGACTGTCACCAAAAGATTTTAATCGCTGTTTAAGTCATCTTGATACAGACACGATAAGTCGTATCGACTGAATTTAAAAAAATCGTTATAAAGTTAAGTGCACCCTGTCTGAAGCCGCTCAAATAGCAAGCATCTCCAGCATTCAGCACTTAAGAATGCACACCCGACAAAACTAAAGCGAACAGGGGAGGAAGTAAGAGTGTCCCAGCGACTAGCACCGCGACCAAAGCCGAGACAAGCACAGCACCAGCAGCACAGTCTTTGGCAATTTTTGCCAATTCATGGTAGGTCTGCTTAACTGTTAGATCGACAATTGACTCGATCGCTGTATTTAGTAACTCCAACGCCAAAACTAAACCGCTCGTTATTCCAATAACCGATATTTCCACAGGCTTAAGATGTAAAAAAACGCTCAAGCCAATAGCTAAAGCACCGACAACAACGTGAATGCGAAAATTGCGTTGAGTTAGAAAAGCGTAGCTAATTCCACACCAAGCATACTTAAAACTCACAAATAAATTAGAGGCTATTTGCCACGACAGCGGACGTTGCTTAGTCACAACTGTTTCTAAGGAGTTTGGCGCTGGTGGAGACGAAACTTGTTGAGACATAGGCATAAAAATCAAACAGCAAAGTGGGTGAGGAGGGCATTTTAGCGGATGTTAATAAATAAATGAACTTATCAGCTCTTTTTAACGAGAGAATGTTAGATATTAAATACAGAATAACACTTAAAATGTAGTCAGCAATCACTATTCAAAGTCAATCTCAATACCTATTGTCTTCAGTAATATTACTTGCTGTTTGAGCATTTGGCTCAAACTTTCTTCGTCTGGATGATCCCAACCCAAAAGATGCAATAACCCATGAGCCGCTAACCACGCTAGCTCCGTTGGCAAAGGGTGTTCCTGCTGTTGAGCTTGCTGCCGTGCTGTTTCGATTGAAATAACAATATCACCGAGATACAACGGTTCATCGGCGTCCATCTCTGGTAGCTGAGGCAATACCTCTAATGCCGCAAACGATAAAACGTCTGTCGCTTTATTCTGGTGACGATACTGCGCGTTAAGGGTTCGCATTTCAGCATCATCTGTTAAACGTAGTCCAACTTCATATTCTGGTGCTGGCGGAATACTCGTTTGTAATATTTCTAACCAGCACTCAAACCAGTTTTTCCAAGTTTCAGTTGCAATTTGGGCATCCGTATTACCAGAGGCTACAGCTTCCGCTTGGGATAACTCATGATAACAATCCTGTACATACAGTTCAACTTGCACTAGCTACAAAGTCTCCTAAGCTTACGTATGATGTCGTTAGCGAGTCAGGTAAGCAAGACCTACAAGGACTGCTAAAAGCCCTACAGTCGTCAGTACAAAATGCTTCACGGAGGTGCCGCCCTTTTGCACCATGTTTCGCATTGCGAGTTTCACGTAGCTAGGTCGAGGTTCGGTAGAAGGAGAATCGCTCATAATATTTTTGTAACAAAGTCTTCTAATAATGTAACAGTTCTTATAACATCAAGTTGCCATTCTGCCCCCCTTAGGAAGTGGTTAGTGGTTAGTAAATAGTGGTTTGTAGTATTTTTTGACAACCAACAAATCTACAGACGCGACGCCACTCCCCAAGGGCGGAGGGAACCTCCGCACGGGGGTGGCTTCGGAGGGAGACCCTCCTGGAGCGCTGGCTCGCCATAGCGCGTCTCTACTAACTACCCCCCCTAATTATGCAGAAGCCTCTACCAGCTGGTTTTCTTGGCGGAGATAGGCTTGGATGAACATATCGATTTCGCCGTTCATCACATCCGCGATCGCAGTTGTTTCCACACCAGTTCGCAAATCCTTCACCATTTGGTAAGGATGAAAAACGTAGTTGCGGATTTGGTTTCCCCAAGACGCTTCTACCATATCACCCCGGATTTCGGCAATTTCTTTTGCGTGTTGCTCTTGAGCGATCACCAGCAGTTTTGCCTTCAAGCGGGCGAGGGCTTTTTCTTTGTTTTGTAATTGGCTGCGTTCTTCCGTACAACGCACGGCAAGGCCAGTGGGAAGGTGAACAACTCGCACTGCGGTTTCTACTTTGTTGACGTTCTGTCCGCCCTTACCACCAGATCGAGTTGTGGTCACTTCCAAATCCTTCTCAGGAATTTCCAGTTGGATGGTGTTATCTATCTGGGGCATCACTTCCACGCCAGCAAAGCTGGTTTGCCGCTTGCCGTTGGCATTGAAAGGTGAAATCCGCACTAGGCGATGTGTCCCTGTTTCTGAACGCAGGTAGCCGTAGGCATAGCGCCCAGTAATTTCTACAGTTACAGATTTAATTCCCGCTTCATCACCTTCGGAAAGCTCATTTAACTGCACTTTATAGCCGTGGTTTTCTCCCCAACGGGTGTACATCCGCAGCAACATTTCAGCCCAGTCTTGAGCATCTGTCCCACCAGCACCTGCGTTGATTGTGAGTACAGCCCCCTTTTCGTCATAGGGACCAGAAAGCAACTGGAGTAACTCCCATTGGTCGAGTTCGCGATTGAGCTTAGTGACAGTAGACTCGGCTTCTTGCAGTAGCCCTTCATCTGTTTCTAACTCCAACAGTTCTAACACTGCCCTAGTGTCTTCCAAAGAAGCTTTCCACTGGTGATACTGTTGCAGGTGTGCTTTCAGGTCGTTGAGTTCTTGCAGTATTTCCTGTGCTTTCGTTTGGTCATCCCACAACTCTGGTTGGGCTGCTATTTGTTCCAGGTCTTGAATTTTGGCGCTCAGTGCAGGGATGTCAAAGATAGTCCTGGGTTTTACCCAGGCGATGAGACAACGTTTCGACTTCGCGTTTGAGTTCTAAAGCTTCCATAGTACTTAATTGATAATGAGCGCTTTGGATTATAAGCTGTTGATTTCTATTCTATTTGCTTTCTTAATTTTACCTATAGTTTATCAAATACATACTTATACAGTTTTTTTAGTATAAAATTTACGCTAATTTTACTGATTCTTTACAGGGGGTTTCTGAGAAGAACGCACCAAGCTAGAGTTCATAAGTTAGCTCATGGACATAAGATTGCAAAAGTCAAGAGTCATGAAATTTAAACCACAAATTAACGAGGCAGTGCGTTGCGGTGAGACCAGTGCTGTGTCTCCTGCGGAGGTGCTGAGCACCAAAGGCGCACGCTGCCCGTTAGCCTTCGCGTAGCGTCTCCGGAGGAGATAGCAACTGCTGTACAGATGCACACGAATAATTTATCTGTGTTAATCTGTGTAGCTCTGTGCTTCTAAATATCCTTAAATCATACTTTTGTAAGAAGTCTATTAATTTGTATTAGGGATTGCAGTACATACATTGAGATGGATCTGCCTTTTGTAATCCATCTGGGAAGAAGATTTCTTGCGAAAATCCGCATTTTTGACATTTATAGATTGCTGTTAAAGTTAACTGTGTCGGTAAGTTACAATACGCACACAGTAGTCCGTTTTTCCTTTGAACTAATTCAAAACCTGGACAGGAACAGTTGGGACAGGGATTATTTAGTTTTCTGACTAAGTCGTGGGTAGCTTTTGCGATATTTTTCATCCGAGTAGGGTTATACAGAGCACGCATATCTGTTTCTATATAAACTTTGCCATCTTCGGAACTGTTTAAAGCAAATTCAATTGCTTCCACCAGTTGTTCTGTTGTCTTAATACCTTTGATAATTTCATCTTGACTTTTGGGTGAAGAACTCAGCATGACGACTAGGGCGTGTTCGGGAAAGCCAACTGTATCTGCAAAATCTTGTGCTTCTTGAAGACTTTCCACAATCGTATGACTGAAGTTTGTTTCTATAGACAACTCTTGACCGACAATTTCTAGTTCCTTCGTTTTATCTAATAGAAGGACGACTTCCCGATTACAAGGTATAAACGGGCTAATAGGGTGAGGACCAAATGTACCTTCGCTAGCTAATGCCAAAGTTTCACCCGTGGCATCCAAGGCTTTTTCTGCTTTTAGCCTTGCTGCTTCGATTTGGTTTCCTGTCCTTTTAACTTCTCTTGTAAATGTACCAAAACGGTCTGTATCAAAATCTTGCGGTACTATGACTTTTATTCCTAGCTCTTGTTCAATAATTGGAGCAATCACTTTCTCTTTGTGATGCATAGTTGCTAGTACTGCTACTCGATTAACAAATAGCGGATGTTGTTTCATATCCCTCTGTATTTCCCTATTTAAGTGAAACATACAGCACTTGATAGCAGCTTTGGCAGCCCTCTACAAGTCACCTATGTTCATACGCAAAATTTTATAGTTGCTATAAATGGGATTCTATGAATAACTTATTTATGAAAAGAATTGGATATGAAACAATACAGTTCCATGAAGGATAGCTGAAGGCAAAGAAACCCGGTTTTGCACAAGTTACCACGTTTATAGGCTAATGCTTATCTGAACTGTAAGTAAGTCGGCACGATAAAACCAATGTATGTTTAGTTTTGTAAAAACTGTGGAATGACCTATTTTTAAGGTATTCGTTGGCTTTACATTTCGTTACATAGAAAAATGTTTAACGGCGATTTACTTATTGGCATATGAAGAGTATCATCAATCATATTCAATAGTTATTATAAACTTGTCTTTATGGATAAGTTTTGTTAAATGATGGTAAGCGAGCGAATAAGTATTTGCTTATAGTAGCTATATAATATTTATTTAACTATCGCCTTGAAAATTTAACAATTTCTTTTGAAAAGGTGATAAATTTATCTACAACAGATGAGTTAAGTCACTCACAAGCTTCTAGTTCATGTAATTGAGGCTGTCATAGTTTTCACATTACATACATATACATAACCTCTTTTGATAGCAACGAACACAATTGTTCTGTTGCCCTGATTGACATAACTAAAAACAATTGCAATTAGCAACAAGAGAATTTATGGCGGAATTTTCTAATCAATTTTCTCGACGCAAATTTCTGTTAACAGCTGGAGCTTCTGCTGTAGGATCTGTATTCCTCAAGGGGTGTTTAGGAAACCCCCCAGATACCGCGAACACAATTCAAGCACAACAAGTTGCTGCTATCAATATCAATCCAGCGGATAGACCAGAAACAACCACGGTCAAGCTAGGGTATATTCCCATTGTTGAAGCTGCTCCCTTGATTATTGCGAAAGAAAAAGGCTTCTTTGCAAAGTACGGCATGACCAATGTTGATATATCCAAGCAAGCCAACTGGGGTTCAGCAAGAGACAACATAGAAATTGGGGCTGCTGGAGGTGGAATTGATGGCGGTCAATGGCAGATGCCTATGCCTTATCTGATTTCTGAAGGGCGCATCACCAAGGGCAACCGAAAAATTCCCATGTATGTCTTGGCTCAGTTGAATACCCAAGGTAATGGAATTGCGATCGCCAGCACGCACCAAGGCAAGGGTATTGGCGTGCAGATTGCAGGTAAAGAAACGTTTTTTGCTCAACTCAAATCAGCAAACGCTGTGTTCAAAGCTGCCCAAACGTTCCCAGGAGTCAATCAGGATTTTTGGATTCGCTACTGGTTAGCTGCATCGGGTGTTAATCCAGACAGTGATATTCAACTGCTGACAGTCCCAGCAGCTCAGACAGTTGCAAATATGAAGACGGGGTCGATGGATGCTTTTAGTACGGGTGACCCGTGGCCCTACCGGATTGTTAAAGATAAGATTGGCTTTATGGCGGCATTAACCGCAGAAATCTGGAAAAACCATCCAGAAGAATACTTGGCAATGAGGGCAGATTGGGTTGACAAAAATCCAAAAGCAACCAAAGCGCTTTTGAAAGGTCTTATGGAAGCGCAGCAATGGTGCGACAATTTTGACAACAGAAAAGAACTCGCTCAAATCCTTGCAAGACGAAATTACTTCAACGTGCCTGAGGCAGTTCTTATTGACCCATTTATGGGCAAGTATGAGATGGGAGATGGTCGCACCATTAACGATAGAAAAATGGCATCTCTGTACTGGAAAGATGAAAAAGGTAGCGTCTCCTATCCCTACAAGAGCCATGACCTTTGGTTTTTAACAGAAAGCGTGCGCTGGGGCTTCTTACCTGAAGATACCTTAACAAATGCCAAAGCGCTTATAGATAAAGTTAACCGCGAGGATTTGTGGAGAGAAGCCGCTAAAGAAATAGGCGTTGCTGCTGCTGATATTCCCACCAGTACATCCCGTGGTGTTGAAGAATTTTTTGATGGCATCAAGTTTGACCCAGAAAATCCAAAAGCTTACTTGCAAAGCCTCAAGATTAAAAAAGTCAAAGTTTAGTAAAAGTTTAGGCGCAATATTTGAGGAGAACACTAACAATGGTAACGCTGCAAAGACGCTCTTCTGGAAATACCTCTCAGAATGTTTGGTTATCTCGTCTGCAAAAGCAATATCCCGATCTGTTGCCTCCGCTGGCAGCGCTCGCCATCTTTCTAGTTATTTGGCAGTTGTTTTCTTGGACTCCTGGAGCAACACTACCAGGACCTATCCAAGTGGTGCAAGAAACCTGGATACTGATTTTGTATCCCTTTTATGACCGAGGCGGGATAGACAAAGGTTTATTCTGGCAGATTCTTGCAAGCTTACAACGGGTAGCGATTGGTTACTCATTGGCGGCAATTCTCGGAATTACCTTGGGCATTGTGATTGGTACGAATAAAGTCATGTACAAGGCTTTAGATCCGATGATCCAATTATTCCGTACTGTACCGCCTCTGGCTTGGGTACCGATTGCTCTTGCTGCTTTGCGACAAAACGAACCATCTGCCTTGTTCGTCATTTTTATCACGGCAATTTGGCCCATTTTGATAAATACAGCAGTGGGCGTAAAGCAAATTCCCCAAGATTACAACAACGTAGCCAAAGTTCTGCAACTTTCTCGTCGAGATTATTTCTTCAATATCCTCATACCCTCTGCTCTACCCTACATTTTTACAGGGTTAAGGATTGCGATTGGATTGGCTTGGTTAGCAATTATTGCCGCAGAAATTATCATGTCGGGCATTGTGGGAATTGGCTTCTTTATCTGGGATGCCTATCAGAATAACAAAGTCAGTGAAATTATTTTGGCTCTCGTCTACATCGGTGTCGTTGGCTTGATACTAGACAAAGCGATGCTTTGGGTACAGTCGAGGATTTTGCCAGAAGAACAGAAATAATAATGATGAAGTTGACTGTTGACATTTAACAGCCAACAGTCTCAAGAGCCAATGAAAAATATTTTCGCAACTTGATTTCACAATTCACACTTGATAGCTATGTCTGTTTTTGTTGCTGTTGACCAAATTGATAAAGTTTTTTCCTTAACCGATGGTGGTAAATATATTGCCCTTAAAGGAATAGACCTCCAAATTAAAAAAGGAGAATTTGTTTCTCTCATTGGTCACTCAGGTTGTGGTAAATCTACCTTATTAAATATGATTGCCGGTCTGGATTTGCCAACTGAGGGTGTCGTGACTCTAGAAGGAAAAAAAATCACTAAACCTGGTCCAGACAGGATGGTGGTGTTCCAAAATTATTCTCTGTTGCCTTGGCGGACAGTACGAGAAAATATTGCCCTTGCCGTAGACTCAGTTATGAATGAACTGCCTGCGGGTGAACGCAAGGCAATTGTAGAACGGCATATCGATATGGTGGGGTTGCGTCCTCATGCTGATAAGCAGCCAGGAATGTTATCAGGTGGACAAAAACAGCGAGTGGCGATCGCTCGTGCCTTAGCAATTCGTCCGAAATTACTCTTGCTAGATGAACCGTTTGGAGCATTAGATGCACTGACGCGAGGCAACTTGCAAGAACAGTTAATGCAGATTTGTCAGGAAAACGAAGTCACTGCAGTCATGGTGACTCACGATGTCGATGAAGCAGTGCTGTTGTCCGACCGAATTGTGATGCTGACAAATGGACCAGAATCCAAAATTGGAGACATTTTGGAAGTGGATATCCCTCGACCCCGCAAGCGGATGGAAGTGGTAGAACATCCTAGCTACTACAGTTTGCGGAGTGAGATGATTTACTTCCTGAATCAACAAAAACGAATTAAGAAACTTAGGGCAAGGAAAACAGCCGTTATCGCTCGTCACGGTTTAGAAAAAGTTAACCTCGAAATTGGTTTCCTCCCTCTCACTGCCTGCGCTCCTCTAGCTGTAGCTAAAGAGAAAGGCTTCTTTACCAAGTATGGTCTAGATGAAGTGAGCTTAGTGCGTGAATCTAGCTGGCGCGGAATTACCGATGGCATTACTGGCGGATATTTAGATGCTGCTCAAATGCCTGGTGGAATGCCAGTTTGGTTGACTGTGGGAGGACATGACGGTCGCCCTGTGCCAGTTGTGAGCTCCCTGACTCTCACCCGCAATGGTAATGCCATTACCTTAGATAAACGTTTTTATGACCAAGGGGTATATACTCTAGCAGACTTCAAACAAGTGCTGCATGAGTCTGCAAATCAACGCCATACTCTGGGAATGGTTCATCCTTCCTCGATGCACAACATACTACTGCGTTACTGGTTAGCAGCCGGTGGTATTGACCCTGACCGCGATGTTTCCCTCAAAACTATTCCTCCGGCTCAAATGGTCGCTGACTTGCAAGCAGGAAGTATTGACGGTTACTGTGTGGGCGAACCTTGGAACTTGCGGGCAGCGACAGAAGGTATTGGCTTTACCATTGCTACAGATTTAGAAATTTTGGAAGGACATCCAGGCAAAGTTTTAGGAGTCCGTGAAGATTGGGCAGCAGCATATCCCAACACCCATATAGCCCTCGTCAAAGCCTTATTGGAAGCTTGTCAATTCTGCGCTGATGAGAAAAACTCTCAAGAAGTCCGTGAAATTTTATCTCGGCGGGAGTATGTCAGTACCAATGAGGAATACATCCAACTTGGCGATCCAAACTCCTATGCTTGTAGCCTAGAACAACCAATGCGACAGTATGCCCATCATCTGTTTTTCGGAGATGGCGTTAATCGTCCCAGCCGCACGGAACATTTGTGGATGATGACCCAAATGGCACGTTGGGGCGATATCCCCTTCCCCCGGAACTGGATGGAAATCCTGGAACGAGTTTGTCGAGTCAATGTGTTCAGTACCGCAGCACGAGAACTAGGTTTGCTTGATATCAAGTATCATCGCGGTCCTATCCAGTTGTTCGATGGCTCTGAGTTTAATGCTGATGACCCCATCGCCTATCTCAATAGTTTGGATATTAAACGCAATGTTTCAGTGGCAGAAGTTGTGATTAACTCACGTTCTCCAGTCGCTGCCTAAGAATTTTAGATTTTGGATTGGGAATACTGGTGTACCTAACGCGGAAATTCCAAGGAGTAACCCCATAATCCAAAATCTGAAAACTATGGATCAACGAATAATTAACAGACGCACTGTTTAAAGCATTACCACTTCTTAAGCCAAAATCAAAAATCCAAAATAAATATGCACAACCGGACTTTGACTTACACCGAAACATCAAGAGAGTCTACAACAACACGTACCCGTTCCAATCCTTTCTTACTTATTGAAGACGTTTCTAAAATCTATCCCACGCCAAAAGGTCCTTTTACAGTACTACAAGGCGTTAACCTGACAGTGCATGAAGGCGAGTTTATCTGCGTCATAGGTCACTCGGGTTGTGGCAAATCAACACTGCTGAACATGGTTGCAGGATTTACCAAGCCAACCCATGGAAATGTATTGCTCGGCTCCAAACCCATCACCCAACCAGGTCCAGACCGGATGATGGTTTTCCAGAACTACGCTTTGTTGCCTTGGCTGACTACTTTTGAAAACATTTACTTGGCTCTTAATGCCGTCTTCCCAAATAAAACAAAGGCAGAGAAGTCAGCCATTGCACGCGATCATCTAGCACTGGTGGGACTAACAGAGGCAGCCGACAAAAAGCCGACACAAATATCTGGGGGGATGAAACAGCGGGTTGCTATTGCAAGAGCTTTGGCGATTCGTCCGCAAGTTTTGATCTTAGATGAACCTTTTGGAGCGTTAGATGCGATTACCAAAGAAGAATTACAGGAAGAATTATTGAAAATTTGGAACGAACGGCGATGCACAGTGTTGATGATTACTCACGACATTGATGAAGCACTATTCCTAGCAGACCGTTTGATAATGATGACCAATGGACCTGCTGCTAAAATCGGTGAAATCTTAAACATTCCTTTCCCTCGTCCCCGCGATCGCGCTCGGATTATGGAAGACCCAGAATACTACAAACTGCGGAACCACGCCCTTGATTTCCTCTTCCACCGCTTTGCTCACGACGAATAGAAACTGACACCTCGTTGCCCATAAGCTGAAAGCCTGGGGCGCAATGCCTTGCGCCCTTACCCAAGTATGAGTTTTTTCTGACTTTGTCCTCTAGCGAGGGCAAAGCGCTTTTGGCTTTTATAGCGGTTTGCATTTGCATTCCCTATCATGAATAGCAAAAAGTTATATATTAGCAGCCTTGCTATTTATTTAATTTATGAATATAGTTTTTTACATAAGCATATAAAAGTTAATGTAGCAATCCAAACGATATTCAATAGCACAGGAGGCTCCCGATGATAGCACTTGCTGAACGCGATCAACGCAGGTTAACGATGCAGTCTATGGAAATTACCCCTGGTACAACAGCAATTCGTTGCCTTGACTGGGACCGCGATCGCTTCGATATTGAATTCGGACTCCAAAATGGTACGACCTACAACTCATTTTTAATACAGAGTGAAAAAATAGCTTTAATTGATACTTCCCATGAAAAGTTTCGCCAACTGTACTTAGACGCTTTGTTAGGACTCATTGACCCGAGTTCGCTGGATTATTTGATTGTTAGCCATACTGAACCAGACCACAGCGGATTGGTTAAAGATATACTGGCGCTGGCTCCCCAAATAACTGTTGTTGGTTCAAAAGTGGCAATCCAGTTTCTAGAGAATTGGGTACATCAGCCATTTAAGCAACAGATTGTGAAAAATGGCGATCGCCTAGATTTAGGTAACGGACATATCCTGGAATTTGTGATTGCGCCTAATCTGCATTGGCCTGACACAATATTTACCTATGATACCAAAACGCAAGTTTTATATACCTGTGATGCATTTGGGATGCACTATTGTGACGACCATACTTTTGATGAAGATTTAGCCTTGCTTGAAGAAGATTACCAATACTATTACGACTGCCTGATGAGGCCAAATGCTCGCTCAGTGCTGTCTGCTCTCAAGCGGATGAATGAGTTGCCAGAGGTTGCAACCATTGCCACAGGTCATGGACCTCTCCTTCATCACAATGTTACTGAACTGGTAGGTCGTTATCGTCAGTGGAGTCAAGAGCAAGCAAAGGCAGAAACAACAGTTGCCGTCTTTTATGTGTCTGATTACGGGTTTAGTGACCGGATTTCTCAAGCGATCGCCCACGGCATCACAAAAACGGGTGTGGCAGTAGAAATGATGGATTTGAAGTCGGCTGATCCTCAGGATGTCAGAGAACTGGTAAGCATTGCTGCTGGACTGGTGATTGGCACTCCACCAATGACAGGACCAACTGCTGCTACTGCTCAGACTGCCATCAGCACTATCCTAGCTGCTGCCAAACCCAAGCAGTCTGTCGGTGTGTTTGAGTCTGGTGGTAGGGATAGTGAATCGGTTTATTTACTGCTGAATAAGTTTCAAGACTTAGGGTTAAGTCCCGCCTTCCCAGCAATTGTGCTTAAGGAAACACCTAATGATGCCACATATCATTTGTGTGAAGAAGCTGGGACGGACATGGGGCAGTGGTTGTCGCGCGATCGCAGTATCAAGCAAATCAAAGCTTTAAATTCAGAACTTGAAAAAGCCTTAGGACGATTGAGTACTGGGCTGTACATTCTCACTGCTCATAAGGGCAATTTCAGCAGTGCGATGTTGGCTTCCTGGGTAGCACAAGCTAGCTTCAAACCCTTAGGTGTAACAGTTGTAGTAGCTAAAGACCGTGCAATTGAATCTTTGCTACAAGTCGGTGATCACTTCGTTCTTAATGTTTTAGAAGAAGGCAACTATCAGGGATTGATGAAGCACTTCATCCAGCGTTTTCCTCCTGGTGCTGATCGTTTTGAAGGAGTCAAGACTTACCAGGCGAACAATGGTTGTCCGATTTTGGCAGATGCTCTTGCCTATTTGGAGTGCGAAGTCAAAAGCCGTCTGGATTGTGGTGATCACTGGACTATTTACAGCACTGTCTCTGTCGGTCGCCTCTCTAAACCTGATGCTCTGACTGCTGTTCACCATCGCAAAGTTGGGAATCACTACTAAGCCACTAGACGCAAGTCAACACAACGACAGAAAAACTCATGCAGAAACTGCAAACTAGTGACTTTGACAAAATCAGCCTCACTGCTTTTATGGTGAGCTTAGCCAGACGGTTTACAGATATTCCCTATGCCAAGGAGTTGGCACAGTTGGTAGAGTTGCAGAGGTTGATAGAGCTATCAGAGCCAGAAAACCAGAACAAAAGCGTTTTGCTTACCGCACGCGTGGAAGCTCGCTATAAAGCCATTAACCAAGTTATGGCTCAATATCAAATAGCGCAAGTTCTGGAACTGGCATCCGGTTTGCTACCGCGTGGTCTTTTCATATCAAGTGATCCTAATATCACTTTTATTGAAACTGACTTGCCTGCGATGATTCGTTGCAAACAGCAACTGGTCCAGCAACTCGTTGGGGAACGTCCCAATCTGCACTTTCTCTCAATTGATGCTACTAGCCGTCCCAGTCAGTTTTTGAAGAGTTCTGAGCAACTGACACCCGGACAACCAGTTATGATTTTGTGTGAGGGGTTGCTGACACATCTCAATGTGGCAGAAAAACAACAAGTGTGTGCAAATGTCCGCGAGATGCTTTCCTCTTACGGCGGCGTCTGGATTACCCCTGACTTCATTGACACAGCTAGTCTTTCGCAATCACTACAAGATGATCCAGATTTACAGAAGCTATTACAAACAGGTAGCAATCTTACAGGCAGGTCTTTAGTAGATAATAATTTTGGAACCCTAGAAGCAGCGCGGCAGTTCGCTTATGAACAAGGCTTCCGTGTGGTAGAGCATAGTATGTTAAACGTGATAGACCAGTTAAGCTGCTTGGAAATCTTGGGCATTGACGCAGAAGTTGTGAAAAAAATGCTTGCTGCTCAGTCTGTCTTTGCGCTTACTGTTGATGTCGCTTAATTTTCAAGAGGATATGCCAGTCACTGGTTAGTGACAAATAACAAATTTACTCAACTTAATAAATCTATGCCAGACATAAAACTACGCGATGTTCAGATCGCCTCGATTGGTGCTGACACAACAGTACTGCGATCGCGCACTTGGGATCGACTCAAATTTGAAGTCGAATACTCGCTACAAAAGGGGACAACTGCCAATTCCTATCTGATTCAAGCCCAAAACACAGCAGTTTTGGACCCTCCTGGTGAGTCGTTTACAGAAATTTACCTGCACCAATTACAACAACACCTTGATTTAAGACATCTCGACTACGTCATTTTGGGTCATGTCAACCCAAATCGCTGTGTAACATTAAAGGCATTGCTAGAGTTAGCCCCTCAAATTACTTTTGTCTGCTCTAAGGCAGGTGCAGTTGCCTTGCGTACTGCCTTTCCAGAACGAGAGTTAAAAATAAGTGTTGTCAGAGGGGAAGAAGTTTTGGATTTGGGTCAAGGTCACAAACTACAATTTATTGCTGTCCCCACCGCACGCTGGCCTGACGAGCTTTATACTTACGACCCTCAAACTCGGATTCTGTTTACCGATAAGCTTTTCGGTACTCATATCTGTGGGGATGAAGTTTTTGATGAAGGTTGGAAACGCTTAGACGAAGACCGACGACACTACTATGATTGCCTTCATGCTGCTCAGTTTCGGCAGGTGGAAATAGCACTTGACAAATTTGCTCCTTTATCAGTCAATTTCTATGCCCCTGGTCACGGCCCCATCGTACGCTATAGCAAAAGCCGACTCACCCATGACTATCGACAGTGGAGTCAGCAGCAGAAGGATAAAGACTTGACAGTGGCAGTTTTTTATGCATCTGCCTACGGCAACACAGCAACTTTGGCACAGGCGATCGCCAAGGGTATTACCAAGGCAGACGTAGCTGTGGAATTAATTAATTGTGAGTTTGCCGAACCGACTGAAATTCAGGCAGTTGTAGAAAAGTGCGATGGATTCATCATCGGTTCTCCTACATTAGGGGGGCATATGCCTACCCAAGTGCAAACTGCCTTGGGTATTGTGCTTTCAACTGCTGCTAAAAGCAAATTAGCAGGTGTCTTTGGTTCTTATGGCTGGAGTGGGGAAGCAGTTGATGAGGTTGAAAGCAAATTACAACAAGCAGGCTATCGCTTTGGCATTGATACGATTCGGGTTAAGTTCAAACCCACTGATGCCATTCTTCAACAATGTAAGGAAGCTGGCACTGATTTTGCTCAGGCTTTGAAAAAGGCGAAGAAAAGCCGCACTCCCCGACAAAGCGTCAGTGACTCCCAAATTGACCGAACAGAACAAGCGATGGGGCGAATTATTGGACCTCTGTGTGTGGTAACAGCCAAACGCAAAGAGATCACAGGCGCAATGCTCGCCTCTTGGGTGACTCAATCTAGCTTCAATCCCCCAGGTTTAACAGTCGCAGTTGCCAAAGACCGCGCGATTGAATCTTTAATGCATACGGAGGACAACTTTGTCCTGAATATTTTGAAAGAAGGCATGAACCTGAGGCGGCACTTCGTTCAACCTTTTGCACCAGGGGAAGACCGCTTTGCTGGGTTGGCAACTCAAACAGCCCAAAATGATTGTCCCATTCTTAGCGATGGTCTCGCTTATCTGGAATGCACTGTTCATAGCCGAATGGACTGTGGTGATCACTGGGTTGTCTATGCGATCGTCAATAATGGTCAGATGCTACAGCCTGTAGGAATGACGGCAATGCATCAGCGCAAATCCGGTAGCCAGTATTAATTTCAAACAGACCTCAATACCGTTTAGTTAAGAGTTATTTGTGACAATTTCATACCTGTAGAGACGTTGCATGCAACGTCTCTACTTTTGAATTCAACGATATTTCTCACAATACAACAGGAGCTTAAATGCAAGAGTTAGATAACAAGGCGTCAACAAATCGGTACGAATGGTTAAAACGCAATCGTATTGTGCGATGTCTTGAAACTATTCAAGACTTACTTGTGATTTCTTTGTGTATTGGTCTATTTACCTTAATGGCAATCCAGCTGCGAGCCATGTTCTATTCGCTGCTACCGCCCCTTAATTTCCAAGTCGTCACCTCAGATATCTTATTTCTGTTAATTTTAGTCGAGTTATTTCGACTGCTGATTATTTACTTACAGGAGCAACGAGTATCTATCGGCGTAGCAGTAGAAGTGTCTATTGTATCTGTTCTACGAGAAATTATTGTGCGGGGAGTGCTGGAAACACACTGGAGTCAGGTTTTAGCCTCTTGTGCCTTCTTGCTAGTTATGGCTGTACTACTAGTCGTTCGAGTTTGGCTACCGCCTACCTTCAATGGAATTGACCCTGAACGTCAAGCCTCTATGAGAAATAAGTTACTCACAGTAGATCAGTCATCTGAATCTACTCATCATCTCGACTCTCAGGGAATTCCTTCTATCTTGGCAGAAAACAATAGTCGCTTAAGAAGCGAACACTGAATTGCAGCCTCCCCTCGCTCACGCTGCTTTGTATGCCGCCTGCGAGTGCTGTGAGTTCGGGAAACGAACGCCAATCACCTACAGAAGGAAACCTTCTTGCATGGCTAGCGCTCCTCCTGCAGCACCGCAGTTTCTCCCGGAGGGTTTCCCTCCAAGAGAACTGCTCGCAGTCTCACCGATATGCGTGTACAAAATAACCGAAAAGCTTATGATAAAAGCTTTTTGAATTTTGAATGCGTGTGCCTCCTGCGGAGGAGCTGCGCATTAGCGTAAGCTCCTCGCTCCGCGAGGCACGCGTAGCGTGCCGGTAGGGCATATTTTGACTGACTCGGGAGCGGTACTAGTCTCGTGTCAGCAGTTGTACTGTCGTGCGCCAAATCAGTCCAGCAACAATCAGCGCTAAACCCACCAGCCAAATTTGCTGTTCTACCCAAAAAGCTAGAAAAGCACAGGAAGCTAAACCTGCCCAACCTATCCATTTAGGATAAAGTCGTTCCTCGGGTGACAATTGCAGTGCTGCAAAGTTCGTAATTGCGTAATAAATTAAAACGTTAAACGCACTGAACGACCATGTCGTTTTCACATCTCCAATCATAACTAAAGCTGCGATCGCAACTCCCACAACCAGCACAGCCAAAACGGGTGTGCTTCCTGACTGATTCAATCTGGCAAACAACCCTGGTAAATCCCGGCGTCTTCCCATTGCCAGTACAACACGGGATAATCCCAAAATCAAGTTCAGTAGCACACCTAGCATGGCAGTCATAGCACCAATCGCTACAACCAAACCAGCAGCAGGACCAGCAACATTACGGATGGCTACCTCAAGAGGTGCAGCTTGTGCTTGTTGAGTCACCTTGCCCAACACACCTGCTCCCACTGCCCCAATGCCAACTGCTGCCACTGTAATGTAAAGCACCATTGTCAGCAGCAGACAGACAATCATCGCTCTAGGAATGGTTTTTCGCGGTTCTTTTGCTTCCTCGCCCATTGTGGCGATCCGACCATAACCCGTGTAAGCCACAAACATTAGGGCTGTAGCATGGAGTACTGATGCGGCATTCCCTGAGAAGAAGGGTGTTAGATTTTCAGCACCGACGGTGACAGCACGCGGCAAACAGACAATGACAAATAAACTCAAAGACAGCAATGTCACCGATACGATGATAATGTTGACGAGGTTAGAGCGCCGAATTCCAGTTAGGACAATTGCTGTAAAAACAACTACAGCGAAAAGAGCCGTGGGAACCAGCAAGCCACGCTGCATTAAATTGGTTGTGGTCAATAAGTAGCTGGCGAAACCTAAGGCAGCAGTGGCAGCAGATGCTGTTTTAGCTAAAAGAAACATCCAGCCAGCTGTAAAACCAAACCAAGGATTTAAATATTTGTACCCATATTCATAGGTTCCACCACTAACGGCATGATTAGCAGCGAGCTGGGCGCTGTTAAGACCGTTACAGGTAGCGACAAAAGCGGCAAGTGCTACAGCAACAATCACCGCAGGTCCAGCAATCCCAGCCGCAATACCTATGCTCACAAACACGCCAGTGCCAATTATTGACCCCAGCCCCATCATGGTTGCACCTAGCACTCCCAACTCTCGTTGTAGTTGGGGTGTTATCGTTTTACCTGACACAAGAAATCTCCTCGTGAGCTTGAGTTTCTTACCACTTGTTTGGATGCGCTAATATTATCGTATATCGATATCGTTTTTCTATATATAAAATGGCATAAGTCGTGTATGATTTGTTCAAGATAAATACACTATTTATAGCTACATACCGGAGTATATATGGGTAACGCTAAAAAGGTCAGCGATGAACTCTATACAGCTGGGCAACCAACTCCTGAAGATTTACAACAAGCCGCTCAGGAGGGATTTAAATCTGTCGTTAATTTACGTTCTCCCGATGAAGCGGACTTCCTTTCTGATGAGCAGCAGCAGGCTGAAGCGGCGGGGCTCAATTACGTCAATGTCCCACTAAATCCCAAGAAGGCTGATGATGAATTGACAGCTAAGGTTCTCAAGGAGATTTCGGGCTTACCAACGCCAATTTTGTTACATTGCGGTGCGGGGGCAAGAGCTGATGCACTGGCTTTGATTGCTCTTGCCACTAACGAGAAGTTAAGCCGCGAGCAGATTTTGAAAAAAGCAGAGGAACTAGGAATTAACATCAATCAGCCGCACCTCAATCAGTTTTTGGAAACTCAAGAGTGATCCTCAAATAATTCTCCAAACAACTCTCTGACCTTCTGTTTGGCATCTTCTAAAGCCTCTTTTCCCAAAGGCGTTGCTCGGTAAATTCGGCGCGAGTGCTTTCCTGAACGCTCCTCAGTTGAGTGTAGGTATCCCTTGCGCTCCAAGTCATGAAGCATGGGATAGAGAGTTCCTGGGCTAAGCTTATAGCCATGACGAGCTAACTCCTCAATGATGCCCAGACCGAATATTGGTTCCCGAACTGCATGATGAAGAATGTGAAGTCGAATTAGACCTGAGTAGAGTTCTTTGTGGTCCATCAAACTGAATCTTGAATTCTCGTCCCTTCAACGATAAAAAACCGTGGTTTTAAAGGTCAAACCACGGCTTATTTTTTAGTCCAAAAAATCTTGCCAAAAAATCTTAAATGTTCTTAATCGCGACCGTTAAGAGCAATAAGCAATCGCAAAATAAAAACAAACAAATTGATGTAGGTCAAGTACATCGATAAAGCCGCAGGCAAGTATTGGTCATCTTTGTAAGTGCGCGGCAGGATGTAAAAGTCAACCACAGATGCACCCACAAAGAGGAACACACCCAGAGCGGAGATGGCAATTTCTAACCAATTCGGCGTGTAAACACCAAATGCGCTGAACAAAAGTTGGACAACGAGTACGGCAACTAGGGCAATTACCCCTAAATTAATCGTTTTGGTCAATGCCATACCGTCTTGCTCAGAAAGATTTGAGCCAATTTGACGGGCGGCAATAAACGTAACACCACAACCGAGGGCAGCCAACCCAATACCTTGAATACCTACACCTTGGTTTTTCAGTGCCACAAAGATTAAACCACTGAGAGTGTACCCAGTGAGAAGGCTGTAGGTTGCCAATAGAGGCAGTGCAACTTTGTTATTGCCTTTTTCGGCAACGTTCTGAGCAACAAAGAACAAAATCAACTGTACGACGATCGCACCAAAGAAGGTGGGTAAGAATAGCCCGGGGTTAGTACGGAGAACACCCAGTCCGCCGTAACTTCCCAGTGCCGTTAGCACCAGCCCACCGCCTACATACGGCAAGGCGTTGGCAATCACATTGGGACCTACGAGGGCTTGAGTTTTAGCCTGACGAAATGCGTCACGGAAGTTGCTGGTATTGCTCATGTTTTACAAATGGTTTTTAGTCAAGCATTGCTGTTAATTTCCATTTTTACCGATAACCAGAGCTAGTGACCATAAAGATAGTGCTGAGTCGTAAGTTATTACTCAGTAGGTCGGCACAAATAAAGTTAACGAGTGTGCCTCCTAACGGAGGAGCTGCGCTAACAAAGCAGCGTCTGGTGACAGGAGAGGGCTGTCATGAGTCATGAGTCATGACTCATTAGTAAGAGTGCGCGAGTTTCAGGCGTTATTACTTTCGCTCTTCTTCGATCTGTTTATTCCTAACCTACCTACTTATGTAGCACTCAGTAGTCTGAAATCTGTATTTTATAATCTCAACCCAATCAAAAATCTCCAGAAAAAGTAACCGTGTAAATGCTGAAATCTCCAGGAAGAATCCTTATAAGTTCAGTGAAACAACGAATGGTATCCTTAAGCGTTTATAAGGAAAATAATGACAGCTTTGATAAAGTTTAGGCAACTCCATTTTTTTTAGAAAAGGAGTTTATATGACAGCAACTCAGTTCTCTATTCAATTTGATGGTATGGAATTATTACAGTTATACCATCAGAATCCTTCTATTAAAGTTCGTAATAAACTTGTACAATTACATACTGGCTTAGTACGGAAGATGGCTCATAAATTCAGTCATCAATGTAATGAGCCTTATGAAGATTTAGAGCAAATTGGTTATTTTGGTTTAATAAGAGCAATTGAGCGCTTTGATCCAAAACAAGGATATGCTTTTAGTTCCTTTGCTATACCCTATATTCGGGGTGAAATGCTGCACTTTTTACGCGATCGCGGTACCCTATTAAAGATTCCTCGCCGTTGGCAAGAACTCTATAATGAGGGGCAAAGAGTTCGCAAAGAATTGGCTGGGACTTTAGGTCGTCCTCCCAAGGATTCAGAAATTGCAAGTGTTCTCAAGGTATCTGTCCAAGAATGGCAAGAAACCAAATTAGCTGTTCAAAACCGTATGCCTTTGAGTTTGGACGCTACGATAGTCCAAAACATTGATTGCCAAATTACCCTAGCTGAAGCACTTCCTTGTCAGCGTTCTGCTACTATGCAACAACAAAACGAAGAACGGCAACAACTTCAAGGAGCAATAAATATGCTAGAAGAAAAGCCCCGCATGGCAGTTGAAATGGTGTATTTAAAGGAACTTTCTCGTAAAGATACCGCTAAGAAAATTGGCACTAGCCCAATGACAGTGACACGCTATTTGCAAAAGGGAGTTCAAGATTTAGTCTCTACGTTAAGACCGCAAGCGGTGTAGCAGTAGGCTCATGATGTTCTTTTTAGAAAATAGGGGGACGGGGAGATGAGGATGCTCACATCAACGAGATTTCAAATCAGCAATTGCTCCTTTTGTCATAGCCGCAATGGCTTTATCCGTAGCTTTGGGCAAATGGTAATACTTGCCTCCTGCTGTCTTTGCTAACTCCTTCGCAAACCCAGTAGAAACGAATTTACTTTCCGTATCAATGACCAATAACTGCATTCCCAAAGCACGTATTCTGCCACCAATTTCTAACAATTCTGCTTTGATATCTGGTTTTTGCCCGCTTTCTTGCGGTTCTCCCAAAGAACGCGACAAAGGAATATTGCCGCGTCCATCAGTTATCGCTACAATCACAACTTGTCCAATATCTCCACTCATTTGGGCATTTGAACCGACGCGCACAGCTTGGGTTAAACCATGAGCCAGTGGCGAACCACCACCACAGGGTAATCTTTCCAGGCGGTTACGCGCCAAAGCAATAGAACGCGTAGGAGGCAATAATACCTCCGCCTGTTCTCCTCGGAAGGGGATCAACGCCACTTGGTCACGGTTTTGATATGCTTCTGTCAGCAATTGCATCACCGCACCTTTAGCTGACTGCATCCGGTTCAGCGCCATTGAACCTGAAGCATCTACCACAAATACGACTAAAGCACCTGCTTTGCGTACCAACCGCTTAGCTCGAATATCACCTTGTTCCACAAAAACCCGCCGCTGTTTTGAGGATGACGAAGATGAGGATGTATTGTCTCCCTTGCTCCCCTGCTCAAGAGCTCCCCTGCTTTCATATCGCTGCCGTCGTGCTTTCTGATACGGGGCTGCTGCTCTGAGTGTGGCATCTACGGCAATCCGTTGCACTTTTCCCTTAGGCAACATTGGCTTAATATAGCGTCCCCGGTCTTCAGAAAAGATTATGCTGCGGCTGCCAGACTTACCTCGCTTTTGGGCTATTTGAGCAAAATAAAGCACACTGGGGTCAAGAACTACCCCCTCAGGGTCAAAGATAAATTCTTCTGGGATACCAGGCGGTTCTTGTTCTGGCTGTTCTTGATTTTCTTCTTGTTCTTCTTGTTCTTCCTGTTCTTGATTCGATTCGTCTTGGGGTTCCTCTTGATTTTGTGGTGGAGGTGGAGGAGGTGGCGGTGGTTCTTCGGGTGGCGGTGTCTGCACGACAGTCGCCCGTGGGACTATCACCAATTCCACAGCACGGCGCAAATCTTCGGCATTCACTTGTGTGCGTCCATCCAAAGCAGCAGATGCACGTGCCACGCGTGCGGCAAATAACTCAGCACGGTGTCCTTGCACTGCCCCTCGAATTGCTTCTTCTACTAAGTAGGAAATTTGTTCGTGGGTGATGTCAACCTCTTTTAACCATTCCCGCGCCAGGATAATTTGGGTTTTGATGGCGTCTGTATCTTCGCTGTACTGCTTAAGAAATTCTTGGGGAGATAGCGAGTAGGCGATCGCTTGCTCTACAGCTTGCACTCTGTCATCTAAACCTAAGACACCATCAGCAGAAAGGGCGATCGCAATTCTATCTAGTAGGTGTTCCCGCAATGCTCCTTCTTCTGGGTTGTAAGTAGCGATAAATAAGGGCTTGCAGGGATGCTGAAAACTGATGCCCTCGCGTTCAATTTGGTTGCGTCCCTCAGATAATACTGTTAAAAGCTGATTAGATATCTGCTCATCTAATAAATTGATTTCATCTATATAGAGAACGCCTCGGTGGGCTTGGGCGAGCAAACCTGGCTGAAATATAGTTTCCCCTTGCTTAACTGACTGTTCGACATCAACAGAACCCAACAGTCGGTCTTCTGTCACTCCCAAAGGAATTTGTACAAAGGGTGTGCGGATGATTTCGGTTTCTATTGTGGGGTGCGCATCCGGTTCCTCCGACTCCAATGGCAGGCAAGATGCTTGCCCCACAAGTGCCAAAAGTTTGTCATCCCATTCTTGTGGACGGTTGGGATCGCAGTTGCTGATAGAACCTTTAACAACTTCAATGGGTGGAAGTAGGGCGTGGAGAGCACGCGCCATCACAGATTTTGCCGTACCGCGACGACCTGCGATCGCCACTCCTCCTAACCCTGGATCGACCGCTGCTAGTAGTAAGGCTAATTTTATCGCTTCCTGACCGACTACAGCTGTCAGAGGAAAGGCGTTACTGAGAGGGGTGATGGAAGACGCAGGCATAGTTTGAATCAAAGCTAGTCCAGCTTCCTAGCATACCAAACCTGAGGACCTCTGAGATACTCTACTCCCCTAAGGTTCAACATTTGTGACCATGCTCTTGGTAAAGAAAGCAAGAAATAGAGCATCGTTCATTCTCAATATTGACTTTAAAGAGCCGAAACGGTTTCTCTAGAATTCACTTTGCTTTCAGTTTCTTCAATTAATTGATTATTGTCGATACAGGTTTGTTCTGGATAGTTATGACAAAGTTCTAACGAAGTTCTGGTTAGTATTCAGTAATACCCTACTCAATTAGCAAGAAATCATTGCTACCTCTTTAGCCAGAGGCGTTAGTACTATCAAGCCTCTAAGGTAAATCTAACAGGCAAGGCTACCTCTTCATTCAATTTGATTGAATGAGGAAGTGTGCCGATTTTTTCTAGTTACCGCTTTGGTGTGAGCGCGAAATCATTGCTTACTTTCTCATCAATGCCAGCCTCAACAAGCTGCAAAGAAAGTATTCAGTCACAATATCAAAGCATTCGAGGATGTTTAGCGCCAGTACCATTCAAAGGTTGGTGATGGACCTGAAGTAGCAAATTTTCAAATCCTACCAAATAATCAGTAGTTCAACTTAGCCATTAGAGTATTCAACTTAGTTTATGAATATTCCGATTTACCCGTGGACATTAATGTTAAGAACTTATCGTAATGTCCTTCCAACCGTTCGTTTTTACTTAAATCAATGGAAAGAACGTGCAAATCAAATTCCCAATTGCGAACTTCGCAAGCAAGCATTAATAAGTATCGAAACAAAAACATTTCACTGTGAAGGTGGAGCCATATATGGATTATTGGCTAAAAACTACAGTGATGAACTGATACGTTTTATTGTTGCTTATCAAACAATTAGTGATTATTTAGATAATTTATGTGACCGAAGTACCTCGCTTGATCCTGAGGATTTTCGCGCTTTGCATGAATCAATGTTTCATGCCTTAACGCCAGGAGCAGAATGCGTAAATTACTATCGCTATCGTCAGGATCAAGAAGATGGAGGCTATTTAAGACAACTGGTTAAAACTTGCCAGGATGTGTTAGAAAAACTTCCAGCTTATCCAAAAATATCTTCGGCTCTTTATGAACTAGTCGGCTATTATTGTGAGTTACAAGTACATAAGCATGTGCAGATTGAAGAGCGTGTTCCGCGATTAAAAGCGTGGTTTGAATTGCATCAGGATAACCTTCCTGAAATGAGTTGGTATGAATTTTCGGCGTGTGCTGGTTCAACACTGGGAATCTTCTGTCTGATTGCCTATGCCTCCGATGAAAATTGTACTGAAGACTTAATCAAGCAAATCAAAAATGCTTATTTTCCGTGGTTGCAAGGGCTACATATTTTACTTGATTACTTGATTGATCAGGAGGAAGACCGTCTTGGTGGTGATTTGAATTTTTGTTTTTACTATAAAAATAGAAATGAAATGACCAAGCGGTTGACACATTTTGTGAAAAAGGCTAAAGAAAGTGTTGCTTCTTTACCACATACAAACTTTCATCAGATGATTAATCAAGCATTAATAGGGATTTATTTGGCAGATGAAAAAGTCAGAAGCCAAAAGGAAGTTCAAGAAATAGGCAAACATCTTATACGCCTTGGTGGCGGTTCGACGTTCTTTTTTTTCTTAAATGGTCGGGTTATGGCTCGTCTTCGCTGATGCCAACTGTTTATATAGCAACAGCATCTGTTTAATTAGTTAGACTATTGAATTGTAGTGTACCTCTCCCATCTTTTTGCCTTTAGCACCAACCTGAATTACTACATAAAATTACAATGGAGTTCCACAGATGTCTAAAATCGTTGTTATTGGAGCAGGTCCAGCAGGATGCTCAGCAGGATATCATCTTTCTAAAAGTGGGCATCAAGTGACTCTTATAGATAAAGAGAGCTTTCCTAGAGACAAAGTCTGCGGAGACGGCATCAGTTTTAAGTCGGTTCAGGCGTTGTTCCCAATGGGAATCTACCCGCAGGATATTAAACGCTTGATGCCGGAGTTTGCGCCTATAAATGGGCTTTTGCTCGGAGTCTCGAACGGAAGTTACAATCTGCAGAACACTGAGCTTGAAGGATATTGCATCCCCCGGTTTACCTTTGACAACCTACTTTATGAAAGAGCTATAAACGCAGGGTGCATTGCTCTCACCCAAAGTATCACCAATATTGACCGCCACCCGGAGCTATACAGCGATTTTGATTACATCATAGACGCGCGCGGCGTCAGTGCGGGTGATGTGGATGCGATCGCTATCAGAGCGTACTGGAGTATTAAGTCAGAAGATTTCGAGCCATACCTTTCCAAGGCTCAAATTTACTTTGACAAAATTCTTGGGGTTAACGGATACGGTTGGATATTTCCAGCCGATACAAAAACTGGATTGGTGAAACTCAATGTTGGAGTAGGCATATGGATGGATGAATACCAAAAGATGAACACAAACATCATCCGGCTTTTTGACCAATTCATCCAAAGTAATGATAGAACGAAGGAACTCTTAAGCAAGATTGTTGATAAGCAGAAACCCAAGGTTTACCCCCTAGCAACTGCAAAGAAAGGGAACAAAGTTAGCAATGGAAAAATCCTGAAGATTGGTGATGCTGCCAACTTGACAGATCCTCTGACTGGCGAAGGGATTGCAAATGCTATTCTCAGCGGTTTATATGTTGCACAAGCAATCAATATGAGTACCAATCTGGATTCGGTAGCCCAGAATTGGCAACGCCTTTACCAGGCATATTTCGAGGAGGAGCTCCGCGCTGGCTTGCGGATAAAATCTTTCAGGAAATACTCATTTATGAACAATATGTTTATCTGGCTGATGAAAAGGAATGATCGCGTCGCTGAACAAGTGACTCATGCAATTGTGGGCTTAGTCCCGTATAATGAGCTGCTACCTTCATTTAGGCATTGATAGAACGTTTGGAACGTTGAAACGTTGAACCTTGAAACGTTCTATCGTTATAAGTTTTAAAGAACCGATACTAGTACCTATTAATCTGTCCACCACCTGTATACTGTCCTGGAACCTGACTAGGAGATGAATAAATAGACTGTGGTACTGAACCAGGCGATTGTTGCAACCCTGAATTTCCATAAGTATTAGGAATTACAGGAGTATTAGAAGTAACACTCCCTTGATTGGGGGTGTAGTAGGGAGCAATGTTATTGGGTGTAGCAGAGGTGTAGGGTGAGACTACCGATGCTGGTTGTGCAACATTAGGCAATGGCTGACCGCTATTTGTGATATTCAACCTATTCCTCATAATTTGGTCAAAAATAATAGCGGAGCGATTAGGGACTGCACTTGGAGTTTGCGGTATGCCTGTTAGTCCTTGCTGAGGTTGAGGGTAAGCTGCGCCAGAAATGGGATTTTGCGGTAGTAGGTTATTGAAACCCGGTTGAAGGTAAGCTGCGCCAGAAGTTGGATTTTGCGGTATTAGGTTATTGAAACCTGGTTGAGGGTAACCTGTTCTAGAAATGGAATTTTGTGGTGTTAGGTTATTGAAACCTGGTTGAGGGTAACCTGTACCTGAAATGGAATTTTGCAGCCCATTTGTGACTGGTGGCTGTATGTAACCTGTTCCAGGAATGGAATTTTGTGGTGGCAGGTTATTTAGTGCTCCTTGAGAGTAGCCTGTTCCAGGAATGGAATTTTGCAGCCCATTTGTGACTGGCGGTTGTATATAACCTGTTCCTGTATTGGAATTAATTGTGTTTGGACTTAACCCAGTGCTTGGAACAATTTGACTACTTCTGTTTTGGTTGGATAATTGGGATTGCTCAAAGAGATTTTTCTGAGTTGATGTGGTGCTATTTAAGTTTGGCTGATTCTGGTTCTTCGATTGGTTAAGTGCCTTTTCCAGGGCGCTTTCTGAGGCAATATTTTGATTAGGTTTGGTTGTATCTGCTAATCCCGTACCTAAACCAAAGGAATTTTTTACTGGATCTTGTTGACCAAACGAAGGCGTGAAAGCATTGACTCCTTGTGAGTTGCTACCACTCTGAAAATTCTTTAGCTGCAATAAGTTTTCTGCTTGTGCGACAAAGGGATTTTCCAGCTTTGGGGCGGATGCGGAATCACCTTCCTTGACGCTCGCCTTTGATTTGTCATCAGTTGCAGAAGTTTGGCTTTTGCTATTTAAAGCCTCTAATAAGACGTCTCTGCTGTTTTTTGCCTGAGTGTTTTGCGTGGGCTTGGTCGTTCTTGCTGCTGGTGAATTTTCATTGCCCGAATCCGTATTAAACAGGACTGGTAAGTTATCAATATCAGCAGCAATTGCCCGATCTTCTTCTGAAAGAGACGAGCTGGCAGGCTGGCTTGCAGCGAATTGGTTTTTTTGCCAATCAGTAAAAAAGTTTGGGTTTGCCCAGTATTCTTTAATGGTCAGCCCTACGACTGATAAAAAAATTGCTGCTCCCCAAAAACCAGGTCGCGATAAGTTCCATAACCTAGCTTTGAGATAGCGTAAGTGGGCGGGAGGATAATGGCGGCGTGACATGGGCAAATAGAGTTTGGGTTTACAAAGAAAGTGGTAAAACTTCAGGAAATTTCAAAGCAGTCGTTTCCGTATGAAGCTTTTCTCGTTGGCTTATAGCAATTTTCATTTTTCTATGATTTGCGAGTACCCAATTAACCCCAAGCAATTTTTCGCCGTTACTGGGTATACCCCAAACCGTAAAGAAATATCACAAACGAACTTAGATTTTACTTTAATCCTACCTACTCCACAGTTATCAGTCATCACCCGCAGGCGGATTTTACTAGAAAATTTACCTTTGTGCTACCCGCATCAATAAGAATGTACCTATTCCTAATCCCAAGAAGTTTGGCAACCAAGCTCCCACAAAAGTAGAGAAGACACCCGCCTGTGCCAAAGCACCAGTAATAAAATAAAGTATGTAGTAAGTAAATATAACGATGACGCTGATGCCAAAACTTGTGCCTCGTCCTGTGCGCTGAGGTACGGTTCCCATTGCTGCACCAACCAAGCCAAAAACGACACAGACAAACGGCAAGGCTATTTTTTGTTGAATCCTGACTTCGAGTTTGCGAATTTTTGGCTCATCACCGCCGAGGCGTTCAATCTCCAATTGTTCCAGCGATTGGGCAATGTTCATCTCACCATAGTCTCGGCTTTTCTGTGCCAAATCTAGTGCTGTACGAGGCAATTTCACTTGTTGGTGTTCAAACCGTAGGATGTTGCGATAAGAGCGGTCTGGGGCGACTAAATAGATGGTACCGTTGTAAAAATCCCAGACGTTTTGAGATGGATTCCACTCGCCTGATTCTGAGACAATGATCTGACTTAAACCTTCTGTTGAACGGTCTATAATCGTCAAACCTTTCATCTGCTTGCCATCAAACTCGTCGGCGTAAAACAGGCGGTTCAGGATTTTTTTCTGACCCTTACCATCCTCCTGCTTGACTTTTTGGTATTCTGGATAAAATATATTTTGCTGCTTAACAATACTTGGCTGCTCTGACTTTAAAGCTTTGTCCAAAATTTGAGATGCTTGGTATTTTGAGGCTGGTGCAAGATGTTCGTTAAACAAAAAGGTCATTCCTGTGACTAGCAAACTCAACATCACAGCAGTTAGCACCATCCGATAGACACTTACCCCACAGCCACGCAAGGCGATCAGTTCGCTCTCGCTTGAAAGACGACTGTAAGTCATCAAAGTCGCTAGCAGCGTGGACATGGGGAAGGCTAAAACGATAAACTCTGGCAGCCTTAACACAAAAACCTGAACGGCAATGCCTATCGGTAGCCCAGATTCGACAATTTTCCGCACCAACTCGAACATCGCGTCTATTGTGACGCCGATGGAAGCGAAAGCCCCAACACCAAACAAAAATGTTGGCAGCAATTCCCTCGTCAGGTAGCGATCCATGATCGAAAATGGCAGCAGCGAATTAAGGGTGTAGAAAGACTTGTATTTAGCCATTAGTCAGGAGTCATGAGTCATTAGTACTAGATTACTTGCTAATAGTCATCAGTCATTTGGGATGCAGCATGGTTTGCAAAGTCCCTATAGAAATGCTGATTTGAGAAGAGGAAAATCTCACCTAGAAAGAAATTCACAAATCCAAAATGTAGCAGCTATAAAAGTAAATATTAGACAAGTTAAAGCATAATTATGAAAAAGTCATTTAAAAATAAAAAACAAAAAAAATTTGAAAAATTTAATTTCAAATTCTTAATCTAGACTTGGAACTTATCGCCCAAATAGTATTGTCTGACAAGCGGGTTATTATAGAGTTCGCTGGAGGTGCCAGAAGCAAGGATTTGCCCTTCGCGCATAATATATCCGCGATCCGTGATCGCAAGAGTTTCGCGGACGTTGTGATCTGTAATTAAAATGCCCATATGGCGATCGCGCAGTTGCGCCACAATTTGCTGAATTTCTGAGACTGCTATGGGATCAACTCCAGCAAATGGTTCATCCAAAAATAAAAATTTTGGTCCTTCCCTTCCAGCTGCTAAGGCTCTTGCCAATTCCGTTCGGCGTCTTTCACCTCCAGAAAGTTGAATTCCTTTACTATTAGCCAACTTTTCCAAACGAAACTCCCGTAGCAAACTTTCCACTCGCCGTGCCCATTCCCAGCGTGGTACATTAGTTTGCTCTAGCACCAAAAGAAGATTGTCTCGCACGCTGAGCTGGCGAAAAATACTTGCTTCCTGCGCTAAATAACCAATTCCCAGCCGCGCCCTTCTATGCATTGGCAATGGAGTCACATCTATATTGTCTAACCAGACGCTTCCCTGGTCTGGTTTTTCTAGCCCTGTGGCAATGTAAAAAGTTGTCGTTTTACCAGCGCCATTGGGACCAAGCAAACCAACAATTTCGCCTTGAGCAACAGAAAGGTTGACGCGATTGACAATGACTCGCTTGCCGTAAGATTTGTGGATATTCTCTAAGACAATTTTCACTCTCTGGTGCCCTTGACTCAGTTATCGTGACTGGTTAGTTTTCTTTAGAGGTGCTGTTGCAGGAGCAGATCCAGTACCTTGGTTGTTAACCTGATTGTCGTTAATCATGTAGATTGATTCTACCTGACGACCTGATTTGGGTGTAGCAACAAATCGCCCTTCGTCAATCAGATACGTCACTGTCTCAGCCTTGATACTATTGCTGCCCTGTTGTAAAACATAAACATTGCCACTGAGAATAATCTGACGTTCGCGGGTAAAGTATTGTGCTTGGGCAGCAGTTGCCTGAATACCTCGTCCTGGATAAGACAGTTCTACGTCACCGCGAATAGTTGCCACTTGTGTTTTAGAGTTATACTCTTGCTGTTTGCCACGGATGTAGAGAGGACGATTTTGCCCAGCAGGTGCTTGAGGTGTTTGTGCAGTGGCTCTTTGCAGTTGGGGGGGAAATGTCATTCCGCCCAGAAGTACAACTGGTAGCATTAAGGCTAAGCCCAAACGACGCTTATGAAATTGAGGCAATTGATAATGGGGCATCATAGCAATTAAGAATTTATGATTTCTTGTGTTATTCCAATCTCAACTACTTTAACCAGAAATAAAATACACTTTCTAGACTTTTCTTTGGATAGTAACTAGCTAAAACTAAGAGTATTGACGCTTTCCCCATCTTTAAGGTTTCATCTCACCTCCGCTATATTATCTATAGTTTCCGTAGAACCCTATTTCATATGCCCGTCTTACTCCGGCAGCAACCGGAAGGACAGACAAGGAAAACTTTTTTTATTGACGGGAGCAGTCAATGGGCGGAGCGGGATGCTAGAGTGACTTGAACTCACTCGTCATTAAATGTATCCTGCCTAGTGGTCTGTTTCGTTACAAGATCCCCGACTTCTTAAAGAAGTCGGGGATCTGACCCCTACGACATATCAAAATTAATGCGACAAACGACTAGGCTGAAAACGAACTTGTTTTGTTAACTGCGAAAGCATACAGATTTAGCTCTACTGCCTATTAAGTTGAATCTACAGTATCTTAATAAAAATTTAGGATAATTTTTAATTTTTTACTTTTTTTAATGATTTGCTTGTATAATCCTGGGCAAAGGTAAAGTTTGATCTTGACCCAGGTTAAAGGCAGCAATCTTTTCTGGTGTTTGTTGTAGTGCGGTCAACAATGCCGCACTCTGGCTTAATAGTTCGTCTACATCAATGCCGCCATATTCTGATGGGTAACGTCGCAAGCGATTGCTACCCTCACCCAACAAAATCATTGCACCACGCAAGTTGTGGTTACTTAGATGATACAGCGCCACAGCAATTTGCAGAATGCCTTGATAAAAAGTTTTTTCTGGCTCTGCTGCTTCAATCCACAGAGCCTCTAAGGTGTCATGACAGGCATAGTACTGCCCAGCATTAAACTGCTCGACACCTTGCCAAAACTCATCGGGCATTCCTTCGTTCATGCCATGCTATCTCGCACTTGTTTGATTGTTTCTAAAGAGATTTCTTGCTGCTCACCAGCAAAGTCATTGTCTGAAGTGAGGAACAGCATACAGTGGCACTCTTTGCGCTCTCGCATTGGGACGCATGGACAGTTCCAAAAAGTCGCTTTGACTTCCGCTTCTTTATCTTCATAGTGGCGACAGGGACACAAAGGAGCTCCAAGTTCGTCTTTGTGCTTGGCAAGTCCTTCAATCACAACTGCTGTCACAGAGGGTTCAGAACAGAAGTACGTTCCAGTGCGTTTGGCGTATTGTTCCGAAAAATGTCGCATTGCCTCTAGGCTGTGTTCGCTGGATTTTGTGTTAACTTCTGGTGAAATCATGGGATCGGCGACTCATAATTTAAACATTTCTTTGCATTGTACCGCAGCCTATGGGAGGTATAACTAGGGATGATTCCCCCTATTTATAAAGACTTTGGATTTTGAATGCATGGATTTTGGATTGCTGAAAACTGAACGGGGAGCAGAGTATACTGCAACTGGCATGCATCTTGGTAATCATATAGAAATGCCATTTTGCTGCATTCATTGAAAATTTGAATCCAAGAAATTTGTATTTCTTCTTAACTTATTGTTTTTTGTAACTGGGGTTGGAGTGGTTGTTGAGAGTCCAACACTATGCCTGGATAATCTCTATTCACTATCACCTGTTCGTAGGGTAAAGATACATTATGCCACAGCAGCCAACGACTGCCGCTAGGCAATGAAGAGAGAGTGAGAGGATTTTGCGTTAGCCAAATCAAAGGATAGCTGGGAAGGTGAACACTGGCGGCGTCTTCACCTGCGGTGGTTGCGGCTAAGGTTTCTAGAATAAGGCGATCGCGCCTTGCGCGGCTCCCTTCCGGAGCATCGCGAAGCGTGCGTGAAGCGCATTCGCCTTTGACTAAACCTGTCAATGCTGTCCACAGTTGCACCTGCATCTGCTGACGATGTGCGTAAAAGTAGAGCGATGCTGCAGCAATAACAGCTTGTTCAAAACTCTCTTGTTCCCATTTGCCAGCAGTATCTATGGCAATAATCATCTCTTGTCCACCCGTGATCATTTCTAACTCTCGCACCCGTAATTCTCCGTACCGGGCGCTGGTGCGCCAATGGATAAGACGGATGGGATCTCCTATGCGGTAAGGACGCAAGGAACGCGTTAGCCCTTGGGTTGCTGTTTGCATGCCACGAAGATCGCCCCTGTTGATATTTTCCTCACCTATTTCATCAATTAACGGACAGGCGGTGAGGGGTAACACTGTGGGATAGACAATTGCTGTTGCAGCAGCATGACGCAGACGGCGACACCAAAACAATCCTAAAGGCGCACCAGTCTTAAGTTCAACTGTGTGCCAGCGATAAATGCCCCGGCGTTCGGTAGGCTGATGGTACAAAAGGCGATAATTGCTGTTTGTGGGAATTGTATCTATTGGCTTTTGTACTGGTTTGCCTAAGATAAAAGGTAATATATCTTGGACTTGCAACAGAGTAACAGGTCGGTTGGTTTGATTACAAATTTCTAATTCGACTGTTAAATCGTCTCCTGCTGTCACAGGTTCAATGGGAAGACGCTGGATAACTAAACCCAAAAGCGATCGCGGCGGTAAAACTGCTGCTATACCCAACAGGGCAAAACTGATACCACTAATAACATATAACCAGCCAGCCATTGTATTGATGCCAGCCGCAAAAAAACAAATAGCAATTCCTATAAGTACCCATCCACTGTATGCAGGGGCACAAGCATGGGTTTCTAGCCAGTTGGTAATGCGCCTGATAATTTCCATCGATCCAAGTTAACCCATGAATGTTTGAAAGTCACAGGAATCTGGGTTTTTCTGGAGGAATAATTTCTAGATTAAACCTGCTTTGAAAGTCTATTTTCATCCAACGCTTGTGAGCTTTAGCTGATGAGCATCTGTTATAAAACTTAATTGCTATGAAAATAAAACCACAGATGGACACAGATGGACACAGATAATTTATCTGTGTGTATCCGTGTTCGTCTGTGGTTCTTGACTAAATACAGAGTTTTGTAACAACTCTATTGACAGATGCGCCATGGCGCATCTTTATAAGACTATCTAGCGTTTCGCTAACTTCTTCGCCAACTTCCGCAGACGAATTGATTTGGGAGTCACTTCCACCAGTTCATCTGGTCCGATGTATTCCAACGCACGTTCTAGACTCATGTCTATTGGCGCTTGCAGCTGCACCAGTTCATCACCGCCGGATGCACGGTGGTTGGTCAGTTGCTTCGTCTTACAGACGTTCAGTTCCAAGTCTTGGGGACGATTGTGTTCTCCCACAATCATGCCTCTGTAAACCTTGGTGCCAGGAGTAATAAAGAATGCGCCTCTATCTTCAGCGTTCTTCATGGCGTAGAAGGTGGAAACGCCTTCCTCAAAGGAGATTAAGACGCCTTTGTTACGAGCCTCAATATCACCAGAGAGTTGACGGTAGTCAAGGAAACTATGGTTCATGATACCTTCACCACGAGTCATCCGCATGAATTCACCCCGGAAACCGATTAATCCCCGGGCGGGAATGACAAATTCTAGCTGAGTGCGTCCGTTGCCACCCATCTGCATATCTTGCATTTCGCCTTTGCGTTGCCCCAGTCGTTCAATACAACTGCCAACCCCATCTTCAGGAATGTCTAGTACCAGGAGTTCGTAAGGTTCGCAAGGATGCCCGTTGACTTCGCGATAAATCACCTGTGGCTGGGATACTTGAAACTCATAACCTTCGCGGCGCATGGTTTCAATTAAGATGCCCAGGTGGAGTTCTCCACGTCCAGAAACTTGGAATTTATCGGGGGAGTCGGTTTCTTCAACCCGCAAGGCGACGTTAGTTTCTAGTTCGCGGAAGAGGCGATCGCGCACTTGGCGTGATGTCACCAACTTGCCTTCTTGACCTGCAAAAGGCGAATCATTCACCCAGAAGGTCATTTGCAATGTCGGTTCATCTACCTTAATCAGTGGCAATGCTTGGGGATCGTTGGGGTCAGTAATTGTTTCCCCAATGTTGGCATCGGCAAACCCTGCCACAGCTATGATATTGCCAGCGGATGCTTCTGTAATTTCAATCCGCTTTAGCCCTTCAAAGCCCATCAGCTTGCTGATTTTTCCCTTGACAGTTTCGCCGTTTTCTTTCACCAAAGCGGCTTGCTGCCCCATGCGGATAATGCCGTTGTGAATTTTGCCAATGACAATCCGTCCCAGATACTCGGAATAATCCAGGGTTGTTACTTGTAGTTGCAGTGGTTTCTCTGGATCACCTACTGGTGCCGGTACATGGCGCAGGATAGCTTCAAACATCGGCTGCATATCCTTGCCTTCATCTTCCAACTTTTCTTTGGCGTAGCCACTTAAACCGGAAGCAAACAGGTAGGGAAAATCACACTGGTCATCATCTGCCCCTAGTTCCAGAAACAGATCCAATACTTTATCTGTAGCACCATGCGGATCTGCTTGGGGACGGTCGATTTTGTTAACGACGACGATGGGACGCAGCCCTTTTTCTAGGGCTTTTTTCAAGACAAAGCGTGTTTGGGGCATGGGACCTTCGTTGGCATCAACAATGAGGATGCAACCGTCAACCATGCCGAGTACACGTTCGACTTCGCCACCGAAGTCAGCGTGTCCGGGGGTATCGACAATGTTGATTAGCGTTTCTCCATAGTGAACCGCAGTGTTTTTGGAAAGAATCGTAATTCCCCGTTCCCGTTCAAGGGCGTTGGAATCCATGACGCAATCCGGAACGTCTTCTCCTTCACGGAAGATGCCGGATTGTTTGAGGAGAGCATCAACAAGGGTTGTTTTGCCGTGATCAACGTGGGCGATGATGGCGACGTTACGGATGGGGAGCGTCATATGCGCGTTTGGATAAAATCTAGAGAGGACTTTAGAACTTATATCTAGTGGTGGAATGCTTTAACAGAACTCGGGTGGTTTTGAAAATTCTGTAAACAAGCCTTAATAATTCTATATTAACTCTTTATAGTTCAAGTGTTTTTTAGGAAACGAACCGCGAAGATGTTAAGGACGTAATGGATTGGATGTTCTGCTGGCAACAGCGCCAGGAAACGCACTTTCGCTGCCGTATCGTGTCACATACACAAAAGACCATTCACTACAGCTTGCAGCACCGGTAGTGAACTGTGTAACTAGTACAGAGCAGTAAAAGGTGATAAATTCAGCTTCGGGACAGGGTTTCGTTCTGCTTTGACAACCCTTCGGGTATCTCCTGCGCAGACGCTACGCGTACGCCCCAGGCATAGGGCTTACAGCATGATCTCACCACCTGCTTTCTCTGGACTCACCGTTTCATTGGAGCCGGAAAAATCCGGCAGCTTTCATTTATTATGAAAAATATTTTTCATATCACTTGTTTGCTCGCTCTATTGTGTTTACTTGGTTCGTGCTCCACATTTTATCGAACGGTTCAGATTAAGGATGTCAGCAAACCAGAAAAAATCACCCTCAGCAAACCACCATTACAAGAATATGTTTATCACATTAGTATTCAAGTTGCTGGCAAACTTGATGGCACGGCGAGCATTGCTTTAACTATTGATGGCAAACCCAAACCCTATCTGTCAGAGAAAATGCATAACAGTGTGAATTTTCAATGGAAATCTGATTGGTATTCTGATGTAGCTGTTATCCAATACAAACCAATTGATGTTAAATCTGGCAATTTTACCCTTTACTATCGCTTTCTTGGTTAACACCACAATCGGGAAAAAATGTTAAATATTTTGAGGTTCTAACTAAGCGTTATTTTTGAAAAAAAGGCAGATAACGCCATGAAAAATGCTGTTAATAGCTCTGAATTAACGGTTGTATTTGTGGTTTCATCTTCAAAAAAAATGACTTTTGCATGAAGTCTATTAAATGTTAGCTCGGTCACACCTTCTGATTTCCAATATAATCAGTGATGAGGGAAAATACAAAAAGACTCATTTTATAGTTTCTGTGCATAATCTCAATTCAACATTCAATTAAACAATGGCTACAAAAATTCCCGTCACCATCATCACCGGATTTTTAGGGAGTGGCAAAACCACCCTGATTCGTCACCTACTACAAAATAACCAGGGACGCCGCATTGCTGTCTTAGTCAATGAATTTGGAGAACTCGGTATTGATGGCGAATTGTTAAAATCCTGTCAAATTTGCCCAGAAGATGGTAGTGACAGTGATAACATCTTTGAATTAACCAATGGCTGCTTGTGCTGCACAGTGCAGGAAGAGTTTTTGCCTACAATGCAACAGCTGATCAAGCGCCGGGATAGCATAGACTGCATTTTGATTGAAACCTCTGGTTTAGCGTTGCCAAAACCACTCGTGAAGGCTTTTCGCTGGCATGAAATTCGCAACGCTGCTACGGTGGATGCTGTAATTACCGTGGTAGATTGTGCAGCAGTTGCAGCAGGGACATTTGCCAGCGATCCAGAAGCAGTGGAGGCGCAGCGGCAGGCAGATGATAGTCTAGAACACGAAACACCGTTGCAGGAATTGTTTGAAGACCAACTTGCTTGTGCGGACTTGGTGGTGTTGAATAAAAATGATTTGGTCGATGGACAAACAAAGGCAAGAGTTGAGGAGTTCATTAAACAAGAGTTGCCTAGGGTTGTGAAGATTGTAGAGAGTTGTGAAGGTAAGCTTGATCCGTCTATACTATTAGGATTCCAAGCCGCAGTCGAAGATAACCTAGACACCCGTCCTAGTCATCATGACACTGAAGAAGAACATGACCACGATGAAGATATTATCTCAACTCATGTGATTTTAAACCGTGCCTTTGACCCAGAAAAACTGCGGCATCAGTTGCAAACACTGGCACAACAGCAAGAAATTTACCGGATTAAGGGCTTTGTGGCGGTTCCCAACAAACCGATGCGCTTGGTGATGCAAGGCGTGGGAACTCGCGTTGAACAATTTTACGATCGCCCTTGGAAACCACAAGAAGCAAGGCAAACTCGTTTAGTTTTCATTGGTCGTGATTTGAACTCTTTTGAAATTGAGTCACAGCTAACAAGCCTAATAAATTAGATTTGGAAATTGAACCACAGATGGACACAGATGGACAGAGATAATTTATCTGTATAATTCTCGTGTTTATCTGTAGTTTATAATAATAAAATATTATTTTAGCTGTCTAGTTTGGCATTTTAATTTGTTTATGTCTATCGTTCAAATTTTCAACGTTGCTAATATTTTCGTTTTGCCCTTTTGGGCATTAATGGTTTTCCTACCCAAATGGAAAGTGACACAAAGGGTTATGGAATCTTATATTCCTTTTGTACCCTTAGCAGCAGCGTATTTGTATTTGTTTATTACGAGTATTACACCAGAAAGTGCCCAAGCTTTCTCGAGTCCTGAGTTAGGAGTTATTGCCCAAGCTTTTGCAGATGAAAAAGTCACTGCAGCTGGTTGGATTCATTTTTTGACCTTGGATTTATTTACCGGACGCTATATTTATTTGGAAGGACAGAAAACAGGAGTTTGGACAATTCACTCGTTGGCACTTTGCTTGTTTGCTGGTCCTTTAGGATTACTTTCTCACATTTTTACTTACTGGATAACAAAGAAACTTTTCCCGCGTGCTGAGGGTGAAGTCGCGGAAGTGGCAGAAAAAACAATTTAGAACGCAGATTGGTATCAACAGATACTCAACAGTGACGGCTATACCGCAAATCAAGCCCCACAATGAACCAAAGGCATTGCGCGTGAAAGATTTAAACCATTATGTAAACTAAGAGGCAAATCTCCTTTAATAGGAGAAAATAATTGAATAAAAATTCAAGTAATGGTCAAATAATGGTCAAAAATATGTATGAGTCAAGTATTTGTATACGCCGAGTATCAAGTATCTATTCCTTTCAGTCAGATTGATTGGAAACCAGTCAATATAGAAATGAAAAAATTTCCAGGATTAAAATCCAAAACTTGGTTAAGCGGTGTAAAAACCAATACTGTTGGTGGTTTTTATGAATTTGATTCTGTGGAGAATGCACAAAATTATATTGATGCCTTGTTGATTCCATTCGCAAAACAGGTCAATGGAAATCTCACTGTGAAGCTTTTCGATGGTGATACAACCAAAGAAGCCAGTATAGGCATGAATTCTCCTTTCTATCTGACAGATTCTAATAAGAAAGAATGAGGTGTAGGGTAACCATGCTTGAGAAGAAGACTATATCTTCTACTGCATAAGTCGATTTCACCTGCACCTATTCAAAGGTATATCTCTGTCTTATATTCTGTAGTCCCTTTATCTGTAGCTAAAGGGGTTTTGTTTTGAACCTCATTGCATCTTCACGCTTATTCGTGCCAAATGGTTTGCCAAGCGCTGATAAACTGTCCACATTTGTACAAGTTCTGAGGGGCAAGTGAAGTCACGACGCTTTGGCGTTTCTATAGTCGGCATCTAACCAACAACGCGGTAAACTTTCACCAGAAGGAAAAACTAGATTTTCTTTTTTATAAGAATCAGCTTGTTGCTCTTCTTGACCTTCTTGTTGTTGTGCATGAACAACATCCTGATTAGGGTTGATCAATTCCTGAACATCAATAACTTTCACTAATTCGCCACTATTTTTGAGTTGTAAAAGCATACAAATAGCCTCAATAAATTTACATGACAACTATGGCAAGTTTCCACAAACTAGCCTGACATACACTCAGGGTGAATTGTTAAAACACCCTCATGTGAGAGATGCTATTAATAAAAATCACAAAATACAAAACTACAGTGTCTATCAGTTCTATCTTGTCTGCTGTTTTTTTCAGGTGTACTCATTATGGAACTGATACTTTGTTATTACTCCCTATTAAATAAAGACAGCAGCAAATTACGGGACGAGTAGAGCAATATAATTACATATCCTGCTGATATTTTTCTAAAATATCTACTAGGTTGACCTGGCATTGCAAGGGTAGTAAATCAATCAGAGAAAGTTCTCTTCTTCCACCGCCAATTTTGACGGGAATAGATTCTAGGAGTTGTATAACTTCTTCTTCTTCGACTGGTTTACTGGCGGTAATTAAGGGATACACTTTTTCTGCAACTACAGTATGCAGCTTGGCATCCGATAAGTAAAGGTGCCACTTGGCAATATCTATATAAACATTTTCGCCAATTTCTGCTGCTAGGGCTTCCAGTAATTCTGCAGTGTTAGTCTTAGCCATAAAAATAATCCTATATAATGAGCGGCAACTCTCATCTCATAAGATATTATCGCTCAAATATCCAGGCTAACTCTACCACCGCAAGTTACAATCGCCCTAGCCTGTGGTGTCCATCCTCAGGTGGATGTGGGTGGTGTTTGTGAGTAGTTGGCGATCGCCGAAATATAAATCAAATGTCCCAATAGTACTAAGCTCCAAACAGCTGTTAACCAAGGTAGCCACTCCCAAGTAGCTGAATTGAAGTTATGGAAAAACCACAAGCCAGAATTTATTGCTGCAAATATCGCCACATGAACGGCAAAATTCATCCGGTCATCTAACTTACGGTAAGCAGGGTCTTTGCGATCAGGTTCACGAGGCCAACGAGGCGGCATAAATATTTATTACAGATTACAAGACAAGTGTCTCATTAATTTTAGAATTTTTTCGAGTGTCATTGATATCTGTGTGACAAATCTAGCAAGGTTTTCTGTCTGCTTACCTGTTGGGTTAGGTGGGTAATTTTATTCCACATTTCAAGTCAAATGTCAACACAGCCTAATACTCCTGTATCAGTGGATGAAGCATCACTTCATCGATAACGACGTGTGACGGTGTATTGAGTACATAAAAGATGGCATCTGCAACATCGTGTGCGCGAAGCCATCCTTGATGTGCCGGATCTCCCTGAGGTTGCGCATGAAATGATGTGTCAACCAGACCCGGAAAGATAGTGCTGACCTTAATGCCAAATCGTCGAACCTCCTTGCGCAAAGCCATTGAAAAGGCATCTTGAGCGAATTTTGTTGCACAATAAGCAGACCCTCCCTCAAAGACTCGTTTGGATACATCGGATGCAACTATCACAATCTGTCCGCGTCCTTGCTGCTTCATATGCGGTACGACCTCACGCGAAAACAGAAAGGTACCTGTGACGTTGGTATCAAACAGCTGCTGCCATTCGCTTAGAGAGTACTGTTCAACTTCGCCAAATCTTCCTATCCCTGCATTGTTCACAAGAATATCGATTGAACCGAAACGTTCAACGCAGTGTTGAACGGTGGAGGTGACAAAAGGTTCTGCTGCAACATCGCCGACAAAGACTTCACACTCATGTCCCTGGCTTTGTAGGTGTGCTTTGAGTTCGCCTAAGAGTTCACTTGAGCGAGCAACTAAGGCAAAGCGAAGGGTATTGTGTGTTTCAAGCCTCGACACCAGGGCTCTCCCGATGCCTTTTGTGGCTCCTGTGATCAGAATTGTTTTCTCTTCTAGCATCAGTATGTTCCTTACATTCCCTAAAAAGAGCCGTCTTCAAGGAAGCTTTACCCAAGCCGTTAAGTGCTGGCTATCCGATCTCTCCTGTTGTCAGAGGTGTCATCGGCTGTAGCTTAGGTAGTCGTCCTTGAAGTTCTGCAAGCTTAACATTTGGCAGATGAGGTAACACAAGCTTTGCAAAATAATGGCATTCTTCAATCAAGGGGTAGCCGGAGAGAATGAATGCTCGAATTCCCATATCCATATAACGATGTAGCCGTTCAAGTATCTGAGAGGGATTTCCCACCAGTGCTGCACCACATCCGGAACGCGCTCGTCCTATTCCCATCCATAAGTTATTCTCTATGTAGTCGTCTTCGTCGCCAAGCTATCCGCTGATAAGTGGACAATGCTGGACATTGTGTACAAAACTGGATAGCCAGTCTTAGCCTGAATAGGGCTACGTTGTTGGGAAGCGTTAAAGTTCATACTCCAGGGTGCTTGCCAGCCCC
>JAHHIB010000066.1 GCA_019359075.1 Kalymmatonema hyalinum WJT4-NPBG1
ACTCTTCATTGGAACTAACTCTGAGTGACGGTTGCGCTCTGCGCAACCGCTAAATTGGCATTGGCGATCGCATTAATCTCAGACTGCGAAGCGCTCGAACTCAGATAACCCGCAACTTGGGTTAATATTGACTCCGAGTTTGCTTATTACTTTAAGTATGTGCGCCGATGGTTCTTTCATATAAGCTCTAATTGGAATGTTAAAGATGACCTTTGGAGCCATTACTTAAGCCTAATCCATCCTCAAACGAATGATCTAGGTTTTCAATATCATCCACTTGCCCAAACACGATTTCAACAGGCTGTTGCTTTCCGAATGAAGTTTCAAGCACTCGGTATAGCCACAAGAAGCTTTTCATATTCACACGAAGATCAAACCGTCCTCAAAATATCAGGTGATGTCATTTGTCTTCCTATACCGAGACATAGACATCTTGCCTATTGATAGCTAATCAGCTACAACCTAATTTTGGGAAGATACCATGCTATCAGAAAAGTTTATATAGCAGTCCTAAATCATTTGTGAGATTTTCTTTTATTTCTCTTGGCGTTCTTGGCGACGCGAGTCGCCTGCGGAGCGAAACCCTCCTGCAGCGCTGGCTCGTCTTGGCGGTTTTTTAATTCTCACGGATTCGTTGTGGCGATTTCTGAGTGGAAGAGCTACGCTGCGCCTTAAAGCCGTAAAATTGCCTCAGTGCAAAACAGATTTTAATACAACGCATGAGCGATACACAAACTTGGTATATTGTCAAGCGTAATGCTGGTCATTGCGAAATCGTCTCCAGCAACGAAGCGACTGGAGATGATAATCCAGAAATTATAGAACAGTGGGGACCTTTCACTTCCGAAGGTGAAGCGATCGCCCGTCGTGTGGGACTGATTAGGTCTGGCAAATGCCAACCAGTATAAAGAAAGAAGAAAGAACGAGGAAGAACGAAGAATAATTTTCGTCTTCTTTTTTCTTTCTTCCCTCTACTCTCTTCATTTTTCTGCTCTATTATTGCCTCTTTGTGCAATTTCCTTGCCTAACACTTCCGCCGCTTTAGCAAATTGGGGATCTGCTTGGGTGCCGATTTTCTCACGCTCTTTGAGCCACAATGCTTGTCGCTGGGTATCTGTCAATTCCACCTTGATATCTGGGTCAATCCCATGCTTATTAATATCCCGATTATTGGGAGTAAAGTATTTGGCAATGGTCACAGCTAATCCTGATCCATCGTCCAGAGGACGCACTGATTGCACCAAGCCTTTGCCAAAGGTTTGACTACCGATTAAAACAGCACGCTTATTGTCCTGCAAGGCTCCTGAAAGGATTTCACTAGCACTGGCTGAACCTTTATCCACCAATACCACGAGCGGCTTATTAGTTAAAGCACGTCCGTTTGCTGTTTCCCGTTCCACCTCTCCTTGACGGTCTTTAGTGGAGACAATTGTGCCCTTATTCATCCACATCCGGGCAATTTCCACGCTAGAGAAGAGCAAGCCTCCCGGATTATTCCGTAAATCGAGGACATAACCAGCAACCTGCTTATTCTCCAAATTTCTGACTGCTTGTTGCATTTCCTTGCCGGCGTTAGCGCTGAACTGCTTCAAGCGAATGTAGCCAACACTTCCAGCTGGAGTTTGCTTTTGGGAATACTCTACTGGATGGATTTCAATTTTTGCTCTTGTAATTTTGAATTCTTTTTCTTGACCGCTGCGCTGAATAGTCAAATTGACCATCGTTCCTGGTTCACCTCGGATCAAGGATACTGCCTGATTGGTATCCATGCCCTCCGTGCTTTTTCCGTTGATTTTGGTTATAATGTCCTTTGCCAGGAGCCCAGCTTTCGCCGCAGGTGTATCCTCAATTGGCGCAATTACAGTCAGCTTTTTCGTTTTCTCATCTAGACCCATCTGGATACCAATACCTGTCAATTCTCCAGAGGTATCCACTTGCAGACTTTTGAACTCCTCTGGATCCATAAACCGGGTGTAGGGGTCATCTAGCTTCTTCAGCATTTCCCGTATGGACTTATAGGCTTCCTGTTTGTTGCTGTAGGACTTGTTTAGGTACTCTTTACGAACAGCGGCCCAATCAAGCTTATTAAAAGTACCATCTACATATTGGCGGTTAATAATTTGCCAAACTTCATCTACTAAATCCTTAGGACTTTCTTTAAATAAAGCCTGTCCTTGCGAGTGAATTCCCAGGCTGGTGACTGCGATTGTTGTCAGTGTCACCGCTGTTGCACCCACCAAAACAAGCCCACTTCTTGTAATCACCATAATGACAGCTGCGCGTCTACGGAAAGTTTTATAGTCAGTATGCCCAATCTAACACAGGGTTTTAATGTACAGACTGAGCATTATTTTTATTTCATTAAAAGTCTTTGTCGTCCGGCGACATTGGAACCGCCGGTACAAAACTTGTCGAAAATTTTATGGCTCTACCCAACGTCCATCTGCCTTAATTAAATTAATCAACTCTTCTACTCCTTTTTCTTCTGAAACTTTTTTAATTTCTTCCCTCCCACGGTAGAGAGAAATATATCCAGGAGTTTTTCCAACGTAACCATAATCGGCATCAGCCATTTCTCCTGGTCCATTGACAATACAACCCATAACTGCTATATCAAGTCCAGTCAAATGTTTGGTAGCTTCGCGGACTTTGTGCAGGACTTCTTCTAAGTTAAACAATGTACGTCCGCAGGAAGGACACGCGACGTACTCCACCATTGTTTTCCGCAATCCCAAAGCTTGCAAGATACTGTAGCATACGGGAATTTCTTTCTCTGGTGGTTCCGTAAGCGAGACGCGAATTGTATCGCCAATGCCATCAGCTAAGAGAGTGGCAATACCCGCAGTGGATTTAATCCGTCCGTACTCCCCATCACCTGCTTCAGTCACACCTAAGTGGAGGGGATAATCCATACCCAGTTCATCCATCCGCATTGCCATGAGGCGATAAGCGGCTACCATCACCGGTACCCGTGAGGCTTTCATGGAGATGACGATATTACCGAAGTCTAATGATTCACAGATGCGAATGAATTCCAAAGCAGATTCTACCATTCCTTCTGGAGTGTCGCCGTAGGTGAACAGCATCCTTTCGGCAAGCGAACCGTGATTTACCCCGATTCGCATAGCTTTCCCTTGATCACGCAAGGAAATCACTAAGGGAGCTAAAGTTTCGCGGATTTTTTCCCCGATTTCGTCAAATTCCGCTTTGGTGTATTCGCTTCTCCCAGAATTTGGCTTTTCAAACACGTATAACCCCGGATTAATCCGCACTTTCTCTATATGTTTGGCGACTTCCAAAGCAATTTTCATGCCATTATGATGCACATCCGCAACAACTGGCACGTCCTTGTAGGTTTTGATTAATTTTTGTTTAATCTCTGCCAACGCTTTAGCATGAGCCATACTGGGTACAGTAACGCGGACGATTTCGCAGCCAATTTCATGAAGACGACGAATCGCTGCTACGGAACCATCAATGTCCAAGGTGTCTTCGTTAATCATTGACTGCACCACCACAGGGTATCCACCCCCAATGGTGACATCGCCAATTTTGACTGGACGGGTTTTGCGCCGTTTGATAGTTGTGTCAAAGGTGGGTTGACTAAATGCGGTATTAGAAGTTGTAAGCGTAGGCAGGGTTTGCATAACCTATTAGGTAATTTTTTGTAGCGAAGATATCAACTTTGAAAACATTCTGTTTCCCAGATTGCCACAGGTGGGGCAAATTTGAGTGATGAATTTTGAGAAAAAATAGGAGTAACAAAGGGAAAGGGAGAGATGAGGGGAGTGGGGGAGCCCAGGAGTCGGGAAAAAAGTAAAAATTACTTATGGATTATCAAAATCCTGGCAATAAGCAATAAATACTATTAGCAGTGGCTATCATTTTATGAGCCAATTATTAATTCCTGTAATTCATTCTATTCCTGACGGTGTGGCTTTAATTGACACCGTACTACGCCACTATCCTATCAGAAATATCCGTAGCTGCAAACTATACAAAGGCGGTCTCAACGATACGTATTTGGTGGAAACTGAGCAAGAGAGATATATCCTGCGAGTTTATCGGCGTGGGTGGAGAAATAAGCACTCTTATTGATTTTGAACTGGAACTGTTAGCGTTTCGACAGAAGCAAAAGCAGCCAGTTGCATACCCCATTTCCAGAAATGATCGTGGTTTTACAACAGAAATTGTAGCACCAGAAGGAACACGTTACGTGGCTGTATTTTCCTATGCACCAGGACGTGCAGTCAATGAAAATCTTGATGGCATAAAAAGCTATCGTTTAGGAGAAGCACTGGCAAAAATTCACCAGACACTAGACGAGTTCAAAAGTAATTTTACTCGCCCTGTTTTGAATAGCGATTACTTGCTAGATTGGTCGATACAAGCAATGACACCTCTATACCAACACCAAGAAAGCGAGATTAACTATTTGCAAAAACAGGTAGGCAAAATAAAAAGGCAGTTAGAAAAATTTCAACTACCTTTGTTAGTACCAGCTTATGGAATTTGTGTTGGCGATGTTCATTCAGGAAATACTTATTTCACGGAACAGAATGAGCCGACTTTATTTGACTTTGACCAGTGCGGTTACGGCTGGCGTGCTTTTGACATAGCGAAATTTTTGCAAGTAGCAATGAGGATGAAAACAGATGTCACAGTTAGAAATAGTTTTATCGAAGGATATCAGTCAATTCGTAAACTGAGTGAGACTGAGCTTGCTGCAATTCCTGTGTTTATCACAGCTGCCCATATTTGGGTAATGGGGATTAGTGCAAGTCTGGTGGAAGATGTTTTGGCTTATGGTTGGTTTACTGATGATTGGCTTGATGCGAGATTAGCAATGTTAAAAAGTTTGGATGATTTTGAAGGTTAAATACTAGAAACCAGGGAGATCTCATTTTCCACACACCTGCTTGGAAATTAATTTCCAGGTAAATAGCAACAGTCCGTTAAATAAAAAGAAAAGCAAATGTAATTATGAACGCCCCAACAACAACTCAACTACCAATCCCTCCTCACTTCAACGCCCAAAACGTAGGTGCAGTCTGGCGCGTACCTTACCAACAACGTGCTGAAGAAGCAAGAGAATCGGCCAAACAATATAACATTAAACCAGTAACCGAAGACAAAACTCGGATTTGCCTGCTTTTAATTGATGTACAAAACACCTTTTGCATTCCTGAATTTGAATTATTTGTAGGTGGAAAATCTGGAGCAGGTGCAGTCGATGATAATATCCGCTTGTGTGAGTTTATCTATCGCCATTTAGGAGTCATTACTAAAATTATTCCTACGATGGATACCCATACAGCAATGCAAATTTTCCATCCAATTTTTTGGGTAAACCGGGCGGGTGAACACCCAACGCCATCTGCTACTAGCATCACACCAGCAGATATTGAAAAAGGGGTTTGGAAAGTTAACCCAGGAGTTGCTTACAGCCTTGGCTACGACTACGAATTCCTAAAAGAACACGCCTATCACTATGTTAAGCAGCTGAGTCAAGATGGAAAATACCCACTGACAGTTTGGTCTTATCATTCTATGTTGGGTGGTATCGGTCATGCATTGGTTTCTGCTGTGGAAGAAGCGGTATTTTTCCACTGCATTGCTCGTCATAGTCAAACACAATTTGAAATCAAAGGGAATAATCCTTTAACAGAAAATTATTCTGTTTTGCGTCCAGAAGTTTTGGAAAGTTTTGATAAACGTTCCTTTGCACAAAAGAATACGCGCTTGATTCAACAATTATTAGAATTTGACGCTGTGATTGTTGCAGGTCAAGCCAAAAGTCACTGTGTCGCTTGGACAATTGACGACTTATTCACAGAAATTCAGCAGATAAACCCGAATTTAGCGAAAAAAGTTTATCTATTGGAAGATTGCACTTCCCCTGTTGTTGTTCCCGGTGTAGTGGATTATACGGAAGCAGCAGATGCAGCATTTGAGCGATTTGCAGCAGCAGGGATGCACCTGGTTAAATCTACGGAACCCTTTTTGAGTTGGGTAATCGGGAGATGAGGAAAAGGGAGTATTCCACTCCCCAATACCTTATCGTTGGAGATACCCTTTAGGGTCTTGAGCAGTCCAACCTAAGGATGAGCTAGAACGCACTTCAAAATGGAGATGAGATTGGCTGATGGTTGGTGCTCCAGTTGTACCCACAGTTCCGACTAGGTCTCCTTTTTTGACTTGTTGACCGACGGAGACTTTGATACTGTCAAGATGGGCGTAACGGCTTTGCAAGCCGCCACTGTGATTAATGATGACCAATTTACCATAAGTTCCTTGCTCGTTGGCAAAGGCTACCGTACCTTCACCGATCGCTTGCACTGGCGTCCCTTTTGCTGCTAACAAATCCATACCACTATGAAAAAAAACTTCTCCATTGCTAGGATTAGTTTGCCAGCCATAGCCTACAGCTACAGTTGCGACTTCCCCTAAGGGATACCCAGCTAATTTACTGAGAGTGGAAGTAGAGGAGTTACCAGGGAACTGAGGTGTGGGAGATTCAGTCATAGGACGACTGGGTGACCGATTTACCTGAGGAACAAAAACGACTCTGGGATTTTTCTGACACCCATTCACGTCAAACAATATATCAGGACGGATTTTATATTTTGCTGCTATTTGTCGCCAGTTTTGACCAGGCGATACCTCAACAACAATTCCGTTATATGGAGGAATTTGAATTTCGCTACCAACGGCAATTTTACGGTTTTGTAAAGCCGAATTCATGGCGATAATAGTAGCTGGTGTGAGATTGTAGCGTTGCGCTATACTCTCCACTGTTTCTCCTGGTGCAACTGTGTGTCGCTGGAAGCGTTCAAGGGCTGAAGTCTGACAACCAGTTACAGAAGTTTGTGCCACTGCGGAGTATGGGTTTGTGTATACTAGCCCAAGGGTGCTGGTGACTATGCTACAGAGAAAAAGTAAACGATAGCAAAAAGTCATGTATATAAAGGAGGCACTCAATTATTCTAGATTTTAGATGGCAACAGCAGGTCATGAGAGGTGTTTAGTGGTGCTTTTTGACAACTAACAACTCACAATTAACAACTAAACACCTGAGTGATGAGCAATTCATCTGTCCGGTTTCGACTTGCTTGACTAAACTTAGAAATTAGGCATCTGCATTGCTGACCTTAAGCGTCATGATTATGAAATTATCATTAAAGCAACTGGTTATTTATCTATCGTTATTGGCTATTGGCGGCGGTGCAGGCTTGTTGGGTAGTCGGTATCTCTCGCCACAAAATCGCTTGTTTCGCGAGTTAAGAAATGTAACAGCGTCTTCGCCCCCAGAAATTGCACCTGCAAATCCTGTTGGAGGACAAGTTGCGGCTGCTACTGGCGATAATATGAATTTTATTGCCACTGCTGTTCAAAGAACTGGACCCGCAGTCGTACGAATTAATGCAACCCGCAAAGTGGCTAATCCTATTTCTGATGCGTTGAAAAATCCGCTTTTACGGCGATTTTTTGGAGAGGAAGAGCAGCCATTCCCCAAAGAACGGATAGAGCGTGGAACAGGGTCTGGATTTATTTTGAGTGAAAATGGACAAATACTAACGAATGCTCATGTTGTAGCGGATACAGATACAGTACAAGTGACCCTCAAAGATGGTCGGACTTTTGAGGGTCGGGTGGTTGGAGTTGATTCAGTGACAGATGTGGCTGTTGTAAAAATTTCAGATTATGATCTGCCAACAGTGAAACTAGGCACTTCACAAAACTTAATACCAGGTCAATGGGCGATCGCTATTGGCAATCCCCTCGGTTTAGATAATACCGTCACAATCGGCATTATCAGCGCGACAGACCGTACGAGCGCTCAAGTTGGTGTTCCAGATAAGCGAGTCAGCTTTATCCAAACAGACGCGGCTATTAATCCGGGTAACTCAGGCGGACCTTTATTAAACGCCCAAGGCGAGGTTATAGGCATTAACACTGCTATCCGCGCTGATGCTCAAGGGCTGGGTTTTGCGATCCCCATTGAAACAGCAGCCCGCATTGCTCATGAGCTTTTTACCAAAGGGCGTGTGCAACACCCTTTTTTAGGGGTTGAAATGTCAGACCTATCTTCTAGTAAGAAACAACAGATTAATCAAGACAAGAATCTCAACATTAAACAGGATGTTGGGATAGCCATTACAGGAGTCCTGGAAAAGTCTCCAGCACAACGAGGAGGACTCCTTCCTGGCGACTTGATTCAAAAAGTTAACGGTAACCAAGTAAAAACATCTGCTCAAGTACAGAAGCAGGTCGAGTCTAGCACCGTAGGTGACATATTGGAAATCGAAGTCAACCGAAACGGGAAAATTCAAACATTTAAAGTACAATCAGGGGCTTATCCCCAGAAGTAGTGATTAGTCCTTTGTCGTTTGTTCTTTGTCGTTTGTAACTAATGACTCATGACAAATGACTAATGACTGTTAACTAATGATTGTTACTCAAATGATCTAACTGCATCCGTTGTTCCATTTGGCGGAGAAAATAACCTGTCATCATAGCCGACGCTAAAAGACCAGCGAGATTGTCTCGGTCTGTGGTAATTTGCACGTTAAAATTTTCTGCGGGTAACATCCCGACAAGCCCTTGGACGTTTTGCGAAATGATTTGTTTAATTTCGGGGCTGACAGACTGGGCGACGCGGGCTAGGACTTCAGGTGGCTGGTGCTGTAGATACTTGAGTAACTGATTAGGAAGTTCCTCAAAGCTATCATTCAGGATCTGATTGGGGTGTTCCTCAGGGTAGTCATTCAAAAAGTTAGGATCAAACACCATTGGCTGTTTTTTTAGCTGAGTTGCTTATTCTACTCTAAACCATAGTAGAAGGGTGAGACATATCACTACCTCTTTCTCGAGTACTAGCATTCCTCAAGAGCAGCAGTACTCAATCCGGTTGTGGTTGTGCTGTGAGTTCTAGCTCTAGCTGTTTTTGCTCTTCGCTATTGGATAATAATTGGGGAAGTTGCTCAATTTGGAAATATTGGTGAAATTTTGGGGTGACTTGTAAAGAATACGAGCGAGAGTCACTATCTCGGCGTTTTTTGACAAAACCGAGTTCGACGAGTTCTGGAACGTGTTGATACGCACCAGAACCCCGCAAGTTGATCAAGTCGCTTTGCAGTATTGGACTATTTAGGGCAATGGCTGCCAAAGTTCGTAATGCTCCTAGACCCAATTCTACTGGAATCAGAGTTTGTACCAAGTCATGAAAGTCTGACCTGAGTTGCAAACTATAACCATCTGAAGTTTCTACGACTTCTAGGGCGCTATCGCGGCGGGCATACTCATCAATGAGTTCGATGATGCCTTCCTGAACTGTGGTGCGATCGCAAACGGCATACTCGGCAATTTCACTTATGGACAGGGGTTTACCCTTCAAATACAGAATTGCTTCTATCTTCGTCGATGCATTCATCACGGCATTATTCATCGGTCATCAGTCATGAGTTATTGGTCATTAGTCACTTGTATAAATAAAAAATGATGAATGAAGGAGAATCACAAGTGTTTGGCACAATAACATAATATTTGAAAAAAATCAAGAATCGTAATAAAATACCAAAGCTCAGCCGAAGGCTCCTTTAAGAATTGTTATAACCTTCACTCCTGCTCGAGTCTAGTTTTTAGGATAAATTCAGCGATCGCCAAATCTTGTGGAGTGGTCAACTTCAGATTCGTCTCTTCTCCCTCAACAATTCGCACACTGTAGCCGCATTTTTCAAACAAAGCAGCATCGTCAGTTACTTCCCATCCCTGACGGACACCTTCGGCGTGGCACTTTTTCAATAATTTAACATCAAAGCCTTGAGGAGTTTGTGCCGCCCACAATTGCCGTCGGTCGGGCGTGCTTTGAATTATGCCATTTTGATCTACGACTTTGATAGTATCCTTAACTGGTACGGCGGCAATTAAACCAGGACAATGTCGAATAGCTTCAGCACAAGAGCTGAATAAATTTGGTGTCGCGAGGCATCTGGCTCCATCGTGAATTAACACTTGCTGTGCGGAGTCGCTCAGCGCTTGCAATCCATTGTAAACCGATTGTTGACGGGTAGAACCCCCTTGAATCAGTTCCACTGGCTTAGTTAGCTTTAGAGAGGCAAGAATCGTCTTGAAATCTTCCCAGTCATAAGGTTGGGAGATAATGCCTATCCAACTGATTTGATTTGCTGCTTGAGCGGCAAGAAGAGTCCAAGCGATAATAGGCTGTTCGCGTACCACAAGCAGGAGTTTATTGCGGTGACTCCCCATTCTTCTGCCTGTTCCAGCAGCTGGAATTAATAAATGCACAGAATTCCTCAAGTTTGACATTAGGGACTGGAGACTGGAGACCGAAGACTGGGGAGTGGGTAAATTCCTTTATCCCCAACCTCCAATCCTCAATCTCTAATTTCCAATCCCTATCTTCCCCTAAAATAATGAGCGAGTAAGCGTGAAGATATATTATGCGAATAGTAGCCCTTGTTCCTGGCGGAATTGGCGACCAAATTCTCTTCTTCCCAACCCTAGATGACCTGAAGCGCTATTACCCCAATGCTCAGGTAGATGTTGTTGTGGAACCCCGTTCAAAGGCTGCTTACCGGGTGAGTAAGTCAGTTAATCAGGTTATTGGGTTTGACTACAAAGACCGCAACAGTATGGCTGATTGGGGTAACTTGGTGGGCACGATACGCGATCGCGAGTACGATCTTGCCATTGCTCTAGGGCAAAGTGCTTTAGTGGGTCTTTTCCTCTGGTTAACCGGAATCCCCACACGAATTGGCTATAGGAGCAAAGGAGCTGCTTTTCTCACCAATCCAGTTCCTCTGAGAACAGAACAGTATGCTGCGAGTATGTACCATGACTTGCTGCAAGGGTTGGGTATTAACTCCTCCTGTCCAGAGTTAGCAATCAATGTGCCAAAACCAGATATTGACTGGGCTAACAACGAACAACAGCGGTTGGGGATAAAGGAAACTGGCTACATTTTGATTCATGGTGGTTCTAGCAAGCTAGCCCAGACCAAAGGTCTAGATAAAATTTACCCTGTCAGGAATTGGCAGCAAATTATTCAAGACATCCAGCAAAAGCAGCCGGAAATGCCTGTGGTGGTTATCCAAGGACCAGAAGATGAAGAGTTTGTGCGTAGCCTCAAAGAGTCCACACCCGATATCAAAGTCAGTTCTCCTGATGATATTGGCAAGCTGGCGGCGATGATTGCTGGGGCAAATTTAATGCTGTGTACCGACAGCGCCCCCATGCACTTGAGTGTGGCCGTACAGACTTATACCATTGCCTTATTTGGTCCAACAGACCCAGCAAAGTTATTACCCAGAAGCGATAAATTCCTTGCCATTAAATCCCCCACAGGTAAGATGGCAGATATCGCGCCTAACACTGTGTTGGAGAAAATTTGGGGTGGCTAAACCTGCTGTATTTCTAGACCGCGATGGCGTGTTAAATGTTGAGGCTGGCTACATTCACTCCGTAGAAGATTTACATTTAATTCCCGGTGTTGCACTTTCTGTGCGCCATCTCAATGACCAAGGTATTTTTTGCTGTCTTGTTTCCAATCAATCTGGACCAGCTAGAGGTTATTATCCAGACACTCACGTACAAGCGTTACATGATCGACTTTGCCGATTGTTGACACAAGAGGCTGGGGCGTTCTTAGACGCTTTGTATTATTGTCCCTACCTTAGTCCACCAGAAGGCGGGAAAGACCCAGCATACACTCGCTGGTCTACTTGGCGTAAACCAAACACAGGAATGTTGGTTGCAGCGGCTTGGGAACACGATTTGGATCTGAGGCACAGTTTTATGGTGGGGGACAAAGCGACTGATGTTGATATGGCACACAATGCTGGTTGTGTGGGGATTTTGGTGCAAACAGGGTTTGGCGATCGCGTTTTGGCTGGTGATTACCAGCACCACACAAAACCGGATTACATCGCCAAAGATTTGGCTGTAGCGGTTGAGTGGATTTTGCAGCAGCTACAGATTTAAAAAAAATACAACAAATCAACCGCTACCGAGCTTCACCTCAGTACGACTTGTAGCAAAACTTTTGCGATTGCCTCTTGGGGCGATCGCTATTTAAAATCTGAATCAGGCAATCCTAAATTATTCCTAAACAACAAGATTCCCGACTACTTCAAAAAGTCAGGAATTTGAGCGAATTGATTTTCACAAGTCTTGACTTTTGGCTCCCCTTACCAGCCCTGTATACAAATTAAATATCTAACAAATGAGGAATTTGGAAAAAAAAAGATTTTTTGCTAAAGGCTAATATAAATCAAACTTTTATGTAAATTTTTGTAAATAACTAATTACTATGTGTAACCTAGTACACATTACTTCTGTCCTATCATCATTAGATAATAAGTTAGAAGTTAAGCTTGGGCGCAACTTCGAGCCTAATTTTTGAAGCTAACACTGAGTTATTGAATAGAAAACCTGACAATGGCTCTTGAAAATCAAAGAAACAGGGAGTTGAAAGCTTTGTTACGAAACTGATCAGCTGCAACTAAAAATTTACGTTAGAACAAAGATTAGTAACCTCAGTGCAGCAGGCTGAGGATTCTCGGCTACATGGCAGCTGCTTGTTGCCATTATTATTAGGTGTGAATAGCTTACGGCTGGATCTAGCACGCCATGTTATGTGTTCCTTCACTTCCCTCTTGCTGTCAGGCTGGTGCATCGAAAAAAGAATGTGAAGAAAGATTACAAGGAAAAACAGATGGCGATTCGATTACATAGCTTTGTGAGCAGTGGAAAACGTTACATCCAAGTAGAGAGCCAACCTCACCACATTACTGGCATTTTTAGAACGCTCATGCGCTTTTCAAAAAATATGCATCACTGTACGTTAACAGATGCAGAAAGTGCATATTTTGGCTGTGAAGAAGATGGAACAATGACCTTCTACCAAGCTGGAAGTTCCGATGTTGGTGATTCAGGAGGAATTTGGACATATCTTGTCTATGAATGTCCCGAAGGTGAGGAAAAAGTTTTCCCTGACTCATCTATTGATACAAGTGCAAATTCTTTAAAGCAATTGTTTGCTGGTTACAAAATAGTTCAAGTCGCTGTAGATATAAAGGAGTATCTTAAATATCAATACGTCGAAGATGAATATCTGGATGTTCAACTACCTTATGACTGGAATACTCTAGAAGGTAAAAAAATCGCTAACCTTCTGTTAGAAGAATTTCAGGCGTTAAAATCATCTCCTGTGTTTGCAGAACGTGCTGGTAGAGAATACATGAAAGCCGTTTTGAATGGCTTTATTAAAGCTGGACAAGAAGTATTGGAAAATGGTGGGTTCCTAAGAGATTTTGAATCGACTCAATACGATGTCCTAAAAAAAACCAAAATTCATGAGATAGCAAATTTGATTCTTGAATATAATGATTATCGTATTTGGAAAGCGGCATTACCGAGTAAATCGAAAGCAGTTGAATACGCTTTTAGTACAGCATTAAAACTTATATGCCGTATTAAGTGATATTAAGTTGAAAAATTGGTAATTAGACGCGCCATGGCGCGTCTGTACATTGTTGGTTGTAGAGAGGCGCTCTCATGAAAGCGTCTCTACACAAGAAGCACCACTTAGCACTAACTAATAACTATTACCAATTACCTTTTCAAAACATCTCAAATAAGGCATCATCTAACTCATAACCCAGAAGTTGCGCCATCGACTGGAGGCGAGATTTACTTGGAATGCCTTGCTGTTGTAACCAGTCGTTTAAAACAAACAGCTTGTGCATCAAAAAGATTTCTAAAGCTTCAGGATTATACTGAATACCTTCTCTGGTGCTGAACTGGTGCGGTACGAGCATAGCTGCATAACGAGCGAATTCCCCAGCCTTCCAATCTAGTAGAAATGGCAACCAGGGATAGCGAGTATCCAGGCGGATGAACCACAGGCGCACTTCTGGGATTTCTGAGAGTTCCCGTGGATCGCCTGGTTCCAAGACATAATCTACATCAAAACGCAGCTGCTGCTCTTCGGATGCGATAGTCCCGTCTTGCAACAGTTTTTCAATCTCTGTGACTACAGGGGACAGTTCCAAGGAGTTAATGTGGTCAGTGTTGATTGCGATGGTGATTGTCATCGAGTCAAAAAATAGTCTCGACAATTCATACTACTCTTTTCCTGCATACAAATCACAACATGAGTCGGCAAGTTTGACTTCTCCCCCGTATGAATGGCGGGGGATTCTAAAAGCAAGCAGTGAGTACATTGGGCAAAGCGTTCTGCATCTGAGTCAGTTTTTGATCTGTCATAAAGAACAACACTATGGTTGGTACAAGGAGAATTGACTGTTATAAACCAGGATTCATCATTTTTACTGTTCTTTTGTGCGATCGCCTCTGGCAAATTCCAGAAGTTCGTGCCGTTGGCTAATTGAATCAAAGCTTTTACAGTTGTCGGAGAAAGGCGCTCCGTTTTCGTGCTTTATGGAAGGAAACGCCGGAAGTATAGCGGGTGAGGCGGTGGTGTTAATCTCACCGTTGGGAGTAATCGCAATTCAAATAGGATTGCTATATATGAGCCTGTGCGTGAATTTTGAACTCCAGTGGCGGGGCGGCTTTCCTCCGCGCGCATACTTGGGACTAGGGGCAATACGGTTCGGTTAACCTCTCCCCCACCCCCTCTCCTGCAAGGAGAGGAAGACTCCCCCCTTCCCTACAAGGGTTGGGGGGGGTTAGGTTTGCCTTATCCGAACCGTATTGGGAGCAGGGGTAGCGCTGCTGGCTGTGGAGCTGGGGAGTAATGGGGGGAATAACTCAAGGCTCCTAACTAAAAGCAAATGAATCATAAATCGTGACTCTTGACAAGATAAAAGCTTTCAAGTAGACGTTGGCAGCCATTTTAAGCTAAAGTTGTAATGAGTTTGTTTTAGAAGAGAGTGTGATCGAGCAGTAAAAAAGTATAACCACCCCTTAAACCAACCTGTGATTTCCCCAAGCAAAAAAGCAAAAACATAGGTAAAGCTGAACGTGCAGGGTGCAAAACCTTTGGATATATAAAATAACAAACAAACATTCAAAAGGGAATATTAGCCCGTAAGTTAACAAACTTAAAATATGCAAAAGCAAGAGATATCTACAAAACCAATTCGTTCACTGGAAGATGCTCTTGAGCAGTGTCAGGCACTAGGTATGCGCGTGAGTCGTCAGCGTCGCTTTATTCTGGAACTGCTTTGGGACGCAAGAGAGCATCTTTCCGCCAGAGAGATTTATGATCGCCTGAACCAGCAAGGCAAAGAGATCGGACATACTTCTGTTTATCAAAATTTAGAAGCGTTATCCAGTCAGGGCATCATTGAATGTATTGAACGCTGTGATGGACGTTTATACGGCAATATTAGTGATTCCCACAGTCATGTTAACTGTTTGGATACAAATCAAATCTTGGATGTTCACCTAGAACTACCAGAAGAATTTCTCCGCCAAATCGAAGAACAAACAGGGGTGCGCATTACTGACTACAGTATTAACTTTTACGGGTACCGTAACTCACAAGAAACCAAATGATGGTTGTAATCAGTTGCGGTGCTGACGGGATTAGGCGATGGCGCTTTTCTCCCGCTTCGCGATGGGCAAAGCCCCGCCAAGGGCGATCGCAACCACCAACCTATCACCGATTACCAAATTCACTTATAGTTATCGTCTACAACTGTTTCATCATCAGCATAATCGTCGTACAAATCTTCTGGCATCATCGGTTCACCTTCTGCCCTTTCTATTAGCCCTTTTTGAGGTGCATTGTTAGACCAAGCTGCTGTGTGTTGTGTTGCGTCAGCAACGTTAAAATGAGACTGCTGGGACAGTAAATTTTTGATGGCTTGAAACTGCTCTAAAGAGAATAAAGCACCATTCATCAGGGCAATTTCTCTGTCAGCCTCGCTCAGGATAGCTTGAAATAAGCAGGCGTTGGTCAGATTAACAGAACTAAGATTCACCCCTGTAAGGTTGGCACTTGTGAGGTTGGCACTTGTGAGATTTGCACCTGTGAGATTTGCACCTGTGAGGTTAGCACCTGTGAGGTTAGCTTCGTGCAAATTGACTCCCGCTAAATTTGCCTCAACTAATTCAGCATTTGATAAATCTGTTTGCCCAAGATGGACTCCTGCGAATACCATGACTTGCGGCAAGTGAACCCCTGCTAAATTAAGCAAAGCGAGGGATTTTGAGCGTATACGGGTTGCAAAGGTATTTTTGCCCAAAACTGCTGTCTTACCAATAAGCATGAGCAGTGCTTCTGGATTGAATTCTTCTAAAGAAGCTGGATCACCACAAGGCGAAAATGGAATCTTTGCTTCCTGGTGGATAGCACATAGCAACAAGAAAAGATTCAGTCCCACAGATGCATTTACCTGCTCGATATTAACAGGGTTTTGCAGTGTCTGAAAATAAGTTAAAGCTTTGTGCGCTATACCCTCATCCAACCAACGACCTCGGCAATAGCTATACCAAAAGCTTAGCAGTCGATGACACAGTATTTCAAAAGAGAAATCCCGCTTTGAAGAGCGTCGCAACCCCTCGATCACAAGTTCCTCTATTTCTTGAGTGAGGATACCGTAACCAAGTAAATTGTAGAGGTGCTGGGCAACACTAGTAGAATCAACGACGAAGGTCAATTCACCGTAAACATCCACTTGGCGCTGAGTCAAGAGTTTTAACTCAGTGATCAAAGCTTCAGCACAAAGATACTCTCCTAACTTCGGGTGAGAAAACTTAACGAGAGAATTTTGAATTTTGGAGCCACTCGCGTGCGGAGAGAAGTCTGAGCGGAGGTTTCCTCCGATCAGAACTTCGGAAGGTTCCCGATCTTGAGCGAACTGGCGTGATTTAGGATTTTGGATGTGAGATAAAAATTTCTCCCCTTCTTCCCATCTGTCTATTTTGAAATAAAAAGCTGGTAGTGTATTTAGTTCGCCAGTCAAGTTAATTTGAGAATGCCGTGAGTGTAAAATTTGCAGTGCCACTGCTTGCATTTTCTCAAGTAACTCTTGGGGATGATGACCTTGTAAAAGATTTGCGTTCGCGAAGCGGGAGAAAAGCGCCATCTCTTCTTGCGTGCGGTGAATATGAGCCGTCCCCCACCGCATAAGCATTGTTTTGATGCTACCAGTTTGAGGATAACCTAACAGCCATCGACTCAGGCGATGGTAAATTTCCCACAGCAAAGAGGCATTTCTAGTGTGCTGATTTCTGGCTGTGAACTGCAATATTTCCTCATCCAGCAGTTCATCACGGTGCAAAACACCTAACAAATAGAGCATAAAAGGTTGGCGGACAAGAGCGGAGATTTCCGGGAGCTTGGATTTAGCGGAAAATACCCCTGCCTGTTTTAAGAATGTAAAGAAATTTTGAGATATGGGCAAAGATTGCACTTTTGCCCACTGCTGAAACCATTGTTTCAACTCTTCCTTATCCCACGGCTTGATAGCAATTCGTTTTAATTGCTGTGGGAGTTCTTGGGCGATATTTTGCAATGCAGTTGACCGACTGGTCAGGAAAATTTTATGTTGGCTGAGAGATTGAAATTTCAGCAGTTGTTGAATAAAAATTGCTTGTATCCTTTTGCCCTGACGCGAAGGCGGTAATTCATCGAGACCATCCAAAATCAACAAACACCTAGGATGCTCTAGCTCTAGCCACTCTAAAAGACTGAGGTGAAAATTATTTCCTTTAAAACCAGAATCTAACGTTTCCTCTAAAGTATTGCCGTATGTCACTTCACTCAGGCGAATCAAAACCGGCATCCAAGCTGGGTATAATTCCTGTGCCACTTTCGCCGCCCAAATTCGGCAGAAACTGGTTTTTCCATAACCAGGTTCTGACTCGATCACAGCAATGCTTTCCAAATCACAGAGCTGTTGCTGCGCCCATGTCATTAAATCAAGCTGGGGAATTTTTTGATTTTGCTGTGAATTATTTTCCTCTACGGGCAAGCCTTTGAGAGGAACATAGATATCCTTGAGGGAAAAGAATTCTGTGAGTAAAGGTTCTGAGTGACTCTCGAGCAAACTCGCTCGGTAGAGTTCCCGGTACAAGTCAATTTTGTTATCAGATGTCGAGGCGTTGGGAGTTAACCCTCCTACAACTTCTGGAGTGTCTGAAGCTAAGCCTGCACTGACTGGTAATGAGGTCCCTATCCGGAAAAATTTTTGCAGTTGGGCGAATGCAAGCGCGTTCTCGGCGATGACTGCTAGCAAGTGCCCAGCAAGCGCGTTCATCAATCGCTGTATGATCAGCTTAGCTTGGGGTTCTTCAGCACCATTGGCAATCAACCAAGCCACAGCTGCGCTGTTCATTTGTTGCACAAGTAATGAATCTGCTACCTGAGAAAGCGCTTGTTCAGCTTGCGTGTCAGTAAGTTTCCCAGGGCGGAGAGTTTTTAGTAGCCCTTGCAGTTGAGCATCTTGCAAAGGGCGGACAGAGGTGGGGAGAGGAGGAGATAACTTCCCCTCTGCTCCCCTGCTCAAGAGCTCCCCTGCTCCCCTTGTTCCCCTGCCCCAGATCATCGTTCGGTCTAACCAAGGTCGCTGTAGGCTTTTTTCCTGGTTAAGAACTTGTTGTAGACCAAGAAGATAGGCGATTTGAAAGGCTAGCCATGTGCCTTCGTTGCGTTTCAAGGGTTTTTTTTTGCTAAGCGCACTCACCAAGCTTTGAGTGATGTGGGCGAATACACTGATTTCCTGGCAAACACTCCCTAGGGGTAGTTCTAAAATTTCTGCTAAGGTACAAATATCAAAAAACATAAGGCTTTTGACTTCCATATCCTGAACAATACGGAATGCCAAGCCTGCTATCTCCCCTGGTGAAAACTCTCTTATTTGGGCTATTTCAATGTAGTGTTCTGCTAAGGTGTGCCGAATACTCAAAGTCATTGAATTAAAGGGTAAATGCCTGCCTATGGCAATTATGATTCATTTATCTGTGTACGGAAACAGATCCTTATTAGATAACTAAGCTAATTTGTCAAGCTTATTTGTTACCAAAGCAAAAAAAAGCCTGCGTTTTTAAGCTGATTATGAGCGATCGCCTTTTAAAACTATTGTTAGTAGACCAAGATCCTATCTTCCGGCTAGGGCTACGAGTGGCTTTGGAAGAATTTCCTAATGTACAAGTGGTATCGGAGGCTCAAACAGATACTGCTGCATTGCAGATTTTAGCCAAACTTGCACAACAAGACCCTAACCAAGTGAATTTAGTGGTTTTGGAATTGGGGAATGGTCACTCCCTCTCTAGCCAGCAACTCGGTTTACAACTTTGTCGGCATTTGAAAACCCAGTACCCCAATCTGCCATTATTGCTCCTGAGTTCTGTCCAAGAACAAGGGCTGCTTTTAGCAGCAAGAGCTGCTGGGGTTAATGGTTATTGTCCCAAAGGTACGCCTGTTTCGGAATTAGTCACCGCCATCCACGAGATAGTAGCAGGTGGCTCATACTGGAATCGGGAGATAGGAAAACAGGACACGGGGATGCAAAGACGCCCGGATGCCGGGAATGCTCTTGAAAACCTCTCCGCGTCTTCTCAACTCCTTTTCGCTCAACAGCGGAAGCATCTACGCTTATCAGGAATTGGTTACATTGACGCCACCTTGGCAGAAGTAACGGCACAATTAGAAGTCCCCGGATTACCTTTACTTGATAGGGCAGTTTTAGCTGGGCAAAGACGAGAATTGCTAGCAGCTCGTTGGCTGCTTAATCGATTATTAGCTTCAGCAGTGGAAAGGCGGGAGGTACCACGTTGGCGGAGCGTTCCTACAGGGAATAATTTCGCGTCTGCACAATTGCAGCCTCCTGCAAATCCCCGACTCAGTACTTCTATTTCCAAATCTGACTCACCAAACAAGCAAAATGCCCCTTCTTTACTCAGTCCGCGATCGCTGCAAGCGGCATTATTTGCATCTTGTATTACCAAACTTCAGTTTCCTTTACAAAACTTGACAGCTACCCCTCTAGAAATTGATATTTTACGTGAAGACAAAAAACGTGATTTACTTTATCTTGTTCTCCAAAAAGTTGCTGATACCCTAGATGAAATACGAGCTTCTCGGGTAGAAATCAACCAATTATCGGAATTAAAAAATACCTTACTCATTGATGCCTGGGAAGCTGCAACTACAGAGTTTTTTGGAAAATTTGCTAGGGTAAGAGTTGGCAATAACAATTTAGAAATCGTTAATTTTCTACTGCAAAGTTCTGCAATTGTGCAAGTAGAGATTTTTCAGAAAATCCCTCTTGCTGAGGAGTTATTTTCTTATCTGTTATTTCAAACAGATTTGCAGATTGACAATGCCTCATATCCAGCAGGTGGATCTGAAGCAAAAGAGTACGCAGAAATGCTGCTAGAGAATTTGTTGATTCAGATAGCAAATGGTGTAGTACAACCGCTGCTCAACTCTTTAGCTGATGTAGAAGAGATTAAACAAGGTTTTTATGACCGCCAATTGATTTCTACGCGGGAAATCGAACGGTTTAGAAATAATTTGTCGTGGAGATATCGTCTGAGGAATTATGTGAATGAGCCTCAGGCAATTTTTGAAAGCCGCTATGAGCTATTTGTTTTTGCACCTCGCGGTATTGCCACAATTTCCATTTATGCGCCGCGTGGACAAGAGTTAGCTCAACTTTCTGGTATCCCGCTAGTTATCACCCTAGCGATAGAATTTCGTGATGCGATCGCCCCTCGTCTACAATCATTATTATCCTTCTTAGGAAGTGGTGTTGTCTTTGTTCTGACGCAAGTCATTGGTCGCGGTATAGGTTTGATTGGTCGTGGTATTCTTCAAGGGATTGGCAGTGTTTCTTTAACCGAAAAAAAGAATAAAAAGTTATGATTTGGGTATCAGCAATGTAGAGACGCGCCATGGGGCGTCTCTACACATCACCAAATCTCACTAAAAATCCTTAACTCAACCGTATTGAGCTATAACTAATCAACAGAATTTGAGATTAAATGCGTAGCTTCGCTTGCAGGTACTTTTGCATCCAAGTTGGGTGTAGGGATATGTTTCATTTCCCAAACTTTTAGCAGAATCAGGTATTCGTAGAAAGCTTGCAAGGTACACCAAGCAAAACCAGCGCGTCCGTCTAAGCAGCCGCCTAAAAGAAAATACATATACAAAAAACGTGTGAGTGGTCTGGCTGGTAAGCGTAAGGACAAATCTTTTAAAGCGCGGCGTCGTTCGACTTCTGACTTGCCAAAAAATAAGCTGCGCCAGCTGACTGTTCCATTCTCTAATTGATGCAGAGTTTCTTTGGCTTCATCTGTGGAGTAACGATTGTGCTTTTCAATCCAGCGGCTTAAACCCTTGCTAGAAGTGTAATGGGGATATGTTTCTTTTAAAAAGCCTGTTGAACCGTCACAAACTTCTCGTTCTGTATGACCGTAATCTGTAAACCAAACTTTACCGTGGCGGAAAAGGCGCAATTGGTAACGAGGATACTGGGTACTGCGACGAATCCAACGATTCATGAAAATCACTCGTTCGGCGACGTAGTAACCGATGTAGTCTGGATTTTGACTTGCTTTTTCGCATTCTGCGAACAGTTCTGGCGTCATGCGTTCGTCAGCTTCTAGAATGTAAACCCATTCATGCTTGGGAGGTATATTTTCTAGCATCCAAGTACGTTGACGACCGTGGCTTTCAAAAGGGTGCTGAACGACACGAACCGGGTAACGACTGGCGATTTCGACGGTGCGATCGCTACTGCATGAGTCCACAACAATAATGTCATCCGATAGCATCGCCGACTCAATACAAGCGGAAATATCTATTTCTTCGTTATAAGTCAATATGTAAATTGAAAACATTCCAAACGTTAGTCATATAAGTTCTCTTGTGCCAGATTATACTTTTTTATTGTGAATACCTGCAAGAGATACGAAATGATTTTCACAAGGAATGAGTCAAAGTGGCAGTATGAGCGGCGTTAAATTTTTAATGCGTCGTACTGCCTTTGAGGATAATGAACTAGCGTGCAGGTACTTTGCGTTTTGCACTTTGGAAAGCACCCATACTTCTTAATCCTGACCAGCCGATAATGATATAAGCAACAGACAACAGCAAACTATTGACGACAATCCTTAAACCAGGCTTCCAATTTTCTTGAGCTTGTTTTTCCAGTTCTTCCCGGCGAGTGCGAATTTGGGCTAGTCTTTGATTGGCAAGTTGCTGTGGATCTGTTTGTTGGGCGATAAATTTGTCAAGCTCCTGAGGATTTGCCTTAAACTTCTTGAGTAAATCTTTTGTAGCTTGGGGAACATTCGCGTTATTCAGTGCTTGGTTGTAACGCTGTTCATCTTGAAGGAGTTCACTGTACTGAGTTTTGACTTGAGTTCTCTGCTTTTCTACTTGTGCTTTGACTTGATCATTACCCAGTTGAGCTTGCACTTGGTTGAGTTGGGTTTTCAATTGGTTTTCTGCTAATTGCGCATCCCTAGTGATTTGATCCACGACTTGAGTTCTTTGGTTAATAACATTCATCGCGTGGACAGGAGCAATAACCAAAAAGAGTAACCCCAAGATACTTGATATGATCAAAGCCGGCATTCTAAAGTCTAGGGGCTGCGATTGATTGCCATCATCAAAACTGTCAATCCAATACGCAGCGAATAGCATACCCAAGCCAACCAATGGCACGACTCCCCGCTCAACCATACTTGCTCCCCATCTGAGTTGTAACTGCTTATCAGTTGGGCTGAAGTCAAGGCTGAGAATGATAAAGTCAATCAAAAAGGACAATATTAAGATTACCCCAATTACCTTAAGTGTACGGGCGGCGGTTGCAGCAGCAAAACGGTTATTCATAGTTTTTTGTCTCGTAGTCAATCAAAGTGAATATTCTATATAAAGGTACTGGAATATTGTTTCCATGACGCTATCTATTGTTTATGATTCCGAGATTCTTTTTTGGGTGATATATTTTCTACCCTCTGGTTTAAGCTACACCACGCTAGCACCTGTATTCTAGCTTGTCTTCCGGAAATCCTTGTGTTATAAAATACCAGATATACATTGACACCATTGAAAACTGTAGTAAATACTCCATTAGAGGGGTTTCGGGTGCATTTTTATCGTGTATCAGGTAGGGTGTGAGCAAAGAAATGATTACACACCCAGTTACCACAGACAAGTTTAGTGCGTAAGTCCGAGAAGCTTTTCCCAAATTGGCAAATCCTCCGGACGATCAATATCAGCCAACAAAGGCAAGTAATTTATCAATAAATTAAGCGTCTGGGCAGTATCTATAGTCTGCTGCAATACTTGAGAGGTTCCCCAATCTATATTGATAAATAATTTTGGGACGGGACGCTGCAAACCAATCAAGTAATAGCCACCATCTACCGCTGGACCAAGCACAAGGTCGCACTGTTGAAGTTGCTCAAAAGCTTCTGCTAAAATCTGGTCATTGACATCAGGGCAGTCGATACCGATAGTAATGACTTTTTCTGCACCTGATTGAAAAGCATTGTAGAAAGATTGTGCCATCCGCGAACCCAAATCTCCCTCACCTTGAGGTTGGTAAGCGATGTCATATCCCAGCCAGTCTTGCATCAGTTGCAAATTACCGCCTGCAAAGCGTATCTCAAAAGACATGGCAGAAGTTTTTTGCAACTGTTTCACTTGAGATAGGGTGTGTTCCGTCATTTGACGCTGAAGATTTGCCGCGCCTTCAGTTCCCAAAGCAGGTATCAGTCGGGTTTTCGTTTTACCTGGTTCTGGATAGCGAGTGAAAATAATGAGATGCTGTTTTGCCATTTCTGGTAGATTTAGCACGGGGTACCTTATTTAAATTAACCAGAAATATATTAATAGCAATATTTACCATAGCTGTCAGGTTTCTCCTGTTCTTTTGCAGTTCGTATTGCACCTAAAATTGTAGAAATATAGACACAACGCTTAGCTTTAGCACCATTTCTACTGGATAAGGTTATTCGTCTTAGTGGCGGGTTGACATTACCTCTGTAATCAAATTGGATGTGCCCGCCATTTTCCTGTTGCAAGCTTGTTTCCGCATCTAAGCGCATATTTGGATCTAAGTTATTCCAGATAACGTCAGCTGGGTTTACCGTAGCAGGATGAACCGCCCATTGCACAGTACCATTTTGTTCGCGAAAACTAACTTGCCAGGTTAATTTGTTTTTGATGGCTTGGCTTTGAGCTTGGCGTATGGCAAGATAAACTTCGTCTTGGGCAGTTCTGAGGCGCTGAGTATTAACAAAACCTAGCCAACTTGGAACTGTGATAGCAGCTAAGATACCAATGATTATAATACTTACCAAAACCTCTAGCAGCGTGAAGCCATTGCTAGAACGATTATTAATTCGTAAATAAGAACCTATTTCCTTGGACTCGTGTGCTTGCTTGAGGAAAATATGTTTTATTACTGCCATTGAAATTTATATTAGTATTTTGAAGACGACCGAGGGCATTGCTACGCAAATAAACTTCTGCGACAACGTTTTCTGAATCTACACAAACATAAAAACCTCGTGTTCTAACATTACTAGTCGCAACAGCATCATCGTTTCCAGAAAATCTTGGTACCTGTTGACCTATGGTGCAACTTGAAGGCACTGGATTTGTATTATTATTTATTACAGTTTGGTCAATGTAATCAACTAAAGGTACAATATCTTGTGTGTAAGGTTCGCCGCTCTTCTTTGCCCATTGATTCATCTTACTTTTAAGATTACCTGAAACTTGCAGATGAAACATCTGAAAACCATTGTCTCGCTGAATTTTTTCATCATTGGTTTCAGTAGCTTCATAACCATTACTTATTTGAAATCTACCGATTCGAGCAGCTTTAGACCATATAGGGTTACTTTCTGTAATTAAATAATAGGCAACTAAAGAGTAAACGAAGGTATCATCTCTCTGTTTAGAACTGGAAACTAAAAGCCCATCTGAGATAAACTGCCGCTTCCAGAATACAAGAACAGGAAAATAATTACTCTTAGAATCATACCTAGGTAGTTGTTTCCTAATTGCATTAATGCCATCAGCATCATATATATAGATTGCCTGCTGCAAGTCTCGCGCAATATAATCAAGTGCTGCTTTGATTTCTTGCTCAGTCCTTGCCTTTGCTTGCTCTTGTCGGTCAGTTGTCATAATGTTAATCATAAATCCTAGCAAAGGCGTGATGACAAGGGTAGCAATGACGATGCCTACCAGCAACTCAACTAGGGTAAAGCCATCACATTTCTGTTTCACCCTAAAGAGCTTTAGCTGAGTAGGGTATTTCAACAAATAAATTATCCAATTTTGTGGGGTGGGCATCTGGTTCCCCCAGTTTATAGGACGGGCAAGATGCCCATCCCACAAGAAAAAGTTGGATATTTTTTTATTTGGAAGTCCCTTTATGAAAAGCCATTTGAATGGACTCATAATATTAAACCTCTTTTCATGTGCGGTTAATTATTCATTTTTTATTTTTTTTGTAGTAAGTCTGTGAAGTTGGTATAAAAAGTTGCATCAACTTAGCAATTAGATTGAGGATTAGGATTACTGCGTAGAGGTTTCAGACGCGCACAAAAATCACTAAATGTCATTACTTTACTTGATATTTCTGTAGTTGTTTCTAGTAATGGTGCTTTGTGATCGCTTGCTTTGTTAGTAAAGATCAGTTGTTTACTAGGTGCTATTGTGAGGTTTCCACCATCATTAGCAAACCCATCTGCTCTATAAATACGTATTCTTAACTGGTAAGTGTCCTGAGAAGTAGTTGAGCTTGTGTTACGCCGCAAAGCTTGAATAATGAAGTCTCTGATGCTGCTCATCGTACAGCCACTTCCATTAGCATCACCATCAACACAGTATAAATTAGTCGCTGGAGCTGAACAGTAAGCATTTGCAGTGTTACAGGTTAAATTCCCTACTGGAGGAGCAGGGTAGTTTCCTGAATTGTCAGCAGTGTCGGTGATAGGAGGAGGTGGAATTGCCTGTGATCTTACGCCATCAATGTAAGTTTGAACTGCGTCAGTTGCCAACTCAACACGCCTTGCTTGCACACGTGTGGCGACAGATAAGACAATCACAGGTGCGATCGCTGCCAGTAAAATGCCAACAACAACGATTGCTACCAATGACTCAATAATGGTAAAACCTGACTGACTGGATAAAAATGCTTGCTGTTTTTGGTGAATCATATTTCAGCAATTAAAAGTAGAATTGAGTCAAATCAAGGACACGTACCGCGTTGGGCTTGGCTAACAGCGTATTTCAAGTTAGTACCATACTCAGAAGGAGCGTTTTCGTAACCGCCAACATTTGCATTTTGGGCAGCACATAGCAAAGTTTTCACCCAAGCATCGTCTCGCCCGACTTCCCTGTAAAACTCACTTGGCTGTTTTGTGGATGGTGTAGTAAAGCGTTGAGCGAATAAATCAGGTGGTTGACTTAGCAACGCTGTGTCATAGCTCCAGAAACGGTTAGGCTTGGAAGCATTAGTGTCATTATCAGTCAGTGTTTGCCAAGGAGCTATGGCATAGTTACTGTGTTTAAACTGGATGAAAGAACCAGCTACTGTGTGGCTTTTGCCTTCCCAGCGTTCTAAGTAACGCACAAAGTTTTCTAAACCACCATTTGTTTTATTAGGGCGTCCTGGTGTGTTACCTTGAGCGAATATGAGGTTTGTTTCTGTGTCTTCTGTGGCGATCTGTATGTTGTATGGTTTCTCGTCACGGAAACTGAAGCGGAAATTTTTAGATAAAACTGTAATTGCATCAGCAATAACTACTGCCGAACGCCAAGTTTCACCAACGTTGCAATCAGTAAATTGACCTGGGCGACAGCCAAAGTTGGGATTCAGTGATTGACGTGCATAAAATTTATTACTCCAATCTTTTTCTCTTTTTAAGGAGTTGTCTAGAAACTCTTCTTGCGTGTGAAGGTTGAAATCCCCTTTGATGTAAACTGGCAGATTAGATACCAAAATGAGTCCCTTCTCTTCTGGCTTGTAGGTAGTGTTACGGCTTAAGTTACTGCCATTAATTAGCACGATGGCATTAGGCCGTCGAGTTGGATCTACTTTGAAGTCGGTAGCACTCACATCTCTACTTGCAGCATTACTTTTGTTATCGAGTGCATCATCACGGGTTGCATAGATAATGCCACTGTTTGGTATCAGATACTCTTGTGGGGTACCAGTACCAATCTTTGTCGTACGCAGTTTGTCTAAATCTAAAACTGTAACCCGAACTTCTATAGGTGTATTTTCAGGTCGCGCATCAAAAAAGCTCGTTTCATAAATTGCTCTGTGAGGTACAGGTGGATTAGAACTGGGTGTCAAGGTACTATTGAGAATTTGAATGGCACAAACAGCTGTATCAATTGCCGAATTATTAGCTACTGATAGCGGTTTACCTGCGCTATATTGTTTCAAAGCATTTCTTAAAGGTTCATTGACAAAACGTCCATCACGAAATACTAATCTTGCCTGTTGTTCTAGTTGACTGTTGTAAGTAGATATGGCGCTTGCTCTAGTTCCAGAATATGGAGGATAGACAACACCATTATTAGATTTGCCAGAGGTTGTCGCTAAATCGGCGTCGGGATTTTTCGCAGTAGATAATAATATGTTCTGGTTTTGGGCTGTGATATCACTTGTAGGATCGTAGAAGCTACTTATACAGGCTATAGGCATCTGATCCTTTCCTGAATTATCCTCACCTGTAGGTTTTTTATAGAAGTAAACAGCTGTAACTCTCATGAGCAAGTCACCCATGACCTTAAGATTTGCTGTCAGATTACCAGCATCTGTCATAGGCGTGGAATCAGACCAGACAATTATTGGGTCTTTACCTTTGAACTGGAGACTGTTAACCTTAATTCTGTTTGGATCAGTATTACTCGCATCTACAAAGTTTGTGTCCCAACTTGGACGTGACGCACTCAAGAAAGACCTGGGTTGAATGCCTGGAGTAATAGAATCAACATCAGCATCCCACGGATAGGAAGCAGTTGGATCTGAATTGGGACCGTCAACATAAATTCCTGCACCCGTGACGACTCGCAAGCCGCCAACGACATCCAGAAGACTTTGGGGTTTTTGTGCTGCTGATTTTTCCCAAAAGCCGTCTCGGTTCGCCCCTAAATCTTTTAACTGATAATCTTGTAATTGATATGCTTGGGAAAAGCGCTCACGAGTTGCAGTGCTATTATTTCCATTCTTATCAATATCCCATTGCTTACCAACAATGGTCTGTCCTTCTGACGAACTCACAAATTTACCTTTGGCTGCGTCAAACCATAATTGAGGTAAATTATTGCCAACCAAAATGCGATCGCCAATTTTTTGTTCTCTACCTGCTTTTGCTTGTTCTTCTGGCTTTGTAGCAGCTAAGTAAATTTTGTTACTACCATTTTCTTTAATCCCTATCTTGGCATAATTTGTAGCACTTGTACCATTAGCAGGATCATAAGGAAATATCCATGCGTCTACTGGTCGTAGAGAGTTACCACTTTCTTGAAGAGGACTATTTGTCTTAAAGTCATAAATTCCATATACAAGAGGTTCATCACCAGATACGATTTCAGGAACTTCAGCGTATGGAACGCGGCGTGTTCGCTTTCTAAAGTAAATTTTTAACTTTTCATTCCGAACATGATCACGATTTAAAGTGGGGTCAGCATCTAAATCTCCGTTTATTTGCTGTTGAACCTCATCTGGAAGAGCTACATTATTTGTTGCTTGCACTAAACGGTCAATTCGTTTTGCATATGCCTCATCGTTATATGCTGCTGTATTTCCGTAAACAGATGGAGGTACAGTTTTATTTGTGTTATTTATAAATTCACTTCTAATTATGCTGCTAGACCTATAAGATTGGTCAAATAAATCTATCTGTACATTATTACCGCCAGAAGTTTCTGTAATACTACTATCTATTACATTTCCAGCGACAATAATCTTGCTGTTTTCTTCTTTAAAATAGCAAGATTTAGGACTGCTGACTAGATAATACCTAATAGGATTTGTTCCCGCTTTTGTTAGCAAGTTACCATTAGTGAAGACGCGGCCATTCAGATTTATACCTTGCTCAGGAGCAATTTGTAAATCATCTTCAAAGATAATGAAATTATTATTAAGAGGTATTCTTTCTCGGTCTTGCTGATATTCTAGAGCTATAAAACCGTTATTACCTGTAGATTTTTCATATTTATAAATATCTAGCCCTGTTAAATATGTAATCGGTACAGTTGTGGTAAAAACAAAAATGCTTTTTTTTAGGTTCTCACCGACTTTGTACCAACCTTGAGTACTGACCAAGTTTCCACTAGTGGTAAACAAGCTCTTACATGGAATACTAAAACTACTCTCGTCCATCGGCGGTGTTCTTGCTTCTAAGACAGTTCTAGCTCTGTTAGTAGTTGGAGTCCGAAAGTAAATCCCATAGAGAGTGTAACTATCAAATTTACCGTTATTATTCGTATCTACAGGATATTTCCAAGCAGTTTTTAGAGTTTTTTCGTTTTCTGGTATATTGGTTGTATTATTAACCAGTGTTAACTGTATTTCATCGCCAAAAGTGAACTGGTTAAGATTGTCGTTAATAACTTGGCTGAGTACGTTGTCTGAAGGAGTTGTGCTTGGTAATCTCGGGTATCTAAATAACTGTTCTATTTTTGCTTTTGCTCTTTCAAGGGCTGGTGATGCTGCGTTTAAAACAGCCTCATTGACTCGGACATTACTAGCATTTTTCGCACGTTCAAAAGACCGAAATAAAATAGCCGTTGTCAGCAGCACAACTACCAGTGCAACCATTGCTACTGTCGGTAACACAAAACCAGCATTCGCGCTTGCTCGTTGTCTCCTCTTAGTAACCAGCAAAGCCCTTAACAGCCATAAAATTTGTTTTTTAATTGCATATGCATTTTTTTTAATAATTTGTCTATAAAATTTATTTATGTTCTTTAAGATTCGACGATGGTGAGACATACCTGCTTACCTACCAATTTTTATAATGAGAAAACCACATATATATAGATATATACACAGAGAAATTATCTGTTGTTATCTGCGTCCAACAGAAGTGCATCTGCGGTTCCAAATAGTTTGAAACAGATTGAGGTAACTGCATGAAAATAATGTTAGGAAAGTAAATTTATAGTACCCACTTGTTAGATAAAACTTATCAATCTATCGCAAATGAATATTAGACAAATAAAAACCTCCCCTTGATAGGGAGGTATTAAGAGAAAATGAAAATTTGAAACAATAACAAAGCCCATCTCCTACTAGGAGAGGGGTTGGGGAGAGGTTACAGTGTTAGTAATGATTCAGGTTAATTCCAGCTTCTTTCGCCATTGCTTCTAACCCTTTGAGTTGTAGGGTTTTGATTGCTTTAGTAGATATGCGCAGTTTGACCCAACGCTTTCCACTTTCCCACCAAATGCGCTTAGTTTGCAGGTTCACTTGCTGAAGACGCTTGGTACGGCGGTGGGAGTGGGAAATTGCAAAGGCGTTATTTGCCTTTTTGCCTGTTAATTCACAACGACGGGACATTGTCAGAAACTCCGATTTTTCTTTTGCACAATCTATCATTATATGAAATTGCATCCAGCTTCGAGGGCGATTTATCCTTGTTCCTGAGTTAATTGCCTAGGAACGCGGAACCTCACCCCCCTCTCTGCTGGCACAAAGGGGGGTATTGGATTATTTCTTCCCCTCCTCGCTTGCACGCCTTAGGGTTAGGGGTGGGGTTCTTCTTATGCGTGTCAACTTAAGCGAAAAGTCATTATTGACAAGCATTTGAGCATTTTCCAATGTATCATCTAGATTTTCGATGCTCCCTTAAAAAGGGGGGAAATAAAACTTTAGTCCCTTTTTAAGGGGATCGAATACGACGGTAAATTGCGTGTTTGAGCGTGATTGTTGACAGCAATGGGTTCTTTTACTTTGCAGCCTCCTGTGTCAGCTTGGTGAGTACCTCATTAGAACGCTCAACAAAGGATTTCATTCCTTCAGCGTCAAAACCTTTTTGAGACATCAGCGCCAAATCATATATATGTTGGCAAACCAAGTTCACGAGCTGTCCGCTTGGCGATTGAACATCACCTTGAATAATGTTACCTTGGCTCAGATCCGCTAAATTTTGAATCAGTGGGTGAGCAGTATTGACTAGGAAAATGTGGTCTTCAGGAAACTCTGCTGTTTGCTGCTGCATTAAAGCGTTCATTTCCCGCAGGCGGCGCAAAATCTCTGGCAAAAGCACCATTGCCGGTGGTGTCCCTTGCGGATCGTCGGCTTTCAAAGCTTCGGTGCGGATATTCAGCTTGGGTTTGTTGAGAGCTTTCTCGAATAGCTCTTTGATAACCTCAGTTCTGGTTTTATTCGTCTTCGGATCAACAATTTCCCCAGCTTTGTCTTGATCGAGCAGAGTGCTGTCTAAGTCGGAGTCTACGCGGGTAAATTTGACATCCTGATGCTCCCTCTCCAAGAAGTTGATGAAGTGGGTATCAATAAAGGAGTCTAGAAACAGGACTTCTAAACCTTGATTTTTGTGCAGTTCTATGTATGGAGCTTGCGCCGCTTCATCGGTGGCGTAGAAGGCACGGTTTTCGTGACGTTCTTTATTGCGTTCTAGGTACTCCTTAAGGGTGGTATACGGCAATTTTGGAGTGTCTTTCTCCTCGTTTGCTGAAGTTACATCTTGCCAAACATCGCCTTCTTGAGATTGTACCTCAACTGCTGCGGTAGCCGTTGACTGTTGAGCGCTGCTTGGTTGATAGGTGCTGCGGAAGACGATGATATCTTCGACTTGTTTTTTGAATTTCTCGTCGTTGAGAACGCCGAATTTTACGAAGGTACCCAAGTCTTTCCAAGCGCTGATGTATTGTTCGCGGTTGTCGCGGTAAAGTTCTTTGAGGCGATCGCCTACTTTCTTGGCAATGTAGTCACCAATTTTCCGCACGGTGCGATCAGTTTGCAACGCACTCCGTGATACGTTCAACGGAATATCTGTGCTATCAATCACACCCCGCATTGGCAGGAGAAATTGTGGGATAATTTCCTCACAGTGGTCGCTGACAAAAACTTGGTTGCAGAAGAGCTTGATTTGCCCTTTAGTGACATCCACATCCGGTCTCATTTTGGGGAAATACAGAATACCGTTGATGATAAAGGGATAGTCAGTATTCAGATGCACCCAAAGCAACGGCTCTTCTTGGAAAGGATACAGGTAGCGGTAAAACTCTAAATAATCTTCTTGACTCAAGCTATTGGGAGTCTCTCGCCATACTGCTCTTTGCTTATTTAACACCTCGCCATCAAGTTTGATGGGTACTGGCATGAAATCGCAATATGTTTTAATAAGCTGCTTAATGCGTGCTGCTTCTAAATACTCCTGTTCTTCCTCTTGCAGAGTCAGGGTAATCGTAGTACCGCGAGTTGTACGAGAAGAATCTTCTAGGGTGAACTCTGGAGAACCGTCGCAACTCCAGTGAACCGCTTGCGCCCCTTCTTTGTAGGACAAGGTATCGATTTCTACCTTTTGTGCCACCATGAAGGAGGAGTAGAAGCCAAGACCAAAGTGACCGATAATCGGTTGGTCTGATTTGCCTTCGTACTTGTGTATAAATTCTTCAGCACTAGAGAAGGCGACCTGGTTAATGTATTTCTTGACCTCCTCTGCCGTCAGTCCGATACCATTGTCGGTAATCGAGAGGGTCTTTTTGTCTTTGTCTATAGCAATTTGAATTTCCGGTTCGCCGATTTCATCGGAATACTCCCCAGCGCGAGATACCATTTTCAACTTTTGGATGGCATCTACGGCGTTGGAAACCAGTTCCCGCAAGAAGATTTCATGGTCGGAGTAGAGGGACTTCTTGATAATCGGGAAAATATTCTCAGTATGAATACTGATTGTGCCTTGTTCTAGCATAACTGATAATCTTCAATGCAAGTATCTGAATGATAACTGAGGCAAAACCCCGCAGTACCCCTATCTACACCTAAAGCCTAATTTAGGTGGTTAGTTAATAACTACCCTCATCTTAAAGGGCAGATATAGGGATTCTACCCATTAGGATTTTATGGTGCGTGTAAGGGCGATCGCTCCTAGTTTGCAGCATTGATTACCCGATATCAGGGATTCGGATTTCCCTACCAATTTGCCGAAAGCTGCTATTAGCGTTCAATTTATACAATTTTTAGCCCTCTTTTCTGAGTCTAGAGAAAGAAAAATTCCACTCCTAATACACTTGTACTGTTATTTGTGCGATTACCTCTACTACAGCAAATATTGGGTTAAGGTAGTCCTTACTAACTAACTTGTAAGTTGTCAAGCCTATAAAATACATTTTTTTTTATTTGAAAATATTTGAAAATAGATTAATTTTTAATATTTTCATGGTAAAAGTAGCACTGTTGATTATTATTCGTTGCTACCAAAGCAATACCATTGAGACAATCTCAAGAGTACTTTTGTGCTAAAGAGTATTTTGATGGCATCTATCCTCTTTGGTTCTACTATTCGTAATTCTTAAAACGGAAAACGAGTAGGGTAGAAGTTACGTGGCAGACTGTTACATCTGCAATGCGAGAAAGGCGAATCTACAATTTAACCTGGGTGTTACTTGAGACATGAATCTTTTTATCCTGTTAAAGCCGCTGTCAAATCTCACAAGTTTTTTTAGCCAATGCATCAGATTTCTGAAGCAGGATAGGGCTAAATTTTTTGCACTGCTATTTACTTTTGGTTTGTGCGTAAGTTTGGGCTTTTCTGGTTGTACTTCTAGTAACGTTCAAAGTTCTACTCAAAGTTCTACTCAAAGTTCTACTGCCGAGGCGATCGCTAATACCTCGCCAGCTGCTGTTAAGGTTGTGCGGATGGGTTATCAAAAATCTGCTGTTCTAGCTTTGGTGAAGCAACAAGGCACTTTAGAAAAACAACTGTCTTCTTCTGGGGTTGCTGTCAAGTGGGCAGAGTTTCCCGCTGGTCCCCCGATAATGGAAGCCTTGAACGCAAACAGTATCGATTTCGGGGTTGTAGGGGAGGGACCACCAGTATTTGCGCAATCAGCGGATGTCCCACTCGTGTATGTCGGCAATTCCTCAGCAAGCCCAGAGGGGTTGGCGATTTTAGTTCGTAACGATTCCCCAATTAAGACTGTAGCTGAGCTCAAAGGTAAAAAAGTTGGCTTCGCCAAAGGTTCGAGTGCTCATTTTATGTTGGTGCAAGCCTTGGCATCAGCCCAATTGCAATACACTGACATTCAGCCTGCTTATCTTTCCCCAGCAGATGCCCGTGCTGTCTTTGAACAAGGTAAAATTGACGCTTGGGCAATTTGGGATCCATTTCTCGCAGCAGCTCAAAAGCATGGGGGAGCGCGGATTTTAAGAGATGGTAAGGGTCTGGCGTCATGGAGGGAATTTTATGTGACATCGCGGAACTTTGCCAACGCGAATCCGGAACTTGTCAAGCAAATTCTCGAGTCGGTGGACAAGGTAGGGGACTGGGCAAAGAAAAATCCCCGCCAAGTCGCAGAAATACTCTCACCGCAAATGGGCATTGATGTTGGTTCGTTAGAGCTAGCAGAAAACAGGCGGAAACGTTACGATGTGCTACCCGTAAGCAATGAAGTGATTGCAGAGCAACAAAAGGTTGCTGATACATTCTTGCGTCAAAAGTTAATACCCAAACAAATCAAAGTAGCAGATGCCGTTTGGAATCCCAAGCAGTAAAACTGTCTTTCAAATGTCTGTCTTTCCCACGCTTTTCTCTTGAATAAAAATCTCTAATCTCATAGCTTGCATTCTATTTAGAACAGACTGAATTTTTTGATTTTTGAGAAAGTGAAAACGGCGTAGAGACGTAGTATATTGCGTCTCTACGACATAAGCCATGAAATGGATGGCTGGGTAGTTCAAGTATTTTGCAGAAAGTTTAGTAAACGTGTCAAAAGGAGAGGGGTGCATGGAATTACTTTGGTTTATCCCGACACATGGAGATGGTCGCTATTTGGCAACAGCACTTGGTGGACGCGAATGCAACTTTGTTTACTTTCAGCAAATTGCCCAAGCTATAGATAATTTGGGATTTACTGGGGCTTTGCTACCTACTGGACGCTCTTGTGAAGATGCTTGGGTATTGGCTTCGTCTCTGATTGCTGTGACGCGTCAAATGCGTTTTCTGGTTGCGATTCGTCCTGGATTGATGTCTCCTGGGTTGGCAGCACGGATGGCAGCAACGTTTGACCGCTTATCTAACGGGCGTATGCAAGTTCACGTTGTGACTGGTGGTGATCCGGTGGAATTGGCAGGGGACGGTGTGCATCTTTCTCATGATGCGCGTTATGAATTAACCGAGGAATTTTTGACAGTTTGGAAAGAAATTTCAAGTGGTTTAGAAACCAACTTTAGCGGTAAGTATTTCCAAATCGAGGGTGGAAAACTGTTATTTCCTTCCGTACAAAAGCCTCATCCTCCCTTATGGTTTGGCGGTTCCTCATTTCTTGCACAACAGATTGCTGCCAAGCACGTTGATGTCTATTTGACTTGGGGAGAACCACCACAACAAGTGGCTGAAAAAATTGCATCTGTGCGTAAATTAGCAGCAGAACAAGGTAGAACTATCCGCTTTGGTATTCGTCTACATATCATTGTCCGGGAAACTGCAACACAAGCTTGGGAAGCGGCAAATGAACTGATTAAATATGTGAGTAACGAGGCGATCGCCAATGCACAAAAAATCTTTGCCAGGATGGATTCTCAAGGACAGCGTCGCATGACTGAACTGCACAATGGCAGTCGAGAAGCACTAGAAATCAGCCCAAATTTGTGGACGGGAGTCGGGTTAGTGCGGGGTGGTGCAGGTACAGCTTTGGTAGGAGATCCTGATACCGTCGTCGCTAGAATGCAGGAGTATGCGGAACTGGGAATTGATACCTTTATTCTTTCCGGTTATCCCCACTTAGAAGAAGCTTATCGAGTGGCTGAATTACTCTTTCCTCGCTTACCCCTGCAAAAACCACTTAACACAAGTAAAACAGAAATGTTCAGTCCTGTTGGCGAACTTATTGGCTTTGAAAACTTCCCTAAACAGCAATAACAGGCAGTTAAAGGGTTCTGCGTAATGAAAACCAAATTTCTCAAGCGATACCTCCATAGATTAGCACCTTGGGTCGTGCCTATTCTGTTGATTACGATTTGGCAATTACTTGTGCAACTTGGCTGGATTGCTGCAAGAGTATTGCCTGCTCCCACAGATGTTTTGCTGGCAGGAATTCGTCTTGCTAAAACGGGAGAACTTTTTTATCACCTTGGCATCAGCTCACAACGAGCAGTTCTTGGCTTTTCAATAGGCGGTAGTATTGCTTTTGTTCTGGGATTGTTAAATGGCATGATTCCTATAGCTGAAAAGCTGTTAGACACTTCTATTCAAATGTTGCGTAATATTCCACATTTAGCCATGATTCCCTTGGTTATCTTGTGGTTTGGTGTTGGAGAAGAAGGAAGAATCTTTTTGGTTGCTTTAGGCGTATCGTTCCCTATCTATATAAATACGTTTCATGGTGTCCGAACCATTGATCCAGGTTTGATTGAGATGGGAAAAGTATACGGGCTGAACACTTGGTCTTTGTTTTGGCAAATTATTCTCCCTGGTGCAATGCCTTCAATTTTGATTGGCGTGCGTTACGCTTTGGGAGTTATGTGGCTGACTCTCATCGTTGCTGAAACAATTTCTTTTGACTCTGGCATTGGTTACATGGCAATGAATGCTCGTGAATTCATGCAAACTGATGTGGTCGTTTTGAGTATTCTGTTATATGCATTGTTGGGCAAATTAGCAGATGTATCTGCTAGATTTTTAGAAAATAAATTGCTTTCTTGGCATCCAGGTTATCAGAATATATAGCCCAAAGTTTTTAGGAGGTTTTTACTATGAACCCAAAGCGTATAGGAGTAGATTTGAAGATAATCGGTCTGAGTAAAAGCTTTGGGAGTATTGATGTATTGCAAAAACTGGATTTAGAAATCGCTAGGGGCGAATTTGTGGCGATTGTCGGGCGTAGTGGCTGCGGTAAAAGTACGCTCTTGCGGCTATTGGCAGGATTGGAACGCCCTTGCGACGGCAGCATATTGCTAGATGGCAAGCAATTGCGTAAGCTCAATCCAGAAGCACGAGTTATGTTTCAGGATGCCCGTCTTTTAATGTGGAAGCGGGTTATAGAAAATGTGGCATTGGGATTGAAGCAAAACTGGCGACAAAAGGCACATTGGGCATTAGAACAAGTAGGACTTGTAGAACGGGCTTTTGAGTGGCCTAGAGTGCTTTCTGGAGGACAACGCCAGCGAGTCGCACTGGCGAGAGCATTAGTGAGTGAACCAGGTTTGCTTTTACTAGATGAGCCTTTGGGAGCGTTGGATGCCCTGACTCGGATTGAAATGCAGCGGCTAATTGAAGAGATTTGGCAACAACAGCAATTTACTGCAGTGTTGATTACTCATGACGTGGAAGAAGCTGTTACTCTTGCTGATAGAATTGTTCTGATAGAAGGAGGTCAGGTGACTATGAATTTACCTGTGCCTCTGCCTCGTCCTCGTCAGCGAAGTCATGCTATATTTGCAGCGCTAGTCGAAAAAATTTTGGAGCGGGTATTAAAGACAAAAACCCATTCCCAAGAATTGGTAAAAGGGGAATCTACCTTAGCAGAATTGCAACCCACTATAAGATCCTCTAAGAAATTAGATGAATACTAACGAACCAAATGCTAAGGGAAGGGTCATTTGTAGCTGGTGCTCTTATGATGCAAATCCTCCTGGGACTAAATACTGTCAAAAGTGCGGCAAGCCGCTTGTTAAAGCTTCTCTACCTCAGAGTGACAGAAATGCTGGGTCTGATTTTTCTACACAGGTGGTGGCTGGGGTTAGCCTACTAGGTGTAGTCTTGCTGTTGTTTGGTGTGGGAGGTTACTTTTTATGGCAGCAAACCCAAGTCGTCACCACGCCTAGCAGTGTGAATAATTCCTCGGACAACACTTCTTCGGACATCCGACTCTATGATTCTATGAAGGAAGTTGCAAACGTGCCAGCAGGAACATTCAATTATGGTGGTTCTGTCGTCTTCTCATCTCTAACCACTCAGGGCACACATCAGGCTATGACCCAGGCACATCCAAACTTTGTGCTGCGTTTCAGCGAACCCACGAACAACAACCCTGGTCAAAATACTGGGATCACCATGCTGCTTGATGGTGAACTGACCTTTGCCCAGTCCTCCAAGCCACTAGAAGATTCTCATTATAGCAAGGCAAAAGAACGCGGTTTTTCTCTACAGCAGGTGCCAGTGGCGATCGACGGCTTCTTGTTGTTTACTCATAAAGATTTGTCTATCCCTGGGCTCACAGTTGATCAAATCAAAGATATATATAAGGGAAAAATCACCAATTGGAAGCAGGTGGGAGGACCGGACTTAGCAATCACAGCTTTCGCTTTTAACCCCAAGTTTGGTGCTGCACTCAATATTCTTCTCGGTCCAGAAATTAACAAACTCAGTTCCAAGGTACAGTTCATGCGCGATTACACCGATGGTGTTCGTAAAGTCTCTTCGGTCCCAGGCGCGATTGGTCTCGGCTCTACTGGAGCAATTCTCGGTCAGCAGTCAATCCGCCCTCTTGGCGTGGCGAAAGCCAACTCCAAAAACTATGTGCAACCCTTTACAGATGATGGCAAGCTGGTTAACGCTGCAGCTTTGCGGGATGGCACATATCCCTTAACTCGGCGTTTGTTTGTGGTGATTCGGCGAGACCGTACCTTGGACGAGACTGCTGGAGTAGCATACACTAATCTATTGCTGTCTAAAGAAGGGCAGCAATTCATTGAAAAGGCTGGTTTCGTTCCTATCCGTAATTAATAACTATTTTTGTATCTAAAAGGAATTATACGAAACAGCTATTTTCGTGTCATGACAGAAATTGTTCTGAAAATATGAGCCAATACTAGCAGCCAATGCAGGGCTTGGAAATTACGCTTCGGCATTGGCTCTAGCATTCCTCTGAATGACCAACAGTATCTATCCTCAGAATTAAACGTGGGCAGATACCTTTGTACGATCCAGGTTTTCCTTCAGTTACCGAATTGTATGGTTTGTGTGAGCCTTGCACCGCTGCCTTTGCGAGCATCGCTCAACTGATGCAGCATTGATTACCCGATATCAGGGATTCGGATTTCCCTACCAATTAGCTAAAAGGTCGTATCCGCGTAGGATTTGTCTAAATAAGGATTGCGCGTTTTTATTGTTCATCCCTACACAGGCGCAATCATAAGTAGCCGCGAAGCGCCATGCGATTGAGTGCCCACTCTTTGGGCGATCGCCTCTCAAGCGACTGCATAGCCAGTGTAAAGTCTTAACTCTGGTGGACGAAACCCAAGTACGATGTGTTCTTTGGGAATTCCAGCCCGTTCTAAATCTGCAGCAATGCCTTCTTCAGTGCCATCTCGTTGAATCCAGATTTTACCATCAATGAGGTCAATATGAACTAGACAGCCATGAATGCGGCGATCGCGTAGCGTGCCGCAGGCATTCGCCATCCCAACCAACATCCATCCACAAAAAATGTTTTGACAACAGGTTTGTGATTCAAGATATGGCGAAGCCAGTATGTTGACGTAAATTCTCTGGATGAAAACCCAAAACAATGTCTTCACGAGGGATACCAGCTTGCATGAGTGCTTCTGCAACTGGGTAAGAACTACCGTCATACTGAATCCAAACTTTCTCACCAATAATGTCGATATGTACCGTACAACCATGTACCCGACGGATTCCATCCCAACCTACCTGTAGGACTTGGTAACGATCGCGTTCAGAATCTATAATAGCTCCAACATCAATTTGACCGTGATAAGGCTTGTGGGTAGTATATTCGGATATAACTTTCCGGACTATTTCACGATACTTTGCTAGTTTATCCATCGCACAATCCTCGCTTGTTGCTCATCAAAAACAATTAAGCAAATTTGTATCCGATTGAGGATTAACTGACCAAAGCGTTCTGAAAATAAACTTTCATACACTCGCTGGGGAATTGCCAGATAAAGTAAGCGTTCTGATTCTAATTCTAAAAGTACAGTGCGATAGATATCATACTGTCCCACTGCCTCCTGAAGGTCACGTATAGGCGAAAGGCTAAGAAAACTCTTAATTTCAACGGCGATTTTTTGAGAATCTTTTTCAGCAGCTATCGTATCACGTTCTGCACCGAGATCCACATACAAATTTCGACCCCCATAAGCTAAATATAAGGGATCATCGGTAATTGTCCAGCCATCGGCTATCAGTGCTTGTACAACTACATCATGATATACATCTTTTGCAGGCATTCGTTTGCGAAGGTTCTTTGGCTCCTAAAATACAGCTTGGAATAATGTAGCTTATATCACGGATATGCAGGATGTGAATTAAGCAATGCGCCTTACACACCCTGCGACTGCTCACACTTCTTGGGATGCCTCAATTAAGAAGGTCTTATTTTGCTGGGCTGGCACTTTAACCACCACTTTCTTACTAAATGTCAACCCATGTTCCCCGTTGTCAATCACAATCGTGTCGCCAAGGACAAAAGTATTCTCCAACAACTTGGTAGCAACGGGATTTTCGACTTCTCGCTGAATTGCCCGTTTGATGGGACGTGCGCCGTATACTGGGTCATAACCCACTTCCACCAAGTAATCGCAAGCGGCTGATGATATTTCCAATGAGATTTTTTGCTCTTGTAGAAGATTTTCCACTCGGTTGAGTTGGATGCGGACAATTTGCCGCAATTCGCTGCGGTTGAGGGTGTGGAAGAGAATAATGTCATCAACGCGGTTGAGAAATTCGGGGCGGAAGTGCGATCGCAAAGCATCCATTACCCGGCTGCGCATTTTTTCATACTTGGAGTCATCACCCGAGACATCTAAGATATATTCGCTACCGATGTTACTGGTCATTACAATCACAGTGTTCCGAAAATCAACTGTTCGTCCTTGAGAATCAGTAATCCTCCCGTCATCCAACACTTGCAACAGAATATTGAACACATCGGGGTGAGCTTTTTCGACTTCATCTAACAGCACCACCGAGTAGGGACGGCGACGAATAGCCTCGGAAAGTTGACCGCCTTCTTCGTAACCCACGTATCCCGGAGGCGCACCCACCAAGCGGGAAACTGAGTGTTTCTCCATATACTCGGACATATCCAGACGCACCAAGGCGTCATCAGAATCAAAGAGAAACTGTGCTAAAGCACGGGCGAGTTCCGTTTTACCGACTCCCGTCGGTCCCATAAACAAGAATGAACCAATTGGGCGACCAGGGTCTTTCATTCCTGCACGGGCGCGACGAATTGCCGCTGAGACAGCAGAAACGGCTTCCTCTTGTCCAATAACTTTTTGGTGGAGGTGATTTTCAAGTTGCAGCAACTTTTGCCGTTCAGATTCCAGCAGCCGATTTACAGGAATTCCCGTCCATTTAGCGACAATTTCAGCAATATCTGCTTCTGTCACCTGTTCTCGTAGCAGGGTTTCCCCTTTACTTTGAATTTCCAGCAACTGCACTTCTTTTGCTTCGCGATCATGCAGGACACTCTCCAATTTGCCAAACTTTAACTGTGCAGCTTTGTTAAGGTCGTAGGCGCGTTCTGCTTGTTCAATTTGCACCCGCAGCTTTTCTTCTTCTTGCTTTAATGCACTAATCGCTTCCAACAGCTGCTTTTCACCTTGCCACTGCTCATTAAATTCTTGCTGCTTTTCTGTCAAATTGACAATCTCTTGCTCAATTCGCAGCAAACGCTCTTTCGTCTGGGCTGTAGCTTTCTCTTCTCCTGCCAAGGACAGCTTTTCCATTTCTAGCTGCATCAACCGTCGGTCGATGGTTTCCAATTCCGCTGGTTTGGAGGTAATCTCCATTTTCAACTGTGCCGCTGCTTCATCCACTAAGTCAATTGCCTTATCTGGCAAGAAACGGTCGGAAATATAACGTGCAGACAGTGTTGCTGCTGCTACCAGCGCGGAGTCGGAAATCTTGACGTTGTGATGGACTTCGTAGCGTTCTTTCAGACCCCGGAGAATGGAAATTGTGTTTTCCACACTCGGCTGATCTACAAAAACTTGCTGAAAACGCCGTTCTAAAGCCGCGTCTTTTTCAATATATTTGCGGTACTCATCCAAGGTGGTTGCACCAATACAGCGCAGTTCTCCCCGCGCCAGCATGGGTTTGAGCAAATTGCCTGCATCCATCGCTCCTTGTTGGCTGGAACCAGTGCCGACGACGGTGTGCAGTTCATCAATAAACAGCACAATTTGACCATTCGATTCTGTGACTTCTTTGAGGACAGATTTCAAGCGGTCTTCAAATTCGCCCCGGTATTTTGCCCCAGCAATCAAGCTGCCGATATCCAAAGCCATGAGCTGGCGATTTTTCAAAGATTCTGGAACATCGCCATTGATAATACGCTGTGCCAATGCCTCGGCGATCGCCGTCTTACCTACCCCAGGTTCACCAATCAGTACAGGGTTATTCTTGCTGCGCCGCGACAATACTTGTATGACTCGGCGAATTTCGTCATCTCTTCCGATAACGGGGTCTAGCTTACCAGCTTTTGCCTGTTCTGTCAAGTCTCTGCCAAACTTTTGCAAAGCTTCATAACGAGATTCTGGGTTTTGGTCTGTCACCTTTTGGCTACCGCGAACCGTTTTAATACTAGCTTCTAGCTTTGCGGTGTCTAGGTTAACGCTTTTGAATATCCGCAGTCCGATGCGTTCATCCTCAACAAAAGCTAAGAGTAAGTGTTCAATAGATATGTAGGAATCTTTCATTCTAGACCGAGCTTCTTCAGCTCGGTCTAGCAATGTGTCTAAACTACGACCGAGGTAAAGTTGATCGGCTTTACCTACTTTGGGCTGACGTTGGGTAAATGCTTCTAGTTGCTGTTGCAAGCGCAAGGCGTCAACTTCGCAACGACCGAGGATGCGTGTTGCTAGCCCAGTAGGTTCTTCTAATAAAGCAATCAGTAAATGTTCGACATCGAGTTGCTGTTGCTGATACGCTCGGACAATATCCTGTGATTTGACAATTGCTTCCCAGGCTTTATCAGTAAATTTATTTGGATCTGTAGGCTGCATCTTTACAATTTTGGATTTTAGATTTTGAATTTTAAACTATGGATGTAGGTATTTCTTTGAACGCACTCCAACGAAATTAAGGATGGTACTATTGTTTCAAAAGAGAAATTGTTAGATTCCTCAAGGTTTCCAGAGTTACTGGCGTTCTCAGTGCGCCCTTAGTAATTTTGCTAACAAACACTTTAGAAATACTTTTATCTGCTAACTGCAGATAGTATCAATATCTTAGTTTTTGAGTTCGTTCTTTTGTGACCCACGGTTTCGACCTCAACCTTAACTACACTAAAATGTTACTTCGCTTTTCTAGACTGATTCACTCACCCTACCTAAATCAAAGATTATAAATAAGGACTGCACTCAACAACTTTGTTCAAATTAATATCCAACCATCATTGGAGTGCATTTGCTTGTATCTGCGGTTGCAATTTGGCGAAAGTTTGTAGTAAGGGCTTAAGCCCTTACTACAAACCTACTCTAATTTAAAATGAAATCACTGTTCTGAAGGTGCCTTGCCAAATAGTGTTGTTGGAGCTATCGTTATCTGCATTTGTTACCACCGAAAGCGTGGGGGTAATACTAACATTGTCGCTTAGCTCCAGATTATAGAATGCCTCATAATTTATCTGAGTGGCATTTCCCAGACCATCAGTGATGAAAGGTTGACCAACGGCGATACCCCCAACAGTACCAGGAAGCAGGAGGTTACGAATACCAAATCCTACCGCCCAACTAAAGGGTTGTAAATCTAAATCCTGGTTAATGGCGTTGTTGAACCCTTGGTAACTACCAAATCCCACGCGAGTAAAAATCCCTATGTTCCGATTAAGGGCATATTCGGCATTAACCCCAAAGGCGTTAATGTCGGTGTTGTTGATTTCAGCTTTAGTATATTGTAGTCTTAATGCAAACTGATTGCTGAGTGAGTATTCCAGTTCTGCACTCGCTTGATATCTATCTTTAAATAAGCCACCGGTGGCGTTTGAGTTGACTTGATTGGCATCAGCGGCGATGTAAAGAGAACGCAAAGTCAATTGACCACCGCCTGGATTCCAAGCTAGCGCCACTCCTGCACCGCCATTCCGGTCAATTTGGTTTTGGACAATCAGAGGGTTATTCAGAAAAAAGCTGGAACTAAAATCAACCGCCTCGTTGTTAGCATATCTGTTACGGTCAATAAAATCGCGTGGAGACATTTTTGCCCCAACAGTTACAGCCAAATCTGACACAGGACGAAACGAGTAGTACAAGCGTCTGAGTTTGAAACGGTTCTCAACTTCCACATAATCAAGTCCGCCACCATTGGCAATTAAACCAGTCGTTCCCAACAGGTTAAGGTTCTTGTTTTGTACCCGAGCGATCGCATCATCCCCATTGTTACCAGCTTCTAGCTGAGTCAGGAGTAAATCTTTGCTGTCGAAGCTTGTTAAAAGATTTAATCGTTGGCGGGCGACGATGGTAGTGTTTGCATGACTACCCTGTGTTAAAGCAATAATAGCTTGACCTTGGAGTTTTGTTGTGGTAGAAAATTCATTTGCTTCGAGTTGAGGGACGCGATCGCCAATTCTGTTGACACTCTGCTGCAATTCATCCAAGGCAGAACGATATTCTCTTTGTAACCGTCGTAAAGTCATCAAGTCTTGTTGAATAAACTCATCTCCAAGACGATTAGCAATCAAGCTATCGACTTTATCTAAGGTAGCCGCCAAGCCAGCAGCAAATTCATAACGAGACACAGGGCGGTTACCACGAAAGGTGCCATCCTGATAACCAGAGAGGACACCATAACGTTCCATGAGCGATCGCAATGCCTGATAAGCCCAGTCTGTCGGTTGAACATCAGACAATTCAGAAACCGCAGGCTGCTGAGGTGATGTCTCAGCATTCGGAGTAACATTACCAGACTCGTTTACCGAAGGCTGCTGTTGTGATGTCTCAGCATTCGGAGCAACATTACCAGACTCGTTTACAGATGGGGACTTTGTATCAGAAGTCGTGAATTCTGCTTGGGATGTAACGAATAGTTTATCTGTTACTCCTGTCATTTCATCTTTTGCCACATCCGTCACCACAGATGCCTCTGGAAATTCTGCTGGTACCGTTGAGCCAGTAAACTGTTCTAATTTATCTAGTATCTTGCAATCAGCGGGGTCATCCTCGGCATGAGAAATTGCAATAGCAGTTTCTGGCTGCTGTGGAGAAGGCAAAGAATTCGCTGCTTTTGGGAAGCAGATAACTTGGCTGAGAATTCCACAAATGAGTAAATTCCTAGCCAACAATTTTCGAGAACGAATTCTTTGCCGTAGGCATTGCTTTAGGCTGAACTCCATCACACCCATGTTTTTAGTTAGATTTACTGAGCAATCATTTGCTGTTCAGTTTCTTGTTTAACACTAGAACTGTGAGTACTCAGTTGAATAAGTTCTACCTTATATCCATTTGGGTCTTCCACAAAAGCAATGACCGTAGAACCGTGTTTCATTGGTCCTGGTTCCCGCACAACTTTACCACCAAGTTTTTTGATGTTCTCACAGGTGGTGTAAATATCATCAACACCAATGGCGATATGACCGTAAGCATCGCCCAAGTCATACTTTTCCACACCCCAGTTGTAGGTAAGTTCTAGGACCGTATTTTCACTTTCGTCACCGTAGCCAATAAAAGCCAGAGTAAACTCTCCCCCTGGGTAATCTTTTTGACGCAGTAGCTTCATTCCCAAGAGATCACAGTAGAACTTCAGAGATTCCTCAAGGTTACCTACCCGTAGCATCGTGTGCAGGAGTCGCATAATTATCTCCTTTGGCTTAATTTTTTGTGGTTCCGCTCAATATTGTAATCTGGCAACTGGTTCCATATTGGGAAAGTGGGGGGATGAGGGGGATGAGGAACAGACTCCTAATGCCTGAATTTTGAATTGATTTCTCCCTTATTCCTCCGACAACTCCAACCCCCCTCGGTAGCCAGTGATCAGACGGCTACCATCTTTGAAAATATGAACCTCTATTTGGTCGCTTGCCCAGGTAATCTTGTCTTCTAAGGCGGGATTAAAGACGTGAACCCTTTGATTGCTGGACGAAACAGGAGAATCAGGTGAGTTAATTCCCAGCGACTGGATGTAAGGACCATCAATCAGGATGTCCAACTGCTCCAATAAGTCTTGAGCGCCAGCTGGCGGATACTGGGATTGTAACTGTTCCAAAGTAAAACCAGAAAAAGACATCACATTCAACCCACCGGCTTTTACCTTGCGTGCAAGAGCAGCCAATGCAGGGGCTTGCCAAAAGGGTTCCCCTCCAGAAAATGTCACTCCTTGATTGCGAGGATTGCTGAGAATTTTTTCCGCAAGGTTGTCAACGGATATCAGTTGATTCATTTCAAATGACCAGGACTCAGTATTAAAACAACCTGGGCACTCCCGCAAACATCCCTGCACCCAAACAACAGCACGACATCCAGGACCATTCACCTCGGATTCATCGATATAGCCCATAATGTTGAGGTATCCGGCGGGAATTTCCATCAAAGCTGGGTAAGGGTTAGTTTTCTTTTGGGTCATTGTTTTTCTCTCTCTGTGTTAGGGAAGGATTTACTTGGAGCCTAGAGGGAAAATTTGAGGAACTTTTGAGGGACTAAAGTAGAATCGGCATTCCTTACCAAGCAAGGTGTAGATATAGTAGGCACTGCCAAGCCTAGGAAAATTTCATTCGACTGGTCGCAAAAATCCGGGTTTAGTATTTGGAACCACAGAAGCACACAGATGGACACAGATAATTTATCGGTGTTCATGTGTGTCTATCTGTGGTTTGATAGACAAAAATCTGCTTTTCCAAGAGGGGTTCTGCGTCACAAGTCCATATTTTTTCTGTCAATCTCCTGTTGAGCATAAACTTGGATAAACCATATCGCTGGAAATCTTCGTTAATGTCAGCCTATAGAGTCACTTAAACGCCCTATGCTAGATTCTCGGGTTAACCATTGGACTATTAACCATTTGTCATTATTCCTTAACAAAAGACTAATGACAAAGGACGAAGAACAAAGAACTCATGACAAAGGACGAAGAACAAATGTTTGACACTGCCATAGAAGCTATTGTCGCCCGCGAAATTCTTGACTCTCGGGGCAGACCAACAGTTGAAGCAGAAGTGCATTTGGTCAACGGTGTTGTAGGATTGGCGCAGGTTCCCAGTGGTGCGTCTACTGGCACTTTTGAAGCGCACGAACTGCGGGATCAGGATAAGGCACGTTACGGGGGTAAGGGCGTACTCAAGGCGGTGCAAAACGTTAAAGAAGCACTTGCCCCAAAGTTGATAGACTTGGATGCCCTCAACCAGGAATTGCTCGATCGCACGATGATTGCCTTGGATGGTTCTCCTAACAAATCCCAGCTTGGCGCTAATGCGATTTTAGCGGTTTCCCTGGCAGCAGCCAAAGCCGGTGCTGAGTCCTTGGGAATTCCCCTCTATCGCTACTTAGGCGGTCCATTAGCGAATTTGTTACCTGTACCGCTGATGAATTTGATTAATGGTGGCGCGCACGCAGCTAATAACGTGGATTTTCAAGAGTTTATGATTGTCCCCGTTGGCGCACCTTCTTTCCGGGAAGCATTGCGTTGGGGTGCGGAGGTGTTTGCCACCCTCAGCAAAGTGTTAGATGAAAAAGGGTTATTGACTGGGGTGGGGGATGAAGGCGGTTTTGCCCCCAACTTGGAGTCAAATCAGGTGGCTTTGGAGTTGCTGGTGGCGGCGATTGAGAAGGCTGGGTACAAACCAGGGGAACAAGTGGCTTTGGCGTTGGATGTTGCGGCAAGTGAGTTTTACAAAGATGGGCAGTATGTCTACGACGGCAAACCTCACTCTCCGGTTGAGTTTGTTGACTACCTCGGGCAACTTGTTGACCAATACCCGATTGTGTCGATTGAGGATGGCTTGCATGAGGAAGATTGGCAAAATTGGCAGTTACTGACTCAGAAGTTGGGTTCTCGGGTGCAGTTGGTCGGGGATGACTTGTTTGTAACTAACGTCACGCGCTTGCAAAAAGGAATTGAAAGCAAAGCTGGTAACGCGATTTTGATTAAACTTAATCAAATTGGTTCGCTGACAGAAACGCTGCAAACAATTGACTTGGCAACTCGCAACGGCTTCCGGTCAATCATCAGCCATCGTTCTGGAGAAACAGAAGACACAACTATTGCTGATTTAGCAGTCGCAACTCGTGCCGGTCAAATTAAAACGGGTTCCCTCTGTCGCAGCGAACGGGTAGCAAAATACAACCGTTTGCTACGAATTGAAGATGAACTAGGCGATCGCGCTGTTTATGCTGGTGCTGCGGGATTAGGACCGAATTGACCTTTTTAATCAGTGGTGGTTCAAGCCCCCACTGATTGCCTTAATTTTTGCAAAATTTTGTGAATCTTTTTTGGAAATATTTTTTGACATTTTATCCAAAAAAGGGTAAAATATAACAACTATTTTCGATTATCTTTTGTAGTAGAAATAAAAAAAGATGAAAACCATAAATATTAAAAACCACGACGCGGAAACAAAATTACGAGTCGGTGTGTGGGCGGTTTGTCGGCGGGTTTGTCTCGTGGCGGGTTTGTCTGTGGCGGTTGTTGTTGGCGCTTTGGGGGCGGATTTTTCGGCGGCGGCGGGGGCTTTTGGGTCTAGCGAAGAGAGCAGTTTAGGGGAGACCCCGACCCATAAGACCCAGACCCTAGGAGCGACCGAGACCCAGACCCAGTATACGGTCGTGGGACCCAGCGTAACCATCGTTCGCATGTCGGAGGAAGCAGCCGCAAGGAGGCGAGGGACAGGGGGAAACCCACGCAAGGGGCGCAATGGCTTCACGCCAAATCCTTGAATCCAATCAACTAGTTTATACCTCATTAATGCAACTTCCGTCAAACGCTCTATTAGCTGGGACAAACTTCTTTACCACTTCTGCCACTTGCGGGCATTCCAATACCTCGAACTGCTCCCAAAGTGTCAACTGACCGGGAGAGGATTTGTGCTTACCTTTATTCCGGCTAATTTTATGACCAGCCAGCAGCTTACTTCCCCAGTTTGACTTGCAGGCTGGTTTTGGTTTTGGTTTATGTCGTTGACAAAAGCCCCGGTACTTTTTAGCACATTCATCCAATGTTTTACCCAGTCCTAGAAAAGCCGGATGCCATTGAGTCAGTCCGTCAAAAGTCAATTGGTCATAAGTGCCGTAGTTGCTGAAATCGTAGAAAAAACTGCGTCGCATTTGGGCGGCTCTGGGATTACCGTGGATATAGCGTAGAGTATTTAATGCTCGTTGTGTATCGGTGGGTAACCGGAAAACCCATCACAAAAATACCGCTACAGAAACTAATCCTTTACCGTTTACTAACACGACTAGCCTTCAATCAGCCACTTCTGGTAATCGCAGCGAATTAATTTCTGTTTAACGCTATTGAGAACTTGTTCGATCTCGGATGAAAGAGGAAGAGTCCCGACTGCTCCAACTCGATATATATCGTTGAGGACGGCATGATACTCTCGAGCTGTAAACTCAGCAATCACTTGAGCTAAACCTCGATCAGACATTTGCTCATAGAGAATCGACAATAGGGGAATGTATTCTTGCTCTTCGATGCCCTGGGGAAAAGCACATTGAAGCAACTGATAGGTACTGACAAGATGGGCTGGAATTGTTTTTTGCATGATTCAGCTACCTGTCAATGGGTAGGGAGGGTGAAGATAGACGTTAAAATCAACGCCTTGGGCACTGGCAGCACGAACCGCCTTTGCATCAGCTGTCATGGTAACAATTCCCATCTGATCGCCCATGCCTAAAATGATTATATCGTTAGGGTCTAAACTCCGTGTTGGCTTTAAGGCTTGGGCTGCAATTGAGGGACTATCAAGCACAACCGTAACTCGCTCTAGGAACCGATTTGCCCTTTCCTGCTCCAAAGTTCCCCCTGAATACTTCACAATATTCGTAAATTCATCAAAAGCAGTTTGTGCCATCATCAATTGCTGGTCCTGAACGAACGCCCGTAGCTGATGACGAACGGTAGAACCTTCAGCAATGAATGCGATCGCGGTATTGGTGTCGAGATTAATCACACTTTACCAGCAAAAAAAGTTGTGTTTTACGAACTACACAACTATACAACGGCAATCGCATAAAGAATCATGCGTATCGCCTACAAGCAACGAAAACATTTATGCTAACTAAACACAACTTGTAAATCTAAAACAAACCCAGGTAAAACATCTTCTCCTGATAAACTTGTTGGATTATCCAACACTTCCACTGGCTGTAAAGCGCGATAAATTTCTACTTTTTGATTTTTTGTATCAATTAACCAACCCAGACGCAATCCATTATCGATGTATTCCTGCATCTTTTTGCGTAGCGGTTCCATCTTGTCACTTATGTAACCCAAGTTGCTAGTTATTTGAGAAGGCGATCGCAAAGATAATAAAATCCCCTCCAGTAAGAAAAACGGAGGGGAATTATGTTAAATGAAACAATTGCTGTCTATGCTATCATTGACGACTTGC
>JAHHIB010000067.1 GCA_019359075.1 Kalymmatonema hyalinum WJT4-NPBG1
AGACTCTTCATTGGAACTAACTCTGAGTGACGGTTGCGCTCTGCGCAACCGCTAAATTGGCATTGGCGATCGCATTAATCTCAGACTGCGAAGCGCTCGAACTCAGATAACCCGCAACTTGGGTTAAGTAAGGAAAGAATCTTTTCCATAAATAAATTTAGGGGCTTCTGACTAACACTCTCCACTCTGGTTGTACAAAACTCATGCTGATATTTAACAACAGAGTTTTTAATTCCTAAGCTGAATTCTGGCAATGCTCGTTCTAAGTTCTTTCTTGGTGAAGAAGACTAAAGACTCAAGAATCTCAGATACCTTCAGTAACGTATTCTTATTCCTTTGGATAGATTTATTTAGCCCTCAATAGTATTATGACCTGATCCAATATATGTTGCATAGGAGTGCGGTCAACTTAAGGCTTGCAATCATCCTTAGCTATTCAAATTGAGTTAGTAGCACTATCTCTTTAGTATTACTTTGGAAAACAAGCTTGAATTCTCCACGAGTTTTCCACTATTGAGGCTTATCTTCAAATTGTATACAGTTCCTCAGTCCTTAAATTAGATTGACACGCTTAATATTTTCTTATTTTTTTAAATTTATCATCTAAATATTTTGCAGTAACAATAAAAAAATAAAGAATTATTTGAGATCTAAAATCCAATTTTGATCAATTAGAAAAAATGCTTATATAAAAATAAGTTGTATTCCTATCTATAAAGCATAAAAAAATAATATTTTTTAAGACAGTAGTTATGGAATTGACCGAAAGTATTATTTTAGCATTTATTGGTTATAATTTATCTTTTTTTTGATAAAAGGTGAAAGCTAAAAAATTTAGTCAAAGAATGACAAGGAGATAAGAACAATGGCTATTTCTAAACAATTGATTTCTGTGCTTTTTGTTGGAGCAATGTTAGCGCTTGCTGCTGGCTGTGAAGAACCTGAATATGAAGAAAACGATCGCCTGGGTATAGTCCCATAAAACAGCAACTTACTTGTAGCAAGAAGCGTGACACCTTCTAGATAAACATGATTGTTGCAACCATTGGCAATGCATTGCTGTGGATGCATTGAGTGAATCGCTCATGCCTTGGACTTTAGAAATTAGTCCTAAAAGCAAGCAAAAATGGCACAAAAATGAACGATAAAAATAATCACACTTCTTCAGTAGAAACATCTAACAAGCAGAGTGAGGGCAGCAATCAACAGATACCGCAGCCACCAAAGGGTTGGCAGCGCTTTCTGTGGTTGGGACCAAGTTTTTTGTGGATGCTCTCGGCAGCGGGTTCAGGAGAGTTGCTGTTTACACCTAGAATCGCGGCTCTCTACGGCTATTCTCTGCTGTGGGCGCTGCTTGCCGCTGTGATCCTCAAATGGTTTATTAACCGTGAAGTGGGTCGCTTTTCAGTTTGCACCGGCACAACGATACTTGAAGGCTTCAAGCAAATTCCCGGTCCGAAAAACTGGGCAGTCTGGCTGATTTTGCTGCCGCAGGTGTTTGTAGCAATCTCTACCGTTGCGGGACTCGCAGGTGCTGCCGCCACAGCACTGGTTTTAATGACAGGAGGAACTGTCCAGATGTGGACGGTAATTATCATCATTGTGACGGCGGCGATCGTCCTTTTAGGGCAATACTCTGTAGTTGAAAAGATTTCTTCCTATGTGGGTATCGCCCGTACACTGGCAGTAGTAGTTGCGGCAATTTTTGTCTTCCCCAACATTCAACAACTGGCAGGGGGTTTAGTCCCTCAAATTCCTAATAACGTGCAATATCAGGAAATTCTGCCTTGGCTGGGTTTTATGCTAGCAGGGGCAGCAGGATTGATGTGGTACTCCTATTGGATCGAAGCTAAAGGGTACGGCGCTGCTGGTATCAAGGGGCAAGAGGGGATCGACCCTAAGCAACTAAATCAGGAGCAAAGAAAAAAGCTGCTTGGCTGGATTTCTCTAATGACCTTTTCCAACACCTTAGCGGTGGTTGGTGCGCTATTGGCAGCACTATCTTTTCTGATTCTTGGTGGAGAGTTGCTGCGTCCAGAAGGGTTGGTGCCAAAAGAAAGTCAGGTTGCCGAAACTCTGGGTCGTTTACTGGGCGATTTGTGGGGACCCTTAGGCTTCTGGTTTATGGTGGCTATTGTTTTCATCACCTTCTGTAGCACCACGCTTTCAGTAGAAGATGGCTTTGGGCGGATGTTTGCCGATGGTACGCAGATTATTTTACAAGGGTTTGGGGTAAGGGGTCGCTGGACGAACGAAAAGTTCTTGCAGCGTTTCTACATAGTGGTGCTTCTGGCAGTGCTGCCCATTGCCATCTACCTGTTCTTTGGCGAACTTGTCGGCTTGCTGCAAACAGCAGGAGCAATTGAAGCTGCTCACATCCCCATTGTCACGGGACTGACCCTGTACCTGAACTACCGGATGTTGCCCAAGGAATTGAGCCCGTCAAAGTTTACGTTTGGTGCAACTGCTGTTGCCGGAATTTTCTTCGCTGTATTTGCGGTTATCTACCTTTACCAGCTACTCAGTCAGTAGTCAGTAGAAGCTCGCCCTACGTCGGCAGTTTCGAGTCAACTTGATAGGAGGTATGTTACCCGTGATCACCCTAACCACTGGGAGAACCGCAACTATCAAATTGCCGTTGTTGGTTAACTGTAACTGAAGCTTATTGTTATGACTCTAGCAACTAAATCACTTTCTAACCGCATTGCCGTAGTTTTCGACTTCGACGATACTCTTGTGCCGGATACTGTCGATAGTCTGCTCAACAGCTGCGGTATTGACGCTCTTCAATTTCGCGCCCGACGTATTCAACCACTGATTGACAGCGGTTGGGACAAGATACTTGCCCGATTCTACGCTTTGATTGAGGAATCGCAGCGACAAGGCAACAAAATTACACAGGAATATCTTGTCTGGTTTGGTCAACAGTTAGCTCCCTTTGATGGGGTGTCGAAAATGTTTGATCGCCTGCGACAGCTTGCTTATCAACTCAATCCAAAAGTGGAAGTTGAGTTTTACTTAATCACCTGCGGGATGGTAGAAATTGCCCGTCATAACTGCATTGCCCCTAACTTTAAAGCAATGTGGGGCTGCGAGTTTCACTATGGCAAAGAGGGGGGAATTGAGTTTCTCAAGAAGATTGTTACTCACACTGAGAAAACGCGCTATCTGTTCCAAATTGCCAAAGGTGTAGACTATGACAAGGACGATGGTCGGACATTTGTTTATCGGGATGTGCCACAAGAGGAACTGCACGTACCATTGACGCAGGTGATTTATGTTGGAGATGGAGCGTCTGATATTCCTTGCTTCTCACTACTGAATGAGGAACAGGGGATAGCGATCGGCGTTTACAAAAACCGCACACCCCAGGATTGGGGGCAAGAGTTAAGCATTACCCAAAGTCAGCGAGTAGTCAACCTAGCACCTGCTGACTATAGTGAAAATTCTGAACTGATGCAGTCACTGATGCTAGCCCTAGAGAGTGTATGCAAACAGATTTCTCTGCATCAATTGAGCGTGGGTGAATAGAGAAATTTTGCAAGCGCAAATTTGAACTCAGGAGATTCGATTATGAGTAACCCAATTGGACAAACAAGGTGGGCAATAGCTGAAGGTTACATCCCCGCTTATAGCCACGGACCTGAACTCCAGTTTACCAGCCATGAAACTGCCTGTCTGCTGAATACTTCAGACCAAGATGCCCATGTGAAAATCACAATTTAGTTCAGCAACTGCACCCCACCCCTTTATCCCCTCCCCGCAAGCGGGGAGGGGACGTGAAGCGTAGCTTTACGGGGGTGGGGTTGCTAGGGTAATGACAAGTATTCATCCGAACTTGATATCATTCTGCATAACGTTAACCCAGAGCAGCAGCAGTTCATTGAGGTATTTGGCGAAAAGATGTTGCCTATACTGACAAAAAACTAATTAGACAACAGAAAAATTAACGGAGCAATGTTTATGAATAAACTCACTCACCTGAGCCAAAAAAGTATTGAGCTAGTGGAAACAATTTGGGTGACATTTTGGGCGAGGCTACTGATTGTTCTTTTAGCCAGTCTTTTAACTGCATTGGCAAGTTCTGGCTCGGCGCTCAATCCCTGCTTTGGCTTTTTGTATGAAGAACCCTACAACCATAGAGTCTTGGCTCCTCAGACATACCCACCTAATGCTATGACTCAACAACTGCTTGTGCGAGCACAATTTCCCAATCAGCTCAAGGAATGCTGGTATGGCAACGGCTCGTCCTATTCAATCGCCTCTTTTAGAGAATCGAAGTGACGCGATCGCTTCCAGCGATCGCTTTGCGCCATCGCCCGGTAGCGTGCCCGTAGGGCATAGGGTTATGCAGCGCGTATGCCTGCGGTACGCTTTGCGCTTACGGCGGGAGATCCGCGCCTATGCTTTAACTTTAGAGCATAAGCAAATATTAAGCGCTGTCCCTCATTGAAGCATAAGGAATGCAGTTTAGATTTATTCCAGCAAAATGTAATAGTATATATCAGCAAAAAAATGGAGTTTACTAGTGCTAGATTCCTTGTTTGAAGTTTTGAATAGCGATGGCAGATTACAAATCGGCGCTCTAGGATTGACTTGGTTATTGGCTTTCATCAGTGGTGGCTTCTTTCTCCCTATACTGGGTTTACGTACTATGAGCTTTGTACAATCACTAATAACTCGTTTCATTTCTTTGAAAGAAAGAGTTGCTTATCAAAAAGTTGTCAAGCCTTATGAAAACTGGCTGGGCGTTGCATTTTGTCTTTTACTTGCTGATATATTCGCAATTTTACTCCCAGAATCGGATTGGTCTAGGCTGATAGAAATTCCCATCGGATTAGCTTTAACTATTACTGCCAGTTGGTTAGCCTCTCAACTATTCAAGCAATTTTTTGATTTCTATCTGTTAGATGCAGCTATCAAAAGTGGGCGAAAAGTTAACAGTGAATTACTACTTCTTACTAAGTTACTTGCAAATATAATTATTGTAGTTGTAGCAACTATTATCTTTGCCGAAACTCATCAAATCAACATTTTTGGACTGGTAGCGAGTTTAGGGGTTGGTGGTCTAGCAATAGCCTTTGCTGCCCAGAAGATATTGGAACAAGTATTAGGTGGTGTCGTTATTTATCTTGACCGTCCCTTTGTCATTGATGACTATATTGGCTTACCAGATGGAACTTTTGGTCGAGTTGAATCAATTGGCTTACGCTCTACCAAAATTCGCACCTCTGGTAAGGGTACGTTGATGATTGTACCTAACAGTTCACTCACCCAGGTTAACATTGAAAACTTTACTGGCGCTAAGAAGGTGATGGCAGTTACTTATTTAAACTTCTATCGCGCCATTGAAAATGAAGAACGAGCTTTTATTCGCCAGATTATCCTTGAAAGTACCGTCGATATTTTTGGAATTGATACGCGCAGCACCGATGTTATTTTTAGAGATTTGCCAGAGCAAGTAGGGCAGTCTTCTAAGGTAGAAACAGCAGAGCGAACGCAAGCACAAATTACCTTTTTTATTTTAGGTTCTAGTGAAGTTTCAATGGGACTGCGACGTCAACTCCTTGACCTTGCTAATCAAAGTATTACCCAGCGTTTAAAGGGATATGGTATCGCTTTTGATATTGACGAGCCAACTATCTATGTTGATTCTCCTATTACAATTTAAAAGTCATTTATGAATTTTTCACAAATTATTCAAAATCTTATACACTTTGAAGAAGTAGCTAAATCTGTATTAATTAATTTTGGAATATTTCTACTATTTATACTGTTGTCTTTCCTACTAGGAAGATATACACCTTTGCTTGTCAGGTTGCTTCTCAGGCAATTTTTTCCACAGCAACTGACTACAATTTATGAAAAATTAATCTACCCAATTAGGAGCTTATTTAAAATTGCTGGTACCTTAATCTTAATTTCTTTATCTTTAAATTGGATTAAGGAGTATCAACCAGTCTATAACTTTATAGATCCTTTTATTGATTTGGCAGTCATTATTAGCGTTGCCTGCCTACTCTCGCGTTTATTTCGTCAATTTCTCCTCGTTTATGGAATAGATTTACTCCGCAAGTTTGGTCGGGAAGTTGATGAACTACTACTAGTATTTGAGACTTTAGCAAATGTGATTATTGGCTTTTTTGCTGTACTAGCTTTTGCCAAGAACCGATTTGATTTAATTGGTTTAGTAACGGGTTTAGGAATTGCGGGTGTGGCCGTTGCTTTTGCTGCTCAGAAGACTTTAGAGCAATTATTGGGAACTATCGTGTTGTATTTAGATCGCCCCTTTGTTCCTGGAGAATATATTCGTTTACAACGTTCTCAACAAATTCCAGAAGGTTTATTTGGTCGAGTGGAGTCGATTGGTTTACGCTCTACCAAGATTCGTACAGCGGCAAAAAGTACACTTTTTATTGTGCCAAATTCCATATTGGCAAATTTAGAAATTGAAAATATTACTAGAGGCAAGAAGGTGATGGTCTTGCTGTACATCGACTTTTTGAAGTTTCTGGAAGAGCGAGAGCAAGCACTGGTGCAGCAAGTCATTGCTAATAGTACTAACTCATTATTTGGAATTGACCCAGGCAGTACCAATATTACCTTTACAGACGGATCTGAAAATCAAACAACCCATGCTAGAGTGACATTTTTTATATTAGGTTCGAGTGAAAATTCAATTCAACTAAGAAAGCGGTTATTGGAGTTAGCAAACGAGAAAATTTCTAAGCATCTTCACAATTATGGAATTGAATTTAAAATGCAAGAACCGACTATCTACGTAGAATCACCTATTACGATTTGAAGCGACAATTAATAATAATTATAAGAACACGCCCCAACTGACATCCTTTATGCCGATTTGATTAAGACAAGCCATGAACGAAGTTCTGTTTCCCGGTTCATTAATTACCGAGAACAATTGTACAATCTTTTGCTTGAGTGCTGGTAATTTACGGTAGTCGTTGGCGAGCAGTTCTCGAAGCCTTGCCGTATCAGCAAGAGAATCGATCATGGTATTAATCAGGCATTTATCTATAGTGATTTTAAATGTCGGAGCAAAAATTATGCTATGAATTTTGAATAATACTGAGTTTTGTGCATCAATTTATCAACAGAGGTGCAACTATGATTACTCAATATTATGATTCAACACACGTTGAAAACCACCTGCTTCAACAAATCAAAATCAAAGAAAATCAGCTAAAAATTGCACAAGAATTTAATATGCTCTACGTAGCTCAAGCATTACAGAGTCAATTGTCAAAGTTACAGCATCAATTGTCAGAGTTGCAAGACCCTGAATTTCAAGCATTGATGAGTTTGTTGGACGATTGAAATTTGTGGCAGGACAAGTTGAGAAACTATTAACATATTCCCCGCCCCCTTATGTGCGGGGATTCTAGGCTCAAACAACGATAGCGGGCGATCGCCCGTCTTACATCGTCTAACCCAGCAGGTAAAATCCGGCGTTGCTCCGCTACATTTTATCCGTACAAAACCGAACAACCTTTGCTGCACTCATAGTGGACTTTTTATGGGTAAATTTGTGGACCAGAGTGCAATGCATGTCTAGATGGAATGAAACGGGTGTATGAGGCTTCAGTTCTGAGAGAAACAAGTCAAACAGTGTGATTGCGATTCGGGGCAGTGGCGGAGCCAATCGCGATTGCCGTGTTAGTCCTTGTTTTCGTGGAAGAGGACGCGCATTCCTCACTACAAACTTAGTAAGGTTATTTAATCGGACATGACATCAAACGATTTTTCATATTTTTTTTGACAGTCGTAATGAATTGAATACTGTGTTGCCAAAAGAATTCAAATAATTGCCGAGAAATTTAACCTCTGAGTTTCAGAGGTTAAATTTCTCGTGCTAAGACATCGGGGAACTGCGTTACCGATTTTACCCAATCATCCGGTGCTACAGTGACACTCCTACACCTCTGTTCTTTGTAGGTGTAGGCATAAGAGCGGATTACTCCTTCGGTGAAATTCGTTCTCCCAAGGGGAGACGCTGCGCGAACGTGGTACTCCAACTGTTTCCCACTACCGCAGTTTATAGTCAGGCACGTGCCCCTCCCGACTTGAATGATTAAAAAAAACCATTCCCCTACGTTCCTTGAAGATTTTACATACGGTCGGCAGTAGTCGGCTTTATTTCAAGCAGTTTAAGACCGCACTTCCCAGTAAAACCCCATATCTTCAGTTGTCTAGGTACAGATGGTTGACCAGTGTTTTAGACGAGCGTCAACACTTCTCTATGTTAACATAACGGGTAGATATCGACTACCCGTTATGAAAGAATCACGATGAAATTTAAGGATATCAACAAAGTAGATTAAACAAATTACGGTCATATGCCGCAAGCAAAGATAAGACGGTTACTCAAATTGTTGAAGACGCTTGTTGATAGGTTGCCCAACACGGAGATTGGCACTTCTTCGCACTGTCTCCACTCCTGAATCAAGCGACGGTTGATATTAGTCGGGGGACGTACCTTGAGCGCCCCGCCATTCATCCCACGTTGCCCTACGGGTCAGACGTGGGGCTTCTGTCGGTTCAAGCAAATTACAGCTATTTTCAGGTAAATAGACCACATTTGCCGTAGGGGCACAGCAATGCTGTGCCCTTACAGTGTGGTTCAAATACGTGAAAACTGCTGTAAACGCTTGCCGCCGATATCTACTGGTTTCGCCATTTGCTATTCTTCGCACCGTTAAGTCGTATACTCCGCGTTAATCTTCACGTAGTCGTAACTCAAATCACAGCCCCAAGCGATACCTGAACTAGAACCATTGCCAAGAGTCACGGAAATTACCACCGGATTGTCTACCCGTTGTTTTTTAACAGTACTGCGATCTACAGACAAATCATTGCTCATGTTAGTGGCGATCGCATCTTCTGCCATAGAAGCATCTGTTGCGGCTTTTTTCTTCATATATTCACTTGCGGCTTTGCGGTCAAATGGGAGTGGTTGACCATTTTCCATCAGCAAGAAATCCCCTAACTTTATTTTCAGGTTTTCTTGCTCAAAAGGAACTCCAGCCCGTCCCGCAGCAGCGGCGATGCGTCCCCAGTTGGGATCGCGTCCAAAAATGGCAGACTTGACAAGAGAAGAACCTGCAATGGTTTTGGCAACTTGACGGGCTGCTTGTTCATCCTGCGCCCCTGTGACTTGCACTTCTATCAAACAAGTTGCGCCTTCTCCGTCACGGGCGATCGCCTTCGCCAAGTGCTGGCAAACTGCTGTTAACATTGCCTCTAATTTTTCTGCTTCTGCGCCCATTTCGGTAATTGCTGGGGTGCGCGATTGACCGTTGGCAAGGGCGATTAAGCTGTCGTTGGTGCTTGTATCGCCATCAACGGTAATCGAATTGAAGCTTCTATCAGCTGCGCGACTCAGCATTTGTTGCCATAAGCTGGGAGACACCGCTGCATCACAGGTAACAAACGCAAGCATCGTTGCCATGTTGGGATGAATCATTCCAGAACCTTTGGCAATACCGCCAATCCGTACTGGGCGATCGCCTATCGTTGTTTCTAAGGCAATAGATTTTGTCACCAAGTCTGTGGTAATGATTGCCCTTGCTGCTGCATCTGATCCTGTTTCGGAAAGGGCGGCTACGAGTTTGGGAATTCCTGCTTTGAGTGCATCCATGCGAATTCGTTGCCCAATCACCCCAGTAGAAGCGAGTAGCACCGATTCTGAAGGGATACCTAGTGCTTGTCCTACCATCATGGCATTTTCTAAGGCATCTAACCAGCCTTGATTGCCGATAGCTGCGTTTGCTTGTCCGGCGTTGCAGAGGATAGCACGAGCGCTATGCTTTCCTTGCAAGCGTTGTCGGCAATAATCTACAGGGGCTGCTTTGACATGACTTGTCGTAAATACACCTGCGGCGATCGCCTCCACATCTGACACTATCAAAGCCAAATCCGGCAATCCCGAAGGTTTCAATCCTGCTGCAATCCCTGCTGCGCGATACCCCCTGGGTGCTGTGACACCACCAGTAATTTCCTGCCAGTCTGCCATTTATTTTCTCCCACAACTCTTAGTGGTTTGAGGAGCGATTATATCAAGCTTTTGTCCTTCGTCCGAGTGTTCACAACTTGCTCCTAAATAACTCTTGACAAATGACTCCTATTTAATGACTAATATCTATAAGTAAAGAAAAAAAAAGAGAGCCACTTGGGCAGCTCTCCAGATCATCAGGGTGCATCTTTCATATCATATTATCTCATTTTTGGGATGATTGGTTATACCCCTTATTTACATTTTTTAATATTTTTATGAAATTTCACGGAGGACAGCAAACACAAAACAAACACAACAAAAAGAAAAAAACAGAGAGCCACTTGGGTAGCTCTCCAGATCATCAGGGTGCATCTACTTAACACAGTATATCAGGTTTGCCATGAGGGGCAAGACCCCTCACCCCCTTTTTGATAAAATTTTTTGGTGACAAAATTTTCTGATGCCAAAAAAAATAGAGAGCCACTTGGGTAGCTCTCCAGATCATCAGGGTGCATCTACTTAACATAGTATATCAGGTTTGCCATGAGGGGCAAGACCCCTCACCCCCTTTTTGGTAAAATTCTTTGGTGAGAAAATTTTCTGATACCAAAAAAAAGAGAGCCACTTGGGTAGCTCTCCAGATCATCAGGGTGCATCTACTTAACACAGTATATCAGGTTTGCAGTGAGGGGCAAGACCCCTCACCCCGTTTTTGATAATTTTTTGGTGAGAAAATTTTCTGATGCCAAAAAAAAAGAGAGCCACTTGGGTAGCTCTCCAGATCATCAGGGTGCATCTACTTAACACAGTATATCAGGTTTGCCCTGAGGGGCAAGACCCCTCACCCCCTTTTTGGTAAAATTTTTTGGTGAGAAAATTTTCTGATGCCAAAAAAAAAGAGAGCCACTTGGGTAGCTCTCCAGATCATCAGGGTGCATCTACTTAACACAGTATATCAGGTTTGCCCTGAGGGGCAAGACCCCTCACCCCCTTTTTGGTAAAATTTTTCTTCAGATTCATCAGTATGACCAACGATTTGTGAACTACCTACGACAGAGGCGATAATTGAGGCTGTTGGTTTTGGTGCAAAGGGGAGCATATTTATGGAGTACGACTTTAAAGAGCTTGCTGAACTTTACAAAAACGCGCTCCTCAACAACGTACTCCCATTTTGGGAAAAACACTCAATTGACTGGGAGCAAGGCGGCTATTTCACTTGTCTTGAGCGCGAGGGTAAGGTTTATGACACAGATAAATTTGTCTGGCTGCAAAACCGCCAGGTGTGGACTTTTTCCATGCTTTACAACCAGTTAGAAAAACGCGAAAATTGGCTGAAAATTGCTAGTAATGGTGCTAATTTTCTTACCCAACATGGTCGAGATGCCGACGGGAACTGGTACTTTGCACTAACCCGTGAAGGGAAGCCACTGGTTCAGCCCTACAATATCTTTTCTGATTGCTTTGCAGCAATGGCATTTAGTCAATACGCACTCGCCTCTGGTGAAGACTGGGCAAAGGATGTGGCGATGCAAGCTTACAACAACGTTTTGCGCCGCCAGGACAACCCGAAGGGCAACTATAACAAGACTTATCCCGGTACGCGCCCGATGAAAGCCCTAGCAGTGCCGATGATTTTAGCCAACCTGACTCTGGAAATGGAATGGCTGCTACCCAAGGAAACCCTTGAAAACGTCCTGGCTGCTACTGTTCAGGAAGTGATGAGCGATTTTCTAGACCAAGAACGGGGGCTGATGTACGAAAACGTCGCCCCCGACGGTTCCCACATTGATTCTTTTGACGGACGATTGATAAATCCCGGTCACGGTATCGAAGCGATGTGGTTTATCATGGACATCGCCCGCCGTCGTAATGATACTAAAACGATTAACCAAGCCGTTGATGTGGTGCTAAATATCCTCAATTTTGCCTGGGACAGTGAGTACGGCGGATTATATTACTTTATGGATGCAGACGGTCATCCCCCACAGCAATTGGAATGGGATCAGAAACTGTGGTGGGTTCACTTAGAGTCTTTGGTTGCATTGGCAATGGGCGATCGCCTGACAGGACGTGAGGCGTGTTGGGAGTGGTATCAAAAGATGCACGATTACGCCTGGTCACACTTTGCTGATCCAGAATACGGTGAGTGGTTTGGCTACCTTAATCGGCGTGGGGAAGTGCTGTTAAATCTTAAAGGTGGCAAATGGAAGGGCTGCTTTCATGTCCCGCGTGCATTGTATCTTTGCTGGCAGCAGTTTGAGGCGTTGAGTTCAAAGTCAGCTTAATCTGTGCTGGCATAGAATTTAAATTTTAAAGTGGAAGCAGTTACATCTGATGGATGCCATGATTGCTACACCAAAGCGATTCACAATCGACGAATATCATCGACTGATTGAACTTGGATTTTTGACGGAGGGAGACACGATTGAATTGATTCGGGGAGAATTGATCCAAAAGACTGCAAAGGGAACAACGCATACATTTTGTACAACCCGACTTTGCCGTCAATTGAATCGGCTTTTGGGTGACCAAGCAGTTATCCGTGGGCAAGATCCCATCACCCTTCCCAATTATAGTGAGCCTGAGCCAGATGTCGTCATTGCACGGGGAAGAGATGAAGATTATCTTGCTCATCATCCCTATCCCGAAGATATTTTGCTTGTTATCGAAATTTCTGATTCCACATTGACTTATGACCAAACAACGAAACTAACGCTGTATGCAGAAGCCGGAATTTCCAATTATTGGATTGTCAACTTAAATGCTTACCAATTAGAGCGTTACAGTCAGCCTTATCAAAATATTCAAGGTGAGTTTAACTATCTCACCAAGCAGATTTCTCTGGCGAATCAGTCTGTGCCAATTCCTGGGTTTGAAGATGCCTTATTGGACTTGAGCCGGATTTTTCCAACGGGTGCGATCGCTGACTCGTAAGGTAGGTTAAACTGTAAGATTACTTATCAAAATGGGTATGTAGGTGTGTTTGGACTCAATGCAGATGGTAGCGCTTTAAGTACTGGACAACTCTCTGCACTGAGTGATTATCTTAACCGTAAAGCTGCAATGGCAACTATCACTGTCTGGACAATTGAAACTTTCACGGTAAATGTTGATGTGGTTGTTGGTATTCAATCAGGCGTGTTACCTGATGCGATCGCTTTATCTATTCAACAAAACGTCAGAGACTTTCTTTTTCCTGGCAAGTTACCAGCAGGAGAGAGTATTTATCCTAAAGCTCTGGAAGCGCGAATACAAGCAATTCCTGGGGTTGTTTTAGGGGTTATTGATGTTAAGCTCAATGGATTTGCTATGCCTCAACCTATGCCGCATCTTTGGACGGTAGGTGCTTTAGGAACGTTAAAAGTTACAGTTAATCTTAATGGTGGAAAGGGGCTATCTGTCAGCTTTAACTATTAAGACTGCTGCAATTACATCAGTCTTTAATTGTTGAAAAAGGGAGAGCGATCGCTTATCAACTAGTAGAAATTAGAACTTGAATTATAGTCTCTAACGTAATTTGGCAGTTGACATAATTTAGAACATGAAAACAGAAAATTTACAAATAAAATCAACCTGGCAAGGCTTGAAAAAAGCGATTTTAGGTTTAACAAACTTATTAGGTGAAGATATTTCAGAAAATACTATTCTGGAGAAGTTTCAAGTTTTAAAGCAGTATCTTGATTATCTACTAGAATCACTTTTTGAAGAACTAGACATATTAGATTATTGTTTGAGCTTTTTCAAAAATCAATTACTAGTCCTATATATAACTCTTCCTAGAAACTTTTCTTGGTTAATGCGAGCATATACTCGTAGACAAGCCTGTACCTCGCCTGGAATACCCCCAACCTTCAATGGCAAGTCATAACCCGAAGATAAATTGTGGATATCAGCATACACTCCTGATAATTCTTGAATTAGCACATCATGACGTTTTTCTCTTGCTTTTTTAGCTTTCTCAAAAAGTATGCGTCGTGATTTTTTCTGTAATTTGCCCCACCATGAATCAGAATCAGCAGCTGGCACGAACACAAGAGAGTTTATTGCCTCGTCTATGTTGATCCAAGCTGTTAAAACCGTTAGTGAATCTCCACTTTCCTCAGCTTTGACTGTACGTTGAAAGCGTTCTTTGAGAGCGTTAATATACTTGTTACGCTCGTCTGTATTTGAATGCAAAAACATGGTATCAAACTTATTTACAGTTTCCAAAGCATGGTACAAATCTGGTTCTATATCAATAGAATATATACAAATAGATACCAAGCAAGCAAGTAACTTCAGATCCTCAGACAAATCCTCATATTTATTTTCCTGTAAAACTTGCGAATCTAAAAATGCATCTTTAGATTCAGATAAGGATAAGCCCCTAACCTGAACAGATCCTTTAAGTCCAGGGTAAATATCTTGATTATTTTTGAAGCGAAGTTGCTCCCTATTTGATGTATCAATTTTAGCTTGAGCATCGTTAGCCAGTTCCAAAGCACGTTTTCTCCAAGACCTAGCCATTTCCTCTGGAAGCCGTAATAGTTTATGTTGAATTTCCTTCCATAAATCTGAATCTGTCTGACTACGAAGTTGGAAATGCCCCAAATATTTAATCAGGTTTTTGTCAGAATGAAAAGCATCCCGGAGAGGGCTTAATTTTAACTCATCAGATTTGATTGGCTGAGAATCTTTCAAACAAGAATCTTCTGTTGAGGTTGCGACTGTGTTCTGGCTTTGGTTAGTGGGGCTATCAGGAGAAGGTAGTTGCAAAAGGCTTTGGAGTTCTTGCAGCACCGCATCGCATATATTGGCTCCAGGGTCTTCTGGAAATCGTTTTGGAGTCTTCTTTAAAAAATCTTCTAGTCCGTACAAGGTAGACCGTAAAGACTGAGCTATCAGAGAATCATCCATTGCCAAAAGGTCGCGTAGGTGCTGCATAAATATCGCCTCCAGTTTTACCGTGCCAATTTTAGATTTTGGAAAATGGAATTGAGTTTTTTGGTACTCCTTCGGAGAAGCAAGCTACATGCCCCGCCGCTTGTCAGCAGCACAAATCTAAAAAGTGCTGGCGCACCGCTGCGAAGTCCGCAAATCTAAAATCGTAAATCCAAAATCGGTTGACCTTTGTTAATGTATACCGCAAAACGGGTCGCGCTCTTCATCAACTTTATTTGGTTGCAAATATAATGAAGTGCGGAAAACGCCTCCCTCTTCTAAAAGGCATTCTAGACGGTCTGATTCCCAATAGGGAACTTCACCAGCGTGCAATCGGAGCATACCTTTTTCATCGAGAGAAACGCGATATTGGCAAGGGAATTCTGGAATCACATCTAGTTTGCTCAATTCACCAATTCTCAGCCACTTTTTCTCATTTTTTACGGTATCTACATCACAGATATAAAACGTATGCTTGCCACTTTCCGGAAACTCAGGTAAAGGTTCACTAATTAAGCCGTTTAGTGGCGGTATATTCTTGTCGCTGCTATGGTGAAACTTTTTGAACTCAGTATTATCTTTGGTAGCTTCAAAGACTAAATGAGAGGCATTTGGCTGATTCACAGCGGTTGACTCTAACACATTAACAGCAATATCCCTATGATTCAATTTTTCTGAAGAAAATAGTGCTGGTATTTCTGCACTTGCGTTAGTTGCTGTTTTTACTTGTGTCACATCAATGCCATTACCATTATTATCATCAATTAAATAATGAGGTTGTTTTCGACAAATTAGAATGTGGATATTTAGCGTAGAATCAATTTCAAACTGAATTTTAATTGTGTCTTCAAATGTTTTTTCGTTCAGATCAGGTTGGGACTTCTTGAGTTCCTGCCACAGATTGTTACCATCAAAACTCCCCCAAAGTTGTAGTTTCGCCTCCTCGTAGTCTTCACGGTAAATAATGTTGTTCAACTGGATTCCTGACCAATCATTACGAACCTTTGCTACTGTATCATTGAGAGAGATTTGATAAAGTTCTTGTCCGGCTTTAAATATCTCTAAAGAATTAGAATTAGTTTGGGTTTTGCGCTTAAAGTTACAGGGCAGATAAAAAAACAAGTTTTTGACATCTATACGCAGCTGATTAGCTCCCTTTCGCAACAATGGTTTTGCGTCTTCCGGGCTAAATTTCAATTGTCTCATCTTTTCAGCGTAACAAGCTCCAGCAGAAGTAGCTAGCTTGGTAAATTCTCGATCAAAGATAATACGCTCTGGATTCCACACAAAGTAATTAGACTTGCTAAATTTTTCGTATATTTCGCGTTGAACTATGTAGAGATTGCAAGTTTGACCAGACAAAATCAACAAATCAACTTTTCCTTTTTCCGGTTCAGAATTCTGTTGGTTATCATTGTCGCTCTTCAAACGACTTTCCATCAGTCCTTTAGCAATGCCTATTGCTTCTGTAATCACTAAAAATGCCGCCCGTTCAAATTGCTCGCTGTTTAGGGTGACGGAAAAGTTATTAAAGTTTTGTTCACCTGGTATTCTGTAGTCAATTTTAGATTGGGTTAGTAACTCAGTAATTTTCTGTTCAGAGAGAGTAAAGGTTAAGCCAGAACTATTATTTGGTGGCTTTTCTCCTAGTTTGAGTTTGGCAGCTTCAGCATGATCCCAGAGAGTATAAAAGGTTTGCAAGCGTTGGGGATCATCTTTCCAACGGGTGGATAGCACTTGCTCTGCCATCTCTAGAGCATATTTGTAATCAGATTCAGGATCTGGCTCTTTTTTATCTATACATTTTAAAAGTGAACCTTGCTTGTATTCATTGTTTTCGAGAAATCTGGGGTTGAGATTAGAAATTAAATCCTGGAGTTTCTCACTTTCCAATTCACCTCTTTTGATCGCTGTCAACAGACAGTCAACTATTGCCACTTTCAGCAATCGAAACATTCGCAGAGTAATTAATTCCCCGCCTAATTGTAAATGACCAGAAGAGCCTAACAGTTTAGGAGTAATTTCATAATATCGTCCCCCAAGACCTCGGTCTTTATTATCCTTAAATGAGGGAGTTATATCTTCTAAAGTCAGTTTAATCAAGGCTAAGTCAGTTGTTCCGCCACCAATATCCAAAACGAGGACGTTTTGTGACCATTTGTGACCTTCTCGGCGACAACGCGTTTTAAAGGACTCAATGCCGATATTTAGATAGCCACCAAATTCGCGCCAGAGAAAAAACATGACTACAGCCACAGCTTCGTCGTAGGCGGTTTGCACATTCCTTATATCAAGGTCTTCTACAAGCTGCTTCACCTGCTTGCGAACAAGTGGTGGTGCTATTGTTGGGTAAGTTACTACCGCCATTTGGAACTCTCCTTTAGAAAAGCTACGACTTGGATGTTGGCGGTAGTTGTCGGTTAACTTGATTAGATGCCCCCAAGCAGCTTGGATCAAATCGTTGACTGTAATTTTTTTTTGTTCTTCATCTACAGAAACTAAGAATTCTCGTTCTTGACCAAGGTAGCGTTTGGGTGAGTGATGAAATCTGCTAATAATTTCTTCTAAGGGATCGCTTGTGTTTTGAGATATCTCTATGTTTTTCTTCCTCTTTGCTTCTGTACCCATCCTCACCTCTAGAGGAGTCTTCAGACTTGTAATTTCCAACTCGCTAGGAATTTCTATCTCACGTTTGTCAAGATCGAGAATAACCGGAATCAGATTTTGGGATTCTAGGGTTGGTACGCGGAACACCTCATGATATATCTCGTAAAGTTTTTTGCTGACGGCTCTACGAAACTGCTCAGTTCCACTTAAACACAGTTCGATTTGGCGAATAGCTTCTAAACATCGCTGTTGGCTTTCACCTTGAAAAACTTCATGCAGCCGATTTGGGGCTATTTCTAAACTTTTGCTAATGTCATCAATAAACTTTTCCCACTCCCTAGAGTCGATGACATTTGGTAAAGCATCAGTTGCAGATAAACTCAACCACTCTGCTAGGCGTTCGAGCAACCGCGTCTGTTGTTCTTTAGGTAGGAGTGCTACATTTGATACTTCAATTGGATCAAAGAGTGTCACAGTGGAATTAGATGTGCCAAAATCTACAGCTAACCAACCAGGATATGGTTCTTGCTGTCCATTGCTATTGTTTTGCTTTAATTTTTCAGGATTCATTTTATTTACCTCGGGTTGTTTTGATTGAGAAGGGGAGATGTTTAATTGAACTTTGAGCGCTAGTATTTCCTGCTCCACGGCGGATAGTTTCGCCTCTAAGTCAGAATCTATTGTAGGTACTGTTGGTTCTGTCGATTGAGGCGAGGATGGGTATAATTGAGGTTTGAGTGCTAATATTTGCTGCTCCAAAGCGGATAGTTTCGCTTTCAAGCCCAAGAACAAATCTGAATAAAGATAGCACTCTTTCTTAATATGCTTTGGTTCAGACAGCAGTGCATTCCCAGCATCGTCGGAATCAAAATACTTGACTACAACCTGCAAAGTACAATTGACTGGCTTTATCAAAGGTTGATTGAGCGTACAAGAGCCTTGTTCCAATCGAATTGGAAATTCCAGAAATTTTGGCTCTTTTTGTTCAAAGTCTTTGTAAGCTTTTTTAATCTCAGCTACTAGTTCTTCTGGTGTTCCCTCAACAGAATAGGTGACGCGAGAAATGTAAGGTATGTTGTTACCATTGGCAGCAAGTTCAATTACTGGCAGCACCAAAACAAGAGGGTTATTCTTTTCCGTTCGTAGCTGCAAACGAGTTAAAACCCGCATATCAACAGGCATTTCTACCTTCCTCATAGGCGGAGTTCAAGTTTTAAGAGTTGAAATTTCAGAATTTGTAGTTGTTAAACACTAACCATTACCCATTCCTCAACTAGCAATATCAGGAGTAGCAATTGAGGGAATTTGCGAGAGAATACGCGAGACAGAATCAGCTTCATTAATTTCCTGTTTTTCACCTGCGATATATCTTAGCAATGCTTCTTGTCTTAGCAGTGCATATAGTTCAGGAATCAAATCATCTAATATCTGCAAAATTGCCCGCTCAACTTTCTTATTGATTTGGCTTGCATACTCTATTGTGTGTAGACTTATGCTAGCAGTTATCTCATCACGCAGCCGTTGCACTAGAAGAATTTGATTAGGGGTTTGGTTTTGAATTGTGCTGTATTCTGGTGCCCAATCCAAGAATTGACCACTATCGTGTTTTTCGTCCTTATGTGCTAGGGGAAATACAGTTACTGTTTCAGTAGACTGCTCTTCTTGAGAGGTTTGCATGATATATTCTTGCCATTGATCAGGGTTATAACCTTGATACAACGCAAAAAATATATCAGCCTGTTCATCAGCAAATTTTTCCTTGATTTCTGTTTCCATATCTTCACGGAGTTTTGCCTTCAATTGGTCAATTTCTGGACTTAATTGATTGGATAAATTTTGCAATAAGTTATTAACTGCTTTTTTCATGCAATCCTCAGCAAAAAATTTTAACTCCTTAACAGTCTTTTCAAATACCTCGTAAAAGTCGTCGCTCTTCGTAGGGATGTTAACAGGCGTTCTTTTCAAAAATGGTTTTTTAGGTTCTGTTGTTGATGGTAGTGCGATTATGCCATTCTGCGCTCTATTGAACAGTAAATTCCACTGTTTCCATTCGTGTATTTTATAAGTTACTTCGTCTTTGATGACCTCGCTAATAGTATCTCCTGTTGCATTTTTGAGCGGCTCTTTTCCTAGATTATCTTTGAAGCGATTGTAGGTTCTATATATTTTCTCAATAGCGTCGCGCAACTCTTTCAAAGCTGGACTTTCTTCTGTTGCTATACCTAACTCTGATAATATCTGTTTCAGCTGATTTTGTTGTTTACGCAATTCCTCACCCTCCCTACGAGTGTCTTCATATAATTGCTTCAAACTGTGAGCAGCTACATGGTTTAAGATCAACTCCCGTAGTTTAAGGATACCGCCTTCTTGTGCAAAGTCACGAAGCTGTTTCCCAAGAGAACTGTGTGTGTCTGTTGCTAAGAGATGACCGCTTAAGCTTTGCCACTTCTCGCGCATCCGCTTAGACTGTTGTATAGAGCTATCATTTTGATCTTCCAATTTAGCTAAAAACTCTTGAGAGCCTACCTTTACTGTAGTGGAAACTTTCGCTAAATCTGCTAAACCTATCTGTTGGTCTAACAAAACGATGCGGTCTTTTTGATTTGTCAATGCTGAGGCTTGGTCAATGATAGTTTTGAGGGAGCTAAATTCTTGGAAAATTGTTGTTTCTATCAAGGGCTTGTTAGCAGCATTATCAATCAGTTGGTTAAGTTTTTGTTGTTCTATGCGAAGTTCATTAAATCGACCCACTCCTACTAGGATAAAATCCTTGAGGTTTTGTTTTGGTCTTTTTTGCTGAATCATGTTAAAGATTTTATTGGCGCGATCATTTCCTGGCGTTATCCCGTTAAGTAGGATGAGAATCGTCTGTACTTCCTCTAATTCTTGCAGTGACACAAAGGTATCTCTCACTCCCGAATCCGCTGCCCCCAATCCAGGAAAATCTAGGAGAATAAACTTTGCTGTATCTTGTGCTGTATCTTGTGTTGTTCCCAGATTCCAAATTTGTTCGGATATTTTGACATTAATATTTACGCGCCGGATGAGTGAAAAGCTGTTTTGCAATAACTCTGGTGAGGGTCGGTTTTTATCTACAGGTAGCTTGAGGACTTCAGGTATATCTTCAAATGTGATATCTTGATTTGCCGCCGATATAGGGGTTAGTTTTAAACCCTCACGAGCAGTAGTGTGAGTTATTGTGAAGCTTTTATCACACAAATCTGCTCCATAGGCAACATAAGCACGAATAAAAATGATCAACTCTAGCAGCAGATAACGTAGATCTAGGTTTTGAGTTTGATTCCATGCTTGCTTACACCAGTTTTCGTAACGATTTAGGGTATCTCTATCCAATGTTTCTGAATTCACTTGAGGTAAAACAAGAAGTTCAGATGCTTGTGCCCGTTTCTTTGCTTCCTCTAACATAAATTCCAGGCATTGTTTAACCTCTGCTGGAGAAAAATACTCTACGATAAAGTCATGAAATTCAGTAGTTTTGAAGTCTTCTTGCTGAAGTAAGTGGATAGCTGTGACGTTGCCTGTGGTGGGTATTTCGCTGATTGGTAAGGCATCCGCGTAGCCAATTAGATTACCAATTAGTAGAGTTTTACCACTACTAAATTCTCCCATGACGGCAATTTTCACAGGTGAGGATGCCAGTTTAACGGTGTTATTGGCGGCATCCTTGAGGCTTTTGAGACAGTCTTTAACTTTGAGGTTGTCTAAAATTTCATTTGCTGAGGACTGTTTTGATTCCAACGATTTTAGTACTCGGAGTACAGACTCGCCATACTCTTTGTATTTGTGCAGATTCTCCAACATTTTTTTTGATTCGGGATTTTCTAAACTTGGCTTTTTATTCGGAGCACCTGGCGATTTGGATTCATGAGTCTGTTGACTGTTTGATAAAGGGGTATTGTCAGTTCTTGAAGATGTTACAGGTTTAAGTTCTCTAGGTCTTTCAGCTACAATTTTTTTACGTCTTAGCTCTACAAAATCATCAACCTTTTTATCTATCTCGTCTTTGGAAAATTTCTCTATTTGATTTGCCAGTTGATTAACGTCTTTCTCTGTCTCGTTATTTGTTTCAGGAAGTCTTTTTTTAGCAGACGAAAATAAAAAAATCAAAAGCTGTTTCAATAGTATTTTAATTTCACTCAACACCTGCCGGAGTTGTTGAGCGGAGCCACTATCCTCATTATTCTCTTGTAAGAAATGTTGTAATAAATCTTGAATGGTCTTGGTGACAATATCCTGTTTTGTAATTTCATCGGCAAATTTTTCATATTCGATTTTTGTTAATTTTCTATCATCTTGCTGTTGATATAATAAAAATTTTTCTACTAAAAAATTGAGTAACCAATTGTTGAATAATCTTTTTATCGTATACTTTGCTATATTTAGTCCGAACATTTGAAATGCGGACGAAACGTCATTAGATGTAGGTACGCGTCCTGGCTTTTTATCTGAGTTTGAAAACTGTGTTGATCTTTCCCCAGTTATGGCCCACTCCAACAATTTCAACGCATGATCATCATCACTTGTCGAGAAACTTATCAATTGAAACTGTTGTAAAAAGAGTTCTTCTTCAGGCAGTTTACTAACACCAGGAAGCAGGACTGGAATCAGAGGGATATTCCTTTGGAGACATGATGTCATAAGCGCTCCTATCTCCAAATTTTGCCAGCGTCCTAATCCTTTTAAGCCACAAAATATAACAGCAGCTTTTACTAGTGGAATCACTTCTTGGATTTTTTCTCGGAATTGTTGTCCTGGTTGAATTTGCTCCTCGTCTAACCAAGGGTTTAAACCGCGACCCTTAAGTTCCCGGGCAATCTCCTTCACTTGAGCTTTATCCTGACTGTTGTGAGCTAGAAAAACATCGAATTGCTGTTGAGCGTTAGTCATATAAAAGCTTCTCCTGTCCTGTTATTTTTCTACACTAGCAATGACTGCCAACGCATTGGCATACTTTTCCAAATCTCTTCTCAACGATTCTAATTCATCACGCAATTTCGGTTCTTCTGACCAATTTTGCTCATGCTCTTTGGGACTTTTATGAGGTGGGCGCTGGGCTTCCCATGTTTGTAACAATGGATGCCATTTAGCAAGAAAGGGACGCAGACCTTTGTTGAGGACTGCTATAGCAATCCCTCCAACAGACTCACGAGATGCACCCACATTTGGTCCTGCCTGTTTAAGAATTTCACGAGTTATGCCAAACAAGCTATACAAAGAGTTCAAAGCCTCACGTACAAGTCCAGTGTCAACCTCCAATGGTTGCACAGCAATGCGTGTCATCAGTTCAACATAAAGTGACCATGCTGCTTTGCGTTCTGCGGGATCTGTTTCCCACTCAGCCGAACCAATTCCAAACGGAAGACTCACCGATACTTTCTTTAAGAAAGCAGAATCTTCTCTCAATCCTAATAGCTCTTTTAACGTTGACCACATAGTTATTTGCCAAAATTCTGATGGCACTAACGGGACTTAGTTGTGAGCATCACTATACCCACTCCAAAATCTAAAATGAATAAGGTTTAGCTCAAGTTATGCCCGTGCAAAGTCTTCTCCTGAGTCATTACGTTTGTTTTATTAGCTTTTAACCATTCCTTAACTAACTGTGTGATAACTTGATTTATGTTTTACCTTAAGATAGCACAGCCACAATGAAATTTTTTCTTCAAGTCGTAGGCAATACTAATGTACATAATTATGGCGTTTTTGACAGTTTGATAGCTAGTTAGACTTAAACAAAGCTACAAAACCACAAAAGAGGATTTCAGATATATATGATTAATTTATGTATATTTTTAATAGCTTGGTTCAACTAGTATAAAAACAGTACAGATAGGGGTATAGAAATGCGTACAAAATTTAAGCCAAGTCGTGAGTCCGTGTCACCAACCTTGGGTGTTTTACCAACTTCGGATCATAAGTTGGCATCTAAGTTCTAACTCCTTTTGTTAGTAATTATGTACTAAACAAGTGTTTGCTTGTAGCCTTTTTGTGTTTGGTTAAAACAGAGAAGTGAAAAGGTGAAACCTATATAAAATAAGCTTTTTCAGCCTACATTTCTGTTGTATACAAAGTTGTCGGCTTAATGCCTCAAGCGACATCAATTAGTCACGAAACACTAATGTGCTATTAATGACCGAGAATTAGTCACTGTACAGCAAGCGAGTTGAGTTTTTCCCACCAGAAAATACATACAAAGCTTAAGAGATGCTGAAGTTTCTGTAAATATGGAGAGCGATCGCTCATTAACTGACACTAAGGTAACTTCCAGCCAAAAACCTCCAACCGATACGGCGCGATCGCCAAGCCCCAGCAGTAGAAGATTCATTTTCGTAAATCAAGTTACCAAAGTCTGTAAAAGTGCTGTTCTTGTTGGACACAACAACATCAAAAATTGTTCTGGTATTGTTTGCCCCGATATTGCCAGCTTACTTTTCACGGGATGTGGAAAACCTCTCTCCAAACCTCTCTCCTATGAGGAGAGAGGCTTTGATTTTTCCCCCTTCCCTACTAGGGAAGGGGGCTAGGGGGTTAGGTTTATCCTGGATTTTTCCACATGGCGTGAAAAGTCAGATATTGCCAGCCACCTCGAAAAGCAGATTGACATGTAGCAGGTAATTTCCATCTGCTGGAATCGTGATATCACCATTTGTCGCAAGAACAGTGCCTGTATTTATGACTCGATTATCCCAAGCAATAACTGTGTAGCCAGATGTTGTGATGTCTTGCTGTTGCACTCTATGAGCATAAATCAAAGGACGAGGAAGCACGCCAGCAGGAACCGCATCGGCGATCGCATCTTCAACATAATCAGCCGTGACTATCTCGCTCGGTTTTTCTGTATCAGCTACAGGATATGTCACGACTGAACGCTTTGCAGATTGTCCTGTAAAAACTGGATTCTGTCTTGTCGGTGTATCTGCCTTGAGAGCATATGGAGATAAATCAATATTTCCAAGAGATGCGATCACTGCCCTTGGACATCGAATTACCTTTGATGATGACGGGATTGCTTTTGTAGAAGATGCTGGATCTCGTGTAAGTGGGTGGACAAAAATAAACCAACTATGTAAAAAAAGATGAAGGAGATAGCTTTGTGGCGCTCAAGTCCCAGAATAGGTCATCATGACCGAAGTACGGGTATTAATTGCAGCCATTGAACTATTACCTCATCCGACACTGAAACATCCCCATTTTCAGCTTTTGCAATTGGAAAGCTAAAATAGTGTCTAGTTCTTCTTCCTAGGCATAATATGAGCGTAACGGAATTGTTACCAACCTTGCGAAATCTGTCTCGTGCAGAAAAATTACAGGTCATGCAGTTTTTAGTTCAAGAACTGGCAGCTGAGGAAGAAGCATCGTTGCTGCAACCTGGAGCTACCTATCATGTGTGGTCTCCATATAATTCTCATGATGCTGCCCAGAAGCTAGCCACGCTGCTGGAAGAAGACAGACAGGCAAGTGATGCTTAACGCTCAAAGGTTTCCCTTCATTGAAGGACGTGATGCGTTCGGTGATATTGACGCAGTACCGCGATTACCTCTAACACTGAGTTACCAAAATTCTGTTGTAGAAGTTGCAGGGTTGCTAGACACTGGAGCCAGCATCAATGTCTTGCCATATAGCGTAGGTATTCAGCTAGGAGCTGTTTGGGAAGAGCTGAATACCTCCGCTTGCTGGAAATCTAGCACCCGTCGAAGCAAGAGGATTAGTTTTTTGACATCCTCACCGCCCTAAAAGGAACGGTGATTCCTCACCACGCCATAACCTACTTGTAGTAGGAGGATGGTCGCCGAATGGGGTTGACGCTTCAATGAGAACAGCTTGGAACCAAGTCTTACACTCTCTCCACGTCCGTTTTAAGTCTCGGAATGTCCGGACGCGACTAATCGACTGCAAACTATTAATTTTTGACTTTTTCCTCTGGGATGGATTTATGTTTACTACCATTGCCCATTGGTTTTTCTCTACGCCTGCTCTCATCGTAGCTGTTTCAACGCGTCTTGAGCCTAGAGGGGGTAGTTCACGTCCAAGTGTATCTTACCACAAAGCCGTCCTACAAGGACGGGGCTTGTATCCCATTATTTTCGGTCAGCCCAAATCGGCACTTTTGCACCTGTGCGATTGGTGTTTGCATCGAGCCTCACGGATAATGTGCCATTACTGTTGGGGCGTATGAACTTTTTCTTGGAATTTGATGTCTGCTTCTACCGTTCCCAAATGGCATTTGAATTACGTCCAAAGCCCTAAGCTAGTTGGTATAACACCTCGTCACACCCGACTGGTGATCGCTCATCTCCTATGATGAGTTAAACTACGCAGGCACTGTACTACCAAAGCGTGATGTCTGATGACAAGCCGCGTTGCGTCTACGTTGTTTTCGTACGGTGGGTTAAGCTATGACCGACGGGTGAGGGTATCAGCTACAACAGATAGCATTTGGCTGATAAGCTAATTAAAGTAACGAATAATGCACCTTTAGGCATGGAATTTGAGTGGAATCCCAATAAAGGAGACACAAATCTTAAAAAGCACGGCGTTTCATTCCAGGAAGCCGCTACTGTATTCGGCGATGCCTTATCGATAACCTTTCCAGATCCTGATCACTCGATAGGAGAGAGCCGATACGTTACTATCGGATTATCCAGGTATGGTCGCTTGCTGCTGGTTTCTCATACCGACAGAGATGAGCATATCCGGATTATCAGTGCCAGAGAAGCAACAGGGCAAGAGCGGAGGTTCTATGAGGAAGGAGATTGAGAACGAGTTTGAGGATGAGCTACGTCCTGAATATGACTTTTCCAAAATGACAGGTGCTGTTCGGGGGAAGTATGCAGAACGCTACAAAGCTGGAACTAATCTTGTGTTGCTTGATTCTGATGTAGCACAGGCATTTCCAACTGATGAGTCTGTCAATGAAGCATTACGGTTATTAATGCAAATCGCTCAACGCCAAGGCACCCAAGAGCAATAAGCCTTGGACATTGTGCTGGCGTAACTCTAGATACTCCTACGCCACACCATAGCCCGTATACTCTCTTGCATAAACAGGCTGTAAGCCCAACACAATATCTTTCTTTGGCACACCCATTGCTACCAATTCATCAGCAATCAATTTATCAGTCTGGTTGCGTTGAATCCAGATTTTCCCGTCTTTAATGTCCAAATGCATCAGGCAATTATAGATGCGGCGATGTTTATCCCATCCCAAATCAACAATTTGATAATGGTCGTGTTCTGTATCAAAAATTGTTTGCACCTCAATTTCGCCGTTTATTGGTGTAACATTGCTGTATTCGGTTAATAGTTTTTGAATACACTGGCGATAAAATACTAATTTATCCATTTGGCTATTACCTCATCCACTGGGTCGTACACAATCAGCTTGACTTGATATTGCCGCACTGATGCTTGGGGTAAATCACGTTGGAAAAAGGACTCATAAGCCGCAATTGGCACTGCTAAATATAAGATGCGTTCCTTTTCACTTGCTTCTAAAACTAAACGGTAATTCAAAAATTGACCCAGCGCCATATGAAAATCAAACAATGCTGAGTCACTCAAAAAACTTTTAATTTCAACCGCAATCTTTTCTCCTGCTTTTTCAGCCGCTAACAACCGTTCTGCACCCAAGTCAATTCTAACTTCATCTTCCTCACCAAACTCAATCCTTAAAGGGTCATGTTTGACGCACCCACGGCTTGAAGCCGTGGGATTCATGCGTAGAACCGCATGGGTTGCGTCAAGCAACCCCTACCTATCTGGCTCAAGTCCAGCCCAAGCCTCGTAGCTACTTTAGCTAGTATATTTGCACTACCATTTAAATCAGCGTTGCACTTTATACCTTTTTTAGAAGTGTACTCACCACGCTTTGTTCTTTTTCCAGAAAACTCGTACCCTTCGGGTTTTTCGCCAAATGCAGGTACTAAGTCACCGTCCAAAAAGCTAGCACGCGAGGTGTATGCTTCCTCGGTTTCTACATAGTTGATACCGTATTGTTGACACAACTGTTCTATTCTTTTTCTCAACTTAGCAGTAGGAATTTGAACAAAGTTTTGATTGTTTCTGCGTCCAATGTCAATACCTTGTTTTTGCTCAAGATTGCAGCCAAAAACAACTGTTCCTACATCATTGCTTAAACACCAGTTGATGATTTTACGCGCTACTTTATTAGTCGTATCCCTCATTTGTCTATTGCGTTTGTCAGTCATTATAGCCATGCGTTTGGTGAAGAATGAATCATCGCCGAACTGCTTATCAACTGCTGTCTGTAGACCTGCTTTAGTTTTATTCCACCACTGGTTGATAGACTTGAGGCGCTTACCGCTAATTAAAAATGATTTGCCATTGGTGCATACAGCAGACACCCAGTTATTTAATCCAGGGTCAATGCCAAGACCATGAGTTCCTTGTACCTGTGCTATTTCATCCATCTCATAGACATACTCGGTATACCAAATTCCATGAGAAGGAACAAACCGAAGTTCTTTAATTTTCTTGTTCCACAAGCGCTCTGGGTACGGAACAGTTATTGATTCAATGCCTTCAAAATAGGTCTTTCCCGCACGCCCTAGTGGCAGTTCTAGCCACTTACAACCATCTTCCTCTCTTACCTTGATAGCTTGACCGGGATAAACAACTTGATATACACCAGTTTTGGAACGGTAGTGAGGCAATTTAACTTTTTGCTTAAGTTCTCCCTTCTTCGCTTTTTTGCTAAGTTCTCGAAAAGATTTGAAAGATTCCGCGACACTTTTAAGCGTTTGTTGTCCTGCTTGCGAGTGCATAATTTTGTAGTTTTCATCCGTCTTTAATGCATTGCACAATTGAGCATAGCTTACAGACTTGCCATCCTCAAAATACTGTTGACGACTCAGATATACGCCAGTGTTGTACAAGCTGTTAGATGCGATACCCAATACATTTAATATGGCTTGGGCTATAGCATCTGGTTTAGTTGCATTTTTTTGAGTTCCTATCATATTTGCCTCCTTGTGATATTATACTCCTATCAAGGAGGACATGAACAATGGCTAGAAAACAAAAATTTCAATTTTATTTGACAGACAAGGAATACCAGGCTTTGCAAAAAGCAGCAGAAGATAAACAAGTCCCTATGTCTGAAATAGTTAGATTTGCTATTCAACCAGTACTGACTAAATACATCGACTGCGCCTAAAGGCGCAGCGCATTCATCCCACGCCTAAAGGACGGGTAAAACTCGTAGCACGGCGAGAGTTTTACCCTTGTGGGCTTTCTGCTTTCATTACTGTAATCACCCACTGTTCTTTCTGAAGACCTTTTTTGACTGCTTCATGGAATCGGTCTTTGGCTGACATTTCTTCTCACACCCTTTTTAAGCTGATTTTAAATTAGTTTGTGAGTCTTGCAACATTTTTATACAGACCTGACGTGAAACTTACGCTACCATATCCCCTATTGCCTTCATACAATCACGTGGGGAGCTGCGCAGGTCAAAAACGAACATGACGGAAAATTTCAGGACACAAAACACTGACAATTTGGTTGCCATTGCTGATCAATTCGCCCTCCAGGGGAAAGTTACGGCTGTTCAATCGTTTGGTAGTGGTAATATTAATGACACCTTTCTAGTCACTCTGGATTCCCCAAGGGAAAAGCATTTTGTCCTGCAACGCATCAATACGCAGGTGTTTCATCAGCCCCAACTTATCATGCAGAATATGCGTATATTCACTGAGCATATTCACGAACGTTTACAAGGTACCCCCCTTAGCCGTCGTTGGGAAGTACCCCGCGTGTTGTTGACCAAGAATGCTCAAGACCACTGGAGCGATGCTGACAACTCCTTCTGGCGGGCAATCAGCTTTATTGAAGGCTCGCAGTCTTTCGACACAATGCACGATCGCTCACACGCCCAAGAAGTTGGCTATGCCCTGGGGATGTTCCATAATCTTATCAGCGACCTGCCGCCTGAAAAACTTGCCGACACCCTCGAAGGGTTCCATATTACGCCGGTGTACCTTCAGCACTACGACGAAGTTTTAACGAAAACTACCCCGCGCCAATCTCCGGAAGTGAATTATTGCTTGCAATTTGTGAGCGATCGCCAAGTTTGGGCGCATGTCCTGGAAAATGCCAAAGCCACAGGCGATCTGCCACTACGCCTCATGCACGGCGATCCAAAAATCAACAATGTTATGTTCGATACTGCTACCCAGCAAGCGGTCAGCGTAGTAGACCTCGACACCGTTAAGCCGGGTCTGGTACATTACGACATTGGCGATTGCCTGCGTTCAGGCTGTAATCCCGCCGGAGAAGAAACCGAGCAGTGGGAAAGCGTTCATTTCGATACTGATCTGTGTCAGGGAATTCTACAAGGCTATCTTTCTGTGGCAAAAGCGTTTCTCACGGAAAATGACTATTCCTACATATACGATGCAATCCGTCTACTCACGTTTGAGTTAGGACTAAGATTCTTTGCTGACTATTTAGCAGGGAATGTCTACTTCAAGGTTAAGCACCCAGAACATAACCTTGCAAGGGCGCTTGTCCAGTTTAAGCTTACCGAGAGCATCGAATCTCAGGAAACAACGATTCGCAACATCATCCAGGATATGAAATGAACGACCAGACGTTTAAAATGCAACCCTTCCCCTCTGCTAAACCGATACCTGATTTGAAAATTGCAGGCAATATCGCCCGACAAGGGAATCAATTTACCATCCACTACGCGCTTCTCGGCGATGTTAAAGAAGTCGCGTTCGCGAAGCGGGCGCTCTGCGCCATCGCCGCACCTTCAGACACACCCGCACGAAAGCACGAACTGTGGAAAGACACTTGCTTCGAGTTCTTCCTAGGCATCAAGAATTCTGATCGGTATTGGGAATTCAACCTCTCCCCCGCTGGAGACTGGAATGTCTATCACTTTGATGCATACCGTCAAGGGATGCAAGAGGAAACAGCCTTTACGGCACTCCCGTTTAGCATCCAGCATCTATCGGACGGTTTAGCGATCGCCCTGGATGTCGAACTAGATAAAATCGTCCCAGCAAACCAAGCCATTGAGGTTGGCATCACCACCGTCATCAAACACAGAGACGGTGAGGTGTCTTACTGGGCATTGACTCATCAAGGAACTGAGGCTGACTTTCACCGACGAGACAGTTTCATCATTGCGTTGTGACAAGCACCTAAACGCTTAACTCACCCACCACAAGACCAGCAAGTACCAAGCGCCATACTTGGGCAAAGTCCGTGTCGATGTCCAGATCACTCCATTCGGATGCGTGAGCTGGATGGTGAAACCGAACCGTCGCTTGAAAGACTGCTTTCGCCGCTGCCTGCGGTGAAGCCACCCTAAACTCGTTACTGGAAATACCGCTCTCGATGATTTGAGCGATTTGCCTAACCAGTTCACCAACGTGAGCTTGAACCACCCCTCGCGCCTCTTGGGCAATCGCCGAATAAGTTGCAAACAACTCCGGCTCGTCCAGAACTTTTTGACGCTTGAGAGTCATGAGTTGGTGAAACCATCGGTGCAATCGTTCAACAGCAGAACCTTGTTCTTCTGCAATCACTGCAAGTGGCGCGGAAACCCGATGCAGCCACCGTTCTGCTACCGCATCGCGCAAAGCAGCTTTGCTGGGAAAATGCCGATAAATCGTGCCGTGGCTCACCTCCAGAAAACGAGCCACATCGACTACTGTCGCCTTTGCCGGACCGTAACGACGCAAAACCTCTTCCGCTGCGTCGAGAATCGACTCTGGTGTCAAAGCTGAATCATTCATGCTACGAGTCTTTTACCTCTTCTCACTATCTAGCATCGCCATTTGACCTGGATCATAGCGATCGCCTGCCACGGCATCCAGCGGCACTGCTGCCTCAATCCGGGCAAGATTATCCTCGCTCAAGTGTAGATCCAACGCACCCAGCGCTTCATTCAAGCGATCGCGACGCCGTGCTCCAATCAGTGGCACAATGTCGTTCCCCCGCGACAGCACCCAAGCAATTGCCACTTGGGCAACCGTCGCACTCTGTTCTTGGGCAATAAGGCGAAGGGCTTCGACCAGCGACAAGTTGCGATCCAGATTCTCTCCAGAGAAGCGTGGCAGATGTCCTCGAAAGTCTTGTGCTTGCTCAGAGCGTTCCTTCGACCAGTGACCACTCAACAACCCCCGTGAAAGCACTCCATAAGCGGTGACAGCAATGCCCAATTCACGTACAGTCGGGAGGATGTCATCCTCAATGCCACGACTCAAGAGCGAATATTCGATCTGAAGCCAGCTGATGGGATGAATCGCATGAGCGCGCCGAATTGCATCTGCACCCACTTCCGATAAACCAATGTGGCGAACATATCCAGCTTTCACCATTTCGCTAATCGCCCCAACGGTCTCTTCAATGGGCACCGTCGGATCGATTCGCGCTGGCTGGTAGAGGTCAATGTAATCGGTTCCCAGCCGTTTCAATGTATAGGCAAGTGAAGTCTTCACGGCTTCAGGACGACCATCGAAGCCAATAAAGTTGCCGTCAGGAGACCGCAGCGCACCGAATTTGACAGCTATGAAGACATTTTCCCGCCGCCGTCCTGCTAGCGCTTCGTGTAGCAGCAGTTCATTATGCCCCATGCCGTAAAAGTCGCCTGTATCGAGTAAGGTAACGCCTGCATCAAGCGCTGCATCAATCGTCGCAATACTTTCCGAGCGATCGGCTGGACCATAAAAATCAGACATGCCCATACAGCCAAGCCCAAGCGCCGATATTGTTGGACCGTTTTTTCCAAGTTGACGTGACAACATAGCAACTTTTTTACTGTGACGATAAAACTATGATAACTAGGCAAATGACAAATATCAATATTTGTCATTCAATACTTGTTAATACCGTTCAACAAACTGAGCATCTGTTGAAGCAAGCCTGCAATTTGATTATCTGAAGCCATAAGCTATCCTTTCAGACTTTCCTGAAAAAATGCTGCCGTGATCTGCGTTATCGCCCACTCATTCACCATTACAGTAGACCGAAAAGGGGGGCTAGGGGAGATCTTTGAGGGATGAACATGGCGTTCCCGTACCGTATTGAGCTCATTCGCTCAAGGAAGCCCACCATCAGAAAAAATTTTTTTCACCGCTACCGCCTAAGGGTGCATAAACCAAACAATTCCACCCCTATCAAATAACAGAAGCGGTTCAAACGCCAAGCGTAAAAACCAACCGCAACGCAGATATCAAAATTATCCCAAACATCAACTCCGAGGTATTTGTCATGGACACGAAATTTATGCTGGAAATCTGCTCCCTCAAAAACTCCTCCCCCAAACATATCACCATCATTGGAGCCGGAATCGCAGGTTTAGTCGCAGCATACGAACTCGAACGCCTCGGTCACACTGTTGATATCATGGAAGCAAGCAACCGCGTCGGTGGCAGAGTCTGGACACACCGTTTTGGTAACGAAGTTGACGCACCCTACGCAGAACTCGGAGCAATGCGTATCCCCAACGACCACCAACATACATTACACTACGTTCAGGAAATGGGACTTTCTGACAAACTATGTAAGTTTGTCACCGTATTTGAAGAGCAAAATGCCTTCATGAACATCGAAGGTAACATTTTCCGGATGAAAGATGCACCCAGATTGTTGCAAGAACGCTATCAAGGAATTTTTACCGATACCCGTTACAGCGAAAAAACCCGCCTTTTTGCAGCTTGGTTAAAAACAATCGTCGATACCATCTCCCCCGGTAACTTACGCTCAAGCTTGGAAGCTGACTTGCACTCGCACTTGATGGATGAATTAGAACGTTTGGATTTAGAACCTTACTTCAGCGAAAACGGCGAAACTATCGATTTAAACTCATTTATTCAAGATAATCCTGGTTTCCGCGCTTGTTGCAGCAAAGCCTTGGATATGTTCCTAAGCGACATTATAGTTGAAACTAGCCACACTTTATTACAACTCAAAGGCGGGATGGAACAAATTATCCACCGTTTGGTTGAATCTATCAATTCCCCAATTCAATGCAACCAACCTGTAGTAGCAATGCGGGTGCGTGAAAACTATACCGAAATTGATTATTTAGAAAACGGACAATTACAAACTCGTGTTTGCGATTATGTCTTAAATACAATTCCCTTCTCGGTAATGCGGAAAATGGAATTGAGCGGATTTGATGCCAGAAAGTTGGATTCGATTCACAATACAATATATTGTCCGGCAACTAAGGTGGCATTCCACACAAAAGAAGCTTTTTGGCAACAACAAGGTATTAACGGTGGTGCATCTTTTAGCGGTGCTGGTGTTCGTCAAACATATTACCCAAGTGTTAAATTTAATCCGAATCATGGTAGCGTCATGCTCGCGAGCTATACGATTGGTGATGATGCTGATGTTTTGGGAAATATGACAGAGCAACAACGTCATGATTATGTTAAAGATGTTGTTGGTAAGGTGCATCCGGAATTGTTAGCTGAAGGTATGGTAAGTAACGTTGCTTCGATTGCTTGGGGTAATTACGAATGGAGTGCAGGTGGTTGCACTGTACATTGGGGTAATGATACTTCAGATGAGTCGAACCATACAGTAAATTATCTCGAAGCTGCTAGACCTCAAAATAATATGTTCTTTGCTGGTGAACATTGTTCCAGATTTCCTGCTTGGTTGCAAGGTTCGATTGAGTCAGCACTTGAAGCTGTTTATGATATCGTTTCTCATGCGACAGTGAAAGTGGCAACAAATGACTCTTTGCTCGGTTCGGAATATAGCAATACTACACAAACAAAACAAAATCGCCAACTGGCTCAAGTTGCTTAATCATATTTACTCGTCTGTCGATATATACTCCTGGTTTGAGGCGTGAATCAAAAAAACTTTTGTGATAAAAATAAGACCAACACCAAACGATTACATTTCTGGTGTTGGTCTTGTTTTTGGATCAAATAAAAGCTGCGCTTACAAACCGAAAATTTATCCATCCATTATTAGGACTACCGCGCATCATAAGTCTTTCTCGTTGAGCTTCTTTAAGTAACGAGGCGTAAAGGAGCGTTTACCTGATTGGTGCATAAGTTTATCTCGATTCCCCCTATAAAAATAAGTAGAAACATTTTCTTGGCTGATTTTTTGAACACATAATCTGTGCTTACACAAATCAGTTTCAGCGTGTACATTTCCAGCCGATTGTTACTTACGGGTCTAATCCAAATGACAGTTTTTCAGTTAAAACCAAAACCAGCAAAAAAAAAGTCAGCAGCTCAGCGCTTGTGGTTTCTGCATTGGCTCATGGCAAGTTTCTACCTACTGCTGTTCGCTAGTGGCTTTTACATGATGGGTTCGCCATTGACTTCAAATGGTTGGTCTGCCTACGACTTTCACAAAACTCTTGGGGTCACAGTGATGAGTCTATTGCTTGCCAGGATTTTTGTGCTGCTGATAGTTCTTCGGCATAAATACAAACGTCGTCAGCAAAAGCGCACGCGTCTGTGGGTAGGAACCTTTGCGTTACATATGGCTTTGTACTTCTTTATGCTATTGGTTCCCCTCAGTGGCTACTTGGCTGCCAACGCCCCTGATGAAAACGTCATCATCTTTGGCACTGGTATTGTGTTACCACACTTGTTTAGTATTAATAGCCAACTTGTTGAATTCAGCCGTAATGCACATTTTTGGCTAACATACGCCTTTGTAGGTTTGATTATCCTTCATATGGCATCTCAGAAAAGATATTTACAGGCGCAGGTACGTCGTTTGTTCAAAGCAGGTATCCGAGCAATAACAAGTCGCACTAAGGCAACCAAAAACAAATAAGGGGCAAATGATTAAAGAAGACAAACCAGACGGAGAAACTCCAAAGTAACGAGAGTTAGCTCCCTCTGTGTGCCAATTTCATTAAGATATCCTTTGTGCCACGCTCCTGTTGACCTTGCTGGCAGCTACAGTTCTCTTACGGTTGCGATCGCCCCTTGGGCAGCTCCCTTTGCGAGCATCGCCGCAGGCGGGCACTCTGTGCCGTCGTAGTGGCGCGTCTACACTTCTCTCAACATCATAGACACTGCATCTGTCTTAGGGGAGGCACAATGCTATACCTAGTGATATTAATATAAGATTAACTGGAACCCAAAAAGACTTATACCGATAAGTATTATTCCCAGGATTGATGCAGGATAAAGGGCGATCCGGTCATCCTAGAAATCATATTCAATACTTTGAAATAAAAAAAATGGCTGGACGACCAGAACAGAAAATGTTGAGACGCCAAAGCAGTATCCTTGCTGCAAAAAACTTCTTGGCACAAATGGATAACGGTGCAATGCCGGAAGATTTGGGGTTTATTGCCAATGCTGCGGGCGATCTCGCACTCTTTTGGCATCTGATTGGCAATCCTGAGGAGATTCCCTTACTAGAATTGCAGAGGTAGTATGACCATCCTTTATTCATTCCCAGTATTCTAATTCACATGGGAAAAGGTTTTGTCTTTGAAATTTTCAGATTTTCTCCTATTACAAACTCTATGTGATTTTCTAATAAGAACTTGTAGCGTGTGGGGTGCGATCGCCTTTAAAGCCACGTAAGAAAAAGAAGTCACCAATAGGGCGATCGCTCCGGTGCTTTTTCTCCTCTTGTATCCAAACACTCTACGCAGCTTTAACAAATTGATAACATTCTGATACAACAGTGACCATCGTTTGAGAAAATTTAGGGTATTCCCTCTTCGTTTGGATAGTTCTATGAAGAAATTGATTAAAGGTCTGCGCGAATTCCAAGCTAGCTATTTTTCCACCCATCAAGAACTGTTTGAACAACTTTCTCATGGTCAAAAACCCAGGGTATTATTTATTACCTGTTCCGATTCGCGTATCGATCCAAACCTGATTACACAAGCTCAGCTGGGTGAATTGTTTGTCATCCGCAATGCTGGCAACATTATTCCACCATTCGGCGCAACCAATGGCGGTGAGGGGGCAACAATTGAATATGCTGTTCAAGCATTAGATATTCGACAAATTATTGTCTGTGGTCACTCGCATTGCGGCGCAATGAAAGGGTTAATGAAGTTAGACAGCCTGCGAGAGGAAATGCCGCTTGTGCATGACTGGCTCAAGTACGCACAGGCTACCCGACGGCTGGTTCTAGACCATTACAGCCAATACTCGGGGGAAGAACTGTTAGAAATCATCATCGCCGAGAATATACTCACCCAAATCGAAAATTTGCGGACGTATCCGGTGATCCGCTCTAAGCTCTACCAAAGACAACTCAATATTTATGCTTGGATTTATCAAATTGAGACAGGAGAAGTTTTGGCATACGATCCACAAAAGCACGGCTATGTCTTGATTCACAGCCAACCGACACAATCGGGGATAGATGAGATAGCAATAAGCCCGCTTGCAAATGGCAATGGCGACTATTCTACCAAAACTCAGCCTGAGGCGTCTCAACCAAGCGAGGAACTCGTGGTCAGAACAGATCAAGGGTTTCCAATGACATCGCTTTCTCCAGAGCAAATGGAGCGAATTTATCGAGGATCTCGGGCAAAAAAGTGAAAGTCTAGAGTATGAGGTGTAGTGTGTAGAGGGGGCAGTTGTCTTGCTTTGTTCATTCGTTTGTGAAATGAAATGACTTTTAGCAAGATGGCTTTGTTGCCTTTGACACTCCCACCCCTTTAGTTATCTGTTTCTTGCTAAAAGTTTCTTTGACTACCAACGGGTTCCGCTTTCTCGACTGAATTATCGTTTAATCCTAAAGTCAATTGCAGAGGAGTCCGTGATGGGTATGCCTTCACCACTTGTCGATAGACCTCATAGTTAGTAGGTAGCGTCCTCTGTTGCTCACCTACTCTATAATTCAGTTCGTACTTCACAGTTTTTAACAATTCGGGATTAGTTGCCTGTTGAAGTTTTTTGCGTTGTTCCACTTCATCAACTGATGGTCGCGGCGGCAAAGCGGGCCACCATAGACCCTTCTCATCAGGACCAGTGACTGCCCCAGATGGCTTCAAGCCATTGCGATTTAGCAAAGAAGTGGTAGCAAAAGTTTCAAAGCGCGCTAAATTTTCATTAGCTAGGTCGTCGGCAACCTTTACTTGCCAGGTATAACTAGTAAGCGCTGTGGCTTCATATTGGTCAGTGGTTAGGGTGCTGCAACTCGTAAGTGTGAGCGTGGTCAGCACAGCGACTGTTGGGAACAAAAATATTAGCTTTCGCATTATCCTTTTCCTCTGTAACTAGCTTTCTTGAGACTAGACTAAGTTACGGTATGACGCAGGCATTAAGCATGGTCTGCGTTACGCCGAAGCGATCAGCTACGCTGGTGCCGTAAACAATCGCCCTTATTCGTACCGACGTCTTAGAAGCTGAGAAACGCTATCATTGGAGCTAATTCAGTTATCGTATTTCTGTTACTAACCAAACTACGGCGGGTTTTTCCCATGCTTCTAAACGTCGATGCTCATCTTCCCTTTAAGCGTTCTCTAGTCTATGCTGCTTACCGGGACAAGCTCATCGACTTGGTACCTTATATGCCTTCGGTGCAACAAATTAAGTTCATATCAAGTAAAAAGGAAGACGGACTACTGCATTTGGTATACGAGTGGCATGGCGGTGCAAAGATTCCTAAGGTAGCGCGTAGTTTTCTTAGCGAGGACTTGCTCGTGTGGACCGAGGAGCAAGTCTGGAATGAATCTGATTTTACGACTCAGTGGCGTATCAAGACCCACTTTTTCACAGAAGCAGTTTACTGTGTTGGCAAAAATAGCTTTTTGGAAGACGGTAGCGGCACTCTCATTGAAAGCCGGGGGGAACTCCAAATTGACCCGCACCAAATCAAAGGCACACCGCAACTGTTGACAGCAGCAATTAGTCGCATTGTTGAGGACTCGCTGGCTAAGCAGGTCACACCTAATTTTTTACAAATGTGCGAGGGAGTTCGTCAACACTTGGAGAAGATGAGAGTTTAGGAGGCGATTGGCTTTGCCACTGCCCCTTGGGCGATCGCCAGGAGGCACTGCGCTACAACCAGCAATCGCCGAACGCGAGTGCGTGTGCTATCGGACAACGCGTCGCGCCTACAAGTTGCACTTTTTATGGGCGGGAGTTCTTACAGGAAATCGGTTTACAGCGCTTTTCAAGTAAATAAACCACGCTTTAGGGGCTGTTCTGTGCCCATTGGTGTCAATTTAAGCTAAAACCCTTCTAAAATCTCGTTTCCAGGTTTCACCTGGAAAGGCAATTGAAGCGGCTCTGCCGCTCTTAAGGCAGAGCCTCCTAAGGCTGCATTCCCAGCCTCAGGCTGGGAACGAGGCAAGATGAGAGTTTAGGAGGCTATCCGCTAAACACTGGACAAAACTAGACATAAGCATCCGAATAAACACAAAAAAAAGGAGAGCCACTTGGGCAGCTCTCCAGATCATCAGGGTGCATCTACTTAGCATAATATATCATTTTCGCCCTGAGGGGTGTCACCCCTCCTGTATGATGTTTTGCTAAAGATACTGTAAAGAAGTTTCCAAGAAAACACTTAGTGCAACCTGTAGAGACGTTGTTTGCAACGTCTCTACAGAATTTAGCCATTCAGCTTCTTTTCCACCAATTGGTTAGTCAGTTTGGGTTCAGCAAGTTTGTTGGTCTTTTTCAGAACCTGTCCGACAAAGAAGCCTTTGAGGTTGGTATTACCGTTGCGGAACTTTTCTAGTTCTTTGGGATTTGCAGCCATCACTTCATCGATGATCGATTCCAGTACACTGGGATCAGTGATCAGTTCCTTGCCTTTAAATAATTCCTCAGGAGAACGACCGTCCAGCAACTCTGGAAGCTTCTCTTTGGCTATGGCGTTGCTGATTTTCCCGTTTTCAATCCGAGTGATGACATCAGCCAGATTGGTCGGTGTTAGGGCAATTTCGGTGATGTTGAGTTTATTTTTGTTGAGGTAGGCGGCGACATCCTGAGTAATCCAGTTAGCAGCAGCTTTGGGATTTGCGCCAGCAGCAATTACCGCTTCAAAATACTTAGCAACGGAACGTTCTTCTGTCAACACCCGTGCATCATAAGGCGTCAGCCCCAACTCATTTTCATAATGATGGCGTTTTTGTGCCGGTAGTTCAGGAAGTTGACTGCGCCAGTCTTCTAATTGTTCATCTGAAACCTCAATCGGCGCTAAATCTGGTTCGGGGAAGTAGCGATAATCGCTAGAACCTTCCTTAACCCGCATACTAATTGTGCGTTGAGAGCCTTCTTCCCACAGGCGAGTTTCTTGTATAATACGTTCAGCGGCTTCTACCGCTGCGATTTGCCGCTCAATTTCGTATTCAATCGCCCGTTGGATGGCGTTGAACGAATTCATGTTCTTGATTTCTACCTTGGTGCCAAATTCCTTTTGTCCAACTGGACGCACGGAGATGTTGACATCGCACCGCAGAGAACCTTCTTGCATATTGCCATCGCTGACGCCAAGGTAGCGTACAATGCGGCGCAACTCTTGAGCATACTCAGCAGCTTCTTGTCCAGAACGCAAATCAGGTTCCGAGACAATTTCCACCAACGGCACGCCCGCACGGTTGTAATCTACTAGAGAGTAGGTGGAACCGGAAAGGCGATCGCTTCCCGCATGTACCAATTTGCCGGCATCTTCCTCCATATGCAGGCGCGTGATGCCAATCCTTTTGCGAATTGGGTTGCCGTCAGCATCGACTAATTCAATTTCTAACCAGCCATGTTCAGCTATGGGCAGGTCATACTGAGAAATTTGGTAATTTTTGGGTAAGTCAGGATAAAAATACTGCTTGCGGTCAAATTTGCTATATTTTGCGATTTGGCAATTGAGCGCCAAACCTGCTTTGACAGCGTATTCTAGGACTTTTTCATTAAGTACCGGCAATACACCAGGCAAACCCATGCAAACCGGGTCAATGTTAGTATTGGGCTCACCACCAAATGCCGTAGAGCTAGAAGAGAAAATCTTGGTGTTGGTACTAAGCTGACAATGGGTTTCCAGACCAATAATCGCCTCGTACTCAGTTTTTACTAAAGCAGCAGAAGTCATAAAATCACAAATTGTCGCTAATCCTCGTTCAGGCTACTATTGTAGACTGGTATTGACTTGCCCTAAAGACGGTTATCAGCGTAGAAGGTCGCTGAATTAAGTCAAATTCATTCAAAATGGTAGCGGAAAAAAACGATATACAATAAAAATAGTAATTCCATCCAGAATAGACAGCACTAAAGTAGCGATTAGACCACGGCGTTGAGAGATAACATCCAGAAGTACTAATAGCCATACCAAGGCAATTTCAACTGCAGTAGCAACAAGCAAAAGTATCGTCTTCTTGATGATTGCGGCAAAAATAAAATTTTGTACTTCAGCAAAACCAAATGGATTTTCACGAGATCAAAGCTGAGTAGACGCGATCAAATCCTTGAGCAACTCGGCTTGTTGCAAAAGAATTACTACAATTCCTATTGCTGTCAGTACAACAGTGATGCCTTTGAATAATCGACTCATGAATTTTTTGTCATAGAGGGTGAGCAAATAAATTCAGGGGTCTTATGCTTGTCTGTGACACTCTCCCAGTTTATCAACAATAATATCAGCGGTACGTTTTACCCCATTGACTTTGCTGATAGCAGTTTGTATTCGGCGGGCGTTTTGACGATAGGAATCATTCGTTAACACTTTTTGGATCACAGTCTTTAAGCGATTCGGGTTAAAACGCTTCAGGGAAATAAACTCACCTGCGCCTAACCATGCTACCCTTGCGGCGATTCCTGGTTGGTCATCTCCAATGGGAATTGCCACCATCGGTACTCCTGCACTCAGGGATTCCAACACTGAGTTTAAGCCTGCATGAGTAATAAAAAGACTTGCACGTTTGAGCAGTTCCAGTTGTGGGGCGTACTTGACAACTATTGGTGAACCTGGCAATTCGCCCAAAGCTTCAGCAGTCAAAGCACCACCTAAAGACATGACCAGTTGTACATCCAAATCCTCACAGGCTGCAGCAATTTCCTGAAAGACTTCTACAAAACGATTTTTCAGCGTTCCCATTGAAGCATAGATCAGGGGGCGTTCACCCAATTTCTCGTAGGGAAAATCTACAGGTTTTCGTGCGCTTGGGTTGATCAAAGGTCCAGTGTAGTGAAAACACTTTGGCAAAGCGAGTCGGGGAAAGTCAAACTCAGCTGGTTGTTGGCTAATTTGCGCTTCTTTTGACCAGACATCAGTGAGTTGAGAATAGAGAGGCAAATGCCACTGCTTGCGGTAGCTTTGGATGGTTTTGAAACCCGATGACAAGAGCAGGTTCAACAGCGTGTAAGTCATTTGGTTACGCCACTGCGCCCACCATAGCGGCTGATAACTCCAGGTTGTGACAAACGGTGGCACATTCGATTCTGGATTCATCATCAAAGCATTGCAGATTGTGACAAAGGGAATGCCTAGATAATCGGCAATAGTACCGCCTTCTGGGGAAGCTTGATCCACTAGCATTGCATCGATGTTAGCTTCTCTGATGACAGCAGGAGCATTTCGCAGCCTGATGTCTACTAATTCTGTAAATGTAGTGACAGTGAATTTAAAAGCATCTAAACCGCTCAATTCCCCATCTATTTCCTGTAATTCTTGGGTTTTTCCTAAAGGAAATTCATCAGGGGCGATCGCCCGAAATTCTATTCCTGCTGCTTGTGCAGAAGCTTCAGCATCTAGAACGTTAATCAGTGTTACGCGATGACCCCGTTGCTGCAGTTCCTGTGCCAAAGCCATCATGGGATTGAGATGACCAGGAACTCCCGGACAGATCATACCAAAGTGGGTCATGTTCCTCTATTTTCCTTTGGGAGTCGGAGTTTAGGAGATACGTTAGCTGTTTCCTTTGCCCTCACTTGTGACATGAGTTAAAGTGCTTAGGTCGTTCGGGTCTACCTCATAGGCAGCACCAAAGCCGATGACAAAGCGACCTTTGCTTGGCGTAAGTTTAAAAATGCGAAAGTCTGGTAAATCGCGAAATAGTTGAATAATATCTCCGAAACGCGCTTCAAAGCTGTCAACAATTTGATTCCATAACTCTGTATCGCGTTCGACAAAGGTAGTTGTACAGTCAAAGGTTAGACGACGACGCGCAAAGATTTGCTTAGTTTGAGATTCCTCTTCTATGAATAACACACTCGCCATGGGAACTGCATAGAGATTTTGAGTGTGGGTAGAAAGACCACTGACATAGATGTAAATATTTTTGCTTTCATCTATTACAAAAGGAGCATAGCTCGCATTGGGAATGTTATCTGCACTTACGGTGCTGATAACAACGCTTTGGAACAACTCGGTGAAGCTTTGATAGGCGGCGAGGGCAGTTTCAAATTGAGACATAGAAGAACCTTTTCGTGATAGTAGGTTGGGCAAACCCGTAGGGAAACCCAACAAACAACGTTGAGTTTCGTAGCCTCAACCAACCTACAACGCAAATTGGTATCATTGATACTCCCCACGGCTATAAGCCTGGGGATTCTTGGCTCAACGTCGCAACTTGCACATGCCTGGGTTGCCCCCTTCGGGTATGCCTTCGGCACGTCTGAGCGCAGAGCGCACGCTACGCGAACGACGAACGCAGTCGCCTAGGTCGGGAAACCCTCCTGCAGCGCTGTCTCACCAAGCAGCGTAGAGGTTCCGACTCCCCAAGCGTTACTTTCCGGATGCCCTCCGGTAGACTTTGCTTTAGACAAAATATTGATAGCTGCGTTTACATCTGGTTGTAAGACCGTCCCACAATGTGGACAGTCGTGAGTTCTTGTAGATAAACTTTTCTTAACAATTTGTCCACAATTACTGCACTTTTGGGACGTGTAATGGGGTGCTACAGCTACAACCTTAGTATTGAATTTCCTAGCATTGTATTCAATCCAACGACGAAAATCACTCCAAGCAACATCATTGATTGGCTTGGCTAGGTGACGATTTCTTACCAACCCTTTCACATTCAAGTCTAGCCTGCGGCACGCCGCTTCGCGTCTACATAAGGTACAAAAGCGTTAGCTTTGCATACGCAACGCGCCAGTCTCTTGGCGTGTTCTTCACGTTGCCTACTTACTCTTAAATGCTTCCGAGCATACCTTCCCCTAGCTTTTCGTCTGTTGTTTTTCCCTTTCTCTTTGTTGTAGATACGGCGTTGAACGTGTTTAATGGCTTTCTGTGCTTTACGAAGAAATCTAGGATTTTCTTCATGATGCGCATTGGAACCAGAGTAAAAATACTCTAGTCCCACGTCCAACCCAAGTTCACCATTTCCGCTTCTAGGTTCAGTTGCACTTTCAACCTTGACACAAAATTGGACGTAATACCCATCTGCACGTGCGACAATCCGAACACGCTTGATTAACTCAGATAGGTATGTATGGATGTCCCACTTGCCCAATAATCTCAGTTCACCAATACCTTTGTTATCAGAAAAACTTATTCGACGCTTCGATGAGTGCAACTTCCACCCTGATGTTTTGTATTCAACAGAACGGCTATCTTTCTTAAAGCGTGGATATCCTTTTTTTCCAGGTTTCTTGTTCTTGCAGTTATCAAAAAATCTGTTAATTGCACGCTCTACATTTTCAACAGACGCTTGACAAGCGTGGCTATTTAAGTCTTTGACAAATGCATATTCAGCACGCAATTGAGTGTTGTACTGGTACAGTTGTTTTTTCCCAACACCACGGTTATCCATCCAATATGTCAGCACTTTGTTACGAACAAACTGACTTGTCCGGATAGCTTCGTCTATTGCTACTGCTTGGGACTTTTTAACTACAGGTTTGTATTCCAGTACCAACACTCTTGGATCACCTCCTTTTATTTGTTAATTTCTGTTTAGAATATACAGAATATGATGTAAATATGGCAACAAAAAAACGATGAAAAAATATACCAGTTTTGCATGATGAAGTGAAAGAGAAATACCAGAGCGTGGTAACACTTACTGCTTGGACAAATATGAAAAATGAAGCGGATAGCAGAGGCATAAGTGTTAGCGAGTTAATTGAAGGATTTGGATGGGGATTAAAATCCCCCTTGGCGTCGCCCATAGTTAGAAACTAGGGGATAAGCCCTTCGATTTTCGGTCAAAGCGGGTAAAATAACAGTAAATTGAAATTCTATAGATAAAGCAATGCAATTAGAAGATTATTTTGACTTTTTATCGCCTGATGACATCCGCATAAAAGGACACCGCATCGGCATTGATAATGTACTTGATTATTATTTGGAAGGATATACACCAGAAGAAATTGCTGCTAATTTACCCACCCTAAGCTTGGAGCAGATTCACGCTACTATCACTTACTATTTGCATAATCGCCCTGAGATAGATGCCTATTTGCTACGTTTGGTAAAGTGGGGCGAACAGCGTTACCAGGAATGGGCTGCTAATCCCTCGCCTTTGGTGCAACGCCTCAGAGCAGTAAAAGCCCAACGAAGGAAGGAGCAGGTAGAAAATTAGTCGATTTTAATGTTTTTTTTAATATTCTTAAAAACAAAGTTCAGGGTATCTACTTATATAAATCTGCGGAAGTCGCATTGTCACAAATGTAGGTTGTTTTGGAAGACATGAAACAACGAGGGGTTTTTTGTCTTCAAATTACCAACAAATTGGTGATTTAAATTCATATGAGGTAACAATGAAAGCACTCAAGGCACTGACTACGACTTTTATCGGTATTGCATCTGTGCTGGCGAGTTTACCTGCTCAGGCAGAATTGCCACCCCAAGCAGTTATCAATGGAGTCTATGCTGGAATGCAGCACATTCACGGTTATCAAGCGACACCAAGATTAATTTGGGGTGTTGCTCATGGTTCTCGCGGTGGTTGCGGACCTATTTACGGTAGCGTATATTGCAAACGCAACCACACTGTCTACATCACCACACGAGATATCAGGATGGCATACCAGTACGGAGATGCTGCCTTAGCTTATATTGTTGGGCATGAATATGCTCATGCTATGCAAACTGCATATGGATTTCAACCCAGTGTGACACCCATATCAGAACTTCAAGCGGATTGTTTGGCAGGAGTTTATTTGGGGTTAATTCCCAATATTGCTCTTGATAAGCGGGATATTTTAGAGATTGCAACCCTAGCTCATCGAATTGGGGATTACCAATGGGGCAATAAGCACCATCATGGCACACCAGAACAACGTGTGAGAGCTGTTGTTCAAGGTATGCAAGGTGCCGTCAAGGGAAGTGGTGTGCGTGCTTGCCGTGTTCGCAGAGTGTAGTGGGTAGAAGCTTCGTTGGGTGTAAGGGAGAATCATGTTTCCCTTATACCCCTAAACCTCTTGTCTATAGATTTTATTGAGGTAGACTAGTCACTCTCGGTTGGTCTAGGTAGCCATAAACCAGCTTAGAAACTTGACTAATAAAAACTCTTGCTCTTGTGTCACCAAAAGGTCTTTTCACCAAAATGCCTGCTAAGTAACGCTTACCGGATGGTAACTCAATGATACCTGCATCCCCAAGGAGAACTCCAAGAGTTCCTGTTTTATGAGCAATGACCGCACCTTTACTAAGATCAACTGGTAGCAACCTTCTGTTCTGCACACGACGCATGATACCAAAAACCTTGGAGCGGCTTGTATCATTAAGCAACTTATCATTAGCAGGACTTACGCAACTGTCACAGGCGATCGCGTCCCTCAAAGGTGAAAGGTTAAGTGGATAGAGGCTTTTTTGGCAGACCAGGAGCAAGGAGCCAGGCACAGGGCGCTGACTGGTCAATGGCTCTCGGTGTCGTTTGACCCAACCCTTGTGAAACTGTGGAACACTCTTGTATGTGAAAATGAGAAAAGGCAGTTCACAAGCGCAGTGACTAGCGCGGCTTGCATAAGGAGACGAGTAATTGTACTGATGAGATTTACCAAACTTGACTATTGTCAATATTTACTCAGTAGTCAAATTAACTATACCATTACAAATTTAGCAGACCATTTAAAAGAAATTAGTTATGACCAGATAAATCGTTATTTAAGAAGTGAAAAACTTACACCTCGTTTACTTTGGGAAAATGCCAAAGCATTAATCAAAGTTTCTCAAAATAGATATGTAATTTTTGACGACACAGTTCTAGATAAAAGATATTCCGAAGATATTGAGTTAGCCCGACGACAATGAGCGTGGTAATGAGCATGGTGTTTTAAGGGGTATAGGTTTAGTTAACTGTGTTTATGTCAATCCTGAAACAGGTCAATTTTGGGTAATTGATTACCGTATTTATGACCCAGACGGGGATGGCAAAAGTAAATTAGACCATGTGCAAGAAATGCTTCAAGTTCTTGTATACCAAAAGCTGCTGCCGTTTGGTACGGTTTTGATGGATAGTTGGTATGCGACCAAAAAGTTGATGCAATATATTGATAAATTAGGCAAGTATTACTACTGCCCTCTCAAGAAAAATGGTCTAGTTGATGATAGTGGAGGGGGAGAAGATTACAAAAAAATTGAATCCCTTACTTGGACTAAAACAGAACTTGACTTCGGGAAGATTATTAAGATAAAATCTTTCCCTAAAGATAAAAAAGTGAAATTATTCTGGGTAACTGTCTCTACCGAAAAAACGGAATATGTCGTAACAAATGACTTAAATCAAGATTCTACGGATGCCGTACAACTCTTGTGTGACATACGTTGGAAGATTGAGGAGTTTCACAATCGAACTTAAGCAATTAACAGGCCTAGAATCTTGCCAATGTCGTAAAGCTCGTATCCAGAGAAATCACATTGGTTGGGGAGCATCTCAGTTTTTGAAGTGGCTCAAACCGACAATAATCCATTGAGATAGGCACAGCGATGGGCCAGGACTTGAGGTACATTTTCTCGCTTCCATTGCGCTCCGGAAATCTTAGTGCGACGGTCAACCTGTTTAACGGCAGATTCAACAGAGCCAGAGCCAATCGAACAAATTTCTTCAGCTTGATGGTATTCATAATTGATAATGCGATCGCGATGTTTATCCAGATAATGGCAAAAGTTTTGTGCCTGTTTACCTTTACAATTGGTAAATAGGGAAATAGTTGCGTCAACTTGACCTTTCCATAGTAGGCTCTGTGCTTGTTTCAAGCGTTTTAGCGAACCCCCAACTTTGTGTAGGTTTTCTATCAAATGGAACCAATCAAGTACTTCTCGACGCTGTACATCAGGGGCTAGTTGGTCAACAATATTCCAAATACCATCATGTCCATCACCAACACAAGTAACTGTGTTAGCCAGTGGTTGGTTATTAACCCAATCAATTACAACCTGATTATCTTGAAAGGACGTTCCAACCATTCCATTGTGATGTAAGCTAATCGCTTTGTAGCCAAGCCAAGCGCATATTTCACCTTCACTAGTGCGAACACGAATGTTTCCACCATCAACGCTTAATTCTTTAACCTTGTCTTCTAGTGTTGGCAATTCAAAGTTTTGACGATGCACCAATCTCTGTTGAGTGCTGCGGGAAACCTTGACGCCTGTAAAATACTCGATATCTGCTGCTGCATCTTCATAGCTGACATTGGCACTCACCCGGAGACAGCAAATTTCCAGATACGGACTCAGTTGATTGCTAGAAGGGACTTCCAATTGCTGCGCTTGCTTACTTGTGATTGGCAATTCTCCCAAAATACTTTTTACTCGTCGTTTATATCCTGCTCTTGTGCCCGTAACCGTTTCGATAAAAAAAACCCTACTTCTGGCATGATGTGCTTCTGCATTTGACTTCGCACTGCCTCTTCAATTCCTGCAAGGTTTGTTAGTCTTTCTGGTGACGTATCTTCGTATAGTATTTTAGCGATAGCGAAGCGCTGCTGCTTTCAGCAGTTCGCTTGAATATGTTCTTGAAGAGCTTGCTTTTGTTCTGGGGTCATCGGTAGATAAATACAATACACTCGTCTTACTTATCCTGACTGATTTTCGCCCTCTTTGCAAAAAACTGGGATGCTCCCCATTGGTTGTGCCATACTTGTTTCGTTAAGACTCAAAAACCAGGCGTATAAAATAGGTCCAACTACTTATCAACTCAAGCATGGGTTACTGTCAAACTACCTCATTCAACAACTTAAACGTCCCACTATCTCTATGTCGTTGGTCTAGTTCTTGGTGGCGATCGCCTGTGACACTTGCGTAAGTCCTGATTAGTAATCAACGCTGACAGTCTTACCAAAGAATTGTGTGTAAGGTGCGTAGTCATAGCCCGTCGTAGACATCGCCCGAGCAACACACTATATTTTTAGGGATTATGGGTAAAGTGCGTAGGGCAAAATTTCCAAGAAACTCAGGAAAATCGCTTGCTTGATACCTTCGTTTCTCAACCAACTCTACGGCGAGGGCGATCGCTTGCTGTGTTGAACAGAAAGAGCCATGGCGCAAAGCGCCCACCAACGGTTATCGCACTATTTTAAAACTCAGAAGCTTGTGATATCTGGAAAAAGTTGAGAAATGTCCTGCCACTGGGGACGTACCCAGCCAGCAATGCGAACTGCCTCTCGCATAACCTCCAACGATAACCTTGGCTGAACATTCTCAAATGCTGATGCCCATTCAGTCAAGTCGTATAAAAATTTATCGAGTCTTTGCAATCCAAGTGTAGTGAATCCTTCGGCAAAGCGTCCAATGTTTGCCATCGGCGTTGCTAAACTACTCGCACCTTCCGAGCGATGCCAAGGATTATGAATCAACGGTTGAACCTCTTTCTTAGCTAGGTCGAAATGTCCTGCTTGACATAAAGCAGCTACAAATGTACCATACTGGTGACTCTCTGCGCCCATAGCTTTCAACCGCATAGGCAGCTGCTTTAGCCTCCATAAATATTCTATTTGCTTCAGCTTCAACTCCCGCATTAGTTAAGGCTGCTGCTAAAACACATAATGCTTGCGCTTTTTCTAAATCGTCTTCGATATAAAGCGTGTTTTCCATAGCTTGGTTAAAACTGGTAATGCTGGCAGCTTCTCTGGCTTCTGTAAAAATTTTTATGGCTTCTTTAGTCCGCCCCACTTGCGCTAAAGTATTTGCTAATGCACTCATATCGAATCCGGTTAAATGCACATAGTAAAGCGGCTGTTTGTTTGCGGTCACCACTGGTAGCAACTTAGACCACGAATTAGGTCGCGCTCGTTAGATAGCACTTTACAACGTTGAAATAAAACTTCCTCTAACTCATCTAAGGAATCGAACGAGTGGTTGGCGATGGGCGAAGCCCGGCCGAGTACGGCGATCGCTTGATTCGTGACTGGCCATAGTCGTTCTGCTGGTTGAAGTTCAGGGGAGTGTGAAGGCATCAATTTAGAATGAAATAGCCCTGCCCTTCTCCCCCTTGTCCCAACAGCTGCCTTATATCTTTGAACGCAACTAACGCAACTTTGTATAAAGACTAGGGAGCAAACCGTTAACAGTGGTAAGAGCTACCCAAAAAGAAAAACTCGTGCAGCCATCATGCCAAAGTCCGCTTTCCAGCCCAAACACTCAAAATTTGCTTGTTATGGTAAAAAAGTGTTGAACAAAGCAAAGCTCCAAGACACGCCGAACCAAAAAAAGAGTGTCAGCAATAAGCTTAGTTGAAAATTTTGAGCTATCATTTTGAGCTATCATGGATAACCAGTGGCACAAGGCGCACTTATAGCAATGGACAGGAAGCTTAGGACAACAATAAATTCACAATATACGCTCTTGAAGGTGTCTACCGCCGACTTGTCCTAACGGCTTTGGCGACTGCTATACTAGCCAAAAAATCAAGGGTCAGAAAAAAGTTTGAATTGCCCCTTGACAAAAAAAAAAAGCGGTGGCTAGACTAGATAAAGTGTGAAGTGAGAGAAAACACACGCCGAACCAAGAAAAAAGAATAGTTTGAAAGCCAAAAGCAGCAAAAATCCTCGTCAAAGAAATCAAGTCAACG
>JAHHIB010000068.1 GCA_019359075.1 Kalymmatonema hyalinum WJT4-NPBG1
CTACTGAAGGTAGAAGCATTTATTTTTGCTTTTACTCTCCGACAAGCATTTTTATAAAAAGTTAGATTTAATACTTGAACTCCAGTTAAGACTCTTCATTGGAACTAACTCTGAGTGACGGTTGCGCAGAGCGCAACCGCTAAATTGGCATTGGCGATCGCATTAATCTCAGACTGCGAAGCGCTCGAACTCAGATAACCCGCAACTTGGGTTACTATAAAAAACTAAGAGCCTACTGTGTAGATTGCATCCAAAAATAAGGTGCCATGCCTAAACGCCTTCTAGTGGTCGAATCCCCCGGTAAAGTCAAAAAGCTCAGTCAAATTCTGGGATCGGAGTGGATTGTTCGTGCTAGTTGTGGTCACATTCGAGAACTCAGCGATGAAGGTGAGGATTCGCTGGGTTTTACCCTGGATGGCAGCAGTGTAGAATGTCGCTATGTACCCCGCAACCAGCAAGCAAAGGAAACGATTCAACAACTTAAGGCTGCGGTTCGCCAGGTTAAGGAAGTTGTGTTAGCGACTGATCCAGATCGGGAGGGAGAAACGATCGCTTGGCATCTCAAGGAAGCTTTGGGTTTGAAGCAACCAAAACGAGTCGTCTACACTGAGATTACAGAGTCTGCGGTGAAAAGTGCGATCGCCAATCCCAGAGAACTTGATCTTAACTTGGTGGGAGCAGGATTGTGCCGCGATTGTCTCGACAAGCTTGTTGGTTACAAAGGAAGCCCGCTAGTTTGGGCGTTGAATAATGGCGCGAAGAGTGTCGGACGAGTTCAAAGCGCTACCCTGCACCTGATTTGCCAGCGCGAGAGGGAAATTCAGTCTTTTGTGCCGCAAGATTATTGGAGTGTCTGGGTTGATTATGCTGAAGGATTCCGCGCTTTCTACAAAGGTAAGGTGAATACCCCGTCGGAAGCACCACAGGAAGCTGAAGTTCATGATGACGCCGCAGTTAACAGCACACAAGCAACCGAGTCTACTCGCGTTCTTTCGGAACCAGAAGCAACACGCTTAGTTGAGGAAGCAAAACGCTATCCTCACCAAATTGTCCAATACGAGGGGAAAATCGCCAACCGCCAACCACCTCCACCGTTTATCACTTCTACTCTTCAGCAAGCTGCTGGTTCGAGGTTGAAATTTGCTCCTGAAAAAACGATGCAGGTGGCTCAAAAGTTGTATGAGGCGGGGTTAATTACATATATGCGCACAGATTCAGTTATGCTGAGTCCAGAGTTCTGCGCGAGTGCCCGCAAGTGGTTAGAGCAGAATGATCCGCAGAATGTGCCGCCTTCTGTTGCTAGACATCGTAGCAATAAAACCGCTCAGGAAGCTCATGAAGCAATCCGACCAACGGATGTGTTTCGTCCTTCAACTGAATTGCGAGTACAACTTTCTGGGGACGAGTTTAACTTGTATGTGTTGATTTGGAAACGGGCGATCGCCTCCCAATGTCGCCCAGCCCAACTCCGGAAAACTCTCGTCATCACTCAGTCTGGTCAAATTCTTTGGCAAGCGAGAGGACAAGTCATAGAGTTTTACGGTTATGCCCGGTACTGGTCGAACCTCAGCAAGGATACAATGCTGCCAAACTTGCAACAAGGGCAGATGCTGACTTTGGAGAATGCAGGTCACGAGAAGAAAAAGACCCAGCCGCCACCCCGCTACAGCGAACCAAAACTCGTACAACTGATGGAGCGTAAAGGCATTGGTCGTCCTAGTACTTATTCTCCCACAATTGCGACGCTTAAGAAACGAAGTTATGTCCAGCTTATAAAAGAAAACCTACACCCGACAACTTTAGGGCTAGAAGTTGATGCTTTTTTGCAGAAAGCATTACCAGATTTGTTGCAAACAGAATTCACTGCAAAGATGGAAGATGCCTTAGACGCAATTGCTTCAGGGAAACAGCCTTGGCAGCACTACCTGACAAATTGGAACCAGAATTATTTTGCACCAGCTTTGGCAAAAGCAAAAACTGTCGTTGTCAGCTCAGTTGTTAGTTCATCAAATGGGGCGAAAGCATCTCCTGTGGCTGAACGCAAATTTCAGACATCCAGAACTCGTTGCCCTCAGTGTAAGAATTACTTAGCGAAAATTCCCAGCAATAAAGTTACAAAGAAATACTTTCTCAAATGTCTTAGTGGGTGTGAAGATAGTGTTCTGTTTTGGAGCGATCGCACTAAGACTTGGGAAGCACCTCGTTCTCAAGCAGCCAAATCAGCAAATTCCGCTAAGCCTCCAGTCAAGATAACGACATATTCCTGTCCGGTGTGTAAGAAACCTCTGGAGGAGTACAGTTATACGAAAGACGGACAGAGTAAGACAATGCTTCGCTGTTCCGATTCTAAGTCTCGTAATGAGCAGAAACATAAGGATGTCGCTTATTTTACTACTGCAAAAGGGTGGTGGAGTCCCAAGTTTGGGGAGTTGAAGGGTTAACGCACTGCTTGTTATTAGTGATAAAGTAAATCTTAAATAGGGGCAATGAAAAGCAGAAACAGCTTTTAGCAAAGTTAAACAATGCACTTATTGAAACAGGCGATCGCCTGCTTACTCGCCTCATCTCCAGTAACCTTTCTGTTGAAGATTTATAGCGCAACTCAATTGAATGAAGTAATTATTTATCTGTGTCCATCTGTGTCCATCTGTGGTTCATTATTTCTTTGATGTACCTTACTCCGGGTTGCAAACCGCTATAAACATCCAATTCCCGCCCAGCATAACCGATTAGGAAGCTACAATCTAGAAGAAACGGTAAAATTCATGGATAAGGTAAGCTTTATGTTACAAACCATTCAAGGAACCTATAAAAACGGCAAAATTGAACTCGCTGAAACCCCACAAGGGATTACTGAAAGCGCAGTTTTCGTCACTTTCTTAGAAACAAAACCCACAACTTGGCCAGAAATGATCATGCAATATCAAGGTGTAAAAGAAAGTATCATCTTTGAATCGTATCGAGATGAACTTCTACCACCTAACGAAATAGAACTTTAATTATGGGTTATCTACTAGATACTTGCATAATTAGTGATTTTGTGAAAGGAGAAGAAAACACCTCAAGCAATTCAAATCAATCTCTCCTACTGATATTTTTATCTCATCTCTAACAGTAATGGAGGTGAAATATGGATTAGCCGTCAATCCACAACGCGCTATCAAAATCAAACCCTTGATTGAAACAATCTTCAACTCAATTACAATTCTACCATTTGCCTCAAAAGAAGCAGAACAAGCCGCCCAAATCAGAGGCATTCTCAAACTAGTAGGTTCACCTATCGGTGCTTATGATGTACTCATCGCAGCCACAGCAGTAACCCATAATCATATTGTAGTAACATCTAACGTCCGAGAATTTCAAAGAGTACCTAATTTGCAAATAGAAAATTGGCGTTCTACTTGAATAGCGATCGCCGTTTGCTGCGCTTTGCGCGATCGCCTGCTGACTCGCCTCATCTCCAGTAAGCTTTGTGTTGAAGATTTAGACATCCAATTGCCGCCCAGCAAGTTAAAACTCAATGGGCTAGGTAGTTAATGTGTTGAATTTTATCAAATTTTCGGCGATTCCCGATTTAGGTGCATAAGCCAACTAGAATTTTATCTATAAAAAGAAGTAAAGGCTTTGCTTTGGCTCAAGTTTTTTCTGCAATGATATTTTATTGAGTCTGTCAAAGCGTAAGCCCGTGCCACCAGCTCGATTGCTTTTTTATGAACGACAACACCCGTGTCAAAACCATTTTGATTCTGGCAGCCAATCCTGCAAGTACCTCAAGGCTACGGTTAGATGAGGAGGTGCGAGAAATTGAAGAAGGATTGCGACGAGCTAACAAACGGGAGCAGTTTAAGTTAGAGCAGAAGTGGGCGGTGCGCCAGCGTGACTTTTACCGGGCAATTTTAGACTACAAGCCCCAGATTGTCCATTTTAGCGGACATGGTGCGGGAGTTGATGGCATTGTTTTGGAAGATGAAACAGGACAACCAGCGCTTGTGACAGCAGATGTCCTCGCCAGCCAATTTGCGCTGTTTGCTACAAAGGGAGTGGAGTGTGTGGTGCTCAATGCTTGCTACAGTGCAGAGCAAGCACAAGCAATTCGCCAATATGTGAACTATGTCATTGGCATGAATACGACAGTTGGGGATAAAGCAGCTGTCGCGTTTGCTGTGGCGTTTTATGATGCAATAGCCGCAGGCGAAGAGGTGGAGTTTGCCTATAAGCTCGGTTGTTCTCAAATGATAAGTTTTGTGGAGCACGAAACTCCAGTTTTTTTAAAGAAAGAGAATATTACCGTCTCCACAGTACCTGTTATAGACATCATTCCTCCCAACCCTTACCAGGGATTGGCTGCTTTTGGGGAAGAAGATGCAGAATTCTTCTTTGGACGGGAAACATTTGTCAATGGCTTGGTTGAAGCAGTGCAAAAGCAGCCGTTAGTAGGTGTGATTGGTCCTAGTGGTAGTGGTAAATCATCTGTTGTCTATGCCGGACTCATTCCCCAGTTGCGAAAAGAAGGAAGTTGGCTGATTGAATCATTTCGTCCGGGAAATCAGCCGTTTTATCAGCTGGCTTCTGCCCTAGTACGTCAATTGGAACCGGAACTAGGTGAAACCGGACAACTGCGAGAAGCGGCTGGATTGGCAGGTGATATACAGCAGGGCAAAGTCACCTTAGAGCAGGTAGTGTCTCGCATCACACAACGCAACTCAGGCAAGCGTCTGTTGCTAGCCGCAGACCAATTTGAGGAACTCTACACCCTATGTCAGGATAAAGCAGAACAGGAACGCTTTGCCGATTTGTTGCTAAAATCGTTCGCGACCAAAAGTTTCACACTAGTTTTCACTTTACGGGCTGACTTTTACGGCTATGTCCTCTCCTATCGTCCTTGGAGGGATGCATTAGAGCAGTTTACACCCAAGCTGCTGAGTTCCATGAGTCGGGAAGAACTACAAAGGGCAATTGAGCAACCAGCACAAAAGCTGGAAGTGCAATTAGAACCACAACTAACCCAACGGATATTAGATGATGTTGGGAGTGAGCCTGGTAACTTACCTTTATTAGAATTTGCGCTGACGCGATTATGGTCAAAGCAGCAAAACCGCGTGCTAACTCATCAAGCGTACGAAGAGATAGGGGGTGTGAAAAAAGCGCTAGCTAATCATGCCGAGCAAATTTACCAACAATTGAGTGAAACAGAACAAAAAGCTGCACAGCGAATTTTTGTGCAATTAGTGCGCCCTGGGGAAGGGACAGAGGACACTCGGCGCATAGCAACTCGTGCAGAAGTTGGCGACGAAAACTGGGGATTGATAAGTTATTTAGCAGGATACCAAGCCCGTTTGGTCGTAACGGGACGCGATGATAAGTCACAGGAAGATACGGTAGAGGTTGTTCATGAAGCGCTGATTCGGGAATGGATCACCCTACGAGAATGGATGAATGCTAACCGTGAATTTCGCGTTTGGCAGGAGCGGTTAAAGGTGGCAATGAGAGAGTGGAAAAGTAATAACCATGACTCTGGGGCATTGTTGCGAGGTGGACCTTTGACTGTAGCCCAAGAATGGTTGCACAAGCGATCGCATGAAATGACTCAACTTGAGCAAGATTTTATTCGTGCCAGCACCGAACAACGGGATAAAGAGCAGGAAGAACTTAAACGCAGACAACGGCGTAGCAGAAACGTGCTTATTGGCGGCTTAGTTGGTGCGCTCTCACTAACTGGGTTCGCTTTAGGACAGTGGCGAAGCGCACAGCAGAGGCGGGTGGACTTAACTGCTGCAACAGCAAAACTTTTGCTATCAACAGAACCCGTACAAGGGATGGTCAACGCAATTAATGCAGCAGGACTTAGTCGCTCACCCATAATTAGTTTCCCTAACAAATTATTTCCCGCAGTACAAGACAGTTTGTTTAGTGCAGTTCAGAGTAGTTATGAAAAAAATGTTCTTAAAGGTCATTCGGGTTCTGTCTTGTCAGTAGCAATTAGCACAGACGGCAAAACCATCGTCAGTGGTGGACAAGATGGCACCGTCCGCTTGTGGAATCAGCAAGGACAGCCGATTGCTCAGCCTTTCAAAGGTCATTCAAATGCTGTCAGGTCCGTAGCAATCAGCATAGACGGCAAAACCATCGTCAGTGGTGGAGATGATGGCACCGTCCGCTTGTGGAATCAGCAAGGACAGCCGATTGCTCAGCCCTTCAAAGCTCATTCGGGTGCTGTCAGGTCCGTAGCAATCAGCACAGACGGCAAAACCATCGTCAGTGGTGGAGATGATGGCACCGTCCGCTTGTGGAATCAGCAAGGACAGCCAATTGCTCAGCCCTTCAAAGGTCATTCGGGTCTTGTCTGGTCAGTAGCAATCAGCACAGACGGCAAAACCATCGTCAGTGGTGGAGATGATGGCACCGTCCGCTTGTGGAATCAGCAAGGACAGCCGATTGCTCAGCCCTTGAAAGGTCATTCGGGTTCTGTCAATGAAGTAGCAATCAGCACAGACAGCAAAACCATCGTCAGTGGTGGAGATGATGGCACCGTCCGCTTGTGGAATCAGCAAGGACAGCCAATTGCTCAGCCCTTCAAAGGTCATTCGGATCCTGTCAGGTCAGTAGCAATCAGCACTGACGGCAAAACCATCGTCAGTGGTGGAGATGATGGCACCGTCGGCTTGTGGAATCAGCAAGGACAGCCGATTCCTCAGCCCTTAAAAGGTCATTCGGGTCCTGTCACTTCAGTAGCAATCAGCACAGACGGCAAAACCATCGTCAGTGGTGGAGATGATGGCACCGTCCGCTTGTGGAATCAGCAAGGACAGCCGATTGCTCAGCCCTTCAAAGGTCATGAGGAAACTGTCAGGTCAGTAGCAATCAGCACAGACGGCAAAACCATCGTCAGTGGTGGAGATGATGGCACCGTCCGCTTGTGGAATCAGCAAGGACAGCCAATTGCTCAGCCCTTAAAAGGTCATTCGGGTCCTGTCAGCTTAGTAGCAATCAGCACAGACGGCAAAAGCATCGTCAGTGGTGGAAATAACACCGTCCGCGTGTGGAATCAGCAAGGACAGCCGATTCCTCAGCCCTTGAAAGGTCATTCGGGTTCTGTCAATGAAGTAGCAATCAGCACAGACGGCAAAACCATCGTCAGTGGTGGAGTAGATGGCACCGTCGGCGTGTGGAATCAGCAAGGACAGCCGATTGCTCAGCCCTTCAAAGGTCATTCGGGGTATATCATGTCAGTAGCAATCAGCACAGACGGCAAAACCATCGTCAGTGGTGGAGTAGATGGCACCGTCGGCTTGTGGAATCAGCAAGGACAGCCGATTACTCAGCCTTTCAAAGGTCATTTGGGTTCTGTCAATTCAGTAGCAATCAGCACAGACGGCAAAACCATCGTCAGTGGTGGAGTAGATGGCACCGTCGGCTTGTGGAATCAGCAAGGACAGCCGATTGCTCAGCCTTTCAAAGGTCATTCGGGATATGTCTTGTCAGTAGCAATCAGCACGGACGGCAAAACCATCGTCAGTGGTGGACAAGATGGCACCGTCCGCTTGTGGAATCAGCAAGGACAGCTGATTGCTCAGCCCTTCAAAGGTCATTCGGATCCTGTCAGGTCAGTAGCAATCAGCACTGACGGCAAAACCATCGTCAGTGGTGGAGATGATGGTACCGTTCGGTTGTGGGATATCAATTTTGAGCATTGGTTGAAAATTGGTTGTGAACGGTTGCGCTTTCATCCCGCGCTGATTGGTGATGCCAAGGCAACTTGTCAGCCATATTTGCGTTAATTTCAGTAGACTGAAAACTTCTGCAGTTGTCCATTAAAGAATTATTGTCCAGTTTAAAGAATTAATGACCAAAAACCCAATCCTTTATTCAGAGCTAGTTTTAGCTGTGTAAGAGGTCATTTATAAAGTAAAAATAAAATTCTTGTAGGGTGTGTTAGGCGCATATTATTCGATCTGATTTGTAACGAAAAACATGACGGGAGCGCTATCACGCACCGCCACATAACATGGTGCGTGATAGCTAAAGCCGTAACGCACTCTACTTAAAATTTACTTTATAAATCAACTCTAAGGGGTACTAAAAAAGTGACAATAATTCTTTAAAAATTGGACAATAATTCTTTAATGTACATATGGAGAATACGAGATTCGAACTCGTGACCTCTGCGGTGCGATCGCAGCGCTCTACCAACTGAGCTAATTCCCCGATTAAACACAACCAACTGATTATATTATCATTCTCCTGGGGTAGGTTGCAAATCTTTTTGTGAATATATTTCCTGCACTCGTTCCAGTTCCAAGTCGCACAGATCATCCACCGTCCAGTTGCAGCAACGTTGAAGCATATGGAATGGATAAGTATTTGCCACACCAACCACTTGCATACCCGCTTTTTTCGCGGCTTGGATACCAGCAAGAGTATCTTCAATTGCTAGACACTCTTGTGGTTGAAGATTTAAATCAGGATATTCCTGGTTGAGGCGTTTTACGGCAAATAGATAACCATCTGGTTCTGGTTTAGTGGTGGTAACGTCATCACCTGCCACAATAGCTTGAAAGTATTCAGCCAGTTGAGCGCGATTAAGTACCACTTCTATTTCTTTGCGGATGGCATCACTGACTATTCCCAGTTTCAAATTGCAAGAACGCACTTGAGATAACAAATCATCTAAACCAGAGTACAAAGGCAGTTTTTCGATTTTTTCCAGTTCCAAAGCATATCCTCGTGCTTTGCGATGAAGCAACTGAGTTAAATAGGTATCATTAAGAATACGACCACGACTAGCAAGCAACTCAGACAGACAAGGGCGATCGCTACGTCCCAAGCACACCTTGTGATACTCACCAGGCTTGAGGGTGAGGTTTTCCTCAAGCAGAAGTTGCTCTATCAGTCGCTCGTGGAGTGGCTCATCATTAATGATGACACCATTAAAATCAAATAAAACTGCCTTTAAACTCATGCTGTTGTGTCAAAAGCTGGTGATGGAAAACCCTGCAAATGTTCATTATCCACTTTGTTGTCTACCTGTGCAGGAGTGTAACGCCCTACATTTGTTTGAACGCTACCATCTTCAGATAGAATTGGTTTCACCCCACTTGTAACTTGGTTTATCCACCATACATCCTGGGTTTGCACGGCTTCAAATCCTGCTGCACCCATCCAAGCATCTACACTTCCAGCAGTATATTCGCGAATGTACGGCTCCTCAAAAACATTATTTAACCAGTCTAACTGACGTAAGGTGTTCTGATTTCCATCCAAAATCAACACTTGTCCACCCGTCACCAGCAGCCGGAAGCACTCTCGTAAAATTGTCTGAGATACTGCTGTTGGTGTTTCATGGAATAACAAAGAAGCTGTTACCAAGTCAAAAGAAGCATCAGGCAAACCTGTCTTCTCTGCATTCCCATGTCGCCAGTGAATATCTAAACCAGCACTTTCCGCTTTATGGGAAGCCCGTAGTAACATATAAGGCGATAAGTCCAAGCCGATCACTTCCGCTTGGGGAAAAGCCTGCTTTAATATCAAAGTTGTGGAACCTGTACCGCACCCCAAGTCAAGAATTCGTCGCGGCTGTACTTTGATGTTATCAATTAAAGCCTGACGTACCAAACTTTCATTAGGGGCGAGAACGTATTGAGTAATCGGATCATAGGTAACCGCCGCACCAGAATTGAGATATCCACGCTCAATTCCATGAAAGTTTTGACTGCTGTAGTATGCCGGAATTGCCACATCACCGCGTCGAAAGCGGCTGCTTTCTTGTTCCCAGTCAACACTCTCGGCGTACCGCCGCAAAGACTCTTCATCAATCAACAGACGCACTACAGGGGAGAGAAAACGTTCCCAGATTGTATCTTGACGAACTGCCATAGGATTGTATTTGAGTTTATTGGGTTTTTTAAGGTAGTGTGATTTTGATTTTATTTACAAATTTTAATATATATCTTCAAACTAGCACGCCTCATCTAGCGAAAGAGTGGACATTAATAGATTTTATGTATTACATTTGTAATATGGCTATTGCTACCTGCTGGGAGTAGCAGTAGGTGATGCCCACCCTTTTCTGGTTCTGGTGGGCATTACACACAATATAGGTATACATCCATTAAGTAAGGAATTCGTAAATAAAATGAAAGACTATACAAGATTGAGATTGTTGTAACTAACTCATGTAAAAACTCGATTCGGACGAGTCAAATCTAAAATCCAAAATACAAAGAATTATGCCCTACGAAGAATTAGAAATTTCAACCCCATCACCCGTTCTGTCTTGGGCAAATCACCCCTTGGGATCAGAAGAAACTAAGATGGCGAAGAATGTAGCATCACTGCCATTTGTTTTTAAGCACGTCGCATTGATGCCAGATGTTCATTTAGGTAAAGGTGCCTTAGTGGGTTCTGTGATTGCGACAAAAGAAGCAATTATTCCCGCTGCTGTCGGCGTGGATATCGGTTGCTTTGTGGGCGATACCCTTATCCCACTAGTTGATGGTCAGTCTTATCCCATACAAGAACTCGCTCATCGGGATGAAGAGTTTATTGTCTATGCCTGCACCTCAACTGGAAGAATCGTAGCAGCTAAAGCAACTGCTAGGTTGACTAGACGTAATGCTGCGCTGGTAAAAGTGATTCTGGATAATGGTGAAGAGATTATTTGCACACCAGATCACCAATTCATGTTGCGGGATGGAACATATAAGGAAGCTCAACATCTTCAGCCAGAGACATCCGTCATGCCGTTCTACTCTAAAGTTGATAAAGATGGCTATACCCTAATTGCTCAACCCTACTCAGGTAAATGGCAAAAAGCACACTGGATCATTGCTAGATCGGGCTTATTAGGTAAGGTTCCCAAATTTGAAAGGCAGAGAACGGTCATTCATCATCGGAACTTTAATGAATCTGACAATAGACCCCAGAACCTCGAGTTCATGGGGAACTGCGACCATTCTGCATATCATCGTAACTTGGTTGAACGTAATCAACACTGGCAATCCCCAGAGTTTGAACAAAAGCGAGTAACTGCACTCGCCAGAAAAGCTCAAACTCCAGAAGGGTATGAGTACTACGCAGCTCGAGGGACTCAAAATATTCTTCAATATATGCAGCAAGAACCAGAACATTTTAGACAATCAGTTGCTGGCAATGGCGAACGTGGTAAGCAATACTTGAGAGCTTACAACCAAAGTGAAAAAGGTAGAGCAAAATCCAAGGAAATTGCAAATAGAAACTACACCTGTGATATTTGTGGTGCAGAGGTCAAAACTCCAATTGGGCTACACAACCACCGAAGGAAAGAACACCAGTGCAATCACAAAGTTACAGCTGTGTTGTCTCTGAACTATACACAGGATGTTTATTGTCTAACAGTACCGGGGTATCACAACTTCGCCTTGAAAGCTGGCGTCTTCGTTCACAATTGCGGGATGTGCGCCATTAAAACGCCATTTAATAGTGAGCAACTAGAAGGTAAGCTGAAGAAAATCCGCTTGGATATTGAAGCAGCAATTCCTACAGGTTTCAACGAAAATAAAGACGTTGAAAAAATTGCCACCAACTGGCAACGGTGGAGTGATTTCAAAGACTTGCATCGAGGCGTGCAAGATTTGCAAGCTAAAGCGATGAAGCAAATGGGTTCTCTCGGCGGAGGAAATCACTTCATCGAGGTTTGCCTCGATACAGAGAACCAAGTTTGGTTGATGCTGCATTCTGGTTCCCGCAACATCGGCAATAAATTAGCACAGTGCCACATTAACACAGCGAAAGAATTAGCAAAAATGGCGGGTAATAAATTGGCTGATCCCGATTTGGCTCATTTTATCGCTGGTACGCCGGAATTCCAAGCTTACTGGCATGATTTGCAGTGGGCGCAGAATTATGCGCGTTTCAACCGTGAGGTGATGATGGCGCGTTTTCGGCGCATTGTCGAGAAGCATCTAGCGGGTGGCAAAGCAATTAAGCCTTTATTAGAGGTGAATTGCCATCACAATTACGCTGAAAAAGAAGTGCATTTTGGCGAGGATGTCTACGTCACTCGCAAAGGTGCAGTCCGCGCAACAGAAGAAGACTATGGCATTATCCCTGGTTCAATGGGGGCTAAATCCTACATTGTTAAGGGTAAAGGTTCTGCCAATAGTTTTTGCAGTTGTTCGCACGGTGCAGGACGTTTACTATCTCGAAAAAAGGCAAAAAATGTCTACACGCTTGATGATTTGATTGAGCAAACAAAGGGCGTAGAGTGCCGTAAAGATACAGGTGTTTTGGATGAAATTCCAGGCGCTTACAAACCGATAGAAGAAGTTATGGAGAATCAAGCGGATTTAGTCGAAGTTGTAGCAACTCTCAAGCAAGTTGTTTGCGTGAAGGGTTAAATCATGGGGTGGGCATTGCCCATCCTACTTTTTCAAAATTTTTAATAAAAAGTTAGGATTTTTGATAAATGATTAACATAAAAAAAGGCATCGCAATTTTAACGAGGAGCAAAATGCAGGATGATGTCTGATAGTGTAAAGAGCCAATTTCCGCAACTAGAGACCAAAAATATCATATTGAGGGCAACCAATTTATCTGATGCAGAAGCTATCTTTCAGGTTTTTGCTAATGAAGACGTAACTAAATATCACGATCTAGAACCTCCTACAAGTATCGAACAAGTGAAAGGTTTGATTCATCGTAGGTCAGAACGTTTCCAAAGTAAACAGGGAATTCGTTGGGGAATAGCTAGAAAAAACGATAATGTCATCATTGGCTCTTGCGGTTATCGCTACAAGAACCCTTTTTTGGGAGAAATTGGTTATGAGCTTGCAAAAGCCCATTGGCGACAAGGTATTATGACAGAAGCACTGGGGGCTGTCATCAAGTTTGGATTTCAAGCGATCGCATTGAATCGAATTGAGGCGATGGTGATGCTGGAAAACACAGCATCTGTTAAGTTGTTGCAAAAATTAGGGTTTCTAGAGGAAGGTATTCTTAGAGAATATGGTTACTGGAAGGGTCAGTATCATGACTTGAGAATATTTTCTTTGTTGAAAAAAGATTATCAGTTATAAAACTCAGCTTTCAGGAGTGGCATAGCAGTTAGACAGAAAAACAATTTGGGAAATTATTCCAATGCTACAAGAAGTAGATATAAAAAAGTATAAACAGCAATTATTAACCGACTTCAATTCCCGAACTCATTACGACGAAGGCAGATTTTATACTCCTATTGGCGATCGCCTGATTGAATCCGCCCAACTCCAAAGTGGACAAACAATTCTAGATATTGCAACAGGTACAGGTATAGTCGCTCTTAATGCTGCCAAAATAGTTGGCGATGCAGGTAAAGTCATCGGCGTGGATATTTCCTCAGGAATGCTCAGTTATGCGAAACAGAAACTGGCGACGGAGGGTTTGAAAAATGTTGATTTTATGCAAGCAGATGCAGAGAATTTAACTTTTAGTAATCATAGTTTCGATGTCATCTTATGCTCTTTGGCTATCTGTTATTTAACTGATATTCCTAAAGCTTTATGCCAGTGGCATCGCTTTCTCAAAGCTAGTGGAATTTTGGCGTTTAATGCTTGGGCGGAAACAGCTTTTCCTCCGTCAGTTTTGTTTCGTGAAGTTGCCCAAAGATATGGTGTAAAAGTTCCCAACCCAAATGAACCGCTTGGTACAGTTGAGAGATGCCACAACCTGTTACAAGAGGCGGGTTTTCAAAATATTGAAGTGACACAAAAGCAGTTTGGTTGGTATTTTACTCCTGATGCTAAAACTGCTGAAGAATTATGGAAAATGAACTCCAAAAATGTTTTTGGCTATCAAGTATTTCAACTTTCACCAAATCAGTTGGAGCAATGCAGATCTGAATATATATCAGAAGTTCAGGCGTTAACCATGACAGAACAAGGTGCTTGGTGTGATGCTTCGATATTTTTTGTATTAGCTCACAAGTGAGGATATTTTAGAAATCAGGTTTGACAAAACCAGACTTCTGTCAAACCTGAACAATCCGAAAACGCTCGCAACTGATGAGATTAGCCATCTGTAGTACCCGTTAGTATTGGGTGCTAATCATCATACACATAGATGATTCACCCAATACGCAACACGCTTACAGGGTTTGAACCGGGTAAAGTTGTCCAGATCCAGATTGGGGGTTACTCACAAGCGTCGAAGTGTTGGTTCCTTGTAAGTTTGCCAGTGACTGACGCTGAGTGTTGTCCACATTCCAACTATCGCCACCTGGCTGGCTAGTTGACGATTGAGCTGGATTTAGAGCATCTAACAAGCTGATGCCGATGTAGTCTTTTCCAGAGTTGAAATTAGAATTCAACCCAGAAATTTGATCAGGAGTTAGTCTGAAGCTGTCAAGCCCGTTGCCTTGTGTGATTTGTTCCTTAAAACTGTTGTAGAGATTATCGTCCATAGTGATATTGCCACACAGCTGGCTATCGCTACCGCTAAGGACTGGGGTAAGACCACCATCTGAATCAGTGTTAATGGGGCTTCCACTAATATCTACAGGGGTATCCTTACCATTGGCGTTGTTACCTATGGTGTTTACAGGGAAGATACTACTTAACGTAGCGTTGGAGCTGTTACCAGTGGTGTCTACAACAGAAGTTGTGTTGCTTAAGGTATTGTCACTAACAACTGCTGGGCTGAGGTTATTCCCCGTACCAAGGGTGGGGTCATTGTTATCAATACCTACAGAATTTGCTGCTCTTGGGACAATATTTTGGGAACCACTCCCCTTGGGCTCTGCAATATTAATAGATGCTGTGACATTCAGGTCAGTGGGATCATTCGCGTTTTTGGCTGGCCATTGGGTATTTCCGCCACCATCGCTGAGTTGATCAGTAACTTGGTTCTTGATGTTCCAACCGTTACCTCCAACGTTATTTGCGAAGGTTGAGTCTTTGACAGTGGTGGATGAGCCACCTCCGGAAATACCTCCACCTTGAAAACCAGCGTAGTTGTCAGCAACGGTCGTACCATCAATAGTGACAGGATTGGAGTAATTGGCTAAAGAGATTGCTCCACCCAAACCAGTTTTGCCGTCTGTACTCTCGGCTCGATTACCAGTGAATGTACTTTTGCTAATAGTACCTGGGGCTTCTTCTCCTATCCATAAACCACCACCTTGCTGCAGTGATCGATTTTCCGTGAAGGTGGTGTTGTTGACGGTAAACTCAGCATTACCAATTCGCAGACCGCCACCGAGTGAATCGCCTCGAGAGTCCTCAATGACCTGATTGTTGGCAATTTTGGAATTTTCAACAGTCACTTTGTCTGGGGCATAAGCATACAGAAACAGTCCTCCCCCTTGTCCAGCAGCTTTGTTGCCTTCAAACTCGCTATTACGAATGGTAATTGTGCCCCCTACTGGACCATAATCGTAATTTGGTCCAGAGGCATTCGCGCCATCAGTATAGATGGCACCACCATAACCTATGGTATGAGGACCTACTGGACCTCCAGCTGTTGAGTCATTATTGCGGAAAGTAGAGTCTTCTACTGTGAGTTTGCTCAATACAGTGTTGATTGCACCGCCATTGGTTCCTTTGTTATTAGTGAAGTCACTATCTTTCACCGTCAGAGCACTGTTAGTATTAACAGCGATCGCACCGCCGCCACGTTCCGATCTACCAGCAGTACTGTCGTTCCCCTCAAATACACTGCCAGTGATGGTGTTATTGGTGTTAAAGCCTCCCCAAATTGCGCCTCCTCCTGCGCCCGAAGCGCTGTTATTCACAAATTTGCTGTTCTCTACATTGAGAGTGGTGAGCTTATCTCCACTAACTACGCGAACTGCGCCTCCAGCACCATTTTCCCAGTCACCACTGGCTTTTCCATCCGCAAGGGTCAAATTTCGCAATGTAAAACTTGAGCCAGGTACTGGTACATCAAAAATCCGGCTCGCATTATTGCCACTAATTGTTAGACCATTAGCACCTGCACCATCAATTGTTAGATCTTTGTTAACTGTGAGTTGACCTGAATTGAGGGTAATTGTTTGATTGGCGAGGTTGGAGCCAAATTGAATGGTATCACCTGATTTTGCCTGAGCGATCGCATCTCTAAGAGAACCAGCTCCATTGTCGGCAGTAGACGAAACGGTAATAGTAGCCATGTTGAATCAATCCTTGTTTGTTGTTTGTCTTGACCAATAACTTATGAACTATGACCAACAAAGTGGTCTAGAGATAGGTAAAGTAGCTATCACGATCAATGAAGTACCGATGGGCAACAAGCTTTGACGATGCCTATTAGGTCATGATCATATGAGTTGCACATATAGGCTCGTGCCGATTATGTCCATCACAGATATAGCCGTTTGCAACCCTTGTAAGGTACACCAAAGAAATAATGAACCACTCATGGGACACTCATGGGACACGAGATTTATCTGTACTTCATTCAATTGAGTTGCGCTATAGTTGCGGTCTCAGCACTACTAGTCCGCCAAGGTAAAGCCTGAGGGGTACGTAGTAAGCACGAAGAGTGCTTGCTTGAGCGATAAATCGCTCACTACAAACCCGCAAAGTTTGTCTGGTGGAGTACTAGTGCTTTATGTCATTAGTTTTGATAGGTTGTGAAAGTTCGTAGTAAAGGCTAAAGCCCTTGCCATTGAGCGATAAATCGCTCATGTGCGTTCCTATCAAAACTAATGCGACAGACCACTACTTAGCTCGTGCCAAGGCTTGCCGAAAGGCGGATCTAGTCGCCCTTAGCATAGCCGGAGCGACCATAAAGCTCGGCATTACCATCTCTATTTGATGCTCTTACCTACTCTTGTTGAGAGGCAGTGTGGTTTTTATTTAGGTTTTGTTTGCCCTCGTTAGGTTGTCCCTAATTGCAGACTTTCCGATTGTTGGTGGGAGATAGGGACCCTAGAGATATTGAGATGTGGGTTGAAGATTTTGGTAATTTGTGCGCTTTTGTTCTCTGTAGTGTCGAGGACAATCACCTTGGCTTTTGGTGTAACGCCTTTACTCAGGAAAGCGATCTCTGCTAGTTCAGAATCAATGAAAACTGGGCTAATGCTAGTGAAAGCCCGAAAGGTTTGGTTGTACATAGTAAATTCTTGTGATTACGGGTTAGCTGTAGAGACACTTGACGAAGCAAGAGTAAGCGTCTTTACATGGCGTTAGAATTCCAGCTATTAAAAAGCTTTTTAAGCTTTGGCTGGCGGTAGATACCCGCTATTCAGTCGATTTACTGTGGGTAAGCAAGTTTTTTAACTTCTCACCTGACACTGTCAAAAAACATCTTTTAGTCTGACTCACATGAAGCCTTAAAAGCTCTAATCATTGGAGTCGTTGTGCACCTTTAATATTATTTGCATCTTTTTCTACTATAAGATCAATTTGTTCCGAACTTCATGAAGCTTTTATATGATTTCGTAAAATCTTTATAATAACTTCTTAAAATCAGTCATTTAACCTGATTGACTGTAGTTTGGACTTAAGGTATGGACTTGGTAAAGGGGACATTAAGCCAACAAGGGAAACTTTGAGTTTGTTGTCGTTTCCTCGGATGCCACATTTGATATTACAGTCGCACGCAATTGGTTATCCACATAAGCAACAAAATGTTTCTCGATCAGCACAAACAGCACCCTTACTGCTGTGCTCAACAGCACAAATGTCTTAATCTTCAACATTTATCTTGCTCATTATGCCCATAAGCATTTATACTTATTTATAACCGTTGCCATTCAATAGAGTCGAAAGTGCAGCGTTTCATGCCATTTCAAACTGTCTAAAGACGGCTAAGAATGGCTGTAGTTCTCATGCAAATAACGATGTGAGGATAAAAACTCTCTTGGGAAAACTGGGTAAGAAAATAAACGTGCGGTGAGTTGATTGCAATCCACCATAACAATATAGATTCCCGTTGCAGTGTACCGTCAAAGAGGACGGTTCTCTCCCGTGTTAATGATTTACATACAGGAATATCAGCCATGACTATTGCTACAGCTAGCTTTTCTATTAACCTTGGTGGATACAAGCCACTGGCACTAGATCCTACCAATCCGAACCTCACGAATGAGCACCGGGAGACGCTAAAAGCTAACATTCAGCTGTGCCGCGATGCGATCGTTTTCTTCACCGCTACAGGTGCTGCCAAAGGTCTGGGCGGTCACACGGGTGGTGCTTACGACACAGTACCAGAGGTCGTCATTCTCGATGCATTTTTCCGGGGCGCACCAGATAAATTCGTGCCGATTTTCTTTGATGAAGCGGGACACCGCGTTGCCACGCAATACCTCATGGCTGTCTTGCACGGTGAGTTGTCTGCTGAAAGTCTTGTCCATTACCGCGAAGCTGGTGCAAAACTGCCTGGACACCCTGAACTCGGACTGACGCCCGGAGTGAAGTTCAGTTCTGGACGGTTGGGACATGTATGGCCGTACATTAATGGTGTGGCGCTGGCAAATCCGAATAAAGTGGTTATCTGCCTTGGATCTGATGGTTCGCAGCAGGAAGGTAATGATGCAGAAGCAGCACGTTTGGCGGTTGCCAAGAATCTGAATGTGAAGCTGATTATCGATGATAATGATGTTACGATCGCCGGGCATCCTTCTGATTATCTGCCAGGTTTCAGCGTTGCCAAAACACTCTCTGGTCACGGGCTGAATGTCAATGAGGGAGATGGCGAGGACTTGGATGATTTGTATCGTCGCATAAGTCAAGCAGTAACGACTGAGGGACCCGTCGCCTTGGTTAACAAGCGAAAAATGGCTGTAGGGATTGAAGGCATAGAAGGTTCAACGCATGGTCATGATGTTATCCCAGTGGACAAGGCGATCGCCTACTTGGAAAAGCGTGGACTCACCGAAGCCGTCAGATATCTCAAGAGCATCGAAAAACCCAAGCACAGCGACACCTTCACAGGTTCCGGTGACAAATGGGATTCTAACCGCAACGTGTTTGGTGATGCGGTGGTATCCGTCCTCAGCCGCCTGAGTGAAACAGAGCGCAAGGAAAAAGTAATATGTATCGATAGTGACCTCGAAGGCTCTTGCGGACTGAAGAAGATTCACGACGCCTATCCAGAAATCTTCATCAGTTCTGGCATTATGGAGAGAGGTAATTTCTCTGCCGCTGCCGGATTTGGCATGGAAAAAGGCAAGCAGGGCATCTTCGGAACCTTCAGCGCCTTCTTGGAAATGTGCATTTCGGAAATCACGATGGCGCGGCTGAACTACTCCAACGTTCTGTGTCACTTCTCTCACTCTGGCATAGATGACATGGCGGACAATACCTGTCACTTCGGTATAAACAATATGTTTGCCGACAACGGGTTGGATGACGCTTACGAAACGCGGTTGTACTTCCCCGCAGACGCCGCCCAAATGAAAGCTTGCGTTGAAGCAGTTTTCTTTGATCCAGGACTACGGTTTATTTTCTCCACCCGTTCCAAGACTCCAAACATTGTTGATGTCAATGGAAAGAACCTCTACGGCGAAGGTTATACCTTTACTCCTGGCAAGGATGAGGTAGTCCGTGAAGGAACTGCTGGTTACATCGTCAGCTTTGGTGAGGGATTATACCGCGCATTGGATGCTGTAGAACGTCTCAAACAGCAAGGGATTGACGTCGGCTTAATCAATAAGCCTACACTCAACGTTATTGACGAAGAAACGCTTGCGAAAGTTGGTAAAGCGCCCTTTGTATTGGTCGTTGAATCATTTAATCGCCGTACAGGATTGGGTAGCCGCTTTGGTACTTGGTTACTTGAGCGCGGACTAACACCAAAGTTCGCCCACCTCGGCACTCATAGAGAAGGTAGTGGCGGTTTATGGGAACAGTTCCCCCATCAGGGAATCGACCCTGAAGGCATCATCAACAAGGTGAAGGAACTCGTTGGCTAACCGCATATTGTTGGTAGTTTGTGGTAATTTGAAGCTCCTCGTCCATGCTTGCTCATGGGCGAGGATTTTTGTAGAAAATGAAATTAATCTAATTTTTCTGTCAAATATATAAGTGTTGCGAAAGGGACGAGAGCCAATCGCGCTCAAGTATTTAAGTTATTCCTTCTCGCTGATTTCGTATTCGTAAGCTGACATACTATGTTCACTAAGGTCAAGACCTTCGATCTCCTCGTGTTGTGAGACTCTTAGACCTATCGTGAGCTTAATTATTGACCAAGCAAATAGACTAAATAGAGCCGTGAAAACACCCACTGACACAATACCTATAACTTGAGCAAAGATTTGGTTTAAACCACCTCCCAGAAACAATCCCTTTCCAGGACCGTGATTTTCACCATACCAAGGATAAATATTAGGTCCTACACTGAATAGCCCGACTGCAAGTGTTCCCCAAATACCACAGATCAGGTGAACTGAGATAGCACCCACTGGATCATCAATTTCTAGCTTGTCTAAAAGAAGAGCTGAAAAAACAACAATGACCCCAGCAACCGTACCAATGATGGTTGCATGAGCGATGTTGACGAAGGCACAGGAGGCTGTAATCGATACCGCTCCTGCAAGGATTCCATTGATCAGGAATGAAAGGTCCGGTTTACCAAAATACACCCAAGAAGTTATGGTAGCTGCTAATCCGCCCGTTGCCGCTGCCATATTAGTTGTCAGAAGAATATGAGTAATGGCTGGGGGATCAGCAGCCAGCGTCGAGCCACAGTTAAAGCCAAACCAGCCGAGCCAAAGAATCAAGGCACCTAGAGTAGAGATACTGAGATTATGCCCAGGTATAGCAACAATTTTTTTACCAAAAACGCTACGGCTTTGGGGGGAATAGCTGAGCCTTTGTCTGTCAAGCTTACCGTCGTCTTGGTATTTGCCCAAGCGTGCTCCTAGCAACAAAGTTCCGATTAAACCAGCCCACCCGCCTACCGAGTGAACTACGGTTGAACCAGCAAAATCCCAAAAATCTAGATCTGATAGCCAACCTTTTCCCCAAATCCAGTGACCCGTAACGCTATAAGAAAGGCTTACAAATAAAAGACTGAAAATGAGAAATGCGCCATACTTGATGCGTTCGGCGACAGCGCCAGAAACAATGGTGGCTGCGATTCCCGCAAAGACTAATTGAAAGAAAAACTTTGCCTGGAGGGGTATGCCTGCCGAACTGAGGGACGTGTAAACTCCTCTGTAGTCACCTCCTGTTATCGGACTGTTGTCTAATGGACTTAAGAAAAACCCGTTCTGTCCATACAACCCATTCCCATCGCCAAACATGATTCCAAAACCAATTGCCCAAAAAGCTACTGTAGAAAGGGCAAAGACTATCAGGTTTTTGGATAACAGATTGACCGCATTCTTTTGGCGACAGAAACCTGTTTCTAGCATGGCAAAACCAGCGTTCATAAAGAACACTAGAGTACCTGTAAATATCACCCAAACGGTATCTGCAACTACTCGAATGCTCTGTTGACCTTTCTCTAATACCTCTAGACGCTGCTCTAGGCTTGGGGAAACGGCAACAGCAGCGTAGTTCCACATCAGCACAATCATGGCGACAAAGGCTAAGCAGGTTAACCAATTTGCCCAGAGTCGGCTTTTCTTATGCTTTGATTTCTTGAACTTCTTCCCAGACATGCAAATAGAGACTTTTTGTGGGGACAAATACATCCTCCGGCTATAGCTTAATACAAGGTTTAATCCAGATAATCCTGAAACTTTTTAGTAAGAAACTCCTCGATATCTCTTGGTTGGTTTTTTAGTAGATGCTTTGTCTTCGGTAGGTGACTGAGATAAAGGTATGTCAAACTCACCCCGTTCTTTTATGGGATTTGAATCGGAATCTTTTTCATTCTTTAGAGATAAATCTGGGGTAGAGCGTTCGGGATAAACAGAGTCTCTAAACTTCAACTCTATTTGAACATCAGCTTTATCTTGGGCTTGAGATGAAAGACTAGTAGAGACAGACTGCACACGATTTATTGAGATTTCAACTTCCTCAGGTTTATCTTTAGCTTGAGATGAAAGACTATGAGACACTGGCTGCACATAATTTATTGCGATTCCAGTTTCGCCTGTGAATTTCACTTGTTTCTTCTCGACCCAAACCGTCAAATATGACTGATTTTCTACGATCAAACAGAAAAGTTGCTCTTCAAGAAATTCTTGACAAAATTTGATGGCTCTTCGGTGATTTTGTGTGGGAAAATCTATAAATCTAGTCAAAATTTTATTCTGAAAAATAATTTGTGATGCTTCCTTGCAGAAAACACCTTGATTTTCTAGATCCTCTGGGGTAAGAAAGAGCATGGTAAAAATCCTGGTTTTGTTTCACTCCTCCTAAGAAGCCAACAGTGCCCAAGAACAGCACTGTCAAGTGTTAAGTTTTTTGGTTAATGCTCCCTGCTTGATCTAGTTCTCGCTTTAAATCAACAAAACTAGTATTGCTAAATTTAACAGTTTCTTAGGTATTTCCACGCTCTTTACATAAGCTTTATATTTGAATCCGGATATTATACGAGGGGTATCCGCTAGAACACTGAGACTTTAAAGTTTTTACTCCCTTTGGGCAAAGAAACTTTACAAAAGAGAGTTGTGCAGCTCTGATACTGATTAAATATCAAGAATGACCATCGCTGTCCAACCGTCATTGGTTTTTTCTAATTGGAAAAGGTGTAATGTCACAGCTTTGACATCTACTCGTTGTTGGTGGCGATCGCGATCCAGCGTTTCTCCTTGGAGTACAGCGCTTAGCTGGTGTTTGCCATCTTTCTCCTCAAACTCAATTTGAGAAGCTCGCAGTAGCAGTAGTTCGCTGTCTTTGTAGTAGACCAATTCTTGCAGAAAATTGAACAGCAGTAGGTCTAGTTCGTCATTTTCCAAGCTAAAGGTGCGCGTTTCCTTTGGTTCTATCGAATCCAAATCTTCAATCATAGTGTTAATTGTTGCATCACCTGCCGCTTTGAAAACTTCCTGTAAATCCTTTCCCGTTGCGCGAAAGGCAATATCAGCAGTGGCAATATCTTCGAGGAATTCGTATAACATAAATAACATTTAATATAAGTAAAAATACATTTTTTCTCTCTTAGCCCCCCTTAAAAAGGGGGGTTGGGGGGATCTACTGCTCACACTTGTTTAAACGACTGAGAATTTCTGCTTTTCGTTGACTCAACTGTTTACCAATAAAAACCAGTTCTGTCGCTTCTTGTTCAAATGGTTCCAATTCCCAGCGTCCAGCCACAAAATTAAATAGATAAATACCTTCGGGAAAGCGGATAAACCCTTTTGCCCGATATAGGTCTGTTTTCAAATTATCAGCAAATTCTTCAAAACATTCAAGATTAAAAGTAGCAGGAGATTTGTAGCTAAACGATTCAAATTCCACTTGGTGAACGTGGTGCGGTGGTGGTTGCACCCGTTCTCGACCGATACCAAACAACAAATCTGGATCTACCTGGCCCCGCACAGTATGTAAAATCGAAGCGATTTGGTTAATGGAATTTAACTTTTTTTCTATTGCTTGCAACTCGCTTTCAGAAACTAAATCTACCTTGTTTAGGAGGATGGTGTCTGCTGCTTCAATTTGTATGCGAGTTGTGTGTCCTACAGAGGGATATTTGACCATTGCATCGGCGTCAATAACCGTAACAACCCCATCCAGCCGCACTCTGGACAAACTCTCTTGAATGTCGAAAACCAGTGCATCCGGTTCTGCAACTCCAGTTGTTTCCACCACCATCTGGTCTGGGTCAACTGTATCAATGATTTCATTAACAGCGGCTTCAAACTCGCCCAGCAGCGAACAGCAGACGCAACCGCCACCGAGATCCGCCATCTCGACATTTTTGCCTTGAATGATTTTGGTATCAATCGCTATTTCGCCAAATTCGTTCATCAAAATCGCGATTTTTTTGGGGACAGTTTCGAGGATGTGACGCAGCAGTGTTGTTTTGCCGCTTCCCAACGGTCCTGTAATCACTGTAAGTGGTGTGCGTACTGCCATAACTTATTTGTTCTCTATTTTTGTTCTCTATTGAAGTTTCCTTGTACAAATGACTGTCCAGCTTTCAACATCATCTCGGTTTTGTACTTGCTCCGAAGTCGCAATAGCTTGAACTTCATCAAAAAACACTTCAGATTTTGGCAGACGAATCGAAGTTATTACATTTTTCTTTATTTCCTCACTTAAATGTTTGTAAATTAAGCTCAAGTGCGGATTAAGAGCAAAGTTAGATTGCTTTTGTGAACTGCAACGTATGGTTTCTGATATCTTACTAAGAATCGGATTCTGGTGAAATTGTACGAATAAAGTCTTAGTAAATTCCTCTGTATATAGGAGCTTATCCACTTTTAAACTAAAACTTTCAACTCCCTGTGTTGCCTTTTCTATAAGTTCAGAAGGAGATTCATCAAGGGCGTATTCACCAGAGTAGATAGTGACATGAGGGGTGAAAGTTGGAGCGTCATACTCTTGTGCAAGAGTATCTATAATTTTTTGGAAAAATGCTTTGTGTTCTGCCGAGGGAATAAGCCAGAATGATACCTTAGTGTTCAAGCAGAACCTCCTTGCTCAGCATAACCTACCCCTTAATATTCCCAATCGGAGTCAAGCGTACCACCCGTTTGCTAATCCCAGCTAACTCAGCTGCTTCGATGACATCATCTACATTCTTGTATGCTGCGCCGGCTTCCTCCGCCAATCCTTGGTAAGAGTTACTGCGGACATAAATCCCCCGCTTTTCCATATCCTTCTTGAGTGCTTCGCCACGATAGATTTTTCGTGCTTTCGCCCGACTCATTGTGCGTCCGCTACCATGAGCAGTACTGAAGAAAGTCTGGTCGCCGGTGGGTACACCCACTAACAAATAAGACCCAGTTTCCATACTGCCACCGATAATGACTGGCTGACCAATATCCTTGTACCGTTCAGGTACATCTTGCATCCCAGGTCCAAAAGCGCGAGTTGCACCTTTACGGTGGACGAGGAGCGATCGCTCTTTGCCATCTATAATATGACGCTCTAATTTCGCGGTATTATGGGCGACATCATAAACCATGTGCATACCCAATTCCTCTGCTGAGTATCCAAAAATTTCCGAAAACACCTCCCGGACGCGGTGCAAGATGACTTGACGATTTGCAAAAGACATATTGATACCGCACTTCATTGCGGTAAAATATGCCTGACCTTCAGGAGAGTTAAAAGGCGCACAGGCTAATTCTCTGTCCAGAATTTTGATGCCGTACTTGCTCTCCATCACTTTCAAAAAGACCTGCAGATAGTCAGTTGCGACTTGATGACCAAATCCTCGACTACCGCAGTGGAACATCACCACCACCTGATTTGGCATGGTAATTCCCATACTCGCAGCTAATTCTTTATCAAAAATATTTTCCGGTCGAGCAACTTGAATTTCTAGATAATGGTTACCAGAGCCCAAAGTGCCGATTTGGTTGAAACCTCTATCAATTGCCTTTTCACTGATTTTGGAAGAGTCAGCACCTTTAAGACATCCGTTTTCTTCCATCAGTGCTAAGTCTTCTTCCCAACCGTAGCCATTGCGGATACACCATTGTGCGCCCTGCTCAGCCACTTGGCGAAAATCATTCCGTGAAAGTTTGACAAAACCAGTGCTTCCCACCCCGGCGGGAACCCTTTGATAAAGCTTGTCTACAAGCTTTTTGATATCGGGTTTCACCTCATCGTAAGTGAGGTTAGTGACCATTAAGCGCATACCGCAATTGATATCGAAACCGATACCGCCAGGAGAAATCACACCCCCTTCCTCTATATCCATCGCCGCCACGCCACCGATGGGAAAACCATAGCCAAAGTGTCCATCAGGCATACATAACGCATACTTAGTTACCCCTGGAAGTGTCGCTACGTTGGTCACTTGGTCATATACGGCTTCGTCCAAGTCCTCAATTAACTTTTCTGTGGCATAGATCCGCGCGGGAACGCGCATCCCTTGTTTGTAGGAAATCGGCACTTCCCAGATTGTGTCAGAGATTTTGTTTAAAAATTCTTTAATAGCCATTTTAATATCCCAGTTCCTAGCTATTTTGCCGGGTACTTCCGCCCATACACTGTTCGATATAGATTTGAGCATAACCTTACTGCTTTGTCTCAACCTCTGCCTAAAGGAGATGCCTCAACTTAAGTCAGCCTGTCACTCGGAATACAAAAAAGCTGGGTCTTTGTGCTTTGTGTGAAATGCAAATTATTGGTGGCAGACTAATCTGAGTGGCGATCACCTTGTTACAACTAAGAAAACCCAAAACTCAGAATTACAGCTATTTTCAGTTAATTGAACCACAGATTTTCGTAGGGGCACGGCACTGCCCATTGGTGTCAACTTAAGGTCAAAACCAATATAGAACAAGCTTTAAGAGATTGCCTCGTTCCCAGCCTGAGGCTGGGAATGCAGCCTTGGCAGGCTCTGGCTGCCTTAAGAGCGGCAGAGCCGCTTTAAGGGCATTTCCAGGTGGAACCTGGAAACGAGATTTTAGAAGGGTTTTAGCTTAAGTTGACACGTCTGGGCACAGAACAGCCCCTACCCCGTGGTTTATTTACTTGAAAAGCGCTGTAATTGCAAAAGTCCATAAAAAAGCACGAAAAGTTGAAGTGACAGAGTTTGTCAATTAGCTTTCACTTTTAAATCTATTGTGCAACTAACTGCCATTCTGATGTAGCGTTAAACGTGGTTTTGGCAGAAAAGCGATACAGCTAGAATTTCTGCTCGTTTTGATACGGCTGATAATCTAAAAAGAAAAAAGAGCGCAAGATCGACTTTTCTGGAGGACTCCTGTCTATTGCTTTTTCTGGATCTGCTCTTTTTGTCCAAAGTTCACTTTTGGAGATCACAAATAAATGACTACTCAAACGCTATCTACAACCCTGCTTAGCCCTTTTGATTTGGGAGGGTTGATTCTCAAAAACAGAGTGGTAATGGCTCCCCTGACTCGAGCTCGCGCAGGCAACGAGCGTATGCCCAACGCCCTGATGGCGGAGTATTACGCTCAACGGGCTTCAGTTGGTTTGATGATTGCGGAAGCTACGGTAATCTCGAAACAGGCTAATGGTTGGGTAAATAGCCCTGGTATTTATTCAGACGAACAAGCGCAAGCCTGGAAGCAAGTTGTGGATGCAGTGCATAGTAAAGGAACGCCGTTCTTTCTACAGCTTTGGCACATGGGGCGAGCTTCTCACAGTAGTTTTCAGGAAAATGGTCAACTGCCGGTTTCCGCTTCTGCTGTGAAGCTGAATGGAGATTACATTTACACTCCGATTGGCAAACAACCCTACGAAACTCCCCGAGCCTTAGAGACGAACGAGATCCCTCTAGTGGTGGAGGATTATCGTCGCGCAGCCGGGCGTGCAAAAGATGCTGGTTTTGATGGAGTGGAAATTCATGCAGCTAACGGCTATTTAATCGATCAGTTTCTGCAATCTAAGACCAACCATCGGACAGACCAATATGGTGGTAGCCTTGAGAATCGCTATCGTTTTCTCAAAGAAATTGTGGAGGCTATCTTAACTGTATGGCCTGCTAACCGAATAGGAGTGAGGCTGTCTCCAAATGGCAATTATAATGACATGGGTTCACCAGATTTCCGGGAAACGTTTCTTTATGTCGCCCAGCAGTTGAATGCTTACGGTCTAACTTACTTGCATATACTAGATGGACTAGGATTTGGCTTTCACGAGTTGGGAGAGCCGATGACTTTGGCTGAATTTCGCTCTGTCTTTACAGGTTCGCTCATGGGTAACTGTGGCTATACACAAGAAACCGCCGAAGCCGCAATCAAGGATGGTAGTGCTGATTTGATTGCCTTTGGGCGACCCATAATTAGCAATCCGGATTTAGTTGAGCGTTTTACCAATGGCTGGCCTCTAAATCCACCACCCGATCCAAGTATCTGGTATTCGTTTGACAAAGAAGGCTACACTGATTTTCCGACTTACTCTTGAATCCTAAGTAGTTCAAGCTGAATCGACAACGCCCTCTCTTAGTTGCTAATAGCTAATGGCTCATGGCGCTACAGCAATTAGCAATGAGCCATTAGCAACAAAAGTCCAGTTACGTTTATTCCCACCCAGCTAAGTGGGGAAAATAAAACCGAAGATAGTTTTTAATAAGCGCTTAAGCGCTTACTACGTACGAAAGAATTTATGAATGTCAATCAGTATAAAAATATAAAAACGGAGAATAATTTAAATGCTAGATAAACCACATCTTGACGAATACAAGCAGCAATTAGCTGATTTCTACAATAATAGAACTGACTATGATAGTAGTGAATTAGCGTATAGACGCGCTATTCCTTTAGTAGAATTAGCAACACTACAAAGAGGACAAAAAATATTAGATGTCGCCACTGGTACGGGTATTGTTGCCATAGCTGCCGCTGAAATAGTGGGGAATGAAGGCAAAGTTATCGGCATAGATATTGCCTCAGTTCTCCTGAATCAAGCGCAACAAAAGATAGAAGCAGCAGGTTTAAAAAATATTGAATTAATTGAGGCAGATGTAGAATATTTAAGCTTTAACGAAAATAGCTTTGATGCAATTTTTTGTTCTTCAGCTATTGTATTGTTTACTGATATTCCTGCAATTTTGCACAAATGGTATCACTGGCTTAAACCTGGTGGGATTGTTGCTTTTCATGCTTGGGCGGAAACTTCTTTTATGACACCCGCAATTATTAAAGCCTGTGCTAAATATGGAGTTTCGCTGCCAAATATTCATGAACCACTTGGTACACCCCAAAGGTGTGAAAAGCTGTTACAACGAGCCGGGTTTGAAAATATCGAAGTGAAAATTGAACAGTTGGGTAAATATCTCAGCGTCGATGATGCGAAAAAGTGGTGGGGTGGTGGCTGGCTTCACCCCAAGAATCCATTGTTGGAATTATCAACAGAGAAAATGGAAAAAATTAAGGCTGAATATGCAAACCAAGTTGAAGTTTTTGCAACCGAGGAAGGTGTTTTGCTGGATATTACAACTTTTTTTATATTAGCTAGAAAGTGAGAAGATGGAAAGGTATGCGATCGCCCCAACGCTCTACTTATAAAACAGCAATTTTTTTAAAGTAAGGTTGCCCTAACTTCCCAATCTATTGAGCCAATTAATCAAATCAGCCTCAGTTGTAAAATCTAGCAAAGCTTCGCCCAAGTCCTCCAACTGTGCAAGCGACAACTCCTGAATTTGAAACTGTAATTCAGGGGTAATAGTGCCAATCCGAGGAGTTAGTTGACGCATAACTAGCCTCAGTTCTGATTGCCTTCCTTCCTCTCTCCCTTCTTGGAGAATTTCTTGATAGATCACAGATTCTCTCATGTCTTCTCTCCTAAAAAGCTGACGAATGAGTTCTTGGTCGAACAGTAACCCCGCCAGAAGTGGCGTACATACCGATATACTTTGCTTAGTCGCTGTTTCTTCAATCATACTCACTTGGGCTGCAACCTGTTCTAGCAAGCTTTGGGCTGAATCTGTGCGTGCCAGAGTTGCCAAAGGTAGCAAACCAGAATATGCTAACAACGGTTCAGGGTCTTGCTCCCACATACGAATAACTCGATAGCGGTGAGAGGTATTGCGGGCGGTAAATTGCTCGACAAATACAGCTTCTGAAGTCGTGGGTTTGAGAAAAATCACAACTTGCTCAATATCACAGTTGTACTGGCGATAAAGCCGCACCCAGTAGTCCAGCATCCGCAGTGGTAAAGGCGGAGTAGATGCAGCCAAGGTTTGAAACTCTAAATGCAGGATTTGATTGGCAGTTTGCAAAAAAGTTACTGAGTCAGCGCGGACGGGTTCCAGGTTCAATTCAGTTTTGAGGATTTGAATATCTGTCGGCTCAGATGCAAGTAGCTAGCGGATGTATTGTTCTGGATATTGCTCAACCAAATATTTTAAGGTGTTGTCGTAGGTCACGGTTCTTAACTCATTGAGGCATTGCCCGCACCAGATAAAAAAACTTGGAGCATTACCACTCCAAGTCTCAAGCTGAGTTAACTTATTACTCAAGCTACAGCGTCAAAGATTGAGCATTCGTCTCAATCAACTTCGCCAAATCTTGCAAGAACGCCGCAGCAGGCGCACCGTAAATAATCCGGTGGTCAGAGGTCATATTCACCTGCATTTGTTGCTTAACGCCAAATAAACCGTCGGCTGTGGCGACCACTTGCGGACGTGATGCCCCAATTGCCAATATAGAACCTTGTCCGGGTGGTAGAATTGCATCAAATCTATCTACGCCAAACATTCCCAAGTTTGTTACTGTAAAGGTGCCGCTATTGTACTCTTCTGGTTGCAGCTTTTTGGCTCTGGCGCGCTCAACTAAGGACTTCCAATCGCGCGACAGAGAATATATATCCACATTGTCTGCATTCTGCAACACTGGTGTAATCAATCCTCCATCATCCATTGCCACTGCCACGGCAACATTAATATGGTCGTGATACACAATGCCTTGTTCTGAGTAGCTGGCATTAAGCAGCGGATGTTTTTGCAACGTCACCGCTACCGCTTTTGCCAGTAGCGCTGTCATCGTCACGCCTTTAGACTTAATCTGTTTATAAAGCTTGTCTAGCCCATCTGTGGTAATGGTGTATCCTATATGGATTACAGGCACGGAGAGGCTGGCTACCATGTTCCGCGCTACGGCATTTTGGAAGGTAGTTAAAGGTACTATTTGACCCGGAACTGCAGCGGTGGCTGGCGTGGGTGCGGGTGCAGGTGCCATTTTCGTGGGTGTAGGTGCAACTGGGGTAATAGTTGGTGCTGGTTGGGTCGGTGCGACAGGGGTTACTGTGGCAGGTTGTTTGCTAGATTTTCCAGCAGCTGCTTCTACATCTTCGGCGACGATGCGACCGTGGGGACCACTACCAGAAATGCCACTCAAATCAACTTTCAGTTCCTTGGCTAACTTGCGGGCGCGGGGTGAAGCTACAAGCCGCCCATTTGTACGGCTAGAACTTCCGTTTTGAGAAGCAGCAGGCGTTGCGACTGTGGTTGTTTCTGCTATTTTTCCAGAAGTGGCAGCAGTTGCTTCTTGTTTAGCAGCACTACTTCCAGAATTGGCTTGTTGGATCGCAGTTTCGATTTCAGCTTCGGTTTCTGCTAACAGGGCGATCGCAGCTCCAATGGAGGCTGTTTCACCAGCTTGCACAAGGATTGTGGCAAGATATCCTTCATAAAAGGATTCCACATCCATATCTGCCTTATCTGACTCGACAACCACCACTGTTTCGCCTTTTTCCACTTTGTCTCCAGCAGATTTTACCCAGGAAACGATTTTACCTTCGGTCATGGTGGAACTTAGCGCCGGCATAAATACTTCGTAAATGCTCATATGGGTGGTTTGGTGAATCGAGAATTAATGGACTTTTACAGCTAGTGCCAGATCGAATTGTATCTTGACCTAGCTCCCTTCGGGACGGGGTATAGGGGAACAACGGTGTAGGATGTAGGGAAATAATTTTTAAATTTTGAGAAGAGAATACTAAATGACATTCTTATTTTTCCTGATACCCTGACACCCCTACATCCTTATTCCCAACTCTACTAGGATGTGAGGAACTATATTAAGACCACAAGGTCTATGAGTTTGTATTTCTGATCACGGCTGATCAAATTTGAATTCCACTCAAAAGCAAGAAGATGAAGGACGTTAACTCAATCTAAAATTCAAAATTGATATTTAGCCTGTTTGAATTAACTGTTAAATTTTATGTCGCCAAAGTTGAAGTGGTTTCTGATTGTGGTAGCTAGTATATTTGCCACCGCTGCCACTGGTGTTTACATCACCCAGCGTCAAACGACTGAAGCGGTTTCTCATACGAGCAATGGACAACCGCCGCAGTTTTCCGATGTGAACCTAACAGAGGAGATTGTCAACCCGGAGCGAGCCAATTATAATCCTGTACCTTTAGAAAAAATCAACTCTCCTCTGCAAGGCAGCGATCCTTCTGATCTTGCCCTCAATGCCTTTGATGAGGTGGACTCAACGCGAGCAACTCGCAAGGTTGAGGTATTTTATCCCGGAGCCAATCAAGCATTAGTGACGATTACGCAAATACAGCCAGCAAACAATTCTCTCAAAGCAGTTAAATATCGAGTCGAACTAGCAACCTTTGGGCGATCGCTTTTGGTGAACTCCCCTCGTGTGTGGCAAATTGTTTGGGCTGGCTCCCAGGTACAATGTATACCTGGAAGTAGCCTCAGTACAAAACAGCCAACCCAAACCTGTCAGTAGTTATTAGTCACTAGTGCAGCGGGTGTGGAAATCATCCAACTGTTAAAAAGACACAAAAAGCTTTTGTGGTTAACATTTGCGCCTTCTAACGAATTGTACTAGTCATGAATCACTGGTAAGAACCAAGGACAATTAGAGTTTGGACAAATTTAAATATCGCCGCGAATTTCTTCTACAACACCATCACGTAGCACAACTTCTACTTGTAATTTGCTTATCAAGTTATCACCTGGTTCCACGTTGAAAAAGCCTTCCATTTGGAATTGGTTGACTTCCTCATCTAACTGTAGAAGCTGTACTTGCTGGAGGTTTTGGAGACTTTGGTTTTTCTGTTCCAGGAGTTCGCTTTTCTTCTGATTAACTTGAACTTGGATATTTTCAATTTGTTGCAGGGTTTGGGGACCAGGTGGTTGCAGACTCTGCTTTTGAATTGCTGAAATCGCTCGCTGTCCTTCATTGTCTAGTTGTTGCAACTGCTGGTCAATTTGATTAATTTGAGTTTGCAGTTGCTGCTGCACTTCCTCTTTCCACAGGGGAGTGACAATCGCCTTGACGTTAACACCGCGTTTTAGGAGCAGTTGTTGAGGTTTGGAGAGGTTCATCATAGATGTTTCACGTTCACTCTATAGTTTGCAGGTGAAATAATTAGGCAAATATGCCGTTAATAATATCGCGATAGCGCTCCATCACCACGTGTCGCCTAATTTTCAAGGTTTGTGTCATCAAGCCATTTTCTACTGAAAACGGCTCCAGAATCAGCTTGAACGGACCAATGCGGTCATCCGGTCGATAGCCTGGACGATTTTGCACTTCCCGATTCAATTCTTGCCGAAATAAATCCTGAATTATTTTACTCTCCAGGCTGACTTCCGTTTTGTGTGCTGAGTCCTCCTTATTTTGTTCTTTGGCGGCTTCATCTGGTAAACGTAGATGCAGATTCTGAGTTTCGGCCCATTTTTCCAGGGCTGACAAATTGGGGACAATCAATGCACCGATACTGCGTTGGTCTTGTCCAACAAGCATTATCTGATCTATGTAGGGCGATCGCAAACACGCATCTTCAATTGGCTGCGGCTCGATATTTTCCCCATTGGTTAATACAATCGTATCTTTTGCCCGTCCGGTTAGTACCAAATCATTTTGCGGTGTTATCCAACCCAAATCCCCGCTATCAAACCAACCATCGGCGTCAATTGCTTTCGCTGTTGCTTCAGGGTTTTGGTAATAGCCTTGCATAATTTGTGGTCCTCGCAGCATCACCAAACCTCGCTCCCCAGTGGGTAAGGGTTTGCGAGTCTCAGGATCTACTATTTTCGTTTCTGTACCCGGTATTGGTTGCCCAACTGCACCACGCAAATTGCGCCAATAACGACGCCCATGAGTCACAGGAGAAGTTTCCGTTAAGCCATAGCCCTGCAAAATCTCCACACCAATAAGTTCAAAAAAGTCATCTATGTGCTTGGGAAGCGCACCACCACCGCTAAACATTAGCTTGATTCTCCCCCCTGTTGCTTCCCGTACCTTGGCATAAACTATTTGTTCTCCCAAAGCATGGAGTGGAAACAAAGCAGTTGCTTGCATACGAGCTGCGAATCGCTCAAATGTTGAGGGGTTGAGATTTGTTAAACTCAATCCTTGGGCAATTCGCTGCGCTTTGATATACTTTTCGCTAATGCCCAGAAAGTAGTTAATCAAGCGTTCCTTATTTGCAGGTTGTTCGCGGAACTGCTTTTGCACTCCCTCATAAATTGATTCCAATAAGCGCGGCACACACATCACATAATGGGGTTTAAATTCTTTCAAATCCCGTTTGATAGAGCGCAAGTTAGTGTAAATTTGGCTACAACCTTGAGAAAGTAAGAAATACTCACAAGTGCGTTCGTAGACGTGCCACGTGGGGAGGATACTAAGAGCCATGTCTCCCACTTCCGGTTGCACAACTGCCCCAAGTGCTAAAATTTGGTGCATCAAGTTGCTATGAGAAAGCATCGCGCCTTTGGGTTTGCCCGTCGTGCCAGAAGTATACATTAGGGTTGCCAGAGCGTCGGGGGTTTGCTCTACTGGTTCTAGAGTATGGTTTGCCCCTATTTCCATCAACTGAGTGAAGTTAAGTATTTTCAGGTTTTCGTCTGTTGGGGGTGCTTCATCGCAAAGCAAAATCACCAGTTGAATTGGTAAATCGTCAAGACGTGGTCTAAGCTTGTTGAAAGTTTTCAAATCTTCCACAACAAGCGCCCTGCTACCACTATTTGCCAAGATAAATAACAGTTCTTCCCGTTCTGCCTGGGAACTACGCACTGCATCAACTGCCCCAGCAGTCATAATACCTTGATCTGCAATCAACCACCGGGGACTGTTATCCGAAATCAGGGAAACGCGTTCTCCTGCTTTCACCCCCAATGCTTGCAATCCAGCAGCAAATTGTTGAATTTTTTGAAAGAGTTGCGTATATGTAATAACAACTTCTGGTTTAGCATGAGGATCGCGAAGGGCGACACTATCACCACATCGCTTTGCTACCAACGCCCAAATTTCTGGCAGCGACTTCAGATTAGAGTAATCTGTTAAACGCTGTAATTCCTGGCGTTCTCGATCAGTAAGATTAGATAATATGGCAGAAATCTCATGTGTTTTCGACATCACACATCTCCTAAATACACATTTGTTATATGTCCAGCATATTCCCATATGTGGATAAAATAGCTAATTTAAATGACACATTACCTTCTGTCTACAGCAATGTTCAAAAGTTCATGAAACTATATATTGATAAAAGTTTATGCTATAGTTAATTTATCTAAGATAGAAGCAATGTAAAAGTTTGCTTTCAATTTGTTGCATGAATTGTACTTTTGACTAAAAGCAGTAAGCACCAAATTTGTAGAAGAAAGTGATGACCTATGCGTTTGATGGATATTTTACTCTTAACGCTGATCAATGTTGCTGGCTGTGTTGCGTTTCCCAAGCTTCTATCTTTCATTTTGGCTCTGAAAAGTAGACGTAATGAATTCTCGCCAATTTCAACAATACACACAAAACAGAATAACAAAACTGAAATTACCAGTTTTCCATATTGTACAACTTACACCTTGACAAAAACTTCATTGTGTAAATTCTATCCGAGCTTTTGTGATAGGTGTTCCCCTGGTTAATAAGCTTCAGTCTTCAGTTGACGCTTGCAAAAGTCAATATTATTGAAAATCAAACCACAGATGCACACAGATGCACACAGATAAATTATCTTGTGTGCATCTGCGGTTTTAAACATCCATTGTAAGGATTCAGGTCGTAAAAAAAGGAATCAGCGAAGGATACGCATTTTCATGACGAAGATGTGCCCGCAATGTCGACGCAAAGAAGCCGATCACCGAACGTTCCTGACTTCGACACGTTTGTACTACCGTCAAAAGATTCGCTGTGTTTTGAAATCGAGACAGCGATCGCGACCCGCCACTGACTTTACGTTTAGTCACGGCTAATCGCAACGACCGTTCGGCCAAGTTATTATCCGGGGGAACTTCTGGGTGGTCAAGAAAATACCACCATTGGTCATACTTATCTCGTAATTTAGATAACAAGTTCAACGCCGTTGCACTTGCTTTTGGTATCCATGTTTTCAGGGCATGGCTTAACTTTGATTTGAACTGCGTCGCCCAATTGTTATACTGTGTCACCTGATTTGAGGTTTGAAATTCGCGGTAGTTGTCAAATGCATCATCAATCAAATCAACAAACGCATTACCAATCAAAGCATTATCCCGACCGGGACGTTGAATTAACCGCAGAAAATGCCGTCGTAAATGTGCAAGACACTTCTGTTGCGCCGCGACACAATACCCGTTGTAGACACTAAAATCATCGCTGCTAAGAACCCCGCGATATTCAGTTCCCAATAAGTGTTCGAGTTCGGCACGCGACCGTGTATCCGCAGCATGAAACAAACAAAAATTGGAATTGGCAATTACCCACAACCACTCCTTGACTCCCTTAACAGACCACGGGGTTTCGTCAACGTAGACATTTGGTTGCTCGTTTTGCACCCATGTACCCAATGCTTTAACTGGTGGTTCAATTGCCTGAGCGACACGTTCATTGGTCGCTACAAGCGTCCCCTCACCAATATCGATTCCACCCAATTCAAATAACAACTCGCGCATCTTGGCATATGGCATATGCGCGTAATTCCCTAACCATCCCAAAAGTGCTTGGAGTCGAACCCCCAAGTCTTGTCCAGGAATCATCTCGTCTGACCACGTGGCACTACATGACGTACCGCAATGTGTACATTGACAATGATGACGATCATATTCAACGATTTCAATCGGATTTGCCACCAACTGCGCGACTTGCTGAACTTCAACATTGATACCAGCTAGGTGCGTTCCTCCACAGTTGGGACATGCTTCGGGACGTAGAATCTCGATTCGGTCAAAGCGCCCAAATCCCTTACGGGTTTTCCCTTCGTGTCCGGGTTGTCCACCAGGTTTTCGTTTTGTCTTTGTTCCCTCAGTTTCAGGTTCTGGTTTTTTCTTCTCGGATTTTTTGAGTATGTCGCTTGAGGGTGGCTTTGATGATGTTTTGCTGTCGAGGTTTAAACTTTCTTTGAGCCGCGTGATTTCGTTTTGAAGCTTCTTGATGATTTCGACCAACTGTTCTTTTGACAATTGGTACAACTCATCTTCGTTTGATTCTTGGGGCACGCGATTTGTCATATTGGTGATGTTCCCCTACGGATGTAACCCCTGTCAACTCCCCCCACCTGAATCCTTACCATCCATTTATCATACTTTTGGAAGAAGTGTCTTGATAATTAATAACTGATTGGGCTATTTATAAAGTAGTCATTAAGTCTATGGTTAGAGTAAGAAAAATTTATATTAACAGTAACTTATATATCAAACAAGAAAATCAAATTTTCTTTTTCACTCGTTTCAATGAATTTTTTGTAAAAATAAGAAAATATAAAAAGCATCTTTATGAACAGAGGAATTATCTATGGGTTTGATGGATGGTTTACTCCTAACGTTGATAAATGCTGCCGCTTGCCTTACGTTTCCTAAATTACTGTCTGTCCTTTTGACTTTCAAGAACAAACACACTGAAGCAGTACAGGCTACTGTGTCCTCAAACAATGCAACATCTGAGGTGCCAAGTCTTTTGTATTAAACAACAATTAGGGACTGCAAATGCAGATAAAACCATTTGTGTGGATTTTTGTGTCTATCTGTAATTATTTTTTAATCGGATTCAGAGCAACCCAGTTTTTGTGAGAAACTGGGTTTTTAATTGCAAAAAAATCGGTCTACAGTCCAACACAGACTTGTGCATCTTTGAGATTGGCACGGCGATGGAAAAACTAAAATCGTTTAAACCGCTGAACTTATTTGAATACGAACAGTTAGCTACTAAGTGCCTGTCTCAAATGGCTTTGGACTACTATGCTAGCGGTGCTTGGGATGAAGTGACATTGCGGGATAACCGGGCTGCTTTTGAAAGATTTAAACTTCGTCCACGAGTGCTAGTAGATGTCAGCGATCGCAACTTAACAACCAAAGTCTTAGCTCAACCGCTGCAAATGCCTCTGTTTATTGCTCCGATGGCATTTCAATGTCTTGCCAATCCACAAGGAGAAGTTGCCACGGCAAGAGCAGCAGCATCCGGTGGCGTTGGCATGGTGTTGAGTACTCTTTTTACCAAGAGTATAGAGGAAGTGGCGGCAGTCTGTCACGACACAAATCTTCATACTCCCCAATGGTTCCAGCTTTATATACATAAAGACAGGGGATTAACTCGTGCTTTGGTAGAAAGGGCTTACGCCGCAGGCTATAAAGCACTTTGTATCACTGTAGACGCTCCTGTTTTGGGACGGCGGGAACGAGACAAACGGAATGAGTTTGCTTTGCCAGCAGGAATGGAACTTGCTAATTTTACAAATTTATCAGGGTTGAACATTCCTCACGAAGAAGGGGAATCTGGATTGTTTACTTATGTTGCCGAGCAACTCAACTCTGCGGTAACGTGGGATGATTTGGAATGGTTTCAGTCTTTATGTCCGCTCCCCTTGGTACTCAAAGGAATTTTACGGGGAGATGATGCGGCTCGTGCCGTGGAGTGTGGAGCCAAGGCAATTATTGTATCTAATCATGGCGGTCGTCAATTAGATGGAGCGATCGCATCTCTTGACGCTTTAGCTGAAGTGGTAAAAGCAGTGGATGGACGCGCTGAAGTCTTGTTCGATGGAGGCATTCGCAGAGGTACTGATATTCTTAAAGCTTTAGCATTGGGAGCAAAAGCTGTACTTTTGGGGCGTCCTGTGTTATGGGGATTAGCCGTAGCAGGAGAAGCTGGTGTTGCTCATGTTATTGAAATTGTGCGAGATGAGCTAGATGTGGCTATGGCGCTCAGTGGTTGTGCGAGTGTGGAAAAGATTGACTCTAGTTTGTTATTCTGCGTATGATGCTACAATTGCTGCCCTTGACCTTTAACACTTTGCTAAGGATAAGCGCCTTTTAGAACCTATTGAAGCAGTTTAGCGAATTCTCCCTGAGCAAATTTGCCACTTATAGGACGGCGTTCTCTTTGCTTGCTTGACAAGTAAATATAATCACAAATTACTTCATCAAGCCGTGTAGTACTGTCAATATCCCAAGATTCTATACAAGCTCCGGTAAGTCTCGCTCCGCTAAAGTCAGTTTTTTTTGCTTGAATTTTTGTCAAATTGGCTTGTTCTAAATAAGCCCCTTGTAGAGTTGCTTCACTCAGATTAGATCCGGTTAAATTAGCATTAGTTAGATCAGCTCCAACTAAGTTTGCCCCTTGAAAATTTAGCCGAATAAAGAATTCGCGCTGACCTTGCCCGGTAACAACTAAATCCTGCACTTCTGGTTGAATTAAAATAGTACCTTCAAGTTTTGAATAAGCAAGCTTTTGGGTTTGAAACCAACGAGTGCGAGTTATAGTAGCCTTCCTTAAGTCCGCGCCAAGAAGCGTTGCAGATGTGAACTCAGCATCTGTTAAATCAGCAGCACGAAAACTAGTACCACTTGTAGCAGTTATAAAGGTAATCGCAATTCGTTGAAAGGGGACTAACTTCTCATCTCCAGACAAGGCTTTCCAAGCAATATAACCAGACAAAATTGGCACAACTAAAGCTAGAGTAATTGCTGGAAGCTCAGTCCCAAGGAAAATGGTATTTGAGGACTCAGCAAGCAGTTTGGTCATCGCTTTGGAACCAACAGTAGCCAAAGCCCCAGACACGACTAATGATTCAGCCACAGCGATAATAGCAGCCTTAGTTCCACCTACAGAAATAGAAATAGCTACTGCTAACACTCCGACTAGAAATCCGAGTACAGCTATACTTCCAACTAAAGCTCCACTTAAAGCTACCACTGAAGCCACAATCAAGGTTACAGCTAAGGCTCCAAAAGCCGCCTTTATACCTTGCTGAATCAAGATAATCAAGAAAATTGCTAATACGGCTAAAATAATCAAACCAGGCGAAAAAGGATTCCTTAAAAGATTTGTAGGCTGAAAAAAGTACACTGTCAGATAGCTAGTGAATCCTGAAGCTAATCCTGATAGTGCAGCTAAAGCTAATGAGATAATTAACAAACCAATGACTGAGTAGTTGTTTAGCCCAGCTTGGGCATAGCTGAAGTTCGCACTCCTTAGAATGGCGTTGGTAAAGTTCGTGCCTCGGATGTCGGCTTCACTAAAATCTACGCCTGAAAGGTTTTGACCTTTGAAGGATTGACCTTTGAAGGTTTACACAACGGCAATCCCGTTTTCCTGCTGCATACTGTCTAAGAACCTCGTTCGCTTTCATATTAAACTAGCTATTGCATTATCCATCTGGGAGTCACTTAGCCGTCTGTACTTGTTAAGTATTTTTATCATTTTTTATTTTCCCGTCGCCATTTTCCTCTTACCAAGCGAATTTCATCAAAGCTGTAGCGATCGCCAAGATATTCTTTAATTGGCGTTAGGGAAATATCACCAAGAATTTCTAAGACTTGTAAAATTTTTTGCTGCTTCTCTACAGGAACTAACAGATTGAAATCTACCGACTGATTCTTCTCTATTAAATCGGAAAGATGACGAATAATTGTTGTCGAACGGAGGTTGCGTTTTACTGCAATTTCTGCAACGCTAAAACCTTGTTGGTGTAACTGTAAAGTCAATAATTCAGTTTCTGAAGGTAAGTCCTGAAAACGTGTGGAATTATCCTGTTGCTCTGGCAAACCTTGTTCTTGACGATAGGCGCGAATTTCGGCAAGGAACTTTTCACCATAGTTAGAAACTTTGTGACTGCCTACGCCAGAAAGTTTACTAAATTGGCTTAAGGTTTGGGGTTGCACCTGCGCCATCAATTTTAGGGTAGAATCGGCAAAGATGACGTAGGGTGGCACAGATTGAGCGTCAGCAATTTGTTTGCGTAAAGCTCGCAACCTCTGCAACAGCATTTCCACCTCGGCGGCTTTTTCATCCCCCTCTTCCCAAGTTATCTTTTGTGCTACAGGAACCGCAATGGAAACTGTTCGCTGTCGCCGCATCACTTCCCAACTCAGGGCGTTGAGTTTCAGTACGGCGTAACCATCGGCGGTTTGTTCAAGTAACCCTTGGTGCAACAGAGAACGTCCCAGCATTCGCCACTCATCTGGTGTTTTATCTTTGCCAATACCGTGGGTGGAAAGTTTGTCGTGTTCGTATTGGGTGATTTTTTGGCTTTTTGCTCCCCGCAACACATCTATAATATGACCCATACCAAATCTTTCTTTACATCGAGCCACACAAGATAAAAACTTCATGGCTTCAATTGTCCAGTCTTGTACTGGTTTAGGATAACGGCAGTTGTCACAGTTGCCACAATTCCCTGCAAAACGTTCCCCAAAATAACCTAACTGAATTGTACGTCGGCAGTCGGTTCCTTCGGTGTAGTCTATCATCTGCCGCAGTTGATGTTTGGAAATCAACTGTTCTTGGGGATCTGGTTTTTGGTTGATGAGAAATTCAATTGTTTTGACATCACCGTAACTGTAGAAAAGTGTACAGCGAGATGGTTCTCCGTCTCTTCCTGCTCTCCCTGATTCCTGATAGTAACTTTCTAAATTACGGGATATATCAAAGTGAATGACAAATCGCACATCCGGTTTGTTAATTCCCATGCCAAAGGCAATTGTTGCCACCATAACACGCACATCATCCCGAATAAACCGAGTTTGATTTTTGCTGCGTTCTTCATCAGTTAATCCGGCATGATAAGGCAAGACTGAAATCTTATCGTGTTGCAGTTTCAGAGTGATTTCATCAACTTTTTTGCGCGTCAAGCAATAGATAATTCCTGAACCTTCTGTTTCCCGGATGAGTTCCAACAATTCGGCGTAAGCATACTTCGTTTTGGAACGGACTTCATAGTAAAGGTTGTGACGGTTGAAGCTGGCAAGATGGACGCTTGGTTGGTTCAGCCCCAGTTGTTGGATAATATCAGTACGCACACGTTCGGTTGCTGTAGCTGTCAGGGCAAGAACGGGAATATCTCGGTAGCGTTTCCGCAGTAACTTTAGTTGGCGATATTCTGGACGAAAGTCGTGTCCCCACTCGGAGACACAGTGGGCTTCGTCAATAGCAAAGGCAGAAATACCGACTTGATGATGGACTAAGTCGAGAAACGGGAGAAATCTTTCACTAAGTAGGCGTTCTGGGGCGACGTACAGCAGTTTCACTTTACCGCTGAGGATGTATTCTTCGCGCGATCGCACTTTATACGCGTTCAGACTGCTATTAAGAAATGTTGCGGCAATTCCATTATCTTGCAGTGATTCCACTTGGTCTTGCATCAAGGCGATCAGCGGTGACACCACCACGGTTAAACCTTTTTTTAGCAATGCTGGTAGTTGAAAGCACAGAGACTTTCCTCCACCTGTGGGCATAACAATCATTAAATCCCGATTTTGTAGCGCTTGTTCGATAATTTGTCGCTGTCCGAGGCGAAAGCTGTCGTAGCCAAAGTAATATTTCAGCGCTTGTTCTAAATTGGGATTCTGTGACATAGGTGGGTGTGTTGCATAGGTCGGCATCGTGCCTGCCTTACATCATAATCAATAGTAAGCAAGAGAGTGAATAGCACTTTGCGCGTGCCTGTCTAATGTGTTATTGCAATTGAGTTAAATACAGTCCTCCCATTCATTTTTCATAGGAGAGAATGATGATTTTTGCAGGCAAACGACCGAATCATTTAGGTGTGCGCGACGGTCAATTAACACCATGTCCCTACACCCCTAACTGTGTTTCCAGTCAGAGTTCAGATGCAGTCCACAAAATCGAACCGCTTACCTACAACTCTACCCCAGAACAAGCGTTCACCGAGATCAAACGTCTTATTCAGTCGTTACCGAGAACCAAGATAATCACCGAGAGCGAGGATTATTTGCACGTAGAGTTCACCCTTCCGATTGTGGGATTTGTGGATGATGTAGAGTTCTATCTAGAGCGCAATGCCAATGTTATTCACGTTCGCTCAGCATCTCGCTTGGGTATGAGCGATTTGGGCGTCAATCGTAGACGAATAGAGACGATTAGAACTAAGTACACAAGTGCTTAAATAAACGCGCCCCTGACCTAACCCCCAATCCCCAGTCCCTTTTACCGCCCTCTTGAACTCTTGCTCCGACTGATGGCATTATTCCCATTATTGGCAGAGATTCAACGCTTAAAATATACCCGCCAAACGCTATGGTCTCGACGCCAGTACAAAAGCTGATGAGGAACGCTCATGGGTCTTTACCAACACAATTGGTTGTAACCATTTTGACGATTCCAAATAGTCTTTGTTTCGAGATAAGCTCTAAGTAGCGCTCAGACACGATGGATAGGAGATCTGATGGGGGTATGAAGAATCAAACCTGTTTTGGATGCTCAGGTGTCCGAGTCTATATGTCAAGGTTCCTGGTATTTAGCGCCTACGTTGCGATTACCGTCGCGGCTTTCTCGCTGTCCGGCTGCATGCGCGAGAAAACGAAAAAGATCGTGGGATTTTCGCAGACGGAGAACATCGGCCCGTGGCGCGTCGCCGAAACGAATAGCATCAAGGACGAAGCCGCCAAGCGTAAGGAAATTTACGATTTCCTGATGACGGACGCCCAGGGGCAGACGTCGAAGCAGTTCGCCGACATCGAGGATCTGATCGCACGGCAAGTTGACGCCATATTCCTCGCGCCACGCGAGTATGAGGGCCTCACGCCCGCTCTCGAAGCGGCGAGAGCGGCAAAAATACCGGTGTTTCTCATTGACCGTGAAGCTGCGGGAAGACCGGGCGAGCACTTCGTCAGCTTTCTCGGGTCGGATTTCATCGCGCAAGGCCGCCGCGTTGGCAAATGGCTGGCCCAGGCGACCGACGGCAAGGCGTCAATCGTGGAGCTCACCGGAACGGCGGGCTCGTCGGTGGCAATCGATCGGGCTAAGGGGTTTCGCGACGCCATCGGCAGTTATCCCAACATGAAGATCATCGCCACGCAGACGGCGGATTTTTCGCGGGCTGCGGCCCAGCGCGTAATGGAAAACATCATCCAGGCCAAGGGCTCCGACATCACCGCAGTGTATGCTCACAACGACGAAATGGCATTGGGTGCCATCCAGGCTCTCAAGTCCTATGGCATGAAGCCCGGCAAGGATGTAATGGTCGGTTCAATCGATGGTCAGAAAGCCGCGCTCGAGGCGATTATCCGCGGTGAGCTTGGCGTGAGTGTCGAGTCAAACCCGCGTTTTGGCCCACTTGTTTTCGCCACGATGGAGAAGTATTTTGCTGGCGAGAAAATTCCTCCTAGGATCATTCTCAAGGACAGACTCTTCGACGTGACCAACGCCAAGGATTTCGTGCATGAAGCATACTAGGTAGTTCCTATCCTAAAATAAAGAAAAGATAGCCAGGAACTATCCTGAGCCTCCAGGATGAACAAAAAAGATTACTATGGTGCAAAGTAAAGGATCTCCACTATAGGCAATCAGGACAAAAACTAGGTAAGGCCGATGAACCAGGCGACTCGAACTGTCCTGCGCATGACGGACATAAAGAAAAGTTTTTCCGGCGTGCCGGCGCTGCGGGGCGTGGATTTCGAGCTAAAAGCGGGCGAAATCCATGCGCTGGTCGGTGAAAACGGCGCTGGCAAATCGACGCTCATCAAGATCATAACGGGAGCATATCGACGGGATTCGGGCGTCATAGAGTACGACCACAACCGCGTTGCATTCCAGAACCCGACCGAAGCGCAGGCGGTAGGCATCGTAGCCGTCTACCAGGAGATCCAGCTCGTGGGTTTCCGAACCGTTGCCGAGAATATTTTTCTTGGCAGGGAGCCGCATCGCCTCGGCATCATCGATAGACGGCGCATGAACACCGGGGCGGCTGAGATCCTGGAGCGCCTGGGGTTGCATATCGACCCGCGCTCGGTGGTTGGTTCTCTCAATATTGCCCATCGCCAGATGGTGGCGATCGCGCGCGCCATATCCTTTGGGGCGCGGGTGCTCATCCTCGATGAACCCACGAGCTCGCTTACGGAAACCGAGGTCTCTGTTCTTTTTGACGTCATGCGTCGACTCAAGTCGGAAGGGACGTCCATCGTTTATGTCAGCCACCGTTTTGAAGAACTCTACGCCGTGTGCGATCGCGTGACGGTCCTGCGTGATGGGCGCAACATCGTGACGCAGTCGCTGACCACGCTCAATCGCCTGGATCTCGTCTGTCATATGCTGGGTCGCAAGCCCTCGGAGGTGAGCAAAGGAGTCACGGCGTTCGCGGGACGACCGCAAAACGCGACAGATCGGCCAGTGCTCCTGCAGGCGGAAGCTCTCAAATATCAGAACCGACTCGACGGCGTCTCAATTGAAGTGCGGCATGGCGAAATTGTCGGGCTTGCGGGTTTGCTCGGCTCAGGTCGCAGCGAAACGGCGCGCGCTCTGTTCGGGGCCGAACCAGTTGACGGTGGAACCGTAAAACTCGAAGGTAGCCTTCTCTCCCTGAGTGGTCCCCATGACGCCATCGACGCGGGGATGGCTTTCCTCTCAGAGGACCGCAAGGCGGACGGCATCATCCCTGAGCTTTCGGTGCGCGAAAACCTCACGCTCGCCGCACTACCAGCCCTGACGCAATGGGGCATCGTTTCCAGGAAACGACAGGGCGAGCTCGTCGCCCGTTTCATGCAGCGTCTTGGCATCAAGGCGGCTAGCGCGGAGCAAAAGATCCACGAACTCTCGGGCGGGAATCAGCAGAAGGTCCTTCTCGCGCGATGGCTGTGCAAGAATACGAAACTTCTTCTTCTCGACGAGCCGACTCGCGGTATCGACGTTGGTGCAAAGGGCGAGATCCAGCGGCTGATCGCCGAACTGGCGGAGCAAGGGCTGGGGGTTCTCATGATTTCATCAGAAGTGGAAGAGCTCGTTGAAGGCTCACAGCGTGTCGTCGTCCTGCGTGACGGGCGGTCAGTCGCAGAACTCAGTGGCGAGCAGAAGAACATAAAGGCAATTCTGCATGCCATGGCGGAAGGCGCAGATCCTAGGGGAGCCGTCGGTGGGCAGTATGAAACAAAGCAAGACGCAAATGAATAGCAAGAAGCGCGGTTCGGGTTGGGGAACTCTGTGGAACCCAAACTTTGGCGCACCTGCGGCGCTCCTCATTCTCTATGTAGCGAACGCCGTCTTTACTCCGCGTTTCGCTACAGTTAGCAACACCCTGAACATGTTGCTCCAGGTGTCTACGACGATGATCGTTGCCGTCGGGATGACGTTCGCCATTGCCTCACGTGGCATCGACCTCACGGTCGGCTCCACCATGGCATTGGTTTCAGTCATTGTGGCATTGCTTATCAATCACGGGATGGCGATCGCCATCTCGGTCGGCTTGGGGAGCGCCCTGTTGATTGGCCTTCTCAACGGCTTTCTCATCTCACGTCTGAAACTTGAGCCCCTGATCACCACCCTGGCCGCTCTGATCATGTGGCGTGGGGTCGCTCAGGTCGTCGGAGACGGTCAGCTCGTTCCCTTTGCCCATCCCACGTTTGAAGCGCTCGGAAAGGGCTATCTCGGGTCCATCCCGATTCAGGTTGTGATTGCGGGAGTTGTCATTGCGGGAGCTTTCTTCTGTATCCGCTCTACGCTTTTCGGGCGTCATATCGTTGCAGTCGGCGGCAACGAGGAGGCCGCACGGCTTGCGGGCATCCGTGCGGAGCGTGTGAAATACATCGTCTATATAATTACCGCCCTGCTTGCCGGGCTTGCCGGACTCGTCGAGACGGCGAGGCTCGCCATGGCTGATCCCAGCAAGGTCGGTGTCAACGCGGAATTCGACGCCATCGCGGCTGTTGTTGTTGGCGGCACGCCCTTCTCCGGTGGCCGCGCGAATGTGCTCGGAACTGTTGTCGGAGCCCTGATCATGCAGGTGATTTCCACGAGCTTCAATATGCTCCTCATTCCGTTCACCTGGTCATTGGTTTTGAAATCTGTAATAATTCTTTTCGCTGTTTTTCTGCAGCGTCCTAAGGAGGTCTAACGCGTCATGACTGCCACAAGGTCTCTTGCGCTTGCGGGTATGCAGCTCTCGAGGCGTCTCGCGAGACTCCTCACCTCGCAGGGCGCGCTGCTGCTGCTGTTTAGTTTGGCTCTGTTCGCATCGTTTCGTTATGAAACCTTCCTGACGCCTGTTAACCTCATGAACATCATGCGACAGAACAGCATGCTCGCGATCGTGGCGCTGGGCATGACCGTCGTGATCCTGAGCGGGGGAATTGATCTCTCCGTGGGTGCCCTCGTTGCTCTAGGCGGCGTCGTCGCAGCAATGCTCGCTCCTCAGGGAAGCCTCATGGCAATCCTCGGCGGCATTGCAACCACCACCTTGTTCGGTGTGGTAAACGGTCTTTTCGTGTCCCGCGCGAGGCTCCAGCCGTTCGTTGTTACGTTATTCACCGCGAGCGCTGCGCGCGGGCTTGCCCTGAGCATCACCGAGGAGAAGTCGATTGCCGTATCATCGGCAGCCTCGGGACTTGTTTGGCTGGGCAGGGGTTTCATTGGTCCCGTCCCTGTCCCCGTGCTTATAGTTGCGCTCCTATATTTTGCAGCCTGGTTCATGCTGCATAGGAGCTTATTAGGGTTGCACATATTCGCTGTCGGCGACAACGAGGAGGCCTCCCGGCTGATGGGCGTGATCCCGAACCGGGTGAAGCTCGCGGCCTACACGATAAGCGGTCTGCTTTCAGGGCTTGCCGGTGTCGTTCTCGCGGGTCGTCTAGGGGCGGGTCAGCCAGTAGCCGCCTTTGGCTGGGAGACGGATGCGATCGCCGCTGCTGTCATGGGAGGAACGTTTCTCGGAGGGGGGCAGGGGAGCGTGTTTCCGACGCTTGTCGGTGTCCTTCTGCTGGGAATGATATACAACCTTCTGAATCTCGAGGGGACCATTACCCCGTGGTGGCAGCTCGTGCTCCGGGGCGGCTTCCTGCTTCTGGTCGTGATCTTCCAGCAGCGCATCGCGCAGAGGACCCAAGGTTAGGCAAGCTGACATGGAGGGTTGTGTTGCAAAAACTTGTGGAGGACATGAAAAGTCCATTGGTGGGTCAAGTTTTATGCAGCAACTTTAAATAATGTGGTAATAAATTTTATAGCAACCGCCAGGTTGGTTAGGACGCTAAACTTAGGACATGCTCCATGGCTTCTGGCAGTGTTTCAAAATGCTCTAGTTGCTTGCGAATGCGGCTTTTTAGCCACGACCAGCATTTTTCAATCCGGTTCAAGTCTGGTGAATACGGTGGTAAGTATAGCAACCGCCAGGTTGGTTAGGACGCTAAACTTAGGACATGCTCCATGGCTTCTGGCAGTGTTTCAAAATGCTCTAGTTGCTCGCGAATGCGGCTTTTTAGCCACGACCAGCATTTTTCAATCCGGTTCAAGTCTAGTGAATAGGGTGGTAAGTACGCAACTACGAGCCTGCAGCCCGAACTAGTTGCGAGGGGGCGTCCGCCTTTATGAAAGGTGGCATTGTCAATCACCAGTTTTTGCCCAGGTGTCAGGGTGGGAATCAAGCACGTTTCTAACCAAGTTTCAAATACCTCACGATTGCACGCTCCTTCAATCGTGAACGGTGCGGTTCAGCTGTTGCCCACAAAGTGCGGCAATCATGTTGACTCGACCTATTCTGCGACCGGACTTCAGGTCATGAAAG
>JAHHIB010000069.1 GCA_019359075.1 Kalymmatonema hyalinum WJT4-NPBG1
AGTCGTCAATGATAGCATAGACAGCAATTGTTTCATTTAACATAATTCCCCTCCGTTTTTCTTACTGGAGGGGATTTTATTATCTTTGCGATCGCCTTCTCAAATAACTAGCAACTTGGGTTAATATGTTTTCTAGACTGATGATAGCGGTTGCAACCACAGTGCTAATGATTGTGACCTCTTGTAGCTTTCCAACGATAGCACCAGGCAAAAGTGCGATTGCTCAAGTGCCAGGTGTCTATCCATTCAAGTTAGGTGATTTCAAAATTACAGTCCTGAGCGACGGCACACTCCCCCAAGATTTACATACGCTGCTGTCGAATACGAACCCAACAGAAACCGATCGCCTGCTTCAGAAAAATTTTCTGGCTAATCCTGTCGAGGCATCAATTAATGCTTTCTTGATCGACACTGGAGATCAACAAGTACTCGTGGACACGGGAGCCGGAACTTTTTTTGGTCCAAAACTGGGCGGCAAGCTTCAAACATCGTTAAAGGCAGCAGGCTACACGCCTAACGAGATTGATGCAATCCTCCTGACTCATATTCATACCGATCATAGTGGGGGGCTGGTCGAACAGGGGAAACGGGTGTTTCCCGTCGCCACGCTCTATGTCGGCAAGCCAGATGTCGATTTCTGGTTTGATCGAGCGAATGCCACGCGATTCAACGTTGCTGAAAAGTACTTTGACGAAGCCGCGAAAACTGTCAAACCTTATTTAGATGCAGGCAAGGTGAAATCGTTTTCTGGCAAGACAGCCCTTCTACCGGGAATCACCGCGCATCCCACACCCGGACACACTCCTGGTCATAGCTGCTATGTGGCGGCAAGCAAGGGCGAGAGCATCGAGTTTTGGGGCGATATTGTTCACTTTGCTTCGGTGCAATTTCCCAAGCCAGAAATTACAGTTGCTTATGATGTCGATGCCAATGCTGCTGCTGCACAACGTAAAAAACAGTTTGCGAGAGCGGAAGCATCCCGAATTTTGATAGCAGGCGCACATTTGCCCTTTCCCGGCGTTGGACACCTCCGGGCAGCAGATCAAGGTTATGCCTGGGTGCCAGTGGATTACCGCTGGCGTGAACTCTAAAGGATTCATAGCAATGTGAAATGGGCGCTGAATGTTTATACGCCCATTCAGAGGTCAGTAGTGAAGCAGATATTAAAGCGTTAGTAGAGAAGACGATTGCTACTTATGGCAAACTCGATTGAGTCAAACGTACTACACAAAGGAACACCATGAATCAGCCCAAGTTTTTTGTTACTCCCGGTTATGGCGAATACATGCTGAATGAATTGTATTTCTCGCAAGCGGTAAAAATTGGCGATCGAGTGGAGACATCAGGACAAGGCGGCTGGGATGACAATCTGCAAATTCCTGAATCGCTCGCAGACGAGATTGCTCAAGCGTTTCGGAACATAGAGCGAACCTTGGCGACTGCTGGTGCGGGTTGGGAGCATGTTGTCCACATCAATTCTTACCATGTTGGCGGGTTTCCCCCAGAGGTTAACAATGTGATGGTCAAGCTATTTCGTCATTACATGCCCAACCATGCCCCAATTTGGACAGAGGTAGGAGTTGCAGCTCTTGGACTGCCAACGATGCGTATTGAGCTCCGCGTTACTGCAATTGTTCCGTGAGTTTTGCACAAGCGGCAACGGGCTATTGCGAAGTTAGGGAGTTACCTCCGCTGAGTGGTATCGAAATCCTGTCACTGTTAATTCTAAATCAAGGAGATCTGGCACAGATGGAATCTATGAAAGCAGCCGTATTAACTGCGTTTGGTGATGCTGAGAAGTTTGAGATTCAAACTGTTCCCACACCAACACTGAAGGCGAATCAGGTGTTAGTCAGAGTTTGTGCAACCTCGATTAACCCGATCGACTACCAAACTCGTCGTGGTGATTACAAGGAACTGGTTCGATTACCCGCTATCCTTGGAGTCGATGTTTCAGGGGTGATTGAGGCAGTTGGAGAAGCCGTAACCGACTTCAAGGTGGGAGATGAAGTGTATTACTCGCCGCAAATTTTTGGAGAATTCGGTAGCTACGCTCAGTATCATGTGGCTGATGCAGCGATTGTTGCATTAAAGCCTGCAAATCTATCGCACATTGAAGCAGCTTCTTTTCCGCTTGCAGGCGGAACTGCTTGGGATTGTCTAGTGACTAGGGGCAATCTACAAGTTGGTGAAACAGTTCTCATCCATGCGGGTGCGGGTGGAGTGGGTTCGATCGCAGTTCAACTCGCCAAAGCGATAGGGGCATACGTTTTTGCGACGTGTAGTTCTAGAAACCGAGATTTCGTGACAGAACTGGGCGCAGATCGGGTGATTGATTACAAAAATGAAGATTACGTAGAAGTCATTCGTCAAGAAACAAATGGACTGGGTGTGGATTTAGTTCTAGATACGATCGGCGGAGAAACAATTCAGCGTAGTCTAGAAATCATTCGTCCCTTCGGTAGGCTTATAAGCATTGTAGACATTGCAATACCGCAATCGCTTCTTGAAGCATGGGGCAAGAATCTGACGATTCATTTTGTTCTTTCACCCCAGTACCGAGCAAAATTAGAGGCTTTGACAAAACTCATCGAGCGTCATCAGCTTCGCCCAGTGATTGATTCAGTATTGTCTTGGGATCAGGTCGTTCTGGCACATCAGCGTCTAGAGCAGGGAGGAACACGGGGCAAAATTGTGCTGAAGTTTACAGAAAATTAGACCAGCTTTACGGCGTTGGTAATTGCTAAACGGATCGGAGTTTGATTGTGTGCTGAAGGTCAACATTGATTGGAACAGGAGAAACAGGATGATACTGCAAGACAAAGTGGCTAGTTGCTAGAGGAACATCAGGAACTGGCAGAGCAACCGCCACCCTTGGGGTATCTGCGGAGCAGCGCGCTTTTGGTGCTGCGGGCGCAAAATGGTTTTCTGCGACAAACCCGATGTAGAAGGGGAAGAAACTGCTGCTCTTATTCGCGAGACTGGAGCGGAGTGCTTGTTTTCAATCGCACAGTAACACCATAAGAATCTGACAAACGGCCCTAAGAATCTGAAAGAAACCAAGCCTGGGAACTGGCTACACTCCAGATATATATGTAGAAAAGGACTTAGACACCATGAGAAAGCAACTTGTGAATCCGCCACAACGGTATGATGGCAAACCACACGGATTGTCCCACGCTGTTATCGATACCGCAACAGGCACCGTCTACATCTCGGGTCAAGTTGACTGGGACATGAACCACCAAGTTTCATCCCACACCGTCGAGGGGCAACTCAAGAACGCGCTAAATAACCTAACGATCGTCCTGGATGCTGCGGGAAGCTCCGTAGAGAGTTTGCTGAACCTTCGCATCTACATTCGCGGTGAATTTGGAGAATTCCTTGAGGATATTGCACCAATTCTCGCACAATTTCTGGCAGACTCGCGCCCCGCGCTTACTGGCATCGGTGTTGCCTCACTCGCCTCCCCAGAAACATTAGTTGAGATTGAGGCAACAGCAGCCCTTAAGTAATTATCTGCTTACTGGGTTGGCGAAATCCCTCCAATGGGAGAAGCATTGATCGCAGAATCAAGGTTACTATGTATTCTTCGTGTTGGATTTCTGGCTGGTGACTATTTTTGCTGCGCCAGAATCAGGCTGAAAAAAGCTAGAACGTGTTTATTCTGCAACTGCAAGCAACCGGTGAGAGCAAGCTCTATGACCAGCAACCTGCTCAACTCGCTTGAACTCAGCCAACAGTGGAATAAAACGCTGATGTTCTCCAGTCGGCAAATGAACTGGAATGGCGTTTTGGTTGAGCAGTGTCAAAGTCCTGCTTCAGCTTTTGAAATGGAACTCCCTGCTCTATCCGATCACTGGCTCTACTTTCATACAGGAGATCCCGCCCCTTTAGTTCAGAAACGGGGCGATCGCTTGCATGAATCCATCCTGCACAGTGGTTTGGATGAGTCGTATTGGTACTGTTTGCATTCTTTACCGCCACTGGTGTCGCTGTAGTGAATTGGATCTACAGTGCAAGGGAGATATTTGTTGGAGGTGAAGTAGGAACAAGTTTGGCAGGACATAGTTTTTAAATGAGTTGTTAATTCAGTTTCGCGGAGCGCGATTGTAAAACTGCCTGAATCTCAACTAAATTTTCAGTGAGCTTAAGCGTGATTTTGCCAGTGTAGTATATTAACCATCTTTGTATTTTTGAGTTGATATGTTGTTCAATAAACCCGCGATATCTTCAGCATTAAACTTGTGTTTATTTTTAAGGCAATTAGGATATGTGGGTTTAATTAATTCTGGAGGACACATTTCTTCAGCCCGTCTAGATATTTCTTGAATAAGTTGATTGGTTGTACATTTTCTCAACTTAAACATTCTCTCTTTAATACTTTCAATGTCAGTATTATCCCATATAATGATTATTTCCCCACCTAGCGCTTTGATAACATTTTCGACTGTTTTTAACTTAGACCTTTCAGGTTCTTCAAAGAATTTGCCAATTGCTGAATGATATCTTGTTGCTGGGCTATTTTCTTCTCCAGTAATCTCTGCATATTTCTTGGCTAATTTGTATAGCGTCCATCCTAAATCTTCAAGCCTGAGTTCGAGTAATTCTTTCCACCCAATATTGCTATTAAATTTAAACCACATAATTAATTGCCATGCGTTTATTCAGGGGAAAGGAGCATAGCTAGAGTGGTAGTTTATGTTATTACAATATCTTAATAAAAAATAGGGTTTTTGAAATTTGTATAAACTAACCCCCTCTCATTTACGTGTGGGTTAGATTAGTTGTTACAAAATCATTCGTTAATAAAAAATTTCATATATGGCTAAAACTAGCGATAAAGCTCAACCTAAGAAAATTGTTTTAACTTTAGACATGGGCGGAAGCAAGACTAAGGCGATTGTACAGGAATATCCGGAAGGAAAGCCGCAAGTTTTGTTGATGGACTCTGAAGTTGCTGATGTGGCGAAGGCTTCAGTTGAGAATATACAACCAGAAGGGCTGCCTGAATCTCGTACTTGGGTAGGTGTGGGTGGAGAATACTATGTACTGGGTACACTTGCTCGGCACCAGTTTCGGGGAATATCGCAATTGAAGGAACTTAAGTACGAGCTGGCAGTACCCAAGGTATGTGGGGCAATTTGGTTGGCGAAAGAGAAATTGGGACTGGGGAATAATGTTTCTGTTTATTTGAATATTTTGCTGCCACCAGGGGAGACTCAAGACAAGGTTCAGTTGGAAACTCGATTGAAGGAGGTTTTTACAGGATTTGAAACTCCAGCGGGTAAGATGCGGGTGAAGATGGCTTACTACAATGTAGCATCTGAAGGAAGCGGTATATTCTTTTATCGCAGACGCACCTTGGGGGGTACTATACCTACCTCGATGTTTGTGATGGTGGGTTATCGCAATGCGAGCGCTTTTATTGTTCGAGATGGTGTTCCCAGTCGGGGAATTACTAGCGATTTGGGTATGTCTTGGCTTGTCAACAATTTTGTTGACAAAACATCAGGACTTAGTCCTGATGATACTAGTATTGTTGAGGTTTTGGTTGAGGCGGGTGCAAGTTGTAACTCCCAGGTGTTACAGAAACTTTCTCGCAAGCGCAAACCTGATGAGATCAAAGCTGATGGGGAGTCTATGTCTAAGGCTTTATTGCTTGCTAGGGATGAGTACTGGCGGGCAATGGCGAGGTGGTTGCGCTCCAGAATAGAGGATGATGTGTGCGAGTTGATATTTTGTGGGGGTACAGCTGATTACATCCGCCTTGAGATTGATGCTTATTTTGAGAAACAAGGTATTCCAATATCTTGGCACGCCGACATTGCGATTCCAGATATAGCCAGTAGCCTGGGCAATCGCATGACAGATGTAATTGCTCTGCACGAGCACATAGTGTTGGAATTGGATAGGTTAACTAATTATGAGCGCTCTCAATCTTTGTTTGATGCTCCTACGGTTAAACCTTCCTCGGTTGCTGATATTGAGGTGAAAGCTAATACCCCTACTAAGTTTGTTCCCAATTATACTCCCCGCCCTGTCCCCAAGGAGTTTCTCACGATGAGCGATAAGATTTAGCCTATGCCAGCGTGGATGTAGAGTACTTTGAGATACTGTTTCTGTTGCAGAAGTTGAGCGATCGCTCTTGGATCTGTTGAAACACAAACAGCCAGGATGTTATCCCGACTGTTTGTTATTTGTTATGATTAGAAATTCTGTTCTACCAGTTCAGCTTCGGCATATTGCTTTTGCCGCTGTTCCCGGCGCTGCCAAGATTTCTTGTTGTGCAGCAAAAGTTCTTCCATTCCCAAGTTGAACTTCTCTTTAGCAAAAGCTAGAAGCTGTTCGATGGTGTATCGTTTATCTTCTGCTTTGCCAAAGGTGAGTTCAAACTGGATTTTGAATGCATCTTTGTCGAATGCTTCGCCTAACATCCGCTTTGATTCGAGATAGTGGATGTCTTTAATGCTGTAGAATATTGCATTATATTTGCGTTCATCAAAAGCATTAATTTGGAATTCACCCATTAAGGAATCGTCGATTGTGGGAAGCTGACTTTTGGTCGATTTAGCAGGCATATTTATCTTCTGTTGAATGTTTTTTCTGTATTTATTGTGCGAATGCACCCTGTAAAAAAAAGAAATCTCACTCGTGATTTGAGTGAGATTTCTTTTAGATTGACTAGATAACTTCTGGTTGATTGGCAAGATATTTCTCTCGACGCTGCCAGGTTTTGCGGTTGACTTCAAGAAGTTCTTCTAACCCCTTGTTGAAACGGTCGATTGAGAATTTAATCATTTGTTCAACCGTGTACTTGGGTTGTTCAACCGTTCCAAAAGTTTCCTGAAACTTAGATTTGAATTGCTGCCATTCAGCTTTCTTCCAGTTTGTACCGGACTTAGCTTCAGAAGATTTTCCATAAACCTCCTGTAGGGCATAGTAGACTGCCTTCAGCTTGCTTTCTTGATAGGATAGGAGTTTGTAAATACCCATTGTCGAATCATCAATTTTGGTAAGCTTTTTGGTTTTAGTAGCCATAGCCATATCTCCTAATAAGAGTTATTTTTATTCATATTTATTGCGCCTAAGCGCCTGTAAAAATGGTCGCTATCTCAATCCCAGATGCTATCCATAGGTCTGAATTAGATAATTAGATACCAAATATTGGAAAGTGGAATTTCAGAATTTTGTGCTGACACTTCGGCAGTAAAAGGGTGTTAACCTTGTGCATTAATAATAGGGCGGGGGCTTTACTTCGACCGGGGACAATTGAAGCTGGGAGATAGTCTCCTGTTGGGATTTGCCAATATGCTGGACATGGTTGTTGAGATGGCCAGCGGTCTAGACTGGGAACGGTTGGCAGAAGCTATATTTTCAGCACGTTATGCCATTTGAGATCAATTATATGACCCCGGTTATTCTTACACCTGCCGTCCCAACTGGGTTGATTTGGCATTGATTGAAACTTTAGCCAGTGCTAAAGATCCAACTTTGAGAGCATCTGAAATTCAGGATATTGGTAATGCGATATCTGTAGCAACGACTGAGTATTGGGATAAACTGGAGCGTTGGTTGAATAAAGTGCCACCAGATGGGTTGGATGAGGTGATTATTGGCGGGGGTGCAGCTTATCACGTTGAGCCAGAGTTGGAGATTTATTTCAACTGCTCTCCCAAAATAGAGACTCAGTACAGTTCCAGTAGGGATAGTTACGGTAGCGGTAAAAAAGTTAGAACGGAGGGATATATCCCACATTCTGCACCCTGGGGCGTCACACAGCATAATCACTGGAATTTTTCTTGTTTTTCAGCTACAAATTATGCTTTTAAATCGTTCTTTATCCGTTGATTCCAGGAGTAATGGTATATGAGATAGCTTTATCTATTTCTAAAAAACAGTAAAAACCGATTGTGACAGTTGAGGGTGCGGAATGGCGGATATATTCGTAAAGATGACAACAAACCCTTCACACCCATGATTTGAGGTGCTGGTATTGCCGAGCAAGTGAAACAAACTTTCAACCTAAAAGAAAAGCTGTTTGGGGAGCAGTGTATGTCGGCTCGACTTGTGGACTGTTTCGGGCTATTCAATTATTTGGTAGGATTGGAGGCTTCTGAATGAATAGTGACCTATGTCGCGGTGGTGAGCTGGCAACGGTTGCTCCCAGCTGTACGTACCTCGCCTACCAACTGACGCAGCACGCCCAACTGATGCCCGACTAGAGTGAAGTTGGTTGTATACTTAAACCAATTTATTTCGCTTGAAAGGGTGTGTATTTACCTCCCAATCCTTCCACAATTGTTTTCGTATTGGAAATTAACGTTTTTTGATAGGTGTCACCCTCACTGCCCGAATCGCCTAATCCATCAGCAAAGAGTTCTTGCTGTGCCACTTTCACGTTTGCTTCTTTTGCCACTGTTGAAATCAACTTAGGATTGATGCTTAACTCAGCAAAAATTGTAGGCACTTTGCTGTCTTTAATTTTTTTCACCAATCCTTTGACCCTAGCCGCTGTGGGTTTCTCTTCTGTAGAGATGCCCTCTAATGCTCCTTCAACAGGGATATTATACGCCTTGGAGTAGTATCCTAAAGCATCATGCGTTGTCACCAGCTTACGGGATTGCTGGGGAATAGTAGCAATCTCTGATTTAATCCAAGTATCAATTTGTCCTAATTGGGTAGTGATTGTTTGGGCATTTTTCTGGTAAAGTGAAGCATTTTCTGGAGCAACCTTGGCGAGACTTTCTTGAATAGTTTTCACCATAGCAATCCCATTTTGAGCATTGTGCCAAACATGAGGGTCAATAACCGTCTTACCATCTTCCTCAAATTTCTGAGGAGTGGGAACAGCGATTTCATCAACCCCAACTTTGGGAGCTTTATTAGAGGTAGATTTAATCAACTTGATCAGACCAGGTTCAAAGTTGTACCCACCGTATAAAATTAGCTTGCCATCTTCAATTGCCTTACGGTCTTCTGGGGTTGGTTGGTAAACGTGGGGATCTGCTCCTGGCTTAATCAAGCAGGTCAAATCAATCGTATTCGCTGCAACTTGCTGAGCCATGTCACACAAAACTGTGTTGGTTGCTACAACTTTTAGACCTTTATCGGTGGTCGCAGTGGAAGAAGCTTGCGTAGAACTAGCATCTGGTGCAGTTGGGCTAGTTTGATTGGTTTGACTGGTGGATGGAGAGGAACTGCAACTAGCTAGCAATCCCATAGTTAAGGCAGCAACTGCTGATTTCCAAGATTGACGCTGCGGAATATACATAATTTTTTTATCTGCTCTACAATCTTATAATCAGATCTAGTTTAAAATGATTATCGTTATATTGTAAAAGATTATATGTTAGAGGTTCAGCACCTAGCTGTCAATTATCGAGGTGTCAGTGGTTTAGAGCCTATAAGCTTCCAAATTGCCAACAGCCAATTAGTAGGAATTATTGGTCCTAATGGTGCGGGGAAAAGCACGATGATGAAAGCAATGCTAGGCTTAGTTCCGAAAGTTAGTGGAACTGTGCAGTATTGCAACTGTCCACTGCACCAACAGCTACAAAAGGTTGCGTATGTACCGCAGCGATCGCAAATCGACTGGGACTATCCCATCACCGTCTGGAATGTAGTTATGATGGCACGTACACGGCAGCTTGGTTGGTTCCGCAGTCCTGGTAAAGCAGCTCAAGAAATTGTTACATCAGCATTAGAGCGAGTCGAAATGCTTGCCCTCAAACATCGTCGCATTGGCGAGTTATCTGGTGGACAGCAACAGCGAGTGTTCTTAGCTCGTGCCTTGGCACAACAGGCAGAAATTCTGCTGTTTGATGAGCCATTTAGTGGAGTAGATAAGAAGACGGAAGCGATTATTTTTGAGGTGTTTGCACAGTTGCGATCGCTTGGCAAAATCTTACTGGTGAGCAGTCATGAATGGGGACAGGCATTGCACCAATTAGACCGATTACTCTTATTGAATAAACGCTTGATTGCCGATGGCTCACCACAGCAGGTGATGACTCCAGAGAATTTGCATCGAGCGTATGGCACAAGTTTGCAGAATCCCTTATATCAGGATTGGGATTCATCGTTGTTTTGTTAATTGGTCGTTGGTTGATCCTCGAATCTCAATAATATAACCACTAATAACTAATAACTCTTTATTCTCCATGTTGACCTTGCTGCTGGAACCCCTAAGTTATGAATTTATGCGGAATGCGCTCGTTATTGGCATTCTGGTTGGTATTCTCTGTCCTGTTGTTGGTAGTTATTTAATTGTCCAACGCATGGCATTACTAGGAGATGTGATTGCTCACTGTGTACTGCCTGGACTTTCAATTTCCTTTTTCTTAGGAATTGATATTTTGATTGGAGCTTTTGTTTCTGGGATTCTAAGTACATTTCTAATTGCCTGGATTCGCTCACAATCTCGCGTCAAGGTGGATGCAGCAATGGCACTAACATTTTCTAGCTTCTTTGCGTTGGGAGTGACACTAATTACAGTTTTGAAAAATAAGATTGATTTAGATAGTTTTCTATTTGGAGATATTCTTGGCGTTACTTCTAGTGATATTTACCGGACACTCATTATTACCTTGCTCATTCTGAGTGCAACTAAGCTGTTTTACAAAGAATTGTTATTTTATACTTTCGACCGTACAGGTGCCCAGGCAATTGGTTTACCCGTTAATGCTATTCACTTCGGCTTTATGGCGGCAACTACCCTGACGATTATTGCAAGTATGCAAGCAGTCGGTGTTATCCTCGTGATTTCACTGCTGGTAGGACCTGCTCTCACCGCATATCTTTTAGTTAAAGAACTGCACCAGATGATGGTAACAGGAGGATTGATTGGTGCGATCGCCAGCATAACGGGGGTCTACATTAGCTATTACCACAATATTCCCTCTGGACCTGCGATTGTACTGGTTTCGTCCATGCTGTTTTTGTTGGCGCTCTTTTTTAGCCCATCTGGTGGTATCTTGACTCGACCTGACTTAATAACTCATTCAGTTAGCATCTTTAGTAGGTTTAGGCGAGATAGATGACAGCTGCATGGCAGGTGAAGTTCTATTGTGAAAGATTTAGCTTACCACTTTGTAACATCTGAAGCGCCAAAGCACGACAACCAGGACAATCGCAGCCCAATTGGGCACTCGCTACATCCCCAACTGTTTCGCTACTGGCATCAAGGCAAAAAACTCGCTGATTTACTTGCAAAGTGCGAGTCCCAGTGGTTTGTGTCGCGCGAGTGTTTGTTGATGAAGCAACCATGCCAGGATTTTGATTTCTCTAACGTCGCCCAAATCCTTGCCCCCGCGTCCCTTTTGACCAGACAATTAGCTCACCGTTGTTTCCCCCAGCAGCTAGTTGATGCCCTTGAGGATGCCAAGCGAGGCTTGAAAATCCGTTGGGAGCACCATCGAGAACCTGAAGTAACCGTTTAGCTTTATTCCATAAGCAAACCCAGCCATCAGAAGCAGCAGAAGCTAGTATGTGGCTATATGGTTGAAATTGAATTGATTGCACAACGTCTTCATGTCTTGGCAGAACTCGACCGTTCCACTCATCAGATTGTTTTTCCCACACAGCTATCCCTTCAACGCTAGAAGCCGCAAGCAGAGGAGCGCCTGATTTTGTAGGTATATCTGACCACGCCAAGCGGCGCAGCTTGCCTGAAAAGCCTCGCATCACCCAAGGGTTGGGGTTATTCCACTCCAAAACCTTGATGGTGCGGTCCATATTACCAGAGGCAATATATTTGCCATCGGGTGACCACGATATTACCAAGCTAGCTGAATCAACTGGCAACAAACAGGGATCATCGTCCCAATTCTCAACGATCCAAATCTTTACCCCTTGATAACCCGCAACTGCTAAACTTTCACCATTGGGATGCCAGGTGATATCAAGTACAGAGGAATTATCAAAATTGAGAGTGGTTTCAATTTCGCCTTTGTCTGCATTCCACACCTGCACGACTCGACCCAAACTGAATGCCAGTTTGTTTGTCGTTGGACTCCACGCCATGCGGTCTACCCAAGCACGGTCATTTTTCAGAATACTAACCAGTTCTGGCTCATCTGACTGTAAACGCCAAATTTTCACCTCACCGTTTTGCCCACTTGCAGCGAGAAATTGTGAATCATAGGAAAAGGCAAGACAGTCTACTGATTGTCCGTTTCCCTCCTGTAAAGACGTTTTATGCAATGTTTGGTCAACACAGCATAGCATCACTTCTCCCGCAGCAGAACTGGCGGCTATTGTCTCACCATTAAAAGACCAAGCGATTGCCATCACGTAATCCGACAGCATACCTCGCCAGTGCTGCTCAAATTCGCCTTGTATCTTTGCTTTTAAACCAGACATACCCAAAAATCCTCTTTTAACCTTTACTTAGCCAACATCAAAGCAACTTCCTTGGCAAAGTAAGTCAGAATCAAATCAGCACCCGCCCGTTTCATACTGGTCAAAGTTTCTAAAATCACCTTTTTCTCATCAATCCAGCCATTTTGAGCAGCAGCTTTTATCATGGCATACTCACCGCTGACGTTATAAGCTGCTACAGGCAAATGCGTATTATCTTTGACTCGACGGATAATATCCAAATATGCCAAAGCAGGCTTGACCATCACAATATCTGCACCTTCTGCAATATCTAGCGCCACTTCCTTGATAGCTTCCCTAGCATTTGCCGCATCCATCTGATAAGTCTTCTTATCCCCAAACCTGGGTGCAGAATCCAAAGCATCCCGAAATGGACCATAGTATGCAGAAGCGTATTTTGCAGAGTATGCCAAAATCCGCACATCTATGTATCCTTCGGCATCAAGTGCTTTGCGAATTGCCCCTACTCTGCCATCCATCATGTCAGATGGTGCAACCATATCTGCTCCTGCAGCGGCTTGGCTTACCGCCATTTTCACCAGGACTTCTACTGTGGGGTCATTGAGAATAACGCCGTTTTCATCAACAATACCATCGTGACCGTGGGTTGTGAAGGGGTCAAGGGCAACATCAGTAATGACTAATATCTCTGGTACAGCTTGTTTAATCGCCTTTACGGTTTGCTGTACCAATCCTTCTGGGTTGTAGCTTTCACACCCCAAGTCATCTTTCTTTACTTCTCTTATGACTGGAAAAAGTGCAACAGCACCAACACCCAATTGATACACTTGCGCTATTTCTTTGAGTAACAAATCTAAAGTATATCGGTAGCACCCAGGCATGGAGGTAATTTCAAATTTCTGGTCCTCACCTTCCATCACAAACATAGGATAAATGAGATCATCCACAGTCAGTGTAGTTTCCTGCACCATGCGACGTAAAGTCGCAGTGCCACGCAGGCGACGGGGACGATGAATTAGGGTGGTTGCACTCTTATCAGTGTTATTGGGAGTGGGATTTTCTGATGACATGGAATTTGATAATGATTGTGCTCCAAAATAATGATAATCGTTTTCGAGTCATGTTTTTTGCTTCGACGTAGAACCATTGAAGATAATTACCGTCTCCTATGAAAATAGGAAAAGGGGAAACGTAAAAGGAGAGAGATTTTCATCTGCGATGGCGGCGAGTTTCGTAACTGTGCGACTAATTTGAAACTGCCTTGGTTTGGTTGACTGCAAAACCCTTACTTACTCCGTAGTAGACAGTCCTGAATTCCACTAGATTCGTGCCAGGATTGTAAAGGGTATAAATTGCTGACCCTGGTTTTCGCCCCACATTACCTACTCCAATGACAGTACGTGCAGTCATGTTGACGGTTTGAGGAGAAGTTTGGCTATCGAGGGTAGTAACTCCTGTGGTGATGGAACCTGCTTGAAGCTGGTATTGAAAAGCTAAACCAGAACGACCACAGAATAAGTTATTTGCTTGCATCCGCATAAGGCGATCGCACATGAGAATGGGGGAAGTTTCCGGAGTGAGTTCTTCGTCAACAGATACTGTTGTCCCGTGAATTAACAAACAATCCAATTCAAAAAAACCAAAATCAAGCGTCCTCAGCCATTGCACAGTCTGACCAGAAACACAATCCCACAACAACTTTACTGTTTCTCCTCCATATTTCGCCATCAAGTCCTTCGGTTCTCCAGTCGCACCAAGTCCATGCAAAATCAAACATTGCTCTTCCCACCATCCCTTACACACCAAAGGTTCTAATTCTCCGCGTTGGGGTTGACGCACTCGTTCCACCAATTTTTCAGATTCTCGTGTTGGTCCGACTAAATCACCGAGAATATACAATGCTTCTATCCAACGGCTCTGACGCTTAATATCTGCCAGTACAGCTTCATAAGCCGTCAGATTTCCCTGAATTCCACTTAAAATTGCCCACTTATTCATTCTTTCTCTGCGTCCTCCGTGTCTAGTGCGGTATGCGCGCTTGGCGCACGCTACTTTGTTAGCGTAGCGTCTCCGCAGGAAATACGTATTTTACCGAGTGCAAACATGAGTTGGATCATCCGCCCGTTCTGCAAACTCTAATCCACGCGCCAAACGCCAAGCAAAAATAGCAGGTAAGCCCTTTTCGATAATCGCTCTTACAGTTTTCTGATAATCGTAAGGCACTTCCCGTAGTGTGACTTCTTGAGTGTCAGTGTCATAAATCACATAAGTAGCATTCGGTCGCCCATGTCGGGGTTCTCCTACTGAACCCACATTGACAATTCGCTTTAAAGATGCATGAAAATTCGTTTCCTGTTCCTCTGTGCCCTCACTTCTGACACGCACGTGTAACTGACCTGAATCCAAGGTACGGACATAAGGCACATGAGTATGACCGCAAAATAGCACATCTGCCTCTGTGGAAAGTACTCGTTCTAGCGCCACAAAAGCATCGAGTTCTGGTAACAAATACTCGTGGTTGCTGTGTGGGCTACCGTGAACAAAAGCAAGGTTTCCCTCACGCAAACTGTGGGGTAATTGTATCAGGAATTCGCGATTTTCTGGATGAATTTCCTTGTTTGTCCACTCGTGAGCCAATTTTCCCCGTTTCTCGGCTAACAAAGAGGGATAACTGCAATCGCAAGCATTTAGCCCTTCAACAATATCTTCATCCCAGCAGCCAGCGCAAGTGGGAATATCTAAAGAGCGAATTTTGGCAACGACTGCGTTCGGATACGGACCATATCCCACTAAATCACCAAGACAATAAATTTTTTCGCATGAGTGCTTGTCGATATCTAGCAGGACAGCATCTAACGCTTCAGAGTTACCATGAATACATGACATGACCGCTATTTTCATACTCCTGCCTCCTCAAGTAAGATTTGTTTTACCTGTTGTTGGTATTGCCAAATTTCAGCTGACGACAAGCAACAATCTTGTAAGGTTTGTTGTATCGCTGCTTCATCCAAGTTTTGCCCCAACACTTCTATACCGCTAAAACGCTGTGGTTTTCCTTCTAAATGACGCGGTAGGTCTAATTCCAGAAAATCGGTTGATGGTACACCCAAGACAAAATCAGCGTAAAGACTTCGCCCATCAGCAACATCAAAAATCCCCTTAGCACGGGTGACTTTACCGTAAGCGCCATGAGTCATTTCGTACCAAAACTCATCTAAACTGTCTTCGTCGATAACTTGACCCGTGGTTGCCGTACGCCACACTTGGATAGTGGTAATACTAGTATCAATGGCTGTACCTGGGACAACTTCCTCTGCCCAGGAGTGCCATTCAGAATCTTTGAAGGTTGGTGGCAAGACCGCAACTGCACGATATGATAAATTATCCAGTATTTGCGCTACAGCATTGAGTTCTAAGTAAAACCCCAGTTCGATATAGACAGCATCTGCTGTCGCTAGCTGGTTGAGAAACTCAACTTCTTGTCCATCGCTAAAGACTTTCACGCTAGGAAATTCCGTTTCCAAGCGCGTTTTATCAATGGGAACAGTCCCAACACTAGGGCTGAAATACAATATATTTTCATTTCTAACGCGAGATTCTTCTTCTCGCTTAGCCATCTGTTGGGAAATCCAAGTCGTTTTGCCACAGCCAGCTAGACCAGCGACAACAGTCATTTTGGGTACATTCATAAAATAATGATAATAGCTATTAAAAAGACAATCTTAAGCACTTCTAAGGTGTGAAAAAGCGATACTCGGCTTAACAATTGCTGGAACAATCTTCTCACTCGCCATTCTCGCCCCTGATAAATTCCGCGCCGTTGGTCCTACTTGTAAAGCTGCTAACCCACCCATTAGGAATAATTCACAACCCGGAACACGCAAATATTCATCCAAAACTGGTAAACCATTAACTATTTTGATTGGGTAAGCTTCTAAAACTTCTTGTAATAACGTCTCTGATGTAACATCAAATTTACTGCCAGTGGAAAGCCAAATTCTACTGTACTCATACTGACTACCATCACTACATTTTACTCGCCAACTCTTACCCAACCACTCGGCTTTCAACACTTGACAGTTTTCATCGATTTTAAGATTACCTTTACGTACTTCTCGTCGCATTTGCATTCCCATTGCTGGTGTCATGGAACCGCCGTTACGCGCTTGCATAATCATATCAAAGCGCTTTTGGTAATCTTGTTGAGCAAAAAATCCCTTCAGATACTTTGGTCCTAACCAACCTGGTTCGGCATCAAATAATTTTTCTTGCAACTGTCGCCGCATCATCAAGTGGATTTTTGCGCCACGAGAAATAGCACCGACTGCCAAATGTCCACTCGTCAACCCACCACCTACAATTAATACTCTTTCACCCATTAAGTGCAACTTCCGTAAATCCACAGAGTGTGAGTGGCAAAGTCTATCTTGAGGATACCCCGACTCTATCTGATTTAGCCACTCAGGTATTTGAGGTTTACTGCTACCCGTTGCCAGTACCACACGCCGCGCCATAATTGATTGTCCATCTTGCAACCAAAGACGCAGGCAAGGACGAATCGAATGAGGTTCAGGTTCAATACGTGTGACATCAAGGGGAATCACTTGCTGCTGTAACGAAAAGCGGCGAATGACATCCTGACAAAAATCCTTAAATAGCTGAGTTCCCGGTAAGTCATAGGGAGGAAATAATTCACTAGAACGAGATTCAGCAAATTTGCGCAATGCAAAAGGATTGGGGTCGGGATGATGGACAGCAGGTGAACGTAAGTGGGGAATTTCCAAAGCGGCAAATTGTTGCTGCCAACGACTCATCCACATACCACTCTTGTCAAACACCAGAAATTTGCCCCGTATAGTTTGTCGTTTTTGCAGCAAGTGAGTTACCAATGTTAGGGCACCAGGACCAGCACCGATGATTGCTAGGTTAGTTTCAGTAAGTAATTTAGTAGGTAAGGATGGTGGAGTGGAAAACATCTCGTCTGGGTTATGATGATAATAATTATCTTAATCACTTGGCAATATTGTAAAGCCAATTCCTAAGTCGTTACCTAATGGTCCTTCTACATGAGTAGTATTGGTGTCATAACTGGACTAACTCGCCATCAACAGAGCATTTTGAGATTGCTTGAGAAACTTAATTTTCCAATTTCTGCTCAAAATTTGTACGTGCAGCTGCGCTTATCGAATCAACGTGTTGGGTTGGCAACAATTTATCGTGCGTTGGAAGTGTTGAAGTTGAGGGGGTTTGTACAAAGCCATACCACAGTTAATGGTGAGTCACTATACGCAAGCGTGCAGCAACACCAGCACTACGTAACTTGTCTGCACTGTGGTAAGTCAATCCCCGTAGACTCTTGTCCAGTTTGTGAACTAGAAGCTGAGTTGAAGCAATCTCTGTCGTTCAAAATTTACTATCACACTTTGGAGTTTTTTGGCTTATGCGAGCTTTGCGAATTGCGGTGCTAGCCGTAGCGTCAGCCATAGCCATTGCAAACAGATTTGATATCAGCACCTCAAGAGATTTCTAAACGAACACAAAACTGTCACCATTCAAACCAGAAGTCTGAATACCATTGAGAACCGCTAAGTTACTACCCTGGAAGCTAATCAGCACATTTTGCTCTTGCTGCGTGAACGTCAGAGTGTCGAAGCTTGCACCGATACCTGCAATACCAATGACATCTTCGCCAATGGTAAAATCAGTCACGATGTTGGCAGAGCCAGGAATTTCACCGGAGGCAATCCAAAATTGATCAGCACCTTTGCCACCTGCCAATGTATTTCCGCCACCAGATTTTGCAAAGAACCTGTCGCTTCCATCCTCACCAAACACTGCATCCCCTTGACCGAGGATAAAAGTATCATCTCCTGTACCGCCATAAAGGCGATTATTTCCTAGACTTGCCGTTGCATCAACCAAATCGTTTCCTGCTCCCGCAAAGACTACTTGATTGCCCTTGTCTATACTGAGAATGTTATCACCCGATGTACCAAACTTAGCTTCACTTGCTGGTGAAGTTAATCCTTCGTACTCGGTAGAAACTAAAGCATTCGTACCTGGAATCTGACTCGGAATTTGTACCAATTTCAGATTTTCACCATCCTCAATCCGAGCAATGACATCACCATCTTTAGTGCAAATCTGGAATTCCTTGTAGATGACTCCCTGATACTCATCATCGTAAATATCAAACTTGTAGTCATCAATATTACCAGCGACAATCAACTGATCCTTTTTCGGATCAAAATCGCCAATCAAGACATAATCCTGATCACCCTTGCCAACGTAAAAATCTTGTCCAGCATTCCCCAGTAAGAAGCGATTTTCGCCATAAGATCCGTGATAGTGATCTTTGTCTCCCGTCCCTGTCGTCGCTGTTTTGATTGCACCAGTTTTCGGATCATACTCAGTAATCGGAAAACTCACCACGGTTGCATTACCAAGTGGGTAGAAGAAGCTATCATTCCCGACGACTCCATTGAAAAAAGTCTGCCGTCCCTCATCAATTCCGACTTTAATGAAATGATCCCAAGCCGATTGGTATTTTCCGGAGTCAATCAGTGCTTGGACATCAGGATTTGCTGCTAAGTATGCTGGCTGATTAAAGTAGGGTTGACTGTTCTTGGCATAGTAAGCGTTGTTCGGGGCAAACAACAGTAAACCATTTTCTGTGAACAAGCCATCCGCAATCAGTTTTGGAACACCCTCAACAATACCGATGAGATCACCATTTTTGGAAATGTTAACGCTCCCGTTGATTGTTTCTAAGGTGTAGTCTTTAGGATTTCCAGCCAGATAAACCGCGTCTTCACTGGTAGGATCAAAATAGCGAATCAGTGCGTAATCTTGATCGCCATTACCCAAGTAGAAATCCTTTGGATTTTCTTTGGCGTTGTCGCCAAGGTAAAAGACATTCCGTCCAGGTGAACCAGTTAAAATGTCGATTTCGCCAACTCCCAAGGATTCTGTTTCTACATTGATCAGTCGCGAACCCACTTCGGCGGTGTTCACCTTGACTCCAATTACAGAGGATTTTTGTCCGGAAGCTTGAACCGTGTCATTCCCATTCGTACCATTAAGGATGACACCGTTGCGTTCCACAAATTGTCCGACTTGGGTAAATTCATCGTATCCTGAAGCATACTTTCCTTCTGCAACAGCTTTTGCAACTTCCGGATTCAGAGCGAGGTAAATTGCTTCATTAAACAATGGATTCGTTGTCATGTGCCACTGCTCCACAGGTAGATGTTTTTTACATAACAAATAAGAGCGCATCTCAACCGAGGCGAGATGGGAACGTTCACAACACCCTTAACTTCTGTGAATTGTACCACTATTTAATAACGATAATCATTATTAATTTGTTTTCGGTTGTGCTTCTATTGCCACTGCCAGGTATACTTTTAACGGTGATAAGAGTGATAAGTAGGTGGGCACAAATAAGCATGACTATGTAAAGAAAAGTAAAACGTCTAAAACTCTCTTCCCTTCTGCTGTCTGCCGTCTACCTTCTGTCTTGTCTCAACAATAAATATTCACGCCTACCTACTTAACTGGGTTCTCAGGTTATACAAGATTTTTCACGGGAACACCATTGAAGAAACAACTCTTCACGCCAGTATGACAAGCAATACCCCCTATTTGCTCAACTTTGAGCAGGATGGTGTCGCCGTCACAGTCATAAAATAGTTCTTTGACCTTTTGGATATGCCCACTTGTGGCACCTTTATGCCACAACTCGCTACGGGAACGACTCCAGTAGTGTGCTTCCCCAGTTTCCAAAGTGCGCTGAATCGATTCGGAGTTCATCCAAGCCATCATCAGGACAGTACCATCTTGATAATCTTGGGCAATGGCAGGAATTAAGTCTTTGTCATTAAACTTAAGTTTTTCAATCCACAGTAGACTTTGATTCATAAAAATTTGCACTTAGATTGAATTAAGAAGGTAGAGACACTGATAACGAGCATCTCTACTGACACACGCAAAACGTGAGTTGACAGAACGTTACTTGAAGTCAGTATTGTGCCGGATGAGGTTCATAAACTCCTCACGAGTCCGCGCATCTTCTGCAAATACACCACGCATCGCACTAGTGACAGTCCAAGAACCAGGTTTTTGCACGCCGCGCATTACCATACACATATGGGTTGCTTCCACAACTACTGCAACCCCTTGCGGTTTGAGTAAACCTTGCAGCGCATCAGCAATTTGTAGCGTGAGACGTTCTTGCACTTGCAGACGGCGTGCATACATTTCACAAATGCGAGCAATCTTAGATAATCCGATGACTTTCCCATTAGGAATATAAGCCACATGGGCGCGACCAATTATTGGTAATATGTGATGTTCGCAGGAACTAAAAATATCGATGTCTCGGACTAGCACCATTTCATTGGCATCTTCTGTAAACACTGCACCATTAAGCAGTTCATCCAGAGATTCATGATACCCAAGAGTGAGAAATTGTAAGGCTTTCACAACCCTTTTTGGAGTATCTTTTAGCCCTTCACGGTTTGAATATTCTCCTAATCCAATTAACAAAGTACGCACAGCCTGCATCATCTCAGCTTCGGTTACCGTTGGCACCTGCTGAGTGGATAAAGACGACAACACTTCCGAAGTAGAAGTTAGTTCGGGACGCATCGATAGAGTCATTTTCTCAGTTTAATTGGAATGTTTGACAATTTAGTTATTAGTTCAACCAAGAACTAATGATTATTAGATTAATGACCAAGCGTAAAACAATGACTTAACACTTCTTAATTATACCAAACATTCATTAAGTAGAAAGCGAATTTTGCTGGTATCTAGATGTCGTCCAATCACAACCAACTGATTCTTAGGTGGAACTTTCCATTCATCTGCATCTAATTGATAACGCGGACCACTAAGTTGAAAAATATGCCGTAAGGGACTATCACTGAACCAAAGGAGACCTTTGGCACGAAAGACATTTTGTGGCAAGTGTTCGCCAAGAAATGTTTGAAATTTGTGGACATCAAAGGGGCGATCGCTTTGGAAAGACACAGAAACAAATCCATCATTTTCTAAATGATGGGAGTGATGTTCATGATGATGATGCTCGTGGTCGTGGTCATGAGCATGATGATGTTCGTGCTCGTGCTTATGATGGTGGTCATGATGGTGATACTCGTGGCTCTCTTCTTCCAATTGTGAGGTATACTCATTTATTGGAGTCAAACTCACATCCAAAATTAAGGGCAACGCCACTTCACCATATTGAGTATGCAGAATTCTCGCTCCTGCTTTCACATCCTGGATAAAAGCTTCTAATTCCTCTAGCTTTTGTTTGGTAACAAGGTCAGTTTTATTCAGCAGAATCACATCTGCATAGGTTATCTGTTTTAATGCCGCTTCACTTTCGTAATGCTCAGGAGTCAATGCTTCAGAATCGACCACAGTTATGATAGAATCTACCCTTGTTAAATCCCTGAGTTCAGTACCAAGAAAGGTCAAGATTATCGGCAGTGGATCGGCGATACCAGTGGTTTCAATCACGAGATAATCGATCCGGTCTTCTCGTTCTAAAACTCGATAAACAGCATCGACTAATCCATCATTAATAGTGCAACAAATACAGCCGTTGCTCAGCTCTACCATATCCTCATCCATCGATACGAGCAACTGACTGTCTATATTTATGTCGCCAAATTCGTTAACAAGGACAGCAACTTTTAAGTCATGCTTATTCTTGAGGATTTGGTTAAGCAGTGTAGTTTTGCCACTCCCCAAAAACCCTGTAATGATTGTGACTGGCATTCCCCTTTTTGGGATATCTAGTATTTCAAGATTCATTTCTTTTTTCGTCGCTGTGTTCGTCATGTTTTCTAATTGTTTAATTCAGAGTGTAGCGGTAAAATATACATGAAACAACATTTTTATCAGGATAGGAATCCTAATTTAGAGTAAGTTTATCTGGATTGATTTCAGTTATATCTTCATCAGTAATTTGGAGGCGAGCGCAGAAAATTTTATCTGTCAGCATAGCACCGACCATTTCTCTTGTATAAATTTCTAGTTCAGCCTCCGGCAAAGTTTCAAATAAAAGACGTTGTTGGGGGAAAACAACACGTTCAAAGTACCAATGGGGAATATTGACAATCCGAATAATTTGAATACAGCTAGTTGCATTCATATAACCGCAACGCTTGTATTTAGCAGGTAAAGCATCAAGAATTTGAACCATAACCGTACTTTCTGCTTTTAAAGCAGCTTTGAGGCGGGGGTGGAATCCGCGCCAAAATTCCTTTTTGTAAAACATAGGATCGCTCTTGTCGTGGGACAATGCCATCAGTACTTGCAGCCGTATGGCTCACCCAGTTGGAGAATTGCTGCACTACCCAGAGGCGGTAAATCACCAAACATCAGGCTAGTTTTGTTTGATGCGGTAAAAGCAATAGCACAAGGTCGTTTACAAGCACTCAAACAGTCTGTTTCTGTCACTGGTCCAGTCGCTATTTTGGTTTCTAAATACAACTTTTGCACCGCCATCGCTAAGACGTGGGCGCAGGTGTGGCGAATTCGCAGTAGTTTCTCACTATCCTGCTCTTTCAAGTTTTGACTGGACTGGACTGAGGTGACCATACACAAAATGAGAATAGTTTTCATTATAGCCTAAAAAAAGTTTTTTGATACAACCTGGATTTTGAAAGGCGCGTTGAATGCCCGTCTTGAAGTCCCGATAATGTTAATGGTCGCTTGTTTTTCTCGTTCCTATCCCACGGCTAGCATATAATCTATACGTGTACACTCTAATATGTATACACATAACTATGTATAAATAGAAATATGTTGATATGTATACAAGTTAATATGTAGTATTTTCGACATAAAAACAGTTGCTATTATCTCCAGAAAAGGTGGTGCAGGCAAAACCACCCTGGCTGTGCATCTAGCTGTTGCTGCTGAGATGGATGGCAAAGTTCCAGCAATTATTGACCTAGACCCACCTGACTTTTCACGCTATGTGGAAAAGTCTATTTTGAGGGTTTCCCAAGACCTTATTTTTCCGTTCATTATTTTCATTAATTCAGAACTATTGAGAATAAGGCTGTGGAAAAACCCAAGCAGTTTCGTGGTTTTAAGACTTCCCGTGAAAAGTAAGCCCTGCAGGTCAGACCTGGGGCTTCTGTCGGTTTTAGCTAAAAACTAAGTGTTAGAACGGTGGGACGTCGCTTAATTCTTCGTCACTATCGCTCTTGATGTTTTCCTCCAGTAATTCTTGTGCGAAGTCAGGAGTTTTTTCTTTTGTCGAGCCGAATTGTGCTGATTGAGGAAGTGTTTTCCCAGTTGGGATGAACCCTCTGATAACGAGGGTAGCAACTTTCTCTTTGTAGCCTTCGCGTTCGTTGACTTGTAAATTGATGTAACCGGTAGCTACACCTTGAGGGTTTTCCCCACTCCCTTTGATTTCTACGGCTGGAGTTCCTTTGGCGCGGTAGGAGATTTCATCTATTACCACACCATCTTTACCCCGATAGCTAAATTCAGCTATTCCGTAAGTGATTAAGCTACCTTCTTTGTCGTGAGTTTCATTGACGCTTTTGATGACTACTGTTGTGTTGGTTTCAATCATGGTATTGTACTTTTTTCACTAATCGGCTACTCCCCAACCAGTTACTCTAGGCTGGGGACTATTTTTTGCACAGACATCTTTACCGGATAGTTTTCTCAACGCGGGACATTCGCGCACGAGACTGTCCTTAGAAATTAGCGTTAGCGAGGCTTGTGATTTGTTCTTGCTCAGAGGAGGGTTTATCTTCACTGCGAGGAGAACCTAATAATTCGATTGTTTGGACAGTTACTACGGGTTTAGAGCGCATTGCACCTGAGTTTTTGTCTGTCCATCTATCAAATCCGAACTCGCCTAATATGGAAATTTGGGTTCCCTTTTTGACGTAATTTGCGATGACTTCGGCGGTTGAACCCCAGGCGATGAGGTCAAACCATAATGCAGTTTCACTTTTGTAAGGAGGTCTAACTGCAACCGAGATACTTGCTTTTACCGACCCGCTTTCAAAGTAGCGAATTTCCGGATTTTGACCGCAGCGTCCGACGATTGTGATGCGATTGAGATACTCGCTCATAGGATTTGTGGAATTTTCTGATACTTCGCATTTCTACTGCGTTAGCACCTGTTAGATTGTGGTTGTTTGCGACTATGTGGGGTATGGTTTCAACTTTGACTTTGCTGTTACCCTAAGGCATGGTTGAAGTGACATGGGGGTAGCTATAATTTTTCTGATATTTTGTTTATCTATTGGTAGAAAAATTGTAGATACGGGAAATATATATGTATCAATTCATTAATTTTTTATGGAACCATTTAAATTAGAAATAGACTCAATGCGATGGGCGAAGCCCCTAAGGAGGCGATCGCTTCAATCCAGATTTGTCAAATGTAAGTTGGTCATGCTCGCTCTGATGTGGATGCAGCATGACGAAGACCAACAAAGAATTGGGAGTGCTGATTACTCGTCACCCTTACTTGTAGACAATTCTGAATGGTGGGATAGAAATGGTGGTCCGGATGTTGAGCATTTTAGGAAGGTATCTAACACAGTTAGGATTGGTGCTTGGGATGAGGTGATGTCACTTCGTTTGGTAGACCTTCTTTCTCCCAACCTCACTTGCTTGCATGATGCTTCTTATTATGCTCTTGTGGCGATTGCAATGTATTTAGTAGATAGTGAGCTTAAGGGAAAGTTTATTAATCCTGCTGACCAGTATTTTGCGCGTAGGATAGTCTACCAAAGTCTTCAAACTGTGGGTGGGAAATATTTTCATGGAACAGATAGTTTTTCCCTAACTGGAATTGAGGACTCAGATAGCCTTATGTGGGGGTTGGCGCTGCATTATCTTGCGCTTGAGATTGCAGCTGTGGGTGGTTTTGGTATGGGTAATAGCGATATAGATGATAAAATTGAAGATTTTTTGTCAGATATGGATGATGTTGAAAGGGCTGAATTTGATATTGAACTTGGGTTTTTGGTAGATGGTTATTTTCAATGCAAACCCTATATTGAAAAATGGAATGACCGCACTGTACTCCTATCAAAATTAATCCATAGGGTAGTGTATTACGTATTTGTTGGTCATGGGTATGATGCTAATCGCCTTGATGAGATAATGTTGATTCCATTTAATTCTCGCGTCTCTACTACTTTTCAATCGTTGTTGGTTGCTGCTGTTTATAGAATTGGTTATTTTATTACTAGTTCTGGGGTTGAGGAATGGCAGGAAGGAAGAAATTGGCTCCTGCAGGAAGCTTTTTCTAACCTGTTACCCTTCTATGAACGAGGTAGAAAAGATGGTGCCAAATTGTAAATGAAGAAAAAATCAGGTTGATTAAACCAATCCTGATAAGACTTAATTTATGATTGCACAACTATGGCTGCGTAATAGCTGGTAGTTGTTTAAAACAGTGATAGTTGCGGATTATTTTCCTCTGTAGATTGATTGCTTAAGAGTGGTTTTTGCTTAAGCTTTTTACCCCATTCGTTGCTTGCACTTTTGATGACACGAGTGCGGATATCGGTGGCGAGGCTTTCATAATCATGCTTAATTTGTTTGTAATCGATAGGTTTGATACCAATGCTTTCCCAAAGGTTATTGTAATCATAGTTTGGGAATGGTTGGTGCTTGATAAGGGTAGTATGACTGCAATAAAGATAAACATTAGTCCATTCCCAAGACAGTGGAACCTCAAATGTGATTGGCATCATTACAGCAAGTACTTCGCTTGGCGTAGCAAGTTTCCCTACCTCCTCTTTATCTACCTCTTCTAGGATTGTATCTAGTCTATCAATTGCAATTGCTTGCCACACCCAACTGGGAATAGCATCCCTCCATTCTCGCCCACCAGTGATTGTGGGACCAGCTAGATATTTAATTAATTGTGCATCCACCTCTGCTAGTTCTAACAAACAGGCGAATACCTTTCTATCCATTCCCATGCTGGCTAGAATCTTAAGCATCTTTTGAATGTTAGGAGTTAGTATTTTTTCTCCTTTTGATTTATTAGTTTTGATTGTTTGTTCAATATCAAACAGGCTTTGTTCTTGCATTTTAATCTCCATATAAAAAGCCGCTAGCTAGTAGAAATTAGCTGACGGCTTGTTGGTATGTAACGATGATTCTTTTAGGGTATGAGTAGGTTATCCCACACGTTTCTAGTTGATATATGTCCTTGAAATTGTTGCCTTGCTGTTCTAAATTTAGCAAGCAATCCCGTGCTTTTAGTCTTTTCCCACCAGCTTGTCTGTAGGTAGGTGAGTAATAAAGCTTGACTTGATTTATCCTGTTTACTTGTCCAATGACTCACTTCCAAGGCTGTAATTACATTTTTAGGAGGTACTTGCAGTTGGTCGAGTATGCTTTCAGGTATGGAATTTAACAAACTGTGGAATGCGATCGCGCGACCTGGACTGCCCGAACAAAGTTTGAGTATGTCTTGGTGTAGGAAGATTTTCTGATTTTCCAGAATAGTTTTTACTTCGTCAATAGGTAGTTGAGCAAATGGTACTATTTGACACCTGCTTTTGATAGTAGTCAGTATATTCTGGGCTTGGGATGTGATAAGAATGAATATCCCTTTTCCTGGTTCCTCTAAGGTTTTGAGTAGGGCGTTGGCGGCGGCGGGTGTAATAGTGTCGCAGTCATGGATAATTACTACTTTGTGATTGCTTTCAACGGGAGAAGTTGAAACAAAGGTGATGATTTCCCGTACCTGTTCTACTCCGATAGTGAAATTTTCCTCTTGCGGGCGTACTTTCAGCATATCTGTGGTGCTACAGATGTAGGAGGCAAATAAAAGGGCGGTTTTGGTTTTACCTACCCCTTCAACGGTGCTGGTAAATAGGTAGGCAAGAGCAGTTTTACCGCTTGCAATCGCGTTATTTAAGATAAGTTTTGCGGTATGCTGGGCGACTATCTCGTTAAAGAGGTTGTTCATAAAGTGCAGATTTTAATGATGGTAGGGGTGAAGTTGTCAATGCCAGACTTAAGTTCGCCTTCAAGTTGGATCAGTGCTATGAGGGTTTGTTTAAGTTTGAGGGCGCTTATAGTTTCAACTTCTTTTTTGAGAAAGTACAGCCTTTTGGGGTTATTGAGTTCGCCGAGTGTTGAGATTTTGTTGTCGGGGAGTTTTTCTTCTACCCCTGCTTTGGTAATTAGCCAAGTGCGGAAGTAACTTATGAGAGTAGCGACTATCTTGAGAGGGTGTTCGTTATTATCTAGCAGGCGATGAAGTATTTGTGCTGCTGTATTAGCTTTACTATTTTTGATGGCATGGGCAAGTCCGGTACAACTGGTATTGTTGTTGCTAATTAAGTGTGAGATATCCTCAATATCTAGTTTTTCCCCTTGGGCATAGATAGCAAGCTTCGCGAGTTCGCTATCAAGCCTTGCAGTATTGTTTCCAATTGCCTCTACTAAATAGCTTATGGCGGTGGGAGCAACGTCTAACGAGTGGGTTTTTACTGCTGCTTGAATGACTTTTTCTATCCCTTCTTTATCCCAACTGGAGATGAGGGGAAATTCTTCAATATCGGTATGTTGGAGTAGTGCTTTTACGGCTTTACTTCTGCCATCAGGCTTGCTTTGTGAGGTAATTAACAGTAGGTTTCGTTGGGGTATTTTGGGAAGATTTTCTTGCAATAATAAAAATATTTTATCCGGGCATTTATTGAAAATCGTTCCATCTGTAATGTGAACAATCTTTCCTCCTTCTCCGAAAGGAATTTTCATCACTTCTGTTATTGCTTGGGATATTGCTGACGCTTTGTTATCAACTCGGATGTAGTTGAATATTTCCCACTCTTGGGTAGTGAAATCTTTAATTAATTGTTCTACTCTTTTTGACATTGAGTGGGTATCTTCCCCATAGATGAATTTTACTGGCATGGGTATATTACTAGTTTATTTTATATTTAATTGCGTTAGCCAGTAAGTGGTGGTCAATAAATATTACTTGAGACAATAGTTCTTTTAAGCTTTGGTTTTATTCTGAAAAATAACTACTAGATTTGTTAACCTAGCAGAAGATTTTTATTTTTTTGAATCTAATTATTTGCCTGCATTTATAATGTTTAACACATTGCGTTACTCGGCGAGGATTCTTTGCATTGTTCATTGAGAAAATTTTACCATTTATATCTCCTTTAAATTTACTTTCTCATTTTTAGTTTGCTTTATTACCCTGATTGTAGGATGTTCAACTGATTGATTACCGTGATAATTGCGCCAGTTATCTAACTCATTGAGGTATTGTAATATAGCAGATGCACCTGCTACTTGATATAGTGAAATAGCCGACTCCCACTCCTTCAAACTTGCTTTTTTATCATTAAGAATTTTGATGATGGCAGTAGGAAGTTTGATTTCCTTGCCAGTATCCAAATCAAAGTGCGGTGTCGTTTCTAGAAGAAGTTCTTGTTCTGATAGAGGTACGCCACTGCTTTTAAGATTTATCTCATTTAGTTGGGCAGTGATACCTGATAGAGGTAGACTTTGTTGGGTTACACGCGTAACTTTCCCTTGGTAACTTCTCTTTTGTTTAACTACCTTAGATTTGACAACGACAGGATTTTGGGGAGTGGGTATCAAGTAAGCTTGGGGGAGTTCAAGTGATAGTTGTTCTTTGAGTCTGTAGGGTACGGTTTGTTTTTGAGCTGGGATAATCTCGTAGGAGAAGTTTGCTGTTTTTCTGGGGTCGCCAAACTTGCGGAGTTTGACTTGTAGCTTGTAAAATATATTTCCTCGAATGAGAGTATGGCTATCAAGAACTACAGGTGTAGTATGTTCCCACCATTCAATTTCAATAACCCGGTCGCCATCTAATAAGTCATAAACGTTGGTTAATCTGGCGTGGGGTTTGTCTTTCAGGAAGTTATCTAACCACTTGCGTTGTTTTTTGTTGAGTAGTGATAATTTTTTAGCCATTGTTAGAACAGCGTTAATTGTTTGGATCTATCTAGCATTTGAGGATTTGCTATTTGCAAGATTTCTACTCGTTTTTGGGGAATTAAATTGAGATAATACTGTGATGAATACTTCTGTGTATTTTTGATATTTTGTACACCCTGAATACTATAATAGTAGGTAACGATATCTCCAGGTTTTCCTATTTTGAGAAGTTCTTTTTCACCTTCACGAATTTTGCGAGTGATGGAAAGTTTTTCTATCGGATACTCTCCTGACAAAATCTGCGATTTGACATTTCTGTAATATTCCTCGGCGCGTAGCTGATTTTGAATGAAATGGGTTAAATATTCAACGGGAAATTCTTTTTCTAGCTTTGAGCGAGAGCGACTTCTCCAACTACCTTTGCGGATAATCCTGCCATCTTTTAGCCACAAGAGATAGTTCTTAGTTCCTCTTTCGGGAATAAACATGGCTTCAGCGATAAACTCTAATTTGACGATTATCCCTTTGGGTAATTGAGATTGAAGTGTGGCGTATACTTCTTCTGGGTTGGAATGAGTAAAAAACACTCCATCGGTATCAACTTCTATGGGGACTGCGCCAGCTTGATTGATTACCTCAATCATAAACTGTAGGATACGCCGACCATAAGCTGTTACCAGGGCTGCTGCTTCCATATCATTGAAAGCAAGTTCAGATGTCCCGAAGAACCCAAACTGAGAATTAGCTAAAACCTTGGTGGATTCTCTTTTTTCCTTGGCGACAATATTTCCAGTTTTGGCAAGTTGTTCCAGTCTTGATTTTTCATTTACCAAATATTGTAGGATGCTTAACCCAATGCGATTTGTATCCTTACGAGAGGCAATCCCTTTCGACAATATGGCATTGGGATACATTGAACTAATGTCTATGTATCCAACTTTCCTATACAGTCCTGGAACAGAATACGCTATTCCCCCTTGGAATTTGTATTTGCGGTCGGGTTTAGGTTTTATCCCTTGATAGTGATGCTCGAAGATTTTCTCCCATTTGGTACCATTACCCGCGAGGGCTAGTTGTTGGAGGTTCATTCCCGGTACAACTAGCGCTTCGTAGTAATATGAGGGTACTAGCCTATTGGCTATGAGTTGGGTATCTTCTAAGTCGTAAGTAAGATACTCCTTAATTTTCTGCCATCCCTCACTACCGCAACCAGTTTTCCAGCAAGCTAGAATTTCCTCATAAGGGAGAACTAGTCTCGCTTGAGAGCGTAATCCCATTTCTAGGACGGCTTGTTTGAGTGACCGTCCGTTGGTAAGCTCCTTAGCGACAAAATCCCATCTGAGAACGCAGATATAGATATCTACATGGAGGCTGTTTCGGATGAATACTTCTCGGACAGTTAGTGGTGTACCACGTACCTGGGCAGTTCGGATAGTGCGTGCTCTAGATGCAATTTTAAAGGGATGAGCGATGCCATGTAATTCGCAGCGGGTGATAATAAACGGTAGGTCAAACTCAGTTCCATTGTAGGTATAAATTACATCTAGTTTGCTTGTTTCTAGATGTTTGAGAAACGAGATGAGAATTTTGCTTTCGGAGATATCCATAAAAATGGTGACTTTCCCCATTTCGCTCATACAGCCAATCGCATAGATGCGATTCTCTCTTGGGTTTATTCCTGCTGTTTCAATATCAACTACCAGAGTTTTGAGACTAGAGTAGGTCGAAATATTTACTGTAGGTTGCCACTGGGGTATAGGAGTGGTATCTTCCCAGAATATGTCGAGTTTTTCCTCATCAACTATAATTTTATTACTAAGTTTGGTAATAAAATTTCTAGGGTTATAACTCATAAATTTCAAACTTTACGAATTATAAATGCTAAATTGATTTGTGAAAGTATATTTACTTGACTATTTGATTTCCAACCCGGAGGGCGTATGCTAATGTGGTGGTAATGAAACTTGACTTATTTTATTGATTAAATATTGTAAGAAAAAATCTCCCCTAAAATTGGGAAAAGTGGATTTTTGATTTTTATAAGGTTACGCGATAGGCACAAAACTCCTGAGTATGTGAGTGACTCAGGAACTCACATACGTCCTTAAGGCGTTTGAGTTGTAGTGCCAACGGCAATTTTAATTGCCCTCCGGGTTCAGCAGTTGCTACAAGTCGGCAGAGCCGCCCAACGCACTGCTGAACCGCGACATCAAGTAGTATCGTGGTGTCTTTGCTCCTCAATATATTTTCGTATTGTTTCATTGGAAACATTCCCTGTTGTTGAGACAAAATACGAGTGAGTCCATAGAGATGGTAGCTTAAGCAGGTGTGGAAAACAGGAGCGCAAGTAGCGAGAACTTCGTCCTTTGATTGACTTGACCACTTCATGTGCTGCCACGGTGGGTGGAACATTAACCAACAAATGCACATGGTCACTCATAATTTCTAGAGCTATTACAACCCAGTCTTTTTCTTGACAGGTTTCCCAAATAATTTGCCGTAGACGTTTCTCTACGTCACCAACTAATACCTTTTTGCGTCTCTTTGGTATCCAGACTAGATGGTAGTTTACCAGAGAGATAGTGTGAGAATTTCTCCGGTACTGTTGTGTCATACTATGAGATTCTGGTATATTTGACTGTAGATAAATATATCACTGTCTACGGCAAAAGGATAAAAATTTGCTTCTCGGTTACGTCTACAAGTTACGTCCAAAACAGGCGCAAGTTGTCAAAATGGATAACTGGCTAGATATGCTCAGAGCAAATTACAATTGGTCGCTGGCAGACAGGATTGATACCTACCAACAGCGATTTCTTCAAGGTGAATATTGTGACATAAAAACTAAGTCAGTAGCTTACCCCTTGGTTTGTTGTGTGTGTAGTTTCGGTGCTAGCGGTGAGCCTTGGCGTGATAACGGTAAAAAGAGAAGTGCCGGAGAAATACAAATTACATCGCTTCCAGAACTTAAGAAGGTACGTCCTTGGTACAAAAACATAGACTCAACTGTTTTACAGCAAAATATAAAGCGACTCGATAAAGCTTTTGAGAACTTCTTTGACGGTCGTGGTTTCCCTAAGTTCAAAAACCGTAGCACAATGAGGTCTTTTACTTTTGCAACTGAGGTGAAACTGGATGGGAACAAAATCTATCTACCCAAGTTAGGGTGGATGAGATTTTATAATTCACGTCCAATCCCAGAGGGGTTTAAAGTTAAATCTGTCACTGTGCGTAAAAAGGCAGATGGCTATTATGTTTCTATCAGGGTTGAGGATGTAAGCATACCCGCATTCCCAATTAAACCCAGCAATGAAATCAATACTGTTGTTGGATTAGATATGGGATTGGGCAAACTTGTTTACTGTTCCGACGGTTCAGTTATAGACAATCCTCGATTTGCTACCAACAAGAAAACTAAGCGCTTACAACGCATTCTAGGGCGTCGTGTCTCTAGGAAAAAGAAACGCTCTCACAACAGACGTAAATCACAGCGAAGACTGTCACTTCTTCAGCACCGTATAGCCACCAAACGAGAAGCTTATCAGTGGCAAGTAGCTAAAAAGATAGTCAATAAGAGTAGCGCTGTTGCCATAGAAGATTTGAACATTTCCGGCATGATGAAGCGTTGCAAGCCTAAATACGATGATTCCAAAGGTAGATTTCTCAAGAATGGGCAAAGCGCTAAACGCGCTTTATCTCGTTCAATCGCAGATGCTTCCTGGTATGCTTTGATTTCCAAGATTGAGTACATGGCATCATTGTCAGGAAAAGTCATCTTGAAAATCAACCCGCGTTACACCAGCCAGACTTGTATTGTTTGTGGTCATATTGATGCTGCAAGCAGAGATGGTGAAAAATTCATTTGCACCAATTGTGGTCACGTGGATGACGCAAACTTGCAAGCAGCTAGGAACATCAAGTTAAAAGCAGTTAACGAATACGGTTTGCTGCTTAAACAAATCAAAAAGGTACGGCGGGACTTGCCGGAACCAAAACAGCTAGTACTGTTTGAAACGCCCACCACTGAATCAACAGTGGTTAAAAGGAGACAACACCACGCTCATAAGAGCAAACGTGGTGTGCCTGGGAACTTGGGACTACAGTTGGATCTGTTCTTCCAAGATAACAACAATGGTGGCTCTGCCACCTCGTTGTGAATTTCCCATCTTCTAGATGGGAGAGCGTCAAAAGGTGAAAAGCATTTTTATGCAGTTTGTAATTGAGAATCAGTTTGAAGCTTTTCTACTAGTTGTACCCATGCTGGAGCCTTTTTTCCATTAATGGGTGTAAGCTTCTGCCAGTGTTCCTGCAACTGCGCTTGTGATAGATGGGGTAATTGCTCCTTAGCCCAGTTAATCGCATCCTGAGCAGTTTTCCAATCCTTCCAGGGTTGGTAGCTACTCTTTGTGGTTGGAACTATCTCGATAAGGGTGGCTTCCAACCATAAGTGTGCGCTTTCATCTCGCATGAGATTTTGGCGTACCATTAGGAGTGCGATCGCCGAGTGAATGTGGTTAATACTCCACGATTTGGAGATGGTTGTAAGTTCGTTCCAAGTGTCCTCCTCTAAAAGAGTGAGATTTCTGTCATTGGGGTTGATTTTGCAGATAAGTAAGTCTTTTAGAAAGCTGACAAGACTAGTGTGGATGGTGATTGGGTGCTTGCCATATTTCATCCAATCTTGGAGAATGCCTAAATTGCCTGTAATTTCCCCCTTGGTGATATTTTCACAGAAAGTGACTAAATCATGTTCGGGGATAGTACCTGATAGTTCCCATACCCAGTTGGGAGTGATTTCCCCTTCTTCCAATAAGGTTAGTTGATCTAGGAGTTTGAGTGAGTCGCGTAGGTGCCCGTGGCAAGCTTTAGCGATCGCGGTTAATGCTGTAGGAGTGATATTTATACTTTCTTGGTGGGCAACTTTTTCCAGGTAATCTACAACTAGTGAGAGGGAAACTCTTCTAAAGTCAAACTTTTGGCAGCGGGAGATGATAGTTTCTGGAACCTTGTGTACCTCGGTAGTACAGAAGATGAACACAACATGAGCTGGTGGTTGTTCTACTGTTTTAAGTAATGCTTGCCAGGATTGCTGGGAAAGGGCATGACATTCATCTACTATTAGGATTTTGCGTCTACTCTCGATTGGTTTAAGTTGAAGGTTAGAAACTATCTCGCGGATGTTATCTACTCCTGAGTGACTGGCGGCGTCGAGTTCGGTTACATCGAGGGATGAGGAGTGAGAAATAGTCTGACAAGAATTGCACTCGCCACAGGGTTTGGTTGTTGGTTCTTGGGTTGATTGACAGTTGAGGGATTTGGCGAGAATACGGGCTGTACTGGTTTTACCTGTACCCTTGGGACCGGTAAATAGATAAGCTGGGGCAATTTTGCTGAGTGCGTTCGTGGAGTGACTTCCTCCTGAGAGTATTGCATTATCCAGAGTGCGTACAATATGTTCTTGTCCAATGATTTGTGAAAGTTGCTGGGGGCGATATTTGAGATGCAGTGGTATGTACATATTTGAGAGTGTTTGATTTTACAGATGAATTTGTGTATAGCCAGTTTTATGACTGACTATACTTTTTGGTTTATACAGCTGTTGTTTCTGGTTCTGGTTTTAGTTCTTGCTTGCGCTTGCGGGATTTTGATTTGTTTGCGGTAGGTGTATCAGACTGGGGTGTGTCTGTCACATTAGTTGTTTCATTGGATACTTTTTCTATTTCTGGAAGTTTATCCACTTCAGTAGTATTTTCTGCTGCTGTTTCATTTTCATTTTCTGGTTTTGAAGTGTCAGTGTTATATTTGGCAAGACCTTCTGGTTTCTCGAAATCTTGCACCTCTACGGGCATAATTAGTGTTAGTTGGTCAAGTAATCCACCTAAAGGAGAAATGATGACTGGTTGGAGAGGCTTGTTAAATCGGAATACAATTTCATCGGTTGAGATGTGCTTGAGTGCTTCTTGTAGATAGCCGCTGTTTAGCCCAATACCGATATTTTCTTCTATACTGGTTTGGGTCTTGATAAGCAAAGAATCTACCGCATCCCCAATATCAGTATTACCCGTCATTAATGTTGCCTGTTGGTCATTGACCTCCCATAGGATTTTGACAATTTTGTGTTTTTTCTCTGCGAAATGGCTGATTCTTTTAAGAATTATTTCCATTCCTTTGCGTTCTACGATTAACTCGTTAGCAAAGCTATTAGGAATAAGGTGGTTAATATGGGGAAATTCTCCTTCTAACAACCTGGATGTGAGTTCAGCATTTGGCAAGATAAACTGGACAGTGTTGTTTCCAACCTTGAGGGTACAACTGCTATTTTCAGCTGTTGTCGAGAGGATTTTTCCCAACTCGGTGAGACTTCTTCTAGGAACTGTGAATGAGATCGGCGAGTAGTTTCCCTCTAGCTTGGAGGATACCAACGCAAGGCGGTGTCCGTCGGTGCTGGCGCAACTCCAATTTTCGCCTTGTAACTGGAAATGTACGCCTGTGAGGATAAGTTTGGTTTCATCTGCGCTGCAGCAATACAGACAAGCTTCTAAGGCAGCTTGTAGCTTTTTGCTAGGGATACTGATTTCAGTGCAGTTTTGTGTTTCTGGGATACTTGGAAAATCTTCTGGATTTCCTCCTACAATGCGACATTTCCCCGTACTATGGCTGATAACGCAGATACGTTCGCTTACTTCAATATCCAATTCGCCGCTTCCTAGATTGTTAACCGTGTCGGCTAGTAGTTTGGCGTTTAAGGCGACTACACCTGGTTGTAGAATATGAGTTATTGCTGTAGTTTTGATACTGACATTTAAGTCAGTACCAATGACGGTAAGTCTGCCTTCATCCGAAGCTTCGATTAGCAGACTTCCGAGTATGGGGTCTACTGGTCTTGTGGATATGCCGTTCTTAGCTGTTTCTAGGAGTTCTGCCAGTACAGATTGAGTAGTTGTTAGTTTCATCCTGTATTTTGTCCGCGTATGACTTGTAAAGGTGCTAGTTGACACACAAGCACCCTTAAGAATTAGAACTTAATAAGGCGGTTCCTCGATTGTTGAGGGAGGTAATGCAGGTATATCGCTAGTATTTACACCTGCTAGCTGGTGATGTGTAGCTACGACGGCGGAGGTTTTACCAATGCGGTGGCTAAATTCAGGATTAGCTTGCATGATTGTTTGGAATTCAACTTCTTTGTCTTCGCAAAAGAATTCGAGGAAATTGCTACCATCAGGGTTGGGAGATTTGTAGGAGTCAACGACTGCTACCCAGGATTTGTCGCGTTGGTTGGTTGCTTCTTTGGGTTCGTGTGATGGTATAAAGGTGGGTTGAAAGATACCAAGGCGGTGGAATTCTTGGGATTTTTCAGCAACGGGTATACTTGCAAACCTGGCGAACGCTACCTCCAGATCGCGTTGGAATTGTTTGTAAGCTTCACCAAATCTAGAAGAGGCTACTCCCTTGATTGATAAGGCGATTGGTTTGTTGTGGAGATTTTTATTGTTTTCATCTACTAGGTTAATTAGGTAGAACCGTCGCAGTACTACTTTTTCTTTCCCTAAAGCTTGGTACATATCATACCCGTCGCCGTACTCGTAGATACCGATAATCGCACCATTGTCCCTTTGTTCGATATACCGGGGTGATACATCGAGGATGTGCATACGGGGTGATTGCAGGAGAATTCCCATTTCTGGAGTACCGCTGGAGAAGGTGTGCTTGTGGGTGGGTTCGCCTCCTTGCCAATCGATGCCTCCTAAGTATTTGTCTTTAACGAACAAACCAACCTTTTCTGCCTCCATATGATTGATTATCTGGCAGATGCAAATATTGCTGATGGGAGCGTTATATTCAGGGTTGGCAAATTTTGATACTAACGTCTTTCTCTGTTCGAGATTATCTGGAATTACAGTTTGTGGTTGTTCTTTTTGTTCTTCTTTTGTGTCTGGTTTGATTGGAGTTTTAGCCATAATTATGGTTCTTGAACTAGTTCAAATAACCTGTGCATTTGCATATGTTGTGGTAAAAAACTAAAGTCGCCTGCATTGACAAACGACCTTAAAGTTTATTGTGGAAGTATTATTTAAGTAATATCTTCTAATTCGTATGAATATTCTTCTATATACTCCTTTTCGGTGTTAATGAGATTGTGGTATGTTTGTCCCAAACGCCTGATTAATTCTTGAAGAACTAATGTGGTTTCAGTAGTGAAAGTTAGACTCACTGTTGTGCCAGTTGAATTATGTATTGCGACTGTTTGTTCATCGGGACTGCCGTAGGTTGTGACGCTACTTTCTTTTCCAGGAATAAATCTGTAAGATGTGATTGTCTGAATTGTCATTTTACCTTGTTGGATATTTTGGTTTTCTTTCCAACATTTTGTTGGCTAAATTGGTGATATTCCTCACTTTCCAACCAGCTAGTTTACATTTGGTTAGAGCATCTTCTAACTCTTGTTGGTTGAGGATTTTGTACCTGAGATGGCTCCCATATGCAGGGAATAGGTATGTAACATACTTATTTTCATCAACCTGGTAGTATGCTATGCGCTTGTAATACATTACGGCTTATTTATTTTGATGATCCGGGTAACTACACCTGTGGGGTTGTTTGATTGGATAAAGGCATCTTTGGGTAGAGATTCTTTGTATGTATTTCGGCTATCTAACCATGCTTTAAAATCTTTGTATTTGCGATTAAAGAATACTGACTCTGGAATTATTGCTATTAGTATTCCTCCTGATTTCATTAACTTCCACGCATGGTATATATGCTCACTTAATTGAGAAAAGGGAGGGCTCATAATGATATGTGAGTAGAGATTATCAGTTGTGTAATATAGAAAATCTCTACCTACTAAATTGAATCTTTTCAATTCAAGTATCTTGCGTAGAGTTGGATTAATTTCTACGACTTCTAAATTGGCTTGAGGATGTTTTTTGAATATGGATTCAGCAATGCAGCCAGAACCAGCACTGGGTTCAAGTATGTGAGAATTTTCATTAATTTCTGCTAGTTGAATTAGGTGATCGCAAACAGAAGAAGGGGTAGGGAAGAAGTCTCCTGACTTCATTCCGATGATTTCTAATTCCAGTCGGTTTAACTCTTGTTGGGTGGTATCAACCTCTTTAAGTTTAACAACTTTCTGAATTTCAGCGATTGCAGACATAATTTCGCCTGCGGTGTAGATACTTGCACGGTTGAGAGACTTTACCCTATCTTGATAAGATTCATTGTTAAAAACTTCCTTGACTTCTTCGAGAGTCTTTGCTCTTTGAGAGATTTTGTACAAGGCTTCTACTTGGGACTTTTGGGAGATACCACGCAGCACTTCGGGAATATTTCCGAAGAACCACATTTCGCCTATTGCAAGCAACCAAGACTGGATTGTCTGTAGTTCCACTCCTTCGGCAATAATTCCTTGGGCTATTGTTTTGCGGTGTTTGGTTGCCCGCTGTTTGTTTATAGCGGGATTGAGCTTACTGTTAATTGATTGTTGCATTGAGGCAGCAAGTTCTCGCAGTTTTGCAGCTTGCTTAGGGTTAGGAGTGTTAAAATTGAAGGTATAAAAGCTGGTGGGGGTTGTGTGTTGTGAAGTTCTTTTAAAGAGTGATAGCTGCATTTTCTTGCAAATCCTTAAGCGCACATTGAACGATGAGAGATTCTTCAGTATCCCAGGCTTTAACTTCCCAAGGGGTAGGGAGTCGTTCGCTTGGGCGAACTATAGCCTGAGAGCATTTGTCCTTACGAATTATCCAGTTTTGAAAGGTTTTGGCTTTTTCTTTTGAGTCAAACCCAAAGTAAGTAGTTTTCCTCACTCCCATAGGGCTGGTGATGGTGGCGACTCGTGGGGATAAGATGTTGAGTGTCCAACCATCGGATGTAAGTTCAACTTTTTTGACTTTAATTTGGAGCGAGTTCATAATTCGACTTCAGGAATTGCTGCTAAATATTCTTCAGTTGATATTTCTTTTGCGAGCCATTGATCATGTGCTTCTTGAGGAGTTAAAGTATAGGATGAAGATGTTTCTTTCGGAAAATCTTCTACTTCGGCTAGAAATGGTAGAAGTGTGGCTTCTAACCTTTCTTTGAAAGCCAGGTGTTTTTCTTTGGAATAGGTAAATTGGTAAACATCACCCGTGTTAACGAACAGATACACTAAACTAATGTCTTCTGCTGATAATTGAGTTTTCTCATAGAGCAGGAATAACCTGAGTTGGGTGTGGAATGAATTTTCTAGTAACTGAAATTTTGATGGTTTTTGAATAGTCCAATCTAGTCCAATTATCTGTTTTTCTTGATGAATGATTAGGTCATAGTTAGCATATAGTAACTGTGATTTATAGAGATATTGTGCCGAGGCATTCCATTGTTTGCTGCCAGGAATATCAAGAAAGGGTTTGGCTGCTTCTACCCACTTGTCTATTTGAGGGTATGCTTTTAAGAAGAGTTCTACAGGTAGCCCCAATCCAATCTGCTGCATGATGAGGTGAAACTCACCGCCGAGTTTTTCGCCTTGGCTAATTGGTGTTGTGCGTATGTTGTTTTTGGATGAGTTTTTGTTTTCCCACTCAAGTTTTTCTAATAGGCTTGGATTGAATCTGTTCATAATAAAAATCTGTCCTGAGTATTTTTCAGAACAGATATGTGTTAACTCTTGTGGTTGTTTTTATTTAGACGAGATGATATTTCCGAAGGTTTGTAATTGTGGTTTGGATGCTGCGACAGGACATAGTAATTAGGTTGAAATAGCTAGCAAACTTGGTTATTTTTCCTGCTAGTGTTAATTCTAGAAGGTATTGAGATGCGATAGCTGATGTCATGCGGTTTATGAATAGAGTTTGGTAATTCAGTATTTGAATTTCCGCGCATGAGAGTTTATTGCTGCTAAGTTCTTCAGGCTTTGGAATTAGCAGTTCGGGATGCACCAGCGCTGGGGATGGTAGATGCTTCCAGAAAGAGGGATTGTCTGCGTTATCCGAGGCGCTTACAATATCGAAGTCAGCGTGGCTTCCCAATAGAACTTGTCCGGAAATGCTTGTGTTACCGCAGTCCAGCCAGAATAGATCAGCTTGCTCGCGGCTGTTGCTATATTCTAGACACGAGTGAATTTGCGTCCTGGCGGCGGCATTGTCTACGCAGCCGATGATAACCGTGAGGGTATTCCATCTGTATTTTTCTACATGGTTGGGGGAGAACCAATCTGAAATTGCTGTGACTTCTAGCCCATATTTAGCACTACATCTGGTGGCTAGACACTGTGCTTTGGGCAAACTTATCTCTGATGGTTGGTAATTTTGGCGTGCAATATTTTTAGTTTCGACGCTATCTCCATCAATGATGGTGAGGTTAGCCTTTTTCTCGTTTTGCTGTAGCTGTAGTATGAGACGGCAAACATCTTCTGCGAGGTATCCTCCTGTGCCACCAGCCCCCACTAAGATAAAATCTACTTTGCCGTGGGGATGGGGGAGAACGGGTAAGAAAATTTCTGTATCAATTTGTATCATGACTCAAATATAAAATTGGGGTCAATTTCAAAGAAGTGGTTGTACACCCCCAAGCGGGTATATATAGTGGGAGTCGTATTCACTGTCCCGATAATTCCGAATATGCGGAACTTTCCTGACTCTTCTTGGTTGTCCTGGCATGAGGGGGTCGCTTTCATACAGCCGTGGCTATGTACTTCAACCAATGCTTGGCTGTATTTGAAATTTATTGTTTCTAGCGATCGCACATGGGTTGGGGATGCTTCTTGCAGTGGAGTATGATACCACCAAATATTATTCTCAACTCCCAGGTAAAAGAGGATTTCTTGATGGGGATTAACTTGTGCAGCATTGATAATGTCTGCAATGATGCTTGCTGGAACTTTCGGTACATTTAATTTGAAATAGGGTTGTATTTGTGCCAATCCTGGTATCTGGGTATGAGCGATTTGCAGGCAGATTTCAAGTTCTGGGCGGTGCGATCGCGCATAGACTCCATCAGCTGCAAGCCAGTATTCCTGAAGCTTTTGGCTGTAGGGAGTCAGGTTGTGACTGATGGCATAGTTATAACTGATGAAGGGGTTATTCATGTTGAAATATATACCTACATATATCATTGGGGGTTTTGATTCTTTGATAGTTGCTAGTTACTAATTCCTTTGCTGGGAAGGATCTTGTACCTTGCAGGCTGATTAGTAGGTTGCAGACATTGTGGAGGTGTGATTTGCACTTGTTCTGGCTGAAGTCTTCGTTGAAAGGGCTTCTCCAGAACAATTCCCAGGCTTTATTGATTGAGTTTGGATTGCAAGCAGGTGGAGTATTTCTGCCGAAGCAAATTCTATTTGAGTCATCCCAAATATTTGGTAAGGGTGCCTTGTATAATTGACAATCCTGCTTGAAGGTTTTTCCTTTAATTGCCCACAGGTAGTAGCTGCTGTTGCAGCCAGCGAATAGAAATGCTGGCATAGGAATAGTTATCGTTTTGTTTTCTTCTGAGGTTTGTATTGAGACTGAATATTTTTGGGGCGGGTAAAATTGGATAACACCTTCTCCAGAGGGTGTTTTTTCCCACCACAGGGTATTGGGAGATAGCCATCCAGAACTTACAGTTTTAGTTGTAAATGCCTTTTCTACTGCTTCGGGTGAGAGAAACTTGTGTTGTGTTTTATTACCCTCTTTTTCTACTAGTACAAACTGTCCTTTAAGAATGATGAGATGCCCTAAAATTTCCTGTGTTGGAATGTTTGATAATATGGGTTGGGCGTTGACTTCTGTATTCATGCAGCGGCTTTATTCCAGATTGTTACGACTTTTTTTCTATGAGTTACTGATGCTTCTATCCAGTCTGCTAACTCTTGAAACTGTTCTAGCATCATAGTAGCTTCTTGCCATTTATCTGCTAGTAGGATGATATTTTCTTCACTCCATTCCCACCAATATCCGGTTTCGTAGGTTGTATCTAACCAAATGTTTCCCGTTGAATGGTCGAGAATCATGAGGCTAGTTACTAAATATTTGATAGGTGATTTGAACTTTTTACAGATTTTTACAAGTTTTTGAAAGTTTATATCTTCGTCGCTTGTTAGGTAGTCAGGTTCAAACCCAAATTCTTCTTCCCAGTATTTCAAGCTGTATCCATTGCCCATAAGGGAAAGTAAAAATTTTTCGCTCATCTCTAAATCTTCAAAAGTCTCATTCCACCATTCAAGTTTTTGTGGTAATATAACGATATTTTCATATTCTTCGTATGCTTCGATTTCATCAATAAATTCAACGGGGAACAAGTTGGAATTTACTAGCTGAATAAATTCAATTTCCCTGTCTGAATATATGCAATTAGGATGTGTTTTTGTATTTAAGGGTGTTGTTGATTCACTCCACTGTTCTGGAAATAGTTTCTGATATAAGCTGAGTAAATTTGCTTTCTGAGATAAGTTTTCCAGATAGATGATTGTTTCTTTGCAGGTGATGGGTATTTTAAATAGTTCTAGTGATATCATGATTTTGAGATATGCCGCTATATAGTAGCGGCATTACTTGACTACAGTACGGGATAATTGCTAGGTGCAGGGGGTTGTTGCCTGAGAGAGCTAAAAACTTTGTCGATGTATGTTTTCCAGCTTTCTCCTGTTTTGATTGTTTGGTTTATTTTTCCCTGCATATCAATTAAAACTTCCAGGGTTAGTTGATTTTTGATTTCTAGAAGTTTCAAATTCCACGCTAATTCAAATGCCGGGTTAATTTGTTCGGGTGCTAACTTGAGTTCAGTGATGCAATTGCCCTTAGTTCCAGCGCGTTTAATTAGCCTTATTTCGGTTGTATCTCCTTGAGTCTGTCTGGTGATTTCGGCATTGGCGTACTCTGGGAAATAGGTAGTGATTGCTAATTTTAGCTTTTCGTCACTGATTGCTGTTTCCTCTGGGATAGGTACTTGCTGCCCTTCAATAATGGCGATGTAATTCATAATTATTTAGAAAAGTGAAAGTTGTTTTTTGTTAGATTCGGCTTTTTGATAATCTTTAGGTAATTCTCGCTGTTGTACTTGTCTTGTTTGGTGAGAATTGCTGGTAGTATTTATTGCATTTTCAGCAGTTTCTATGATTTTGGGTAGTACTTCTTCCAACTCTCGAATGCAGTCTTTGATGGCTGGTTGTGAAATTATTTCCTGATAGTCGATAGTTTTGATGACAGGTGGTGCGTTTCTGATACCAATTGATAGGATGGCTTGTCCTTCTTCTGGATGAATTTGGATGGTTATTAGATAAGTTTTGGTTTTTGGAAGGTTGTTACTATCGCCTTGCTCATAAATTTCATCATCTTCTTCTAAATTATTATTGTTATTAGGATTAAAATCACTACTGTAACTAGCTTCGGAGTTAGTTACACTTTCTTGGTTTTGATTGTTCATGAAAGGTTGGCAAATTTTACGAGGGTACGAATGGTAATGCCCGTTCTGCGGAAAGACTGCCATTTGTAGGCACACTCTCCTGGTTTGTATTTGGGTGACAGCTGACTCCATCTGTCCCAGGCATCAAGTAAGATAGGGCTGACTGACTTGAGTGCCATTCCAACTTGAATCCAGGTTGTGTAGTCCGAAGCGAATCGGGGATGGATAACTTCCAAGAATGTGAGTGCAGCTTGAATATTGGTTTCGATGTTTGGGTATAAGTTGATGTACCTGTCTACCTTATCTCTGCGGTTGTATTTTTCTTGTGGAAGACTGATTAACCTTGCTTTTTCCTGCTTTAATAACATTTGGGCTATTATCCAATCTGGTGCGATCGCAACTTGCTTTTCTTGAGGACTGCAACCGGAAACCCACTGGTAGTATCTCCCTTCTGGGTGGTAGGAAGGAGGTAGAACTGAGGCGTGGTTTTTGCCCCTAAACTCCAGATTTGATATTTTGCTGGAAATAATTGGTTTATGTCGGGGTACTAGATAGAGAAACTGGCATTTGTAATTGCCTCCAGAGGTAAAGGCGACTGTAGGTGGCAGATACGTGAGTGCGCGATCGCATAATTTTTGGGGAGGAATCTCTTTTATTTCGTCCTCTTCTAGCTTTTCAGTGACGATGAGTATTTGACCCCAGGCACGTGGACCATCGCAGTCGATAGCGATAATATGTCCTTGGGGTTGGTTATCGCCACAGACAATAGCAACCCCGGTGACGCATATATACCTTTTCCCCGACCAAATCTTGCATCTAGTACGAATGAGTTCGGTTTGCAGCTGTTTGGGGGAATAAGTTTTATGTTGCCATTGTTTTCCTCCCAGAGGGCGTTTGCCGAAGGTGGGTACAATTCGCCATATATCGGGTAGTGTTTCCAGGGACGAGATGATTTTACGTGCCTGGGCGTGCATGATTTCATTCGATTTTTACGAGTTAACTTCGCTAGCTATATGCATAAGCTTTTGATAGTGGTTGATTTTATAGTGTTGAGGCAAGTAGTTATAACTACCTGCCCTATGTTTTAAGCTAATCTTTGATTAAGAGCATTTTCCACTTGATAAGTTCCAAGAGTGCAGTTTGCATAGAGTGGGAATATAGGGAATTCAGGGTAGTTATTCATGGTTTTTGTGACCCTGCATAGTACCATGACTCCTTCCCTCCCCTTTTTCTCTTGATTGTGATAGTACCTGATGACCTCGAACTCATTGTTACCTGCTTCAAACTTGCTTCCTGCGTGCTGAGAGATAGCTTTTTTCCAGTTAGGTTGCCAGATCATAAGAGTATTTATTGCCATTGACCGAACAACGGGATTATCAAGCTTAGTAAGTATGTTTGGCAGGTAATTACACTCTTGGGTCATAACTTCTCGGGCATAATTTACCAGCCAATACTCGGCTTCTTTGAGGAGGCTTTTTGATTCAATGGTTTGGCATACTTCATGGTGAACTTTAGACATTAAATATGCTCTTTGCTCAAAAACCATTCCATTTGTTCGCATTTTTAAATCTGATGGATAATCAATCATTAAATCAGCTAGTTCATCGCTGATAGCAGGTAAAGGGTATTGAATCTTCTCTTTCTTGAAATTCGGACATATTTTAACTTGATACCCTAAACTGACTGCATGATTAACTATTAACCCAAGTTGCTAGTTATTTGAGAAGGCGATCGCAAAGATAATAAAATCCCCTCCAGTAAGAAAAACGGAGGGGAATTATGTTAAATGAAACAATTGCTGTCTATGCTATCATTGAC
>JAHHIB010000070.1 GCA_019359075.1 Kalymmatonema hyalinum WJT4-NPBG1
TGTTTTTTCCCAATCAACAAGGGGTATTTGCTCGACGCAGGCTGGGCGCTTTTTTTCCATAAATCTCACATTACCAGATTTTGGCCGTCCTAATTGACGATCGCCTGACAACCCCCTGAACGGTTACGTTAAAAGTTTATGAACTTACTACTTTGCTCTTGGTGGAACGAACCCTAAATTTACTCCAACAAGTCGTTAACTGGAGTTAATACTAATATTAAGTTGCACTCAAAGGTAGTACCCAAGGTTATACTGTTTTCCGCAATAAGCTGACATAAAACAAAATGGACAACTCTAAAGCAGTGATATCCCTATGACGAAGTGAGTTGGTAGGAGGAACTGTAATTGTAGGAAGCAAAAGCTTCCCAATTCATCACATCCTCTAACAAAGTTTTATACCCTAGGGTATTAGGGTGAAGACCGTCGTCGCTTATGCGTTTGAGTCTCCAAGCTTCACCGCGATTTATCCATTGCTGGAAAATATCGAGATAAGGAATTCCCCGTTCAGTGCAAGCGACTTTAAGAGCTTCTTTGTAGCGGTATTGGTCAGCGTGATTGTAGTACAAGCAATCCAGAAATGGCATCTTAGCTTCATCAACTGGGACCATTCCTACAAATAAAACTGGACATAGTTGCTGCGCCTGATCAAGCAAAGATGCAATTTGCGATTCAAAAACGGCAAAATCTGTATAGTTTCGTCCATTTGGACGACCTAACCGTGCTGAATCATTAACTCCTACCGACAGGATAATCAAGTCGGGAACGTGGTTTCGCAGTTCACCTCGATGGCGAAATTCTACTTCTAGCCTTTGCGCTACTTGCAGGATGCGATCGCCCCGCACTCCCAAATTATAAAGAACATGACCGGCGCTGTCAGGTAGCATCCAACACCGTCGCAGTCTCTCGACCCAGCCACCTCCTTCTGGATCGCCAAACCCATATATTAAACTATCTCCTAGGGCGATAATCTTTAGAGGCTGGGAATGTCTTGGCACAACTGACAGATGCATTGAGGAATTTGCTTCAAATGTCTGCATCTTTAAAATATATATTTTATATCTCTATAGAATTCTATACATATCTATACCATTGAGCATTACCTTTCTTGTTCTTTCATGACTCTTTTTGAAAAGAGTTGATGAAATAAGGGACAGCTGCATTTTTGCGCGGCCAGTTTTGAGACACAAAGCGTACCAGCACAGGTAGTGAGAGAACTATAAACACGATACCCAACCACAAGCTATAACGTAATTGTTCTAACCTATTCACAGCTGAGAGAGTCTTCGAGCCATTTGATAACAGTTCCATTGCCACTACAAAAGAATTATTCAAAGCATGGCAGGCGATCGGCACGATGAGCGAGCGTGTCTTGATATATAACAGCCCCAAAACCATTCCAACCATAGACAATCCCACGACATTTGCGTGCCCAATCCCAAACAACAGCGACGAACCCAACAATCCTGCTCGAATGCCCCATTTGGTTGCCCAGCGCTGCAAAATAATCCCCCTAAAGAGGAATTCTTCAGTAATTGGGGCAACCACCACCAACACGATAGCTCCCAAGAGGTTGAACAACAGTGGCGCAGTCCTCTGAGGTGTTGGGTTGTTGGCAACGTCGCGTAAAATTGCTTCTATAAACGACGGAGCTACTAATGACAGTAGGTAAAACAGTACTAAGTAGGAACCCATGGAAAACAGGAGCAACAGAATAACTAAGCCTACCATCGGCAACCACCTATGGTTGCTTGGCAAACCACCGACTACATACCCCAGGTTAACTCCTAAGCGCTTAAAATCTGCCAACGTCCAAAGGCAAAGTAACCCGAACACGAAGATGTAAAGGATTAAATTCAAAACTTGAGGGTTGAATTTTAAGCCACTAGTCGCTTGAATCACCCCTACCCCAATCCCAAGAACGATAGATATGAGTAAAAGCCGCAGCAGCAAAGAGCGAACCTTGAGATGGAGAAATGGATGATTGATATTTTCAGAATTCATAAATTATAAGGATACTATGCGTACGGGTAGCGATTGCCCAAGGCTTCGCGGCTCGACTGAGCTTCGCCGAACGTCCGTGAGCGCTCAGCGTTCGACTGAGCTCACGCCGAAGTCCGAACGGGGCACTGCGCTCCGCGCAATCGCCTGCAAGTTCTTTCGTCTCACCTACTAGGGTGACTGACTGTACACCCACTTCAACCATTGTCCACAAGAACTTCGCTACTTTTACCGTTATTTATTAGACGCTAGTTTATCGGCAACGCGTGTTGTTTCTGGCAACCGATATTTTGTTGTGCAACGCAATACGTAATCAATTGCTGTTGGTAGACTGACTTTATGACCGCTAGAGACGTAGATTGGCTTGACTCCTACTCGCGTCCGTAAAACTGCTCCAATTGTTTCTCCTCTATGTATTAATGGTTGCCAGCTACTTCGTATGTCTGGGATCTCCTGATGCTTCCCAACTAACAACGATTTTGCTACACCAATTGTAGGCATATCCACGAGTAATCCTAGATGGCAAGCTATGCCAAATCTTCTAGGATGTGCGATTCCCTGTCCATCACATAAGATAATGTCTGGTATTGTTTTAATCTTTTCGAGTGCGTCTAAAACTGCGGGTATTTCCCGAAATGAAAGGAAGCCAGGGATGTAGGGAAATGTTGTAGGACGGCGTGCGAGGCTGGTTTCTTGCAGCTGCAAATCAGGAAAACTTAGTACCGCTACGGCTGCACGGCTAATTGTACCATCTGCTTCAAAACCCATATCTACCCCTGCGACGTACTGTACAGGTTCTTTGAGTTTATCTTCAGTTATGACCTCATCTTTTAGCTTTTCTTGAATTTTTATAGCTTCATCTACTGTAAGGGACCAAGTATGGCGTTGATAAATCTTCATATTTATAGCTTTAGTTTAAATGTTGTTGCTTCCGAAATTGTTCTTGGCAATAGTGTATCTACTCTTATCGTTTATTTTACAGATTGTGTAACTTTTTCGACATTTAAACAACAAAAATTATTTGTAGGGTGGACTATGCTTAGTCAAGAACAGGATTGTGATCAATTTTAACATTATTACAAATGACTTTATCCAATTAAAATATGCATAATATAAGTAGAAATACCACGGGTAATTTTCAGTTAGGTTTTTATTTAGCAGGAGGAATATTTTTATTACTCTTAGCTATTATTTTCCGTCCCTTCGCCATTGTTAATGCTGGAGAAAGGGGCGTTCTCATGCAATTCGGTAAAGTCCAAAATCAGGTTTTAGATGAAGGTATCCACCCTATATTACCAGTCGTTACATCAGTAAAAAGATTGAGTGTTCGGGTTCATAAAAATAGCTTTCAAGCTGATGCTGCTTCTAAAGACTTGCAGAAAATAACTACAGAACTGGCGATTAACTGGCATATTGATCCCACAAAGGCCAATAAAATTTTTCAACAAGTTGGGGATGAAGAACAAATTGTTAATGGAATTATCACTCCTGCCGTTTCTGAGGTTCTGAAAGCAGCAACCGCTAAAAAAACTGCAGAGGAAATAATCACTATCAGAACCAAACTAAAAGAAGAAATTGATAATAATCTCAGAAAGCGTCTGGCAGCTTATAGCTTAATAGTAGATGACGTTTCTCTGGTGAATTTTGCTTTTTCTCCAGAGTTTAGTAGAGCTATTGAATCTAAACAAATAGCCGAACAAGAAGCTAAACAAGCAGAATTTATTGCCAAGAAAGCAACACAAGAAGCGCAAGCAGAAATCAATCGTGCTAAAGGTCAAGCAGAAGCGCAGAGATTGCAAAGGCAAACTTTGACCCCAGATTTATTACAAAAGCAAGCAATAGAAAAATGGGATGGGCATTTTCCAACAGTAATGGGTGGTAATGGTACGTTGCCTTTAATCAATATCAATCCTGCTAATGTTGCTAATCAGCAACAGTAAAGAAAGTGAAAAAATAAGAATTCATAAGCCAGTATTCAGGAGTCAGAATACAATTAGTGAAGGTTTGAAACCCGTCACTAATTCTTGACGATCAAATCTTCTATTTGGTAGGGGCTTGAACCCTCAATGCAGGAGCCTCTCTAAAGAATTCATAAAGCGAGTTCTAACTCCTGACTTTTGACTACTTATTTGGTCATATAGCAATCCTAAATGGTCCGTGAAATTATCTCTTCTCTCTTATCTTGGCGAACAGGCACGTCTATGTCCTGTGGACACGCTTTGCTAAGACGGTTGATAATTTTCATAAATAAAATTACGACTGCTATAGTTGTTGAAAATGCAGTCATAAACTACTATGATCAGGTGAGTTCTACCTGATTGGGCAGCAGAGACTTTAAGAAACTATCAATACTGCTATCCGATAGGTCAGGTATGGATAGCGATCGCTCTACTTTGGTAAAGTCCCGTTTCATGGATTTACTATACGTAGGATCGTAGTGGAACTGTAACATATCTTGTACGAATAATTCCCACTTTCCAGCATCTATCAACTGATACCATTCGCTTATTTTTTCTTTTCCATAGCGAGATTTAAGTTTTTCTAGCTTGGCTTTTAAAATATTGGGATGAGTTGTCAAATGTGGGTATTCCTGCAAGAGAAACTGTACTCTTTGGGCAATAGTTAGTTGGATTTCTACACAGCTAGCCTGTTTCATTTTCTCCCACAAAGACTGCGGCAAATAAACTTGTCCAATTTTGTTGCTTTCTGATTCTAACCACACCGTTTCAGCAGGATTAAAGCTTTGCAGTTGTTGCAATAACAGAGATTCAAAATATTTTTGAGAAGGTTGGGCTGAAGGTTTCCCTTCCCATTCTTCGCCAAGCAAAGAACCGCGATGGTTAGCTAAAGCTTCCAAATCTAACACTTGATCACCGCTTAAGCGCATTTGGTGCAGAATATGGGTTTTGCCACTGCCAGTTAGACCGCATAATATCTGATAGGTAAATTTTTCTGGCAAATGTTCTAATTGCTGGCGGACATACGCGCGATAAGTCTTGTAACCGCCTTCAATTAACGTTACCCGCCAACCAATCTGCGTCAGCACCAAAGCCATACTATTGGAACGTTGTCCACCACGCCAGCAGTAAACCAGAGGATGGTAGTCCTTTTGTTTTTCAGCAAAATGTTGAGTGAGATGTTGGGAGATGTTTTTTGAAACCAAAGCAGCACCGATTTTCCGGGCGGTGAAGGGGCATACTTGTTTGTATATCGTTCCTACTTGGGCGCGTTCTTCATCATCTAGCACTGGTAAATTAATCGCACCAGGGATGTGATCTTCCGCAAATTCGCTGCTTGAACGAACATCAATTATTTCACTGTATGTTTCTGTCCAAGGTTGCTGAGTGTATCTGGGTAAAGGTGGCATTAAGCAATTCAAAATTCAAAATTCACGCATTGAGAAAGCCTGTTTCTAAAGTTCTTCTCTCTAGATGCTGTGCTTTCTTAAATGTGGATCATCTTTCTCAATTTTGACACTTCCATAACTTGATGTGTGGAAGGGTATAATTTTGCTCTTTTCGGCAATTCTTTTTAAAGTCAAACCTAAGACAGATGTAGTTACCTCTAAAATTTACTATCACTCCCATTGGTTGCTTATTGGCAGCGTAGTATTATTGAATGCAATAACGAGGTTTTGTGTTCGATATGATACAGCATAATCTGAAAATGGTATTCATGTAGAGACGTAGCATGCTACGTTTCTACGCAGTCTTTTTTTGAAGGCGCAGAAATCAGTTCACTTAAGTAAACAGAGTAGGTGTGAGATGAGATTTGGATTACCGACATGGTTTCCTTACCCCAGTGCTTGGTTAAACGCTTTGATACTATCGATGTTTATGACTGGGTTGGCCGCCTTGACGAGGCGTAGCAATGGTTTGGACTCTTATTTCGCTAAATGGTCAAACAACCCAGAACTGTTTACAGTATCGGTAATATTGTTACTAATATTACCAATACCTGCGATCGCCTTTTTCCATCACTTTTTTCTCGGGCGCTTGATCCCCGCCATTCCAGGAGAACGGACAAACAATATCAAGGGATTAGTTCCTGGACTCATAAGCTGGTGGGAAAGTTTATATAGCTGGCTTGTGTTTGTCCTTTCTACTCTGATTGCAATATTGTTTTCAACTCCTTTTTTACCTTTATTTCAACTCAACTACGAAAAAATTCTTGACACCTACAATCAACCTCACAGAAATCTGCAAGCCATCTTTGCTATTTTCTGGATACTCAGCGCTGCTATTTTTTACCAAATTGAGTATTTATTTAAGTACCGTCTGGTTTTTGCTGACACTGTTAGTAGTGAACCAGAAAACACTCAGGAAACAAATGATGAGATAATAAATGTCCAGGAAGAGAATAATAAGCAGAGTGAGATTGGTGTTACGGAAATTCAAAAAAATGAGCAACATTCCACGAAAAAGCCAACTGTGGTTGACTTAATTGTTAAATATCAAAAATTACCAAAAAGAATTTTCACACTAGTTTTGATTTCTTTAATATCTTTATGGGTATACTTGTTTGCTAATTTGCCAGAAGTTAAACAAACTATATCATCGGCAAACATTTCTCTGGAAAATTCATTAATAGTCACTCCTAAACCCACTCCTAAAGATGACACTTTTGAGCAGGCAATTGACAAAGGTAGAATTGCAGCTGACCTAACAAAATCAGCACAAACTACAGATGAGTGGAAAGTAGTTGTCAAACGGTGGGAACAAGCGATTAGACTTTTGGAAAACGTGCCAACTTCTAGCAGCAATTATTCGATGGCGCAGCAAAAAATTTTGCAGTATCAGCTTCATCGGGATTTTGCTAGAAAAAATGCCACATTCAATTAGTAAACTTAAATATCCTAAATTCATTTCAGTTAGCGCCCATGCTGTTAGGGTAGCCTTCCGCTAACATACAAAAAGAACACCGGATTTACCCCAGCGAGCAAACTATGTCAGGAAACACGACGCGGCGTAACTTCCTCATCACTAGTGTTGCGGTTGCAGGCAGTGTAGTAGGAGCATCTGCCTTGCAACAACAAGCAGCTGACACTGCTGCACCACCAGCGACGATGCTAGAACGAGTGCTGGGACGCACAGGAGTGAAAGTCCCCATTTTTGGGTTGGGAGGAGCTGGTCAAACGCCACTCTCCTGGCAAGGAAGAGAACGTGATGCTGTAGCAATTATCGAGAAAGCGCTTGACCTTGGCATTCGTTACTTTGATACTGCTGCTGATTATGGGCCAAGTGAAGATTATTTCGGGAAAGTACTACCACCCCATCGCTCAAAAATTTTTCTAGCAAGTAAAACAGATAAAAGAGACCGTGATGGTGCGTGGCGGGAATTGGAGAGAAGTCTCAAACGTTTGAACACAGATCATCTTGACTTGTGGCAATTGCATCACGTTTCTTTTCGCGAAGAACTCAACACTATCTTTAGTTCATCTGGCGCAGTCAAAGCTTTAGAAGAGGCGATGCAGCAAAAACTCGTCCGGTTTGTTGGCATAACCGGACATCATGATCCACAGGTGATTGCTGAAGGATTGCGTCGCTATCCCTTCCACACAACGCTTATCCCTGTCAATGCTGCCGACAAACACCACTCGCGTCCGTTTCTCCCAGTCGTTCTTCCGTTAGCACAACAAAAAAATGTCGGCGTGATTGCTATGAAAGTACCGGCTTATGGTCGGTTGTTCAAACCAGGTGGATTGGATGGTATGCAGCAAGCTATGGGATATAGTTTGTCTCAGCCTGGTGTTCATTGTTGCGTCATTGCGGCGGAAACGGTCAAGCAATTGGAAGAGAACGTGAATGTAGCCCGGGCTTTCCAACCTCTAAGCAATAAGGTATTAGCTGCAATTGAGCAACGTACTGCCGCAGTTTGGGAGGATGGCACATTTTTCCGGGCTTGGACATAGTATTCACTTTGGGCGAAGGTAAGTAGGTAGGCGAAAAGAAATTGAAGATAGCGTAGGGTGAGTTAGGCGAAGCCGTAACGCACCAATTCCGCCAATCGGATGGTGTACTCTTGGCTAACGCATCCTACAGTGGTTTTATATTTAATTCAGCCCACGTACTTATTGTTAATAACTGATTAGGTAATGCTGCCTAAAAATTTGAATAATGACAGTGTTAGATATTCTTTCCTTCACCTTGAATTTCTCTTCCTTAGCTCTATAGTACGTGGATCAACACCGTAATATTTAGCAGCTTGCGACATATCAAACATCAGTAAATTTTCGTTTCCTAGCTCTTGTATAATTCCAGATTTAGATGGATATACACCAAGAACTTTAATAATTTCTGACGCTACTGCCTTAGCTAATAACGGAGGAACAGAATTTCCTATTTGTCGAAATCCATGCCATTTTGTCACATGAAATCTCAACCAGTCCGGATAAGAATGTAAACGTGCCGCTTCGCGCACAGTAATACATCTTGGGGTAAATGGGTGAATTGGTCTAGCAGAAGTAAAAGCTCCTCTATTACTAGCAGTACCTGCTCTAAGTGTATTGCATATTCCTTGAGGAGCAAGTTTATAAAAGCGGCTGACAGGTTCTGTTTTGCCAGCGGGAGTGGACTCAAACCTTTTGATAGATTCTAAAGTATGCTTTGTTCTTAAACTTGAAGTGAGCATTCTAGAGTCATATTTTCGTGCATACGAATAGTCATTATCTGTGGAGCAAAGACCACGAAGTTGTCTTCCGTAATGACTTGGTTTACCAAAGTTGGCAATTACCGAGTCTTTTTCAAAAAGCTCTATATAATCTTCGACTTCAGGTAGGTCGCCAATTGCATCCAAAACTGTTGGGCTTAATGGGAGTTGGTTATTTAACCCTGCTTTCTTTGATTTTGCCAATCTAGTCATTGGCTCTGGATAATTTGGTAATTCCAAATCCTGACGACAACCTAGCAAAAATAATCTTTCACGATTCTGTGGCACTCCGTATTCAGCAGCATTTAAAACTTTATAATCTTTGCGAACTTTGTAACCCTTTTTCTCAAATTCATTAAGGATGACTGAAATAAACTCTCTGTGCTTTCCTAGAGTCATTCCTTTAACATTTTCTAAAACAAAGTACTTTGGCTGCAATTGTAAAACTAACCGGATAAAATGATTGACTAGGGAATTACGAGGGTCATCAAAAAGACGTTTACCTATCAATGAAAAACCTTGACATGGTGGTCCGCCAAACACCACATCGATTTCTCTATCTCCAATAGAGGAGCGAGTTCTAATTTCTGCTCCTGTAGTATCAACGACACTTTTACAAAAAATAGTCCAAAAAGGAAAATTAAACTCATGTGTTGCACAATGAATTGGATCAATTTCAATAGATGCAAGCACATCAAATCCTGCTTGCTCAAAACCAAGAGTCATGCCACCAGCACCAGCAAATAAATCAACTGCGATAGGTCTTTCTTTCTGATTACTGTGAATCATCTTGGATTTTTAAGCTACCAATTGGGGATTTTAGATGAAAAATGCGTAAGTGCGCTGTTAGCAGCGCCTCTACTCTGGATTGTTGAGTTGTAGCCTAATTTAACGTAAGTTCGACCGATTGAAAACAGCACGAAAAAAGGCTGAAGGTGGAATTATACCAATTCGCCATGAAGATGCACTTAATATTAGAAAACGTAGACGCCCAACGGTAAGGCAGTGCTGCAAGACGGTTTCCTAAGCTCTGATTTTTCCGTTAGTCATTTTCATTAATTCTGAACTATTGAGAATAATTCTGTGGAACAAGCCACGCTGCGTAGTGGTTTGAGGAGTTGCCGTGAAAAATCGCATGGCAACAAATACCCCAGCTACGAGCGATGCCTGGAGAACGCCGTACTCGTATGCGGAATCCAAGAAGAATGTGAAAAATCGCCTGGTTGGGTTGATCTTTTTTAGTTCGCTCAACTCAGAGGTTGTTTCAAAAGTCTAAGAAGGTATAAATTTGCCATTCTGAGCGGATCGGTAGTGGAGCGTGCCTCCTGGGTTGGAGCTGCAAATTGCGCCTAGCGTGGCTCGCAGAGGGAGGAGCTACGCTAACAGCATGACAGCAAAAGGCACTTTTAAAACATCCTCTCACGTAAGTTTAAGAAAAATCTGCATGATGACAAATGTCATGGTGCGCTCGTGACATTTATTAGATGGTTGTGAAAAATTTTACGGATATCTTAAAACTATCGAGTGAAGGGACGAGAGCAAACCTCAAGCAAAACCAGGCAGTCTCAGTCTCAAAGCTATTTTCTTCTACATTATATTGCACAAAAGGAAATTCATATGGCAGTCATTAAAGGCACTTCTTTCAACGACAAGGGTACATTTTTTCCTGTAATTCACGGTACTGGAGAAAACGACACCATCTACGGTTATGAAGGCAACGACATTATCTTCGCTGGTGCAGGTGATGATCTTGTCTTTGGTGGTTCAGATAATGACAGTCTCTATGGAGGTGGTGGCAATGACAGTCTCTATGGAGGTGATGGCATTGATAGTCTCTATGGTGAACTAGGCAATGACACCCTCTCTGGTGGCAAAGGTATAGACACACTTGTTGGTGGTGTCGGTGATGATATTTACTATGTAGATACTGTCGAGTCCGTCAAAACAGGCGATACACTTTTCCCCACTTATACTTATGACAAAGTCGTTGAGAAATCGGGAGAAGGAATCGATACAGTTAAGTCTTACGTGGATGGTTACACCTTAGCCGCTAATGTTGAAAACTTGGAGTTAATTGGCAGCGCTGCGATCGCAGGTTACGGCAACGAACTCGATAATAAAATTACTGGTAACGCACTCGACAACATCCTATCTGGTGGTAAAGGTAGCGATACCCTGTCTGGTATGAGTGGCAATGATACGCTTGTCGGTTACGGCGGTGGAACCAACGAACAGGACACCCTTATTGGTGGTAGTGGAAAAGATACCTTCGTTTTGGGTTCTTGGACTGAACTGTATTACTACAATCAAGGTAATAACTATGCCAAGATTGTCGATTGGGAAGTAGGTGTAGATAAAATCCAAGTTCGTGAAGGGAACTATACCCTTGCAGAAAGCAATTTCAGTCTTGGCAGTAGCAGTAAATTGGATACTGGAATTTACTATCAAAATGACCTCATTGCTGTGTTGCAAGATATCAGTAAGAGTCAGATTAACATGCAACAAGACTTCGAGTTTTTGAAAGTTCCAGCCTAATGCTTAAACACAGATACTCAGGTCTTAGCTCAGCTATTAGCCAAGATGGTTTGACTGATGCTTTGACTACAGTACACCAAAATCTTAGGGGTGCCGCGACTTGATTCTGTTAGACAATGTAGAGACGCTTTCATTCAGCGCGTCTCTACATAATAAACTTCTTGCAAAAGTCAAAAAAAAAGAATAATTAACCACAGATGGACACAGATGGACACAGATGGAACTCACATTCCGCAATCTTGTCTAATCTTTTTGATTAAAACAGAGGTTTTACCTCCAATTTTCCAACAGGTCAATGTTTTTGTATTAATTTACACTCTAGTGTTTGTTGGAAACTCAGAGTTTTTCAGCCAACATAGAAAGGTATTAGCAAAAATGGCGGCTTGAGTGCGATCGCGTAAATTGAGTCGAGTCAGAATATGAGTGATGTGATTTCTGACTGTCCCTTCAGAAAGAAAGAGAGTTTGGGCAATTTCTCGATTGCTTAAACCCGTTGCAATCAAACACAAAACTTCTCGTTCTCTGATAGTGAGTTGCGCGAGTTCCTCTGGCGGCTCTTTTTGTGCTTCTGGCTCAGAAACTGCTACGACACTTAGCATCTTTTCCAGAATTCCGGGTCCGAAGTAAGTATACCCTTTGTGAATCGAACGAATTGCTGCTGCTAGTTCCTGTGCCGGTGTATCCTTCAATAAGTATCCTTTAGCTCCAAAGCGTAAGGCTCTGGAGACATATGGAGTATCATCAAAGGTTGTAAGAATCAGAATCTTTGTGTCTGGAAACTGCTTGCAAATCTGCTCGGTAGCAGCAACTCCATCCATTACGGGCATTCGGATGTCCATCAACACCACATCGGGTTGAGAATTCCTACCATAAAGACTTTCCATCTGATGAATCGCTTTTTGACCGTTTTCTGCTTCTGCCACTATTTCTAAATCGGGCTGAATCTCTAATAGAGTTTTCAAGCCACGACGGACAATCTCTTGGTCTTCAACCAGCAATACCCGAATCATAAGTGAGTTATAAGAAATAATTTAAGAACCCATCCGCTTTTAACAGTGGGACACAATAAGGCAAGTTTTTTAGCAACCGTAAAATTATTAAACTTGATGTTGCGCTAATAAAACCTAAATTTACGAAATTTTAGTAAAAATTTTACATAAATGTTCGGTAATTGCCTCAAGGGTGAAATTTCCTCTTTGTTGCTTCTCAATCTGCTATTGTGGGGAATTTAGCTGCAATTAAACAACCTGCATTTGGTTCGCTGACAATCTCCAACTGACCCTTCAACGCAGTGACTCGTTCATGCATTCCCCTGAGTCCAAATCCCTTTGTGTTGCGATCCACCTGAAAGCCTTTGCCATTATCCTGAAGCATTAGAAATACACCAGAAGCTGTAGACTGAAGCTGAATCTGGACAGCACTTGCTTCGGCATACTTGCAAATGTTCGTCAGTCCTTCCTGTAAAATTCGGTAAATTGCTGTGTTTATCGAATCGGGTAAGTTGGGCGTAACCTCAATATGGCACTCTGGATAACGCGATTGTTTGGACGGGTGAAGACACCGTTGTGCAATGGTGCAACACGGTCTTTGATCGCCTGCTTGATAGACCTCATATCACTATTCTCGGAAGGCAACTGATCGAGCTACTGCCATTAGCACAGCAGGGTCTAGAGATTGTACCCTCAGCACATCCAGTGGTGAAGGCACTCCAAAATCAACTCAAAGCTACTGAATATGAATTTCAACAATACGAGCAAACCTTAATCCTGGAAATTTCTGGCAGCTGTATTAAATTGGTCGGAGGCGAGAAATGTGCTGTTTTAGTGATTCGCGATATCACGGTGCGCAAACAGATAGAAGTCGCACTCAACCAGGCTAAAGAAGCAGCAGATGTAGCAAACAATGCCAAAAGTCAGTTTTTGGCAAATATGAGCCACGAACTGCGAACTCCTCTCAATATTATCCTGGGCTTTACTCAATTGCTTGCTAGGAGTCGCACTGTTGATGCCCAGCAACAGGAGTACTTGGAGACGATCGCCCGCAGTGGCGAACACTTGTTGAATTTGATTGATGATGTCTTGGAAATGTCCAAAATTGAGGCGGGCAAAACCATATTTCATCAAACTAACTTCGACTTAAAGTATCTTTTGGACACTTTGCAACAGATGTTCCGGTTAAAAGCCGAGTCTAAAGGATTGAAGCTGATCTTTGAACTAGCCCCCGACCTTCCTCAATATATTCGCAGCGATCAGAGCAAACTGCGCCAGGTTTTCATTAACTTGTTAGGCAATGCTATTAAGTTCACCCAAGCAGGCAGAGTTATTTTGCGAGGGAAGCGGGGGAATCAGGAACGGGACAGACGATTGCGCTTGTTCTTTGAAGTAGAAGATACCGGCCCCGGTATTGATTTCACTGAACTTGAGCGTTTATTTGAGCCCTTCGTGCAAACTCAGACCGATCAAAACTCTCAAGAGGGGGGAACTGGGCTGGGCTTGCCGATCAGTCAGAAATTTGTCCGCTTGATGGGAGGAGAGATTACCGCAGACAGCACCTTGGAGATCGGAACCATTTTTAAGTTTGATATCCAAACCCAGGAGGTTGAAGCCTCAGAGGTACAGCTTCAAAAATCGACTCAGCAAGTCAGCGCTTTGGCTCCGGGGCAACCGCATTATCGCATTCTAGTCGTAGAGGACAAACAGGAAATTCGCCAACTTATGATCGAGTTGCTGCAACCTGTGGGTTTTGACCTGCGGGAAGCTAACAACCGGCAAGAAGCGATCGAATTGTCTGCGAGTTGGCGTCCCCATCTAGTCTGGATGGATATGCGAATGCCCTTGATGGATGGGTATGAAGCAACCAAACGGATAAAATCGACAGGGGATTATGCCCCTGTTGTGATTGCTTTCACGGGCAGTGCTTTTGAAGAGGATCGGCTCATAGCTTTGTCTACAGGCTGTGACGATTTCGTCCGGAAGCCCTTTTGCGCTGAAACCATCTTTGAAAAGATGGCTGAATACTTGGGTGCCAAGTATATCTATGCCACGCAGGAAACAAAACTGCACCAACAGCCGATTCTCTCGACAGACGAGATCGCAGATGCGATCGCACAAATGCCTGTTGAGTGGGTGGAACAATTGCGTCAGGCTGCAACGAGAGTTAATGCCAAGGACGTTCTCAACCTCATTAAGGAGATTCCTCAGTCACACGCTTGTTTAGCTAAAGCCTTGACTAACCTAGTTAATGATTTTTCTTTTGAAGAAATTATTGCTTTAACTAATGCACGGTAGTTGCCGATTTGTCAATTGTCCTGGGGATGTAAGCCGAGTTCAAACGTGCAGTGCGTTACGGCTCAAAATATAGTGGTTCGAGTGTTAAGTGCAATACATCAAGAAATAAGAACCACAGATGGACACAGATGGACACAGATAAATAATTCCTTCATCCAAACGAGAAGCGCTATAATTCTACGCAACCGATTCATACGTGTCGAGCCGTAACACACCCGAATTAAGATTTTCTTTATAAGCACCCTCTAATCTTGAAAATTTGGTAGCATTTGCAAAATTTCTTTGGCAGCGCGATCGCACACTCCCACTTCTCCCAAACGCTGCTGCATTTCTTGATAGTCTGCCAACATTTGCTGTTTACGCTCAGAATTGAGCAATAATTCCAGCGCTGCTTGGGTAATGTTCTCTGGTGTTGCTTGCTCTTGTAACAACTCTGGCACAATCGGCTTCATCATCACTAAATTAGGCGGCGATGCGAAAGGTATAGAACCTTTCAGCACAGTACGCGCAATCCAAGCGGTGATGGGATGAAGTCGGTAGATGACAACTTGAGGCACGTTCAACAGTGCCAGTTCCAGGTTAACTGTGCCAGATTTGGTGATTGCCATATCAGCCGCGGCGAGGACTTCCTGAGTTTTGCCGGATACCACAGAACCTCGTAAACCGTAACGCTGTATTGCCTGTTCAATTGGTTCTCGATAAATTTCCAGAGATAGAGGTATCCAAAAATGTACCTCAGGCAATTTGGCTTGAATCACTTGAGCTGCCTGAAACATCACAGGCAGAAGATGTTTAAGTTCTTGGCGACGAGACGCGGGGAGAAGAGCCACACTTATGACATCCTCAGCAATTCCTAACTGTGTACGCGCCGTTTCCCGACTGGGAAAGCTTTGAACTCTATCTATTAAAGGATGCCCTACCCAGGTTACATTTGCTCCTTTTTCTTGGAAATACCGGGCTTCCCCTGGAAAGACTGCTAGCAGCTTGTCTGTTATGCCAACAATTAAGTTGGTGTTACGTGAATTCAGCGACCAAACCCACTCTTGTGGTGCTATATAAAATACAACAGGTATTTGTGGTAGATTTTGACGAAGATAGTTGCCTATGACAATATTTGGTGTCATGTAGTCAATTAGCACCACCACGTCAGGTGGATTTTGCTTAAGATAGGCGATCGCCCGTCGCTGGATCTGGAGTGTTGGTAACACGTAAGGCAGTGATTCCAAAATACCTACTGAGCCAATCCTAGTAGTATTTTCTAAAAGGGTGGCTCCAACATTTGCCATTTTTTCGCCACCCAGCGCCACAATTTCTAATTCCAATCCAGCCAATGCCGCTTGACGCTTAAGTGCAGCAACTAGCAGCGACCCTTGCAAGTCGCCAGACACTTCGCCAGTACTGATAAATATTCGCATTTATAAATTTAGGAATAGGGAATGGCAAAGAAGAAAAATTAAGGAAGATTGAAAACAGAAGAAAGAAGAAATTCTTCTCTGTTCTGTTTTCAATCTTCACTTTTCTTATGATTCGTCACTGACGACTACTTTCCCCTTTCCAGGAATCAAGCCGCGTCTTCCTGGCATTTGAGAAAGTAGCAAAAAGCGACGCAGATGCTGTAACTGTTGGGTATCCCCTAGTAGTTCCAACTGTTCCAAGGATTCCTTAAAAACCATCTCAGAACGGTAAAGAATACGAAAGGCTTTTTTCAGGATTTGAAACTCATCAGTGCTAAAACCAGCGCGTTTGAGTCCTACAAGATTCAGAGCTCGCACTCGCGATGGATTTCCTTCTACAAGCATATATGGAGGGACATCTCGCTCAATGCGGCTCATGCCCCCCACCATTGCCAAAGTCCCAATATGCACAAATTGATGAATTCCCAGAACCCCACTTATGACTGCTCGTGACTCTATGTGGACGTGTCCGGCGATCGCTACAGAATTAGAAATAGTGACATTATCTTCTATGACAGAATTATGACCCACATGGACATAAGCCATGAGTAGGTTACCGTTGCCAATGCGAGTTTCTTGACCCGTACCGGTCGCACGGTTAATCGTGACGTATTCGCGAATGCGATTATCATCTCCGATTTTGACCCAGCTAAATTCGCCATCGTATTTCCGATCCTGGGGTTCCATGCCAATAACGGCTCCCGGAAAAATTTGATTTCCTGCCCCAATCTCCAAAGGTCCTTCCAGTATGGCGTGAGCACCAATGGTGGTTTCAGGACCGACTTTGACATGCCCTCCAATCACAGCATAAGCACCGACTTGCACTGTAGGGTGCAATTCTGCATTAGGATGAATTACAGCAGTTTGATGAATTAGGGTTTTCAAGGGTGCATCTCCAGAAGAGTCTTGAATGCTGAGAGTTTAGTTATTTAGTAGCCGAAAGTATCAGCCCCCTAAGCCCTATGCCTGTGGTGCCGTTAGGCTTACGGGCACGCTTCGCGAACAGGGGAATTCAAAACTCAAAATTATTAATTCAAAATTATTAATTCAAAATTAAAAATGATTTTTAATTTTGAATTTTGACTTTTGAATCTTTGAGCAGCCATGGGTGGTTGCATCCTCTTTTTTTATTTTGAATTTTGAATAAGCGAATTTGAGCGCAGCGAGGGTCAGGTGAGCTATTTATGTGTGAGGGCGTTGAAAATATAGAACTAAAATAATAATGCTGTTGTGGCTTGTTTCTTTTACTGATATCCTTGTTCAGAATTCAGTAAAAGGTTCAGGAAAGGCACGTCACGGTCGTGCCTCTACCACAAAAGCAAATTTTCAGGTTACCAGAGAAAACATCAGTTCGCCTTCAGTAGCGAGCTGACCGTCAACTTCGGCACGCGCTTGCATTTTACCGAAACGACGTTGTTTTACCCACAACAGTTCCACAGTCATAACCAGTTGATCTCCTGGTACGACTTGACGGCGGAAGCGAACTTTATCGATACCAGCAAAGACAAAGAGTCCGCCTTCCATCTCTGGAAGTTGGGTCAAAACAACACCGCCAACTTGTGCCATTGCTTCTACAATCAGCACTCCTGGCATAATTGGACGTCCTGGAAAATGCCCTTGAAAATGGGGTTCATTGATCGTGACGTTCTTAATGCCAACAGCTCGTTTTCCCGGCACATATTCAATAATCCGGTCTACGAGCGCAAAGGGGTAGCGGTGAGGTAGCAGCTTTTGGATGTCTTCTATAGAGTAAATGACCTGATTGTCAGACTTGCTTGTGGTGGCATTATCTGGCTGGTCATTGGTAGATGCTGGTGTGGGAACATCGATGGTATTGACTTCTTTGGTGACGCTTGACATTGACACTGTGATTTATTTTCTATTTTTGTTTTGTCCGTAGGTGCTTGTTGGAACCTCCCCCTAAAAATGATGGATTGTGGATTGAGAATTGGCTTGTAGTGAGCGCAAAGAGCGCTTAGTACGAACCAAGTCCCAAATCTAAAATCCTTTGCGCCAGTTGAATGTGTAAATTGTGGCTGGCTTTGTACGCCAAGAAATGAGCGCAAGGGAAAATTCCAAGCAAACTTAAATCTCCTACTAAATCCAAGATTTTATGACGTACTGGCTCATTTGCAAATCTTAATGGCGGATTTAACCAACCGTCTGGTCCACAAACCAGAGCATTATCCAAGCTTCCACCTTTAATCAACCCCGACTGCTGCAAGTGTTCTATTTGATGCAGTAAACCAAAGGTACGGGCAGGAGCAATTTCTAGAGCAAAGCTATCATTAGGGTTTCCCTTATTGGCAGTGAGCAACCAGCTGTGCCATTGATTACCAATTGCCGGGAAATCAAAATCAATACCGTAGGTAAAGCGAGTTTCTGGGGCAGGAATGGCACAGACAAAAGCATCACCCTGACGCACCCAAATTGGCTGGTCGATGACTGGAGGAACTTTTTCCTCAGTGAGGGTTTGTGAGACTAAGCCAACTTGGGCGATCGCTTCTGTCCACACCTTCGCCGAACCATCCAAAAGTGGCACTTCTGGACCGTCAATTTCAATTCGGGCGTTATCGACTTTCATTGCAGCAAGGGCTGCTAGCAAATGCTCTACCGTGCGGACAGATGCCTCTCCTTTACCCAACTGAGTCGAAAGCACGGTTTGATTCACCGCTGCGACTTGCGCTCTTATGATCGGAGTATCAGGCAAATCCACGCGCACAAAGTAGCGTCCACTTCCCGCTTCGGCTGGTTTTACCCGAACTTGCGTAGTGACTCCGCTGTGCAGTCCCACTCCTGTTTGGTTGATTTGCGCTACTAATGTATGTTGTTGCATATTGTTTTTTGTTCTTTGTCTTTGGTCTTTAGTCATTTGTCTTGAAGAATGACGAATGACTAACGACTAATGACTACTTAGAACCTTTCGCCAATACCAAAGTTGATGCGGCTATCTCCATCATCGTTGATGCCGTAGTCAATGCGGATTGGTCCCAAAGGAGACTGCACGCGCACCCCAACACCGTAGCCGTAACCAGTACCGTTTTTGTTCAGCAACTGAGATGCTCTATTACCAGTTCCGAAATCGGAACCAACATCAAAAAATAGTGCGCCGCTGACGACTGAGAAAACTGGGAACCGATACTCAACCGATGCTTGTACGAAACTACGTCCACTGCCTAAGCCTCCTTCGTCATATCCTCGAATGGAGTTGCTACCACCGAGAGAAAAGGCTTCGTAGGGAGGTAAATCACCGAGGATTGTTCCCGCTTGAAGATTAAAAGCAAGGGTTTGCGCTCCTTTCGTGAAGTTAACAAAGCTAACAGGGAAGTATTGGCTGTAGCTACCCCGCAACCTGGTTAGCAAAATACTCCCTAGTCCTATCGGCACCGACTGGTCAAGACCAACGCGGAAGTAAGAACCACTGGTAGGTTGCAAGGGGTTATTTCTCAGATCGCGTGCAGCGCCTAGTTGCAATAGCAACAAATCGTCTTGACCTTTCCCAGATTGGGTCAAGTCAATGATCTCATTTGTGCCCTCAAGACGCCCCAGACTTCTAGTATCGCCATCAGCATCTTTGGTAGTAACTCGTTGATACTGCAAACCAGCTGAAGCTGTCCATTCTGACCTCTCGTACGGATTTCTGGACAAGGGACGGGTGAAATTAACACCGCCTCCCAAACGCACAATACGAGGGCGATCGCCATCAGCATCAGGATTGTTGGGATTAAAAGTCTCAATGTTTTTATCGTCGCCTTCAAAAATCAATGAAATCGACTGACGGCGGAAAAGATTTGCCGTATAAGAAGTCCGGAAGGGGTCACCACCTATCCAGGGATCTGTAAAGCGCAAATCAAACAGAAACTCTCCCCTTGTTCCTACCTGCGCCTCTGCCCCTAATTTTTGATTTCTGCCATTGAGGTTTTGCTCCTGATAGCTGATTGAACCAAACAATCCACTGGCAGAACTCAAACCAGCACCCGCACCAATAGAACCACTGTTACGCTCAACCACGTTGACGACCACATTCACTTTGCTGGGGTCTGTACCAGGATCCAGAGAAACATTCACATCTTCAAACAGCCCCAGTCCGAAGACCCTTTGTAAGTCTTTTTGCACTGTGTTGCGGTTGAAAACTGTTCCGGGCTTGATCTGCAGTTCTCGCGTCACGATATAGGGCTGCGTCCGTCCCCGGATCGGTTGTCCCTTGTCGTTTGTCACCTGACCTTCTTTATTGCGGAACTGAACTCGGATATTTTCTACCACCCCTTCTGTCACTTGCAAAGTGACAACTCCGTTTTCAGAGACTTGCGGCGCTCCAATTACGTTTGCCAGCACATAACCTTGGTCTTGATAGCGCTTGCTTAATTCCTTGATGCCCTCTTGTAAATCACGCAAGTTAAGGATTTTGCCATACTGGTTTTTAAATATTTCATCTGCAGTAGTAGCAGGTAGTACAGAGGGAACATTTGCGCCGGCATTTGCCTGCACTTGCACCTTAGTTAGGACAGGGTTAGGTCGTACAACAAAGCTTACCCGTACTCCCACAGGTGTATCTTCTGGCACTGCTTGGACGTTGGAGAAGAAGCCAGTGCCAAAAATGGAGTTAATATCTTCTTGCAGTTGGGAACGGGTTGTTGTTCGTCCTGGTTGCGTACGAATGGCTCTATACACTTGCTCTTCCAGTTCCGGCACGAGTTGCCCGCTTTCAGATCTAACCAAGACTTCAGAGACGAGCACGCGGGGTTCAGCGGCTTCTGGGGATTGCTCTGGTTGGGGGCTTCCTGGAGCTTGTGGAGATGTAGGTTCAGCCCCAGGTTGATTGGTACCATCTGGTGTAGTGGGAGTACCAGGAACTTGGGGAGGTGTTTGTTGTTGAATGCTTGGGAAAGGTGTTTGCCCAGGATTTTGTCCCGGTTCAGCCCCAGGTTGATTGGTACCATTTGGTGTCGTGGGAGTACCAGGAGCTTGGGGAGGTGTCTGCTGCTGTTGAGTATTAGGAACGGGTGTTTGTTGTTGAATGCTTGGGAAAGGTGTTTGCCCAGGATTTTGTCCCGGTTCAGCCCCAGGTTGATTGATACCATTTGGTGTGGTGGGAGTACCAGGAGCTTGGGGAGGTGTTTGCTGCTGTTGAATGCTTGGGAAAGGTGTTTGCCCGGGATTTTGTCCCGGTTCAGTCGCAGGTTGATTGGTACCACCTTGGGGAGGTGTTTGCTGCTGTTGAGTGTCAGGAGCGGGTATTTGTTGTTGAATGCTTGGAAAAGGTGTTTGCCCAGGATTTTGTCCCGGTTCAGCCGCAGGCTGGTTGATATTTTCCGGTGCAGGAGTGGGATTGGGAGCTTGGGGAGATGTTTGCTGTTGTTGAGTGTCAGGAGCGGGCGTTTGCAGAGGATTTTGTGCAATTGCTGAAGATCTGGAGCTTCTTGGTAATATGACCTTTTTTGTCGCTGTTGATGCTGAAGCTGGGAAGATCCCGACTTTGTACTGTTGATTGGTTAAAGGTTTTAAACCCTCTGCTGTCTGTTTAGAACTGTTGGGGAACCCTGTCGTTGTTGACTTTTCTATGGAACTTGGCACTACGAGTTCCGGCTTCGCTATTGCTGCTGACGAAGCTGGGAAGATCCCGACTTTGTACTGTTGATTAGTTAAAGGTTTTAAAGCCTCTGCTGTCTGGTTTAAATTTGAAGTGTTGGGCGTTTGTGCATTTGCACTCAGCGAACTGCCAAAAGGGGCTGCAATCGCCACAACTGTGACTAAAACGGGAGATAAGCGCATTTTTTTTGGATTCCTCTTCACGTCCACACACCATCACTAGGCAATCATGCTCTCAACCAAAGGTTAATGTAAAAATTACATTCTTAATTTTTGCCTTTTACCTTTATAAGGCAAATTGCAAAAGGCAAAAGTGGATAAGAATCATTTGTTTTTCTTTTTTACCAAAGTATTAGGCATTGGGGATCAACAATTGGGAATTGGGAATGACTTAGTCCCCACTCGCCAATTCCTTATCTGCTTCAATTGCTTTCCACAGCTTTGAGTACTCGTTGTAAAACCTCCTGGTAGGCATTCTCTACATTCCCCAAGTCTTGACGGAAGCGGTCTTTGTCCAGTACCCGGAGATTCGGGTCACGCACAGCAGAATTGTCCCATAAACGACAAGTGTCCGGACTAATTTCATCTGCCAATAGCAATTGCTGTTGTGAGTCCAAGCCAAACTCCAGTTTGAAATCCACTAAGGTAATGTCGCACCGCCGGAAAAAGTCACAAAGAAACTTGTTGATTTGTAATGCTAGATGGGTAATGGTATCTACTTGTTCCGGAGTCGCGAGTTCTAACAGGAAAAGGCGATCGCTTGTTAACAATGGATCTCCCAATTCATCGTTTTTGTAATAAAACTCGACCAATGGCTGTTTTAACACAGTCCCCAGTGCTAATCCTGTTTGTTTGCAAAGACTTCCAGCAGCAATATTCCTGACCACGACTTCCAATGGCAAAATCTTCAACGCCTTTACCCGCATTTGATTCGGGGCAGGGCTGTCTATATAGTGATTCTTTATACCGTGAGCCTCCAGCTGTTGAAAGAGTTTACTAGAAATGCTATTATTTATATTTCCTTTACCCTGGATGCTACCCCGTTTTTGGGCGTTAAAGGCAGTTGCATCGTCTTTAAAATCAGCTAATAAGATTTCAGGATCATCCGTTGTATAGAGGATTTTAGCTTTGCCTTCGTATACTTTTGTTTGAACAGACATGGCGAAAGGTAAAGTTATGGGCGATGAGCAGCTTTTATGCTTTTAGGCTTAACCATTTTATCTTTAGTCATCAGTTATTAGTCATAAGTCATAGACAAATGATGTATGCAGCCACAAGTCTGCTCGCTTTGGGGTGAGACGCTAGTCTTTGGCTACTGAGTAAATTGATAGATAAAACTATAACTGTTTACAGTATTTTGTAATAATTTTTTGCTAAATAAATTGGTAAAATGGAATAGAAAAGTATATAAAAATACCTTTTTCTGTGGCAGTTTCCACTCAAGTTGAATACAATCATCGTTTAAAGGCAGAAGAAGTCAGCAAGCAACCAAAGGAAACTCAACCAAGGTTGCCAACTATTGGCTTCAAAGCTGAAAACAGGGAGGGGATTGAGTAAATGGAGATAAGCAATGGTAGATAAAGAGAATTTTCTCTATCCTCGTGGTCGCTACTACGGTCAAGTGAAGCCAGAAAACTTAGTTTTCAATGCTAACTTACAGGAATTTGCCCAAAGAATAAGTTTTATTTGTAACTTGGAAACATCAGGGAAAATACCACCAGAGCAAGCCTACGAGCAAATCAAGGATCTTTGGAAAAACTTAAGACGCTCAAAAAAAGAACTGGGAATAGGTGAAAACCCTTTCCATAACGACGATGGAGAAAGTGAATAAATAATCAATGATCAATAGGGGCGAGCATTCCACTTTGATAATTTTTTGATTACTTTGTCAGCCTACTGTAGATACCATCCCAAGAATCACTGGGAGCCTGATTAAGATAATGATGAGCGCGTTCTAAGTAGATAGCAACGGCTTGGTCTTTGGGTTGAATTTTTTTGGCGGCTTCAAAGCAGGCAATGGCACAGTGGAAATTGCGCGACAAATAAGCAGTACGTCCATTCTGGTAATAAAACAAAAATTCCTGAATGTTGGCATCTAAGGGAGTACGGCGATCGCCTATCAACTCATAGATACTAACTGCTTGATGTTTCCCTTTGACTCTAATTCTGTCTAACTCACGTACCCAAATGAGGTCACTGCACAACTCGTAAGTAAATTCACTTAAGATGATATCACAGCCGTATTCCTTAGTGACTCCTTCTAGGCGGGAACTCAAATTCACGCTATCCCCGATGACGGTGTAATCCATCCGTTTTTGCGAACCAATATTGCCGGAAACCACTTCTCCGGAACTAATGCCAATACCAACATTGATTTGTGGCTGTTTCAGGATAATTCGCCGCTGATTAAATTCTGCGAGTCGTTGCCGCATTTCCAACGCCGATTGTACTGCCCGCCAAGCATGATTATCGGTCAACGGGAGTGGCGCACCAAATACTGCCATTAAGGCATCACCAATAAATTTATCTAGGGTGCCTTCGTGGTTAAAAACAGCTTCGACCATTGTTTCAAAATACTGATTCAGCAAGGAGACCACTTCGGCAGCGCCGAGATTTTCTGTCAATGTGGTGTAACCTCTGATATCAGAAAACAAGATAGTCACGTCTTTGCGTTCACCCACCATCAAAGCATCTTCCCCTAGTGCCATGACTTGTTCTGCGACGCGGGGAGTCAGGTAGCGGTACATGGTGGTTTTCATGCGTTTTTCCTGACTGATATCTTCTAAGACCACCAAACCGCCCCGTACGCCTCCTTCTGGGTTAGTCAAGGGGTTGACAGTCAGATTGATACTGCGTTCGATTTTCTCGACACTACTTGCATCAAGCAACGCCAAGCGAGGTGAAATAGGTAGATTCCAGGGAATGAAAAAATCTGGATTGGTGCGATCGCGAATTGCCAGAATATAAAGTTTTGATTCTTGAGAAGTCAGCCGTGTGGGCGTGTCCCCCGACTTGAAAGCACTGCTGTTATTGAGCCCTGAGTTTTTAGTTTCATTGAGCACTTGGCACTCAGCACTCGGTACTAATACCAGTCCTACCGTCAAACTTTGCTCTGGGACATAATGTTTTGCCCCAGTTTTTAAACTATCTTGGAGGCGGAATTGGAGATTATCAATTGGCACAACCTCCCATACGAAACGACCAATCAAGTTTTGTTCCCAAAGATGCTTGTTGTTTTTAGGGTTTGCTTCTTTTAAGGGACAACCTAAGAGCTGCAACGCTGCATCATTAATTGTAACAATTTTGCCTTCCATATCCGTAGATATTACGGCATCCGAAAGGCTTTGCAGAATATCTTTTTGATACTGTTTTTCTAATAATACATTTTCAAACAAGCGGGCATTTTCTAGAGCAATTCCTGCCTGGATATTAAAAGCCCGCATAAATTCTTCATCAGACGCGGTAAAACTACCTTGATGCTTATTAATTAACTGCGTTACGCCAATCAATTCATTCGCGGAATTAAACACTGGCAAACACAGGATATTGCGAGTGACATATCTCGTCTTCTGGTCTGTCGTGGGGTCAAAACGCGGATCTTTATAAGCATCGGCAATATTCAGCGCTTCACCAGTGGAGGCTACGTATCCTGCAATGCCTTTGTTATCAGGCATACGAATTTCCATCATCGTTTTATCATCCGCAGTTGCCACTTTAGTCCACAGTTCCCCCATTTCTTTACGATATAAAAATAGAGTGCTGCGGTCTGCTTGCATGAGAATCCGGGCTTGCTCCATGACGATTTGCAAAGTGGCTTCTAAATCCAAACTTTGCCCCAAAGTCTGAGTTGCCCGTAAAAGAGCAGTTGCGCCTCGTTGATTGCGAGCTGCAACATAGAAAGACTGGCAAGTTTCCAAAATAATGCCGATAGAAGAGGCAAAGTCTCGAAAGTGTACTTCATCTTCGTGATTAAATGGAATACCTCCAGCTTTATTTGCCAGTTGCACGACTGCGACAATCTGGTTTTTGCTGCTTAAAACTGGCATACAGAGTATATTACGAAACTTGTACCCCATTTGTTTTTCTAGTTCTGGGCTAAAGAGGGGGTGAGTAGAGGTATCAGATATGTTCAAACATTGAGCTGTACTGGCAACATGACCAGGGATACCAACTGTAATCGGAGTACGAATTTCTATAGCCCTTTGCGTGTTATCTTGGGGAACTTTTGACCAAAGCTGACCTTTGTCATGGTCAACTAAAAAAATCGTGGTTTGCTCTGCCTGGAGAATTTGACCAATTTTGAGTGTAATTGCCTCCAGTACCTTCTCCAGCATGGTTTCTAGAGCTTCGTTGTTAATCAGTTCAATTGCCCTGAGAAATTGCTGAAACTCGGCTGTGATAAAGTCGAGCAAGCAAACAAATTCGTTAACAGAAAGGTCTTTGACACGACGCAGTAACGAGTGAGTGCGATTAACTTGAGTCAGTTCAGTTAATGTAGCCAGGACGCTACCAGCATTTAGGAGGGACATGGGGATTTAGAATTTTAGATTTTAGATTTTAGATTGAGGAATAGGGAATGGGGTATGCCCTATTCCCTATTCCCTGATCATGCTTATGCCGCCCTTGGCAATTGAGAATAAATAACCTTTTGATAGTAGGTTTCTAGCTGGCGTGTAGCAGCAGCCCATCCCCAACGTTCTGCTTCCCGACGTGCGTTTTGACGGATAATTTCTCGTTCTTGTTGCTGTTGCAAAAGACGAACAGTCGCTCTTATGGCACTTTGAACATCTGCTTCCGGCTCAAAAAGATATCCATTCACCCCGTCTGTCACAATATCAGGAATGCCGCCAGAACGAGCTGCAACTACCGGGCACCCACCTGCCATAGCTTCTAGTAGAACTAATCCTAGTGTCTCTGTCCGAGAAGGAAAAATAAACGCATCAGCACTTGCAAAGGCAGAGGCTAATTCTGTACCGCCAAGATACCCAACAAAATGAGTATTTGTTCCAGCAAAGTGTTTTTCCAGTGCTTGGCGGTGGGGACCATCTCCGACTAACGCCAGCCGTGCTGAGGGTATAGCTTCTAAAATTGGTTTGATGCGCTCAATTTCTTTTTCGGCGGAAAGACGCCCGACGTAGAGTAATAAGTGGCTATGGGGATGATTTTGGGACAAGCGCGATCGCATTTCTTGACTGGCAAACTCAGGATGAAACGATTCCGTATCCACCCCTCTTTGCCACAAATCTACCCTTTCAATACCGTGTGCTATCAATTCCTGCATCATTGCTGTGGAGGTACACAGATTTAAAGCTGCTTGATTGTGACCTGCCTTCAGTAGTTCCCACAATAAACCTTCCAGCATTCCTAAACCGTAATGCTGAAGATACTGAGGCAGATGTGTATGATAAGATGCAACTAAGGGAATATTGAGGATTTTGCTATAAAATATACCAGCTACTCCCAAGACAGCTGGGTTTACGACGTGAATAATATCTGGCTTAAACTCCTCCAGAGTATCACCAATTGCTGGACGAGGTAGTGCCATTTTTAACTCTGGATACAGTGGGAGGGGAAAACCCGAGACACCATATACTTTAGCTCCTTTGTATTCAGTAATGCCACCATCTGGGGCAATTACCAGGACTTTGTTGCTATTGCGCTGAAGATGGTCAATAGTATGACGTAGGCGTGTTACAATGCCATCAACCTTAGGCAAAAAAGTTTCGGTAAATAGGGCGATCCGCATAAAAAAATAGTCAGTACAACCGAAATTTGTAATATAAAATAAAGGCAAAAATCAATGTGTAGACGCCACGTACACTTTGCTTTGGTCGGAGGGAACCTCCGCAGGACAGCTTTCCGTAGGGTAGTATAAAATTATTAAGTGAAGAATCGCGTATTTCACTGTTCATTCTTCTGATTCATCATTTTAAAAACACTGGTCGTCATACTGCGCGAGAATATGACGACCAGATTTAGACAACCGATTAACCAGCACTCTTGCTAGGCTAATACTCCCGCAGGCAACTGGTATTCGTCGTTTATGTACCCTAAAAAAGCGCTTTGCGGTTTGCGACCAGCCATGACGCAGAACTTATCTTTTTCGGGTCAAGCTTAGAAAAAAGAGCCAGCCGTTAGAGCAACTTTATCTCATAGCCGTGTGAGTGAACTAGTCAATAAAGGAAGGCTGGCTCATTTTTTGACCCAATGCGACGAAACCCTGAAATGGTAAGAACCTGCCATTTTGAAATGGATCAGCCCAAGGGCTTGCTATCTCCACTTTCCACCATGTCCAACACAACTGATACTGAATTTGAATTACAACAGTTGTGAGTTGTTTGTTTGTGATCAGCCGCATTCAGGATTTACCTAATTTCTCCGCCAAGAGACTTTAGGCAAGATTTGATTTTTATCAACTCGATCCTGGTACTTAATAGCAAAGTTCAGCAAAGAATCGAGAAGCGAATCAGAAAGATAATGGGGCTGCAAGCCAAGATCCAGCAGTCTGGTGTTTTTGGCGTTGAAGTAATGTTCTTCTCTTTCGACTCTGGGATTATCTAAATGATTAATTTCCACCTTCAGTCCGATTGCGTTACCCGCTTTTTTCACCATCAAGGCTAAGTCGCCGACGCTAAATTGTTCGGTAAACTGGTTGAACACGCGGAATTCACCAGGTTGGGCTGGGTTAGCTACAGCTAGTTCAATACATCGCACGGTATCTCGAATATCCAAAAATCCCCGAGTTTGTCCGCCTTTACCGTAAACAGTCAAGGGGTGACCAATGGCTGCTTGAATACAGAAACGGTTCAGCGCCGTTCCAAACACGCCATCGTAATCAAGGCGGTTAATCAACAGTTCGTCCATCCCTGTTTCTTCGGTTAAAACACCGTAAACAACGCCTTGATTTAAGTCTGTTGCCCTTAATCCCCAAATTCGGCAAGCAAAGTGGATATTGTGGCTGTCATGAACTTTGCTGAGATGATACATTGAACCGGGCTGCTTGGGATAAGGTAGGGTATCTTTACGCCCGTTGTGTTCTATGGTGATGTATCCTTCTTCAATATCAATGTTGGGTGTGCCGTATTCACCCATTGTCCCCAGCTTGACCAAGTGACAGTTGGGGAAATCTTCCCGCATCGCATACAGCAAATTTAACGTACCAACTACGTTGTTCACTTGGGTGAGAACTGCGTGTTCGCGGTCAATCATCGAAAAAGGTGCTGAACGCTGTTCGCCAAAATGCACAATAGCTTCTGGCTCAAATGTTTGCAGCGCCTTCTTCAGGAACTCGTAATTAGTGATGTCGCCAATCAAAAGGTCGATTGATTTACCCGTCAAATCGTGCCAGCGCTGTATGCGTTGCTGAATCAGCGTAATTGGGGTAAGAGTTTGTACTCCCAACTCATTATCCCAGTGCCGCCGCACTAAACTATCTAAAATACCAACTTCATAACCGCGATTTGAAAGGTAAAGTGCGGTTGCCCAACCGCAATATCCATCTCCACCAATAACCAGGACTTTCATTTTGACCAGTTTTTACTCGCTGATAGCTAAATCTAGCAGGTTTGTGTCACCTCTTAACTATCTTTAGATGGGGGAATAAGCAAGCGGGGGAAATAAAAATTGCTCTTTATCTCCCGTTGTCTTGTTTCACTCAGGACTTATAACCGAGGAATGCGATAGTGCTGAGCAATCTCGTAAAAGAAGAAGTTAACTTGGGTCTACATTTGCCGATTTTCAGTTTTGACGCAAAACTCTGAACTTATGGCTGCTCACACAGCTTAATTAAGAAATGTAACAATATTGCCGTCAAAACATTATGCTGTCTTGACAAGCAAAAGGGAAGCCGATATCGTAAGATACATACCCGGGTAAGACCGTTAAAGAGTAATATGCAAGCTAAGCAAAAGGTAACATTGTATCTGTCGCCAGAACTGCACAGGAAGTTGAAGGTTCGTTCAGCAATTGACTCCGAACCGATGTCAGAACTTGCTCAACGCGCCTTAGATTTCTATCTGGCCAACTCAGAATTAGTAGAAGAAGTAGAAGCATCATATGGTAGGACGCACAGAGTTCACTCCTGTCCAACTTGTGAAAGTTCATTAGTGCTACGCGATGGGGAATTGGTCACATTGGGTAAGCAGCCAGGAGTTGTAGCTCAAAAAGAGCGTTTTGCAATTGATGATATGGAAAGAGATGAAAGTAATCAGAAGGGTAAGGAAGAGTTAGTTCCTTGCTAAATAGGAATTATGAATTTTAGATTCATAATCGCCTCATCTCTATCAAAGAAAGCGATGTCTGTACTGTCTGTAAAGGTCTCAAGTAGGTCGATTGTATGAAAGAAGAGCTCAACATCCTTATTCAAGCTCAATACCCTCTAATCTACCTTGTGACCTCCGAGGAAGAGCGGGCTGAGCAGGCAATTTTTACAATCGCTCAATCGTCAAAGCCGCAGCGAAGAGTGTATGTGTGGACAGTAACACACGGCATAGTGGAGTATGGTCAACCCCGGAATGTAACCCAACACAACACCGTTTCTCCAGAGGCGGCGATTGAATGGATTATCCGGCAGAGAGAACCAGGTATATTTATTCTTAAAGATTTACATCCATTTATTGATGCGCCCGCGACAACAAGGTCATTACGTGATGCGATCGCTGGTTTTAAAGGCACTCAGAAAAACATTATTTTGATGTCGCCTATGCAGCAAGTTCCCATTGAACTGGAAAAGGAAGTTGTCGTTCTCGATTTTCCGCTTCCAGATATGGGTGAATTAAATAAAGTTTTAACGAGCCATATAGAACAAAATCGTGGGCGACGCCTAGCAACAGAAGCGCGTGAAAAGCTTTTAAGGGCTGCGTTAGGGTTGACTAAAGATGAATCTGAAAAAGTCTACCGTAAGGCACAGGTAACGAAAGGGCGTCTGACGGAAGATGAAGTAGATATCATTTTATCTGAGAAAAAGCAGCTTATCCGACGTAATGGTATATTAGAATACATAGAAGAAGACGCGACGATTGATGCTGTCGGTGGCTTGGATGAGTTAAAGAAGTGGCTAAAACAACGTTCTAACGCCTTTACAGAAAGAGCGCGTGAATATGGTTTGCCTCAACCGAAAGGAATGCTGATCTTGGGAGTTCCAGGATGTGGTAAATCTTTAATTGCCAAAACGACCTCTCGGCTATGGAGTTTGCCACTACTCCGCTTAGATATGGGGCGAGTGTACGATGGCTCAATGGTGGGTCGTTCGGAAGCAAACTTGCGTAATGCTCTCAAAACAGCAGAATCGATTTCCCCAGCAATTTTGTTTATCGATGAGTTAGATAAATCGTTTGCTGGTACGACAGGGTCTTCTGACTCAGATGGTGGTACTTCCAGTCGGATCTTTGGATCTTTCCTCACCTGGATGCAAGAGAAAAAATCACCAGTATTTGTTATGGCGACTGCTAACCGAGTTGAGCGCCTACCTGGTGAGTTTTTGAGGAAGGGTCGCTTTGATGAGATTTTCTTTGTGGATCTCCCCACACCTGAAGAGCGTCAGCATATTTTCAACATACACCTCTCGAACCGTCGGGAAGACATCTCGCGATTTGATCTAGAACAGCTATCTAAGATGTCTGATGGATTTTCTGGAGCAGAAATTGAACAAGCGATTGTTGCGGCAATGTACGAAGCTTTTGCCCAAGATCGGGAGTTCACACAATTAGATATTATTGCGGCACTTAAAGCAACGCTACCGCTGTCTCGTACGATGCAAGAACAGGTCACAGCTCTTCGAGACTGGGCTAGACAGCGAGCAAGACCAGCCGCATCCTCCGTTGCTGAATATCAGCGAATGGAGTTCTAAAAGCTTTCTCCTGCTACCACAGGGGGAAAGGCTAGCGTCAAAAGCTAGCAGTTATGAAAAAACCGCGTCTTGGTAAACGCGGCTTCGCTTAAAACAAACCGTTGTCTTTTTCTCTACTTTCTGTTTGGAGGAAACCCAAATGTCTCACTTTAGCACTCTGCGTACCAAAATCACCGATGCAGAAATCCTCAAGGCTTCCCTGCGCGACTTGGGCATCACTGTAAAGACCGAAGCTGATGTTCGTGGCTACAACGGTCAACGTGTTCGTTCCGACATCGTTGCAGTTTTGGAAGGCGAATATGACCTCGGTTGGTCTCGCAACAGCGACGGTTCCTTCGATCTGATCGCAGACCTGTGGGGCGTTGCTAAGAAGCACAATCAAACCGAATTGATCAACTCGATCAACCAGAAGTATGCCGTTAACAAGACCCTGGCAGAAGTGAAGCAGCGCGGTCTACAAAATGCCAACGTTAAGTTGGTATTGCAATAGTCATTTCTCTGCGCGTTCCCAAAGCTGCACGGGTTAACCAGGTCTATAGCGGTTAACCCGCTTTTTTTACCGGACTGAGTTTGCGCTCAGTCCGTTAATCTTTTTTTCCTTTTATGAATTTACCATAACAGAGACGCATTTTTCTTAACAAACTTTTTTTCGGGAGTGGCAAGTAGGGAGTCGAATTCCCGATTCCCTACTCGCCAATACCTTGGGTTAAGCCTTGGCGACAGGAAACTGCACTTCCGTTACATATGACTCGTTGTCCTGTTGGTGTCCCCCAATTATATAAACCTCGCGGTTAGAACCGATTATTTTATATCCATTAGTTTCAATCCAAGCTGGTAAGGCAGCATACGCTTGGTTAATGGTGTTGTAACTCCCTTGATGAACTACAGTTGCCATTTTTTCTACACCTGGTAATTCATAAATCAACACGCGGTCAGTACTGGATACCTCACCCTCAAATGAGAGCACAGCTTCGCCATCCACATCAGACTCTTTGTATCCAGGATCATGCCATATCGCGCCGCAATAATCACCCTCTTTCACTCCGTGTTGCTTGAAATACTCTAATAACTCATCGTATAGTGATCCTATACTGGGGTAATGTGGTAATATTTGCCTGATTGCTGCAACTTTTATCGGCTCCACGGTTTTAAGTACAACTTCGTAATTAGGCATAGTATCCTCCTGTTCAATTTGCTTGAGTCTTGCTTCCACACGTAAGAGCCGCGCCTGTTCTTCCTCAACTAACCTCTGAAGTTCCGCGTGCTTGAGTCGCAACATCCCGCGGATTTCCACTGGTGACAAATTCTCGTCTAGCAGCCTGGCAATTTGCTCGAGAGAAAAGCCCAAGTCTTTGAACGCCAAAATGCGATTGAGTCGAGGTAACTGGTCAGCCAAATAGTACCGATACCCAGTAAAGTGGTCTACATGAGATGGTTTGAGCAGTCCCAGTTGGTCGTAAAGGCGCAGTGCTTTTACCGTTACATGGCTGAGTTTGGAAAAGTGGCCGATTTTTAGCATTACTTGACCTCTCGGCTTGCTGGAGTTATGAGTGATGAGTTATTATTCTTAGTTCTCAAATGCTCATTCCTAACTCTTGCTACCAGTACACACCCTCCTGTAAGGGCAAAGTCAAGAGTGGTATCGAGGAATTTGATTCTCCGGCTGAAACAGTGCTAAACAGTCTTGATTTTTTGGAAAACCAGTATGGCTGAGTTATTGGTTATTTACAGGCAATTGGAATCACTGCTGAACAAATTCATCAGTTACGTGGGATGCTGGTTGATTAATTAGTTTTTAGCGACTGATGTCTGTTATTTCTTCTGTATCTATCACTGTTCCAGCTACAACTGCCAATTTAGGACCAGGTTTTGATTGTATTGGTGCGGCTCTAACGCTGTACAACGAGTTTAAGTTTACTCGCCTAGAACAGGGGAAAATGAAAATTACTGTCACGGGTGCCGAAGCTGAACGAGTTGTGACTGATGAAAGTAATTTACTTTATCAAGCGTTTGTAAAGTTTTATCAATACATAGAGCAGACACCGCCACCTGTAGAAATCGATATTCGTCTTGGTGTTCCACTGGCGCGGGGTTTGGGGAGTTCGGCGACAGCTATAGTTGGTGGGTTGGTTGGTGCCAATTTGCTAGCCGGGGAACCGATAACTCAGGTGCAAGTGATGGAGTTGGCGATCGCTCTGGAAGGACACCCAGATAATGTGGTGCCGGCTTTGTTGGGAGGATGTCGTTTGGCGGCGACGGGGGTGGAAAATGAACCGCCAAGGCTCCAAGAGCGCCAAGAGTGGGAAATTTGTGAGGTTCCTTGGAGTGAGGAGGTTGTGCCGGTGGTGGCAATTCCGGATTTTGAGCTTTCAACGAAGGAGGCGCGGCGGGTTTTGCCAACTGAGGTGAGTCGTGCGGATGCGATTTTTAATACGGCACATCTGGGATTGTTGTTGCGAGGTTTGGAAACTGGTACGGGTAATTGGCTAAGAGCTGCTTTACAAGATAGGTTGCATCAGCCTTATCGCAAAGCATTGATTCGAGGTTACGATACTGTGCATTCTGCTGCTGTTGCTGCTGGCGCTTATGGCATGGTAATTAGTGGTGCAGGTCCAACGCTGTTGGCTTTAACAAATAAGGCTGATTCTCAAGCTGTGGTGGCGGCGATGGCAACTGCTTGGATGAAGGAGGGAATTAAGGCAGAGGTGCGATCGCTTTCTGTTGATACTCAAGGAGCAAAAGCAATTCAAAATTCAAAATGATATAAAAGATTTTGGATTTTCTACAGCTTTGTTGGCAAACGCTCCTGGAGCTTACGCTTTACAAGGGGCTGCTGCCCTAAACTTATTTTTTGGAAACTTGCAACACTAATATATGTCTTTGAGGTTTGTGCAATATCCTGAAACCACCTTTTATCGGTTCAAGACGATTCCGGTTCCTAACGTTTTAGAAATTAAAGGTGTTGATGTATTTGTCAACCGTATCATATAAGTTTTAATTGGTTATTTTTGTCTATCTTTTGGACTCAGTAACAAGAAGTCGCATTGCCAAATATCCCTCCTAAAACAGAGTTAATATTACAATTTTTGACGGTGGCTGGAGTCACCGTTTTTTGTTGACTTAGTAAAACTTTACTTTTAGAATGAATTTTGAGAGTTATTGGTAAGTATTTATTCTTATCAATCCTAAAGATTTGATTTTTTTAAAGGAATCGCCTTCACAAAAGTATGAATTCCTTCATATAATGTAATTAAAAAGAAAAACGTAAAACGATTGTCAGTGATGAATGCTATTGAGTTTCCTTGGATAACAACCATAATTCTGTTGCCGATAGTGGCTGCTATAGCCATTCCCTTAATCCCAGATAAGGAAGGCAGAACTGTCCGCTGGTATGGTCTGGGAGTTGCGCTCACGAACTTTGCGTTGATGATTTACGCCTTTTGGCAGGACTACGATTTTCACAGTTCTGCATACCAACTGATTGAGAAATATGCTTGGGTTCCTCAGTTGGGTTTGAATTGGTCTGTTGCAGTTGATGGTTTGTCAATGCCTTTGATACTGCTGACAGGCTTGATAAACACACTTGCAATATTCGCGGCTTGGAAAGTTACCAATAAGCCGCGTTTATTTTATGGTTTGATGCTGGTGATGTACAGCGCCCAAATTGGTGTGTTTGTCGCCCAAGATTTGCTGTTGTTCTTCCTGATGTGGGAGATCGAGTTGGTGCCAGTGTACCTGCTGATTTCGATTTGGGGAGGAGAAAAGCGCCGCTACGCAGCTACTAAATTCATTCTCTACACAGCTGCTGCATCAATATTCATCTTGGTAGCGGGTTTTGCAATGGCATTCTTTGGAGACACTGTCACCTTCGACATGGCAACTCTCGGAACGAAGCAATATCCCAAGGCTCTTGAACTCCTGGTTTATGCCTGCTTCTTGATTGCCTTTGGTGTCAAGCTGCCGATTTTCCCTCTACACACTTGGCTACCCGATGCTCACGGTGAAGCTTCAGCACCTGGTTCGATGATTTTGGCTGGTGTGTTGTTGAAGATGGGTGGTTATGCGCTCATCCGCATCAACATGGAGATGTTGCCCAACGCTCATGCTTCCTTTGCCCCAGTGCTGGCAATTTTGGGTGTGGTGAACATTGTTTACGGTGCTTGCTGTGCCTTTGCTCAAACGAATCTCAAGCGCCGCTTGGCTTACTCTTCGATAGCGCACATGGGGTTTGTCTTGATTGGTATTGCTTCCTATACAGAGTTAGGGATCAGCGGTGCAATGCTCCAGATGGTTTCCCACGGTTTGATTGCTGCTAGTTTGTTCTTCCTCTCTGGAGTCACTTACGAGCGTACCCACACCTTGATGATGGACAAAATGGGTGGTATCGCAAAAGTCATGCCCAAAAGCTTTGCTCTGTTCACAGCGGCTGCAATGGCTTCTCTGGCGTTACCAGGGATGAGTGGCTTTGTCGGAGAGTTGATGGTATTCATCGGTATTGCCACAAGCGATGTCTACAGTTCTAGCTTCAAAGTCGTTGTCGTGCTGTTGTCGGCTGTCGGTGTGATTCTGACTCCGATTTACTTACTGTCGATGCTGCGCGAAGTGTTCTACGGTAAGCAAAACGAAAAGTTAGTGCTGGATGCAGTGGTAGCGGATGTCAAACCCCGCGAACTATTCATCACCGCTTGTCTGTTGCTTCCCATCATCGGGATCGGCTTTTATCCCAAATTGGCGACACAAACATACGATGTGAAGACGATGCAAATCGCAACTCATGCCCGTCAAGTTCTACCAGTTGTCGCCGAGCAGCAACCATCAAGTTTATATTCCCGTATATTTACAGCACCAACATTGGCTAATTCACAAGTTCAAGGTTTGGTTAATATTGCTGAGTAATATCTGTTCACAGAAGGCTGGTGCTATTAAATAATTGTAGGAAGATAATATGGGGGTGATTTCAGAATCACCCCCTTGAAATTTAGGACTTTTGTCACATCAGGTCATGACTTTTGTCCCATGAAATCGCTCAGTAGAATCTTTATTATTGACACGGCATTAACATCAAGCACTCTAAACCTGACCCGAATTAGATACGGGTTAGGTTTTTTTTGTAAAATGCAATATAAAAGACCTCAATATTTACGGTCTTGTGGTTGTAAACTATAAAATCCGTACCAATGACGAACCGCAAGCCAGATAGCTGAAAGCAAGCCTGCAAGGCTGAGAGTGAGACCGCTAAATGGTACTAATAATCCAAAGATCGGTAGCACAGCGCCAGCAATTGTGCAGATGACAGCAGCTAGGGAAACACTGCGGTTTTTTGACCCCAAACCCCATGTCAATGCTAGTAAGATAAGCGAAATGAGAGTCCAAGCGAACTGAGGATTTATAAAGCGACTGAGATAGGTTAAAGTCAGCAAACAAGCAAAAAAGATGCTACCTGCTATTGCCAAATTTCTCAGGCTCATGGGTAGCGACAAATACAGCAGCAATATCCACCACAAAAATATTGTCGGTGCTAGCAGTAGCAGTCGGGGAAGGACACCAGTGTGACGAATGGGGTCAGTGTAGGTATACACCCCAAATGGGTTCTTTACGGAAACATTATCGTCAAATACCCAAGTAAATTGAGTCCCTTGTCTGTCATTTTTAATTTCAGTGGGTACAATACCACTGGCAAAATCAGCTCCAGCGAAGTTGGCGATCGCACTCAAGCGGAAGTTAGAAAGCAACTGCCCGTTGGAATTATAAACCCAACGCGGTCCTCCTTGAGCCTTATAAGTGACTCTTAAACTCGTTTCTTCTCCGGGTTGCAGTTGGAATGGAAAGCCATAGTCACCCGGATTTCTTTGTTGAAGCCTAGTACCGTCACGCTCTACTTTATAGCTTTGCAATAAAGAGTAACCAACGGGCGGCGGAGCTTCAAAGAAAAAACTATTAATATCCTTGAGTTGGTTAACAATTTTGTAGTCAGCAGTATAGTCTATTTTATAAATGGCGCGGCGACCTTGAACATCTGGGCTTTGGTCAATCTTGACTTGAATTTGCGACCCACTTAATGTTAGGAAGCGGCTAACCTTCTGTTTATCATTTATCTTGACTATCTTATTATTAACTTGAGTCGTGTATGTGTATGGCTCTTCAGTAACATACCGTATTTGAGGCGCTATTTGTTCTAACTTTTCACCAGCGACACTCTCGGCAACTTCAGCCACCTTCGCCTGTTCCCAATGATGGTATCGATTGCTCAAAGTCGAACAAAGAAAAAATCCTCCCACCATCAGAATTAACACCAGCGTTAAATGCTGTAATCCTCGCAATAGTTGGGAGTAACTAACAGCCCATTCACCAATCAAAATCTCTTGCTGCTGTTGATTTCGACGAAGGGCAAAGCTTAACAAAGCAATTGCAACTCCCAAGGCGACAACCAGGAATACCAATAACAGTGAAGCTTTCAGTAAATGGGTTCCAAATTGGATCAGTTCGGTAGGATGCGTTAAGTCGGGCAATCCTGGGATGCCTTGGGCAGATTCAGACATTGGCAAATTTTTGCAGAATTTGGAGATTCAGACTCAAAAAATCTACCAAAAGTTTCTTGCCAAAAATCAAACTTTATTTTCATCCAGAATTGTGCCTTCTAGATTTGCGTCATTCAAGTTAGCTTGGTTCAAGTTAGTCTCGTTCAATTGGGCGTGGCTCAGATCTGCTTGGGTGAGATCTGCTTTCGCTAAGTCAGCATGACTAAGATCTGCTTCATTGAGAGAAACTGCATTCAAATTAGCTTCTTGTAGCTCAGCATCACGAAATTGAGCGCCAACCAACTTTGCGATCGTCAAGTCGGCTTGATTCAAATTTGCACCATCCAAAATGGCTCCTTCTAGAATTGCTCCATCTAGGATGGCTCCACTCAGATTAGCTTGGGTGAGATTTGCCTGATTTAAATTTGCTCCATTTAAGTCAGCTTCAATTAGGCTTGCTTGACTGAGATTCACCCTGCTTAAATCAGCACCATCCAAAATAGCTCTGTCTAAAATTGCTCCACTCAGGTTAGCTTCTTGCAAGTATGCTTCGCTCAGGTTTACTTCAGTAAAATCTCTTCTGCCTTTCTCGTATTCTGCCAATAGTTCATTTGCTTTCATTGCTTCCCCTCCAACAAGTATCTACTTCTTTTGCCACCTACAGTAGGGGACGTTTTGAGGGCAGAGTATCGTTGTGCCCTCCATTTACGACTCTTTGAGTGGGCTGCCTTTAGATTGAATAAGCATTCTGTTAATCATGACCCATCACTTGCTCAATCCACGTCTTACCTTGGTGGGAACTTCGGCGCTTGGTACCATGCCTATGGACGTACCGATAAAGAAAGAGTCGAACTGTGGGGTGCTGATCTAAGCACTTTTAACAGTGAACAGTACCAGCCGCAGTGTCGAGTTAAATACGAGTGGTCGCCCGTCCCCACCAATTGGACCTTTATGCGAGTGGTCGCCCGTCCCCCACCAATTGGACCTTTATGCGTTGGTGGCGGTGAGCGCATCCCCCAAAGCGCCCGCCTGATAACTGATAACTGATAACTGATAACTGATTTAAGCGTGCGAGTTTCAAGTCTTTTGATTATCTGACTTAAATCGACCTGCAACAAACTCTCGCTTTTGTAAATGCTTGCTGTTACGTCCAGTAACACGTTCCCGCCACATCTGAAAACTGGATGCTTTCATTTCACGGCGCATCAGGGCAATGACCTGCTTTTCTTGCAAACCGAATTGTTCTTCAATTGCCTCAAATGGTGTTCGGTCTTCCCATCCCATTTCAATGATACGGTCGATAGTTTCGGAAGCTAGTTCAGGTAACTTCATAAGTAGCTTACAACTTTAGTAGCAAGATTTGTGAAAAAAATCAGGGTAACAATGGAAGATTCCAGAATTACCCTGACTTTAAAGAATGAAGAATCAAGAGTGAAGAATGAAGAAATTGTTTTATCTCTTCTTCTTATTTATTAAGCAAACGTTGCAGTTTTCACATCGTTGTTTGCCAACAGTTCTTGCAACTCCTCGGCATCGACTGTTTCCTTTTCAACCAGTATTTGCGCGAGTTGGTCGAGAATGTGGCGGTTATTTTGCAACACTTCTTTGGAGCGTTGGTAAGCTGTTTCTACCAGCTTGCGGACTTCTTCATCAATAGCAGCAGCAGTTTCTTCAGAGAAGTCGCGTTCTGCCATGATGTCTCGACCGAGGAACATATTGCCTTGCTGACGACCGAGAGCAACAGGACCTAAGCGATCGCTCATTCCAAAGCGTGTCACCATTTGACGGGCTACACGAGCGACTTGTTGCAAGTCTTGAGCAGCACCAGTGGTGACTTCTTCTTCACCAAAAATGAGTTCTTCAGCGAGACGACCACCTAAGGCAACTGCCATCTGGTTTTCCAGATAAGCACGGCTGTACAAGCCAGTGTCCATCCGGTCTTCACTGGGGGTAAACCAAGTTAAACCACCAGCTCTACCGCGAGGGATAATGCTAATCTTCTGCACTGGGTCATAGTCTGGCATCAGCGCACCGACAAGGGCGTGACCTGCTTCGTGGTATGCTACCAGAGTTTTGCGCTTTTCGCTCATCACTCGGTCTTTCTTCTCTGGACCTGCTAGCACGCGATCGATGGCGTCGTTAATTTCATCCATCGAAATTTCGGTTAAATTCCGGCGTGCAGCCAGAATTGCAGCTTCATTGAGCAGGTTGGAAAGGTCTGCACCAGTGAACCCAGGGGTACGACGGGCAATTCTATCCAAGTCCACATCTTTTGCCAAGGTCTTACCACGGGCGTGAACTTTGAGAATTTCCGCGCGTCCAGCATAATCTGGGCGATCAACGACGACTTGACGGTCGAAACGACCAGGACGCAACAATGCTGCATCTAGAACGTCGGGACGGTTGGTGGCGGCAATAATGATGATGCCTGTGTTGCCTTCAAAGCCGTCCATTTCTGTGAGCAACTGGTTGAGGGTTTGTTCGCGCTCATCGTTACCACCGCCTAAACCTGCACCCCGCTGACGACCTACGGCGTCAATTTCATCGATGAAGACGATGCAGGGAGCATTTGTCTTTGCTTGCTCGAACAAGTCGCGGACGCGGGATGCACCCACACCTACGAACATTTCTACAAACTCAGAACCAGAGATAGAGAAGAAGGGCACACCAGCTTCGCCTGCTACTGCACGAGCAAGCAGAGTTTTACCTGTTCCTGGAGGACCAACAAGCAGCACGCCTTTGGGAATTTTTGCTCCAACAGCGGTGAAGCGATCGGCATTTTTCAAAAAGTCTACGACTTCGTTGAGTTCTAGTTTTGCCTGGTCAATACCAGCGACATCGTTAAATGTCACTTGGGTTTGCGGCTCCATTTGGACTCTCGCTTTGGACTTGCCAAAGTTCATTGCTTGGCTACCAGGACCATTTTGAGCGCGGCGTAGCAAGAAGAATAAGCCAACCAGAAGTAATACAGGGAAAAATAAGCTACTTAGTGCCTTAAACCAAAATCCTTCATCGGTTTGCGGCAAAACACTAATATCTACGCCATGTTGGGTGAGAGTGTTGATGAGGTCAGGGTCATTGACCAAGGTCACAAGCTTCTTAGTGCCGTCGCCTGGCGTCACAAGAGCTGTAGACCGATCTGCACTTAAACTGACTTTTGCGACTCTGCCATTTTGAACTTCTTGAATAAACTGGCTGTACCGCCATGTATCTCTACTTTGTGGTTGTTTGTCAAAAAACGCTGTCCCCAGCGCAATGACAACAATAAACAGCAGTGCGTACAGCCCCGCATTTCTCCATCGTTTGTTATTCACCCAGGTCAATCCTCCTAGATCTCTTGTGCTTTCCCGTAGCGTCTCTGTAAAGAGAGGGCTTTTTAAGAATTATGTTAACTTATCTTAACGTATACCAAATTTTGCACCTACAATGCTATAAAAAACATCCGCAGTTGTTGAAAACAGGGATGGTGGGGATTACATTCTAGCTTTCCTGTAGGCTGCATAACGGTATGAATCGGGACGGTTTCCACTACACTATTGCTGTAGGCAATAGCCTCAAAACCCTTGACTAGCTCTGGTGTCCAAGGTTCCTCTCGAACAATGTGCTGTTTCAATAGCCAGTCTCTAAGCTCTCCTCGTACGACTCCTGGCAAAATTCCTGCTGTTAAAGGCGGCGTCCACCAACTGCCATCCCGCCATCCCCAGAGGTTGCCTGTACTCGTTTCTAGCCAATTTCCCGCCGCATCCACTAATATCGCTTCTTGCGTATTTAATTTTTGGGCGTTAGCCTTTGCCAACCATGCGCTGAGGTAGTTTCCCGTTTTATGAGCAGGTAGACAGCGAACAAATTCCGACGCAGCAAGAATTGCATTAATACCATTCTCCTGTATTTCTCTCAAGCCTTTTGGCAGCAACCTACCCGTTATCCACTCCCGTCCATCAGGAAAGATGGTGATTCTGAGGACGGGAAAGTGTGCCATCATAACTTGTGCCCCTTGACGCAATCGCTCTTCATCTGGTAAGCGCCAATCAAAGGTTTGCAAGCTAAATTTTAGGCGATCGCAATGGGAGCGCCAGTAAGTTAACCGACTATCGAGCGAGTTATCATAAACCCGCAGCGTAGTAAAAACGGTTGCTCCATAGAGTAACCCTGGGTCGTCAATTTCTAATTCTAGAGTTTGAGACTCAATCAATTTGCCCTTGTACCAGAAAATAACCGTAACCTCACTGAGGATGGGTTAATAGTAAACGCTTAAGCGCCTACTACAAGCGTATCAATTTAATTATTTTCAGATAATTTAATTTTGTAAATACCGTCGGGATTGCTGATAACCTTTCCTCCCAAAGCTTCAATTTCATTGATTGCTCGCTGACGAGTTGTTTTATCAACTTGATTATTTAATATCATTGTCCAACTACTAATTCGAGCCAATTTACTGTTAGGATTTTGCTTGAGGAATTCAGCGGTTTTCTGCGAAATCGATGCCGCTTGTTTGCTTTCTTGATCTGTATGCTGACTAGCCCAATCTGCTGCTATTTCAAAGGAGTGTTGAGCCATTGATGATTTTCCTAAAAATAATAACTCATCAATGCCTTTATATCGCCACACATAATAAGACTTTTCCGGAACCCAAGGAGATAGTGACTTTAAAGCTTTCTCTGTTAATTTTATAGAACGTTCTGGCATACCTGCATACATGGAAGTACTAGTAGAAAGGCTTAGATAGGCAGGTATAAATCGCGGATCGCGTCCCAAAATGACTTCAAAGTATTCTGGGCTTAGACTGTAACCTGTTTTGGCACGAACTTCATCATCGCCAAAATATTGCACAAAATTGAGATAAACCCAATTAGCAATGATGTTATTGTAACCAAAAGATGGCATTTTTTTTAAAAAAATTAGGCGCACCTTTTCTGAGTCAATTGTTCTTTGTATTTCTAATGAAGGAGTTTTGTTACTATGAAGTAGTTTTTGCATTTTTGGAAATTGGAGCAAGCCAACTCCCAACATACACAAACAGGCTGCAAAAGATGCAGTGAAACTTTGACGAGATAGGGCAAACATCTTAGTTTACTGGTACAGTATCAGACTACAGATATATAGTTCCCTTTCATCTCCTCAAATTAACAGTGGCTTGCTCTATTTTTAGCAAAAGATAAAGAAGCTTTTATACAACTATTTTAATTATTTTAATTATTTTAATACTCACGTCAAAATCAACCCGTACTGGTCCAATCGCTTTCCTAAGTTTCAGAATCTCGATTCACAGTCTCAGGTGAAAAGGCTGGAAGACAGACGGAAATATATTCTGCACCTTCCTGAGTAGGAGTACTGTAGCGAACCGATTCACCCGCACGTGCAATCACTGCCTGTCCAGCTTGAACGTCCATTTTACCGCCCTCATATTCAACCCGAAGCATTCCTTTAAGAACAACAGTGAACTCGTCGAAATCAGGTTTTTGTCCAGGTTCTATCCAACCACCAGGGGAACGCATATGGGCAATACTAACAGCTGCGGTTTGAGTTGATACTCGACCGATATACTCATCAATCAATTTGGGCTTATTTCCTGCGGCTTCAATCCGATTTGGTTGAGGTATAAGTTGTGGCATGGTTGTTTGATACAATTGTTGTCATTGTCAAAGTAAAAGTTTACTCTAATCTCAGTTTCTTTAATAAACTGGTTATAGCCGATACAGCGAAAGTCTAAAAAGTTCTGGTAAAGTTCTTGAAAGTAGTTTTGCTTAGCTCATAGAAATACGCTTATACGTCCAGATTTTTGTTCACTGGACGTATAAACCTTCCTATGCAAGAGCCGGGATTATCACTCAAAAACCCTATGTAATAAATCAAAGAGCTTTCCAACTGGTAAATTCAATACGTGTTGGAGCGAATTGAGCCTTTTTCAGCACGCAAAGCAGATGGCCTTCCTGGCTGGCAGACCTTATGGCGACATTGGATGCGATTACAAGATATGTGGTGGGGAGCTAATTTTGCCACCCAGTCACTAGAAAGATGTTGGTAATGACAAGCCTTAAAACTTAATAAAAATAGGTTTCGAGAAGAAAAGTTCTTGACGCACTGTATTAATAGACACAATCTTTTGTAACTTGAACTCCAGCTTTAGAAAGGGGATTTACAAATATCGGCATCGATACTATGGAGCCAATGAAAACGGTTCAGCAGAAGCCTCCAGTAGTAGCACCCACTGGGGGCTTTTAATTGTAAGCTGTGGATCATGATTGGTTCTCGGTATTGCCAAGGGTTTCGTGCGAGAAATAATTTTGGGTCAAGCCAGGGTGTGTGGACAGTAGCCCAATCCCCTGATGAAATGTTGCCGGAACGCTTCTATCTCCTCTTTTTCTGGCTTACCATGAGAAACTACAGCAACCTGGTAGCGACGCATGACATCAACCGGGGACACTCCGCCAGCCAAACTCCAAAGTGCCAATTGTACCCGCTTTGGTGGTGAGTAGCTAATTCCTAATTCACTTAAGATTGCCCTCAAATTACCATCTTCAGTAGGTGAGACCTGATGCTTTAGTCTGACTCTAACCACCCAACCGTCAATTTGATTAATTACAGTGACGAAGCTGACTCTGAGTTCAGGTAACTTAAGCAGGTATTCAACCAACCGCAGTGTAAGGCTGGCATTCGCAAGATAGCAGAGGTATTCCATATGAGTGTTGGTGAATTGGGGTTAGTTCACTTTCAAGATAGGGAAACAATTTGAGGAACTTGTGAGCAAGAGATTTATCAGTTTTAGGATGTTTTTATAGATTTCTGCTTTACCGAAAAGCTGGGTTTAAAGCCTCGTCCTTCTAGGACGACTTTTTAATTGGGAACAAAATGCCATATTGTGCGACAATATAATTAGCCTACAGGTTGAGATACCGCCGATACGTGCCCGACAAATATGGCTCAGCTAGGAAATATGCTACGGTATGCCACACGATGGGTCGGAAAATAGTAAGGGCAAGAGCACCGAAAACTCTATAAACAGGGCAGTAGCTGTTCGACAACAGTGAATGATTTAGTAAAAAACAATTTGGAGTAATCCGCGTACCATGGGGCACATGGGAACGTACCCCGAAATGGGTAAACGCTTGGGGAGTTGTCCTTAAGTGGGTCATAGCCTAAAAAACTGTGATTCGGACAAGTTATGAACTGTAAGACCTATGATAGGGGCAACCCGAAAAAGGCAAGTTCAGCCCAAGAATCCTCATGCCTTTAGGCTGAGGAGTGTCAATAGGGTCACATTACTATGTAGCCTTCTCCCATCGTTCCCATCTTCCCGCACCCCATGCAGTAACGGCGGGGTGATTTTGCGTTTGCCTTGTGCGCGATCGCATAAGCATGGATTTTTACCGGAACCAGTAAAAAGTCCGCACCCCTTCCAGGATGACCTTGAAGCAGGGTGGTTTCATACAAAGAAAGAAAAAACTTTATCGAGTTGGTTGGAGAGGGCGCGTTGTGCTTGAGGAATAGTTCGGAAACCAAGTTTGCGAGCGATCGTAATAAAGAAATTGTGTAGAATAG
>JAHHIB010000072.1 GCA_019359075.1 Kalymmatonema hyalinum WJT4-NPBG1
AGTATTGGTAGATGCACCCTGATAACTGACACCCCTGGCTAGCTACTAGCCACTTGGGGTTTTTTATTTTTTACACCAACATCCCCAGAATTTTAGCGTTTTTGTCCGGAACCTACTGGTTTTTTCGAGAACATAGTATTGGTAGATGCACCCTGATAACTGACACCCCTAGCTAGCTACTAGCTACTTGGGGTTTTTTATTTTGAACAAAATAACCGCAGCTGCAATTCTTAATATTTTTTCTATAATTTTTTGCTTTGTATATTGGTATCTTACTGTTTGAGTCAAAAGCTAGTGCTAGTACCTAGAGAGTTGCAGAGCCATGAATTTAGCTGTCATTAAGTTTTCTTCAGAAGACTGCGGTCTATGCCACAAGATGTCTTTCTATGACAAAAAGGTGGCTGAAGAACTGGGCTTGCAATTTATTGATGTGAAAATGCAGGATACAGCTACTTACCGCAAGTATCGTAAAATTCTACTGACTCAGTATCCAGATAAATCAGAAATGGGATGGCCGACCTACATTGTTTGTGATTCGCCAGAAGGAGAATTTCAGATTTTGGGTGAGGTTAAAGGTGGTCATCCCAAAGGGGAATTTAGAAGTCGGCTGCAAGAAGTTCTGAATTCAGAAGCGTCTAACCAGAACTAAGGACTTCAAAAGATTTTACTTCCAGCACTGGACCAATCATCGCAATGGTCATAACATCTTCACGCACCTGTCCAGTGACTTTTGCTTTTTGTCCTTGTTTGAGTAAGCTTTTGTCAGATCCTTTAGAGATTTCATAGGTCACGCCATCATCACTAACTAACGCCCAAGCGCCAGTACCAATGTCACGGCGTTCAACGGTACCTGTAACTGTAATGCTCATATCCATTAACCTCCGGTTAAAAAAGAAAGAAGAACGAAGAACGAAGAAAAGTCATAAAAACTCTTCTTTGTTTTTTCTCTCTTCTCTCTTGTGTGTTCACTCTTGACTTTTTTAGGCTGGTTGTTCTTCGTTTTTGACTGCTAAACGAGCTAAACCGAAACATAGCACGGCATTAACGATCAAGAACATACGAGCTAGGATACCACTGCCCAATCCCCAAACTGCGGGATCTGATACCGCACTCACGACCAAACACGTTGCTACACCTAGCGATGAACCAATGGCAAACCACTTCCATTTAGAATTTCCCAACAGCAATGCCATTAAGACTAAGGGAATCAGCACGCTGGCAAATAGCGGATTAAAAGCATTTGTTCCTTGCAGGGTGTTGCCTAATTCCGGAATGGAACTGCCCAACAAGCGGAAGGGCCACTGGGGAAGGTCAAAGATATAAATTCCCTTGAGGAAAAATAAGCCAGAACTACCAGTTATCAAGCCCCAGGATAAATTCCAACCCCACTGGAACGGAAAGTAAACCCGTAAAAACCAAGCGAGGAGATAGGAACCGAGAACCATCATAATCTTGGGTAACAGTGCCACAGCACCGCCATCAATCCAAAAACCGGGGTTGAGATAGCCGTTATCCCGTAACCAGCGAAAGAAATCTTGGAAACTGATTTGCCCTTGGGTAGCACGTTGCACTGCTGCATCTGCATTCAGTAGTCCAGCGCCGTAATAGTTCAAACCATCATCCTGGACAGTTCGTGCTGACTGCTTGAGGACTTCGAGGATTTCATCTGGTTCTTTGACGCCAGAGGCTTTTACCAATGCAGCAACACCAGCAACGTGAGGCGCTGCCATGCTTGTACCCTGGAAGCCCATAAACACGCCTACACCTTTGTTTTCGGGGTCTATGGTTTCTTGCAGAATCTTGCCCGCATCACTGCCACCAGGGGCGGAGATATCGACTCCGGCACCAAAGTTAGAATAGGGTGCTCTTTCCCCATCTGGACCTAATGCCGAAACGCCAATAACATAGGGATAACGCGCTGGATAGGAGGCAGAATTCTGATTCTCATTACCCGCAGCGGCAATGATGACAACGCCTTTTCTGTGGGCATATTCAATCGCGTCTTTCATCAGATGGCTTTCACCGCCACCGCCCAAGCTCATATTAATCACATCTGCGCCATTATCAGCAGCAAATTTAATCGCTTCGGCTATATCGGCAACAGTCCCGCCACCATAATCACTCAGTACCTTGAGAGGCATCAGCTTGGCTTCGTAGGCAATACCAGCTACGCCATAGCTGTTGTTGGTGGATTGGGCGATGGTCCCACCAACGTGGGTGCCGTGTCCGTTGTCGTCGTCAGCTTCTACTCTGTCGTTGACAAAGTCGTAACCAGGGACAAATTCTGTCTCTACTAAGTCACGGACGCGGGTAATGCCGGTATCAATGACTGCAACTGTAATGTCTTTACCTTTGGTTTGAGTCCACGCGCCTTCAATATTGATATTGTGCAGATTCCACTGCTTGCTGTAATAGGGGTCGTTGGGACCTTTTAATGTCGGTTTCGCTTCGTCACCCTCTTGTGAGGGCTGCAATAATTCTCCCAGCCAAGCAACTTTACCTGGTTTGGGAATCTTGTAGATATAGTTTGGCTCAATAAAATCCATTGCTTGGGCAAATGGCGACTTTTTCAGTTCTTTCAGTCGCTGTTTATCGCCCTTGATGATATAAACATTCTCCTTGGCGGAAAATTGATTATCTAATCGGGGAGTGACGTTGTACTGTTGACCAATAGCTTGCAGATCCTGCTGCAATACCTCTTTGGGAATATCTTCGCGGAAGTTTAGCACTATCGTCTCAAATTCCCCTTTGGCTGCCAGTCCCTGAAAATTAATAAAATTAAACAGGGCAACACCTAGCCCGATGACAAATAAGCAAAATAATATTAGCTTTCTCATCTCAAACCATTAGCGCTTTTTGCCAGTTTGCTCACTACCATAACTCATACACGCCCCTTATTGGTGCGTTTAGGAGTAAACTTACAATTTTTACACAAAACTCAGGACAATTTATCAACGATGGAACGCGGTCTTTTATGGTTACCCCTGTTATTTGCATTTTTTTGGTTGGCTTGGCAAGGCTCTAAGGAGTATCAAAAAATTGAGGCATATCGCACTTGGGCAGAGCAATTTGAACGGGCTAAGTTTGATATCTATGCAGTTTTGGGTCAAAAAGGTAACAATATAACTTGGGGCAAACCAACGCCAAAAGGTCCAATTAAGCTAGAAACATTTTCTTTGCTTGATGTCCAACAAGTTCGCCTTTTAGTAGATGACAAACAAGTAGAGATAGAACAGCCGCCACAAAAAGGTCGTACTATCGAGTTGGAATTTCTGTTTCCTGAAAGAGCGAATTCAGTACGTGTTCCTTTTACGGAAATTCCCTTAGCCGCAGAATGGGGCAAGTTTTTGCACTCAAGAGTCAATAGTCAAGACTCAAGAGTCAATACTCAATAAAGATAGAGTGCAAAAGTCAATTGGATGAAAATGAAACCACAGATGAACAACGGACACTTGCTATCTCCTATGTCCTGAGCCCTGAGTCCTTACGGACACGCTGCGCGTTGGCGGAGCCTGCGCTTTGCGCTTACGGGCACGGCTTGAGGCCGAACGGACACGCTACGCGTTCACGAACGAAGTGTGCGCTTTGCGCTTACGGAGACGCTGAGTCCCTTGCGGGACACGCTGCGCGAACGCGAACAACGGGGGGAACCCCCCGAAGTTTGCAAAGGAGGAAACCCTCCTTGCAACTTCTCTCCGCAACGCAGTGTCCTCCAGATGCATACAGATGATTTATTTGTGTTAATCCGTGTGCATCTCTGGTTATAAATATCCATTCATCGTAATCTTTTGCAAGAAGTCTAATAGTCAAGAGTTATTCTTTCTCTTCCCTCTCTTCCCTAAACTATGAACGCTGAAACAACACCCATGCCCGTTGCTTTAACCATCGCCGGATCTGATAGCGGTGGTGGTGCAGGTATTCAAGCCGATTTACGCACTTTTGCTTTTCACTGCGTCCACGGTACAAGCGCTATTACCTGCGTCACAGCACAAAATACTTTGGGGGTTAACCGGGTTGATGCTATGCCACCAGAGGCTGTTGTGGCGCAAATTCATGCTGTATATGAGGATATAGGTGTGCAAGCGGCGAAAACGGGAATGTTACTCAATCAGGAAATCATTGCCGCTGTTGCCCAACAGGTGAAAGCTTTAGAAATCCATAACTTAGTTGTTGATCCAGTTATGGTATCCCGCACAGGGGCGCAATTGATTGATGATGATGCCGTGAAAAGTCTCCGCAATCTCCTCATTCCCCTAGCAACTATCATCACACCAAATCGCTACGAAGCTCAGATTTTGAGCGGTTTACAAATTAACTGCTTAGATGATATGAGAGCAGCCGCGCAAATCATTCACCAGAATACAGGGGCAAAGGTTGTTTTAGTTAAGGGTGGAGGTATGCAGGGGAGCGTGCGTGGTGTTGATATCTGGTTTGATGGGCATAAGATGGAAACTTTGACAACAAAACACGTAGATACAAAAAATTCTCACGGTACTGGTTGTACTCTCTCAGCAGCGATCGCCGCTCATCTTGCACTGGGAACCGACTTGATAACAGCAGTGCGAAAGGCAAAGGAATATGTCACTTCTGCACTCTCTTACTCTCTTAATATTGGCAAAGGACAAGGTCCTGTGGGACACTTCTTTCCACTCTTGATATCAGGGGAACGCCAGGTGTAAGCCTCTACCAAAGTCGTTCAGTAGTTACGCAAGGTGCAGAATATGCTGAACTCCTTTTCTACCTAAACTTCCAGTTAACCTCATACCTTTGGGATAAATATTCTATTATTGATTGACTTGTATCTTTTTGCCCTAAATTGTAAATTAATAATCTTTCCCCTATGCACACTTTTCCATTATTCTTGGGCATAGTTTCAGAGACTGCTAGTCTCTGATAGCAAATCCGCTTCGTTGACTTACGTTCTCTTTTGAAGCTAATCCACCAATGCGAACAATCTCAGATTCTGTTTACAGCAGTACACCCGTAGGAAATACCCAAGCCTATTCTCCCTCTGTACCAATCTCTGTGTATCGGGACTTGGCAACAGAGTTACATGCTTGTCAAGCAAAGTTAGATGCTCTTAGCGCCCAAAATCAACAACTCGTACAAGAAAATCAACTACTTCGGCAAGAAATAAAGAAAGCTGTTGAGTCTGTTTTGCGCCTGCAAAAGTTGGTTGATTCACAACCAAAGGTTAGTTCTCACACAGCTTCTCAAGCTATACCTGATGATAAATCTCAAACCAAACGACCAGTCACCACAGTGTCTCCCAAAGAGCAAGTTTTCCGTGGGCGTCCTTCCTCCGTAGAACCTTCCCCAACACCTGTCTTTCCTCCAGAAATGGAAATTCCGAGTTCCATTCCCGAACCAGTGTTTATAGAAGAACAGGAAGTCAGTTATTATCCCTACAGTGAATCTGAGCCAACGCATATTAAAGGCTGGTGGTTGATAATAGCTATCTTATTAATTATTGTTCTAGGTTTTGGTGCTGGGTATTTGGTTGTACGCCCCTTATTGGAAAAGCATAGTCGTTAGGTGAAATCATTCTCCCAGTCAATTGAGCGCACATCACAATTCATCTTTATTTTCAGTTAAATAAACTACGAAAAAATGATAAATTGAGCTAGAAACCTCAAGTTATTACTTAAAAGACCATTCAGGTAGACAATGCTTACTAATTTGACTTTTATTTGATAAGCAGGGCATCTATCGTGATGCCATGTGCCAATTTCGTAGATATTTATTTGAGGTTGCGCTGCTTTTTTAAGCGTTACACCACTCCCAAGGCTTGTGCAAATTAAGCGCCAAAGGTTTCATCTTTGGCGTAAACGCACGCTTGTTTCAGCCTACACTTTTATAAACATAGAACTCAGGAGACAAAAAATGAAAAAAGTAGAAGCTATTATCCGTCCGTTTAAGCTTGATGAGGTCAAAATTGCCCTAGTCAATGCTGGTATAGTTGGCATGACTGTTTCTGAAGTCCGGGGTTTTGGACGGCAGAAAGGTCAAACAGAACGCTATCGTGGTTCTGAGTATACTGTTGAGTTTTTGCAAAAACTTAAAGTGGAAATAGTTGTTGAAGACAATCAAGTTGATATGGTAGTTGATAAAATTATCTCAGCTGCTCGCACTGGTGAAATCGGTGATGGCAAAATTTTCATCTCGCCAGTTGAACAAGTTGTCCGGATTCGGACTGGGGAAAAGAACACAGAAGCAGTTTAGTAGTTAATAGTTAGTTGTTAGTTGTTAGTCGTTAGTCATAAACTCAACCAACAACTAACAACTAATAACTAAGTATGAGTAATTTGTAAATGGGGCAACTTTTGAAGTAAAGCGGCAATTGCTTTGCCTCGATGACTAACAGAACGCTTCAATTCTGATGTCATCTCGGCAAATGTCAGTTGCATTTCGTGGACGTAAAAAATTGGATCGTAGCCGAAACCGCCACTCCCACGAGGGGCATGGAGAATTTCGCCACGACAAACACCTTCTGATTCTAAAGCAATAGTACCATCTGGAGAAGCGATCGCCACTGCACAAACAAATTGCGCTTGCCGATTTGGTGTATCGCCCAATTCGCTCAACAACCTGGCAATGCGATCGCTATCGGTTTTGCCATAACGTGCAGAATACACTCCTGGTGCGCCACCAAGGGCATCGACTTGCAAGCCAGAATCATCAGCGATCGCCCAATTTCCTGTTGCTTGTGCAACTTGGGATGCTTTTAAGCAGGCGTTGGCAGCAAAGGTGTCTCCCGTTTCTTCTATATCCAATTCTTCTGGTTTGAGGGTTAATTCCCAACCAGAATCAGTCAGGTAAGCTTGCATTTCCTTCAACTTACCTGGATTTCCTGTAGCTACTACGAGTAATGTCATAAGTCAGTGAACAGTGAACAGTTAACAGTTAACAGTTAACAGTGATAACTGACAACTGATAACCCTTCGGGTATGTCCTTCGGACACGCTACGCGTATGCCTAGCGGCACGCTTTGCGCTTACGCCAGTCGCCTACGGAGGGAGACCCTCCTGCAGCGCTGGCTCACTGATAACTGATATTACTCTGCCCAGTCTTTCGCCCAAGCTAGAGTTTGATGTACTTGCTCTAGTGTAGGGGCTTCGCAGTACAAGCGTAAAACGGGTTCGGTACCGCTGAAACGAATCATTAACCAACTTTGATCTGCTAGGCGGAACTTGTAGCCATCTATTGTTTGGCAATCAATGACTGCTTTTCCTGCTATTTCTGTTAAAGGTTGGGTTTGGAGTTGTTGCAAAAGACGCGATCGCACTTCCATACTCGCAAGGGGTAAATCGATGCGATCGTATGCGGAAGTGAAACCTGTTTGTTCTTGCAACTGGCGATAGTAGTCACCTAAATCCAGCCCAGATTCCACAATGGCTTCTAGTACATACAATGCTGACAGAAGTGCGTCGCGTTCGGGAATGTGGCTTCCGTAGCCAATTCCTCCCGACTCTTCGCCGCCCAACAACACCTGTGTTTCTAACATTCTGTCAGCGATGTATTTGTAACCTACAGGTGTTTCAAAAATTGACAAGTTATGCATTGCTGCGACGCGAGGCATCAAGTCAGAACCACTGACAGTTTTGACTATTTCACCCTGAAAGCCGCGTCGTAGGGTCAGGTGGTCGATTAATATGGGGATTAAGGCTTGGGAACTCAGGAAGTTGCCTTCTCTATCAACAGCGGCAATGCGATCGCTGTCTCCGTCAAACACCAAAGCCACCGTTAAACCTGCTTGATTGGTTTCTCGGTGATTTCGCATCACCTCAAATAGATGCGAAAGATATTTAGGTAGTGGTTCGGGCGCACCGCCACCAAACAGAGGATCGCGATTGCTGTTAATTTCTTTGACTTCATTGCCGAGTAGCATCGCCAGTCCGCCAGCAGCAGCGCCGTGCATAACATCGGCAAATACCGTGAGTTTACCTGTGCTTATAGCATTGCGGATTTTTGCTATATTGACTTTGCCTTCTAAACCTTCACAATAACTGCGCCAAGGGTTAAACGTCTCTATCTTGCCTGGGATTGACGCGGGGGGTAGTGCCTCTGCTGATAAAAGTGCTTCTATTTCTTGAGTGACTTCTGGCGGTACGGAACCACCAAAAGCGCTTTTGACTTTTAAGCCCAAATATTTACCAGGATTGTGACTAGCAGTAATAACCAGTGCGCCCAAAGCATTTTCTTGCTTTGCCGCCCAACTAAAAGCTGGGGTTGGGGCAAAGGCATCTGTCAGCAGTACATCAAACCCAGCGGCTGAGACAACATCAGCAACTTTAAGGGCAAAGTCTTCTGCCATAAATCGTCTGTCGTGTCCGACAACGATTGTCCGGCTGCCTACTTTTTCTCCATATGTATTAAGTAACACTTTTGCGGCAAGTGGAGCGACCAAGGCTACACGTTCAAATGTGAACTCATCGCCAATCACACCACGCCAGCCATCTGTACCAAACTTGATTGAGTTAGCTGCTACTGGCATTGAGGTATCCCTACTTCCTAACTGAGGATTCTAGCATTCACACAGGGCACCCGGTAAAAAAGGCATCTAGTATACAAAATGTAACAGTAATACCACGCTATTTGTGACACCTCAGCAAACGAGTATGTTCCCTACTCACTTAATGCAAACTTATCTGTCGCTTCAATTAAGGCACTGCGAATTCCTGGTTCACTCATCGAATGTCCAGCATCAGGAACAACAATAAATTCTGCTTGATCCCAAGCACGATGTAATTCCCAAGCCGATATCATTGGACAAACAACATCGTAACGCCCTTGAACAATCACAGCAGGTATATGGCGGATGCGGTCAACATTTAAAAGTAATTGATTTTCTGTTTCAAAAAATCCTTTATTAATAAAGTAATGACACTCAATTCGCGCAAATGCCTCTGCAAATTCATTCTCACCAAACTTTTGCATCAGTTGTGTGTCTACAAACAATCGACTTGTACTCGCTTCCCAAATTGACCAAGCACGCGCTGCTTCCAACCTAATTTGTGAATCTGGACTGGTCAAGCGTTTGTAATAAGCTGTGAGCAAATCGTCACGTTCAGCCAGTGGAATTGGTTTTAAATATTCTTCCCAAGTATCAGGAAAAATATAGCTAGCCCCCTCTTGGTAGAACCAGCGCAATTCTTTTTGCCTCAACATGAATATGCCGCGTAGAATCAGCCCCGTGCATGAAGTGGGATAAGTTTGGCTGTAGGCTAATGATAGAGTACTGCCCCAACTCCCCCCGAATACCACCCACTTTTCTATACCTAAATGCTTTCGTAGCTTTTCAATATCACTGACCAAATCCCAAGTCGTGTTCTCACGCAGTTCCGCATGAGGTCTACTTTGACCGCAACCGCGTTGGTCAAACATCACCAGACGCCATTTTTCTGGATGGAAATATTGTCGATAAAAAGGCGGACATCCACCACCAGGTCCTCCATGTAACAAAACAATCGGCTTGCCTTGCGGGTTGCCTGATTCTTCAAAATGAATCGTGTGGAGGTCGGAAACCTTTAAATTGCCTTCTTTGTAAGGTTCGATGGGTGAATAAAGTTCTCGCATGCCGTCCATTCTACTGCCTTTGATGGAAAAATTGTATAACAAATTACTTAGGCATTGAGTTGTTTCTCAGGCAGGCGATGACACTATAGATGCAACCAAACAGGGGTGATTGCCTTTTGCATCGGGGGATGCCAAGAAGAGTTTCCGTCAATTTTCAATCAAATTTCCATCGGATGGCAGGTGACAGGAGAGCATAAGGGACCCACCATTTACGTGAATGACCTGACCAGTTACAAAGCTGCTAGCATCCGAGGCAAGATAGAGACATGCCTCGGCAACGTCCTCACAAGTTCCAAGGCGGCGTAAGGGTATGATTTCCCTGAGTATTTGATACTTTGCTTCTAAATTCAAATAATCTTCAGCAATACGACTGGTATCAATTGTGCCAGGGCTTACTGTGTTGACTGTTATTCCATAGGGACCGAACTCCATAGCAATGGCTTTTGACAAGGCGTGAATACCGCCTTTGCACGTCACGTTATGGGCACGATCAGGAGCCCCGACAAATCCGTCGTAGCCGGATATATGAATTATTCGACCCCATTGTTTTGCTTTCATACCCGGCAAAGTTGCACGGGCAAGGTAGAAAGCGGAGCTTAAATTCGTGTTGATAACTCGATGCCAATCTTCAATCGAGATATCCAGAAAAGCTTGTCTTGGTCTGATTGCCGCGTTGCACACGACAATATCAACTGCACCAAACTTTTCAATAGAAACATCGACCATCTTTTGCACAGCATCTGGGTCACTGATATCAGCCATTACAGCTATTGCCTGACTCCCAAAATTACGGGCTTCTTCAGCAACCTTTTCTATGGCTTCCTGATTACGATGACCATTGATCACAACATTTGCCCCTGACGACGCTAATAATAACGCGATCGCCTTGCCAATATTTTGCCCAGAACCAGTAATCAGGGCTGTTTTACCCTGTAACATTTTATTCCTATCTTTCATGATTTAGAGTTAATTTATACTGAAGTTTTTTATCATATCACCTTTTCTATTTCCAAAAAATATTCCTTATTCGAATTTTCTATTTTTCACATTTAAAAAGATTTTTATTAACTTTATTTTGTATAAATTAAAGTTACAATTACAATTTAAAAGTTATGCTTATCTCTCAAAAATCATAGTCTCAAGGAGCTATATTTTTTGTTTAGTATAGAAATACAGCAGATTGCAAGTAGGTGAAGTACAACGCTCTTGTGTAAAAGCCAGACACACAGCCAATTTTGCTTCTAATTCCTGACTCCTGAGTCAGGAATTGCTGCTGTAAGTTTAAGAATTGCAGCAAGGCATAAACAGAGGGTTTAATATCAATTGAAGCTCGAATTTGCCAGGGAATAAAAACCGCCCTTAAAAGCCAGAGCATCTATAAGAATTTCCTAACAAAAGGACTAAATCAATGTCACTAAGCCAGTTTGCAATCGTTGAAAGTACTCTGCGCGAGGGAGAACAATTTTGTCTTGCCGACTTTTTATCAAATGATAAGGTTGAGATTGCCAGAGCACTCGACAATTTCGGCGTTGACTACATCGAAGTGACATCTCCTTGCGCCTCACCCCAATCCCATCGAGATTGTCAGCGTTTGACTCAATTAGGCTTGCGCTCCAAAGTAGTGACTCACATTCGCTGCCATCTAGACGACGCCAAAGTTGCCCTAGATACAGGCGTCAATGGCATTAATATGTTTATCGGCACCTCTAGCCTCCTACGCCAGTTTGGTCATGGCAAGAGCATCAATGAAATCCTTGAACTGGCAACGCAAGTCATTACCTTCATCCACGAACAAAGCCCTGAAACTGAGTTGCGCTTTTCCACCGAAGATTCCTTCCGTAGTTCGCTTCCAGATTTGCTACAGGTTTATCTTGCCATCGATAAACTCGGAATCGTCAACCGTTTCGGCATTGCCGATACTGTGGGCGTAGCTACTCCGAATCAAGTTTTTAATCTAGTGCAGACTCTGCGGCAATATACTGATAAAGATATTGAGTTTCACGGTCATAACGACACTGGTTGCGCGATCGCCAATAGCTACGCTGCCCTCGAAGCTGGTGCAACTCATATTGATACGACTATCCTAGGAATTGGTGAGCGCAACGGGATTACACCCCTTGCTGGATTGATTGCTCGCCTTTATACTGTCGATCCAGAGCAGTTGAAGCGTAAATACTGTCTGGATCACCTCCAAGAATTACATCACCTAGTCGCTGATAAAGTTGGCATAACTATTCCCTTCAACCACTACATTGTTGGCTCAGCGGCTTTCAGCCACAAAGCTGGCATTCATACTCAAGCAATCCTCAATAATCCCAAGACTTACGAAGTGATAAATCCCAATGATTTTGGTCAGACGCGCTCGTTTTTGATTAACCATAAGCTTACAGGTAAGCATGCAATTGCGAATCGAGCGAGTCAACTGGGGCTAGACTTTGACAAATTCCAAATTCAGACGATTACCCAGAGGATTAAAGCCTTAGCTGATCAACAACATCTCACTCTAGATAAAGTTGATGAAATTCTCTACTCTGCCTTAAACGTTCAACACAGTTAAAACTCTGCTTGATCGGGGTTAAATTCCACCAATCCTTCTTCTTCCTTCGGTTGAGAATTAGCATGTTTGCCACGTTTGACCAAAAAAGCAATTAACCACGGGGCAATCAACAAAATACCTAACATCCGAGTCAATTGCATTGCCAGCACCAAGCCGGTGTCACCGCCTAACTGCATAGCTGTGGCAATCATTGCCTCAATTCCCCCAGGAGTGAATCCTAAGACTGCCGTTACCGTATCAACGTGTGTTACCACATGGAACTCATATCCAACTCCCAAACAAATGAAAATCAGCGCAATGACCAAACCCACCTCAATTAATACAGTTCGCAAGAGTTTGCGGGCTGTTTGCCAGTCAAACTGTACACCAATGTACAGTCCAATGAGCAGTTGTCCTGCACAAAAAACAGGCTGAGGCACTTGTATTTGGTACGGTAGCATCCAAAACGCGACTAAGCCAACGAGAAACGGACCCAAAAACCCGGATGAGGGCAGACGGAGTTGCTTTCCCCCCCAAATCCCCAAGCCGCTGCACACAGCGAGTACCAATAAGTTCAATAACATTGGCAGTGTTGGTAGGTTATTTGTTATCACAACACTAGCTGTGGCTTGGGTGTCTGGGTTGGCGGGAAAAAGTAAGGTGGCTGCGGTTGGCAGGATTAAGACGACTAGCAATACCCGGATATACTGAATGAGGGCAACAGCGATTGTATCTGCCCCCATTTCTTCACTCATGGCAACGATGCTAGAGGCGGCACCGGGTATAAAACCTAAAAAACCCGTAGTGCGATCAATACCAGCCCAACGGCTTAACAGGTAGCCGCTGAACATACTCAGGCTACCCGTGGTAAAAACACATAGTAGCAGAGGTATGGCGTAGGTTGTTGCCACACTCAGTGTCTCTGGGGAAAGACGGGTGGCAGTGACGATACCGATGATGACTTGCCCAACAATTTTAAAGGTCGAAGGTAGGGGTTGGGGGCTACCCTTGATAATTGCATAGGCAATTCCCCCCAGCATTGGAGCGAGTAGCCAACCGACTGGAACGTGCAGCCAATGGAATAGACAGCCAGCTAGAATCGCAGTTGCTAGCTGCTGGATAATTTTTTGAATCTTTGGCAAGCTTGAAACTATTTTCTCTCCCAATTGAGAGCGGATATCTTGATGGCAGACACATTGGGAGTCAGGTAAAGGTAGAATTTTCCAAGACACAGAGATATAGAAGAGCTACAAACAGCTTAGCTCATACAGCAATACTAAAATTAAAATATTTAAACATTAAACCTCCTCAATGAGGATTTCATTAAGGAGGTTTAACAGCAGCGAAACACTTTCACACCCTGAAATTTCTTTAGAAATCATCCAGAAATTGACTAATGCGGCTGATGAGTGGGTCAACCTCTTGAGGAGGAGTAGCAGCAGCATTAGTAGGAGTAGAAGTACTATTGATAACTTCTAGCACTGGTGCGCTTTGGGGTGCTGGAGGGGGACTGGTTGATACATGATTGACCATGATAGCCAGTTGAGCCACTTGTTGACTAAGTTGCATTAGATGGTGTTCCATCATCTCCAACCGATTAGATTCCTTGGCAAAAAAACGTTCCTCAAGGCCAGCTATCTGACTTCTTAGGTCAGCAATTTGTTGTTCCACCCCTGGTGTTGCTGTTGTTGCTGCTGGTTTTGGGGCTGGTCGTACAGATTCCGGTACGCACAAAGATTGCCATAAGGCTTCTTTACACAGGTCGCTGAAGGTCTTTTGGGGATCTTTTTCCAAATGACTTTCGACGAGAGCTAACAAGCTTTCGTCAGCCACCCCTGGCTCGAACGTAACCGATTTAACGACTTTTTTTGACCATTGGAACATCAGTCTTAAGCTCTAGCGCGAGCGGAGGATAACTGTGCTTCTCCATAAATGTACTGCCCGAGAGCATTTGCTTGTCGCGACGGTGAAGCTAGATGAGCGTTAATTTTTGCTTCTTTAAGCAAACGTTGAACATCTTCCCAGAAAAATTCTCCACCTCCTCCGGTGAGAATCACATCGGTAACGCGCTCTGGTAGCCATGCTAGCACGCGGTTACAGATTTCGCGAGAAAACATTTCTATCAGATTGGGGAGAAAATCATCCAGATTCGTGGGCTTGCTGGCACCTCTGGGACGGTAGAAGCGATCGCTCTTGGGTCGGTTGACTGCGGTAATCAAAGAGAGAGATTGGCTATCTGCTCCCTCAATTTCGGCAGCAACCAGCTCATAAAACTTGCTCATACCAAAGTCTTCACTCTTGGAAGCACCTCGGGCAAAGCGGAAGTTATCAACCATCAAACAATCGGTCGTTTGATGTCCAATATCCACAATCGCCACAGAGACTTTCGTGAAATCCGGCATGACTGTGCCTTTTTTCGGTTGAGCCTCACTCCAGAGCAAGCTGCCATACCCTTCTGGCATCACCCAAACCTTGGTAACGTTCAGTGATACGGCTTCACCGCGAAAATTCATCACATGAGGACCACTCAGTTGGCTAATGAGCTGTGCTTTTTCCTTTTCAAATTGTTCTTGAGAAAGGTAAGGCAGACCCAGGATCACAGAGACCTCATCCTTGATCTTAAAATAGCCAGCGCAAGCTAAAACTTTTACCAGTGCGTCTTCAACCTTAGATTGGCCCACACCTAGGTTAGCCCCAAAATCTGCTGCCAGTTGACCAACAGCATATCCACTACCTTGATATTCCAGCCACAAATCCATTAATGGGTCAGTAGCACGGGCTTCAAAAACACCCCCGCGCACCTGTTCCATTGACATTTCTTTGACGTTGGCAGGCACGAACACCACATTATTGGGTTCGCGGCTAATACAAGTCTTGGTGGAAGTTCTACCTAAGTCAACACTAAGAATCTTTTTTCCCGCACCGCCACCAACTGCTTGAGGGGGAGCGGCATTTATTGGGGTAGATGCCGAAACTCTATCTCTATTCATTGGGATAGCAGCGGCATTCATCGGATTGGCGGCGGAAGGTTGGTCTGTCATGAAAGCTCCTAGTACTTACTTAGCTATAACAAGTTATCATGCCCATCTTACATAAAGGCGTGTATCAGAAAACCTTTACTGCGTCAACTGTACCAAGAAATATGCAAACAATGACTTAGTCGTTGAGCAATAGCGATGGCTTCGTCGGCCCTGTTGCCCAACCGCACTCCCTGGGGTTGCCTCAAAGCAGCGGAGCTTTGAGGAAGCCTTTCTGGAAGAACACGGTAGCGCAGAACGGGCGATCGCGCATGAGTTTAGCTCTTTACCATAAAATAGTAAAGCAGGAGCGAGAGTTACACGGCTGATAACGCTTTGTTTTACCCAAAAACGCTTGTTTTTCTGCGTTCGTTGGGACAAGGATTTTTTTACTTTCTCCTGTTTTTCTGCCTCCGCTTGATCACCCAAACAACAAATGCCAGGACGAGAACTGCAAGCACAATTTTAGATACAGGAGCCAGGTACTTGTCCACTAGTTCATACTGACTACCCAACGCGTAGCCTGAGTATGTTAGCAAAGCAACCCATGCAGCGCTACCTAGAGTTGAGTAAATTAAAAATGGCAGCAAGTGCATATTGCTCATGCCTGCGGGAACGGAAATTAAAGTCCGCACTCCTGGTACAAGACGACCAATAAAAACTGCTTTGCCACCTTGCTGGTCAAACCAGCGCTTTGCCTTGGTGATATCTTTGCTAGAGATACTCAACCACTTACCATATTTGTCAGCCCACGCTCGCAAGCGCTTTTCCCCGAAAATTTTACCGGGGTAGTACCAAACAAGTGCGCCTAGTACAGAACCCAGCAGTCCGGCAAAAAAGACTCCTATGACATTAAGTTTAGCCCCTGGCAGATTTGATGTATATCCTGCCAAGGGCATTATCAGTTCTGAAGGAATGGGGGGAAATAGGTTTTCGAGGAACATGAGCAGGGCGATTCCCCAATAGCCTAGGGATTCGATAATCTGTTTTATCCAATCCGTATCTATCATTAAGTCATTCCTGAATTTACTACAGAAGTTTCGTTGCTAAGTTACAGTTATTACTGTATTAAATAAGCATTATCCGATACTTTTTCACTAATGTTGTTAAAAAAAACACTTTATAAAACGAATAGGGAATAAGGTATAGGTTGCACCAGAGAGGTGACAGGTTGTAGGTCACAAAAAAGTTTTCTTTTCCTGTCCCCTACAATCTATCCCTTGCTCCCGTTATGTACCCTATTCCCTATACCCTTAAACGGTAGGTGTCAATGATTGCACTCTTGTTGGTTCAGATTGCCAATCTAATGGGTTCCAAACACGGTCTTCTAGAGCCATTTGCTCGATTAAACTTGCCAATCTTAGGGCTTTGAGCGCTTGTTCACCACCAACCGAAGGTTGATTCCCACCGCGCACGCAGTTGACAAAATGCTCCAATTCTGCACCTAATTTGTCAGTATTGGTCGTACAAACTCTTTCAATCACACCATCCTGCTTGTACAATGCTTGTCGGTAGTCGTTGGTGTGTCGGTGAACCAAAATTTCATTTCTGAGAAAATCGGCTTCAGTGAACGAGTTTTTACAATGGGCAACAATGCGGCGGATTTTGCAGTGGGTAATTTTGCTGGCAGTCACAGTAGCGACAATACCATTGGCAAACCCCAAAGTAGCAGTCACATAATCTAAATAACCAGAGTCCAAAGTGCGATTACCACTAGCTGTTAACTTCTCTACTGGTGCTCCGGCTAATTCCAAAAGTAGGTCAATGTCGTGAATCATTAAATCCAAGACAACTGAGACATCGTTTGCCCGACTTGAGTAGGGACTCATGCGATGTGCCTCTAGCGCCAGCACTTCTTCAGTTTTCAACACCTTGCTCAATTCTTGAAATGCTGGACTAAACCGTTCTATATGACCCACTTGTAGGATACATCCAGTCTCAGCAGCAGCATTTACTAGCGATTCTGCTTCAGATATACTTGCTGCAATTGGCTTTTCAATCAAAACATGAATTCCTGCCAAAAGACAGTTAATTCCCACGGCGTAATGCAGGCGGGTAGGGACAGCAACGCAAACTGCGTCTACATGAGGCAGCAGGTCGCAATAATCTTCAAAAAAGCGGACTTTATGTTTGCTGGCGGTTTCCAACCCTCGCTCGACATTAATATCTGCTACACCGACCAGTTCAACGTCTTTCATCGAACTCAATACGCGGACATGATGCTGTCCCATATTACCCACCCCGATCACGCCTATGCGGATCGGTCGTGGATGGTTGCGCTGTACTTGACCATTTTGTTCCCCTGCTGACATGCTTCTATTTTGCACTCTTATTCACTCCTCAACCACCAAATATAGAGACGCTACGGTCATTGGCTTTGATACTCAATCGCCAATGACCATGCGTCTAAAACCATCCAGATGGTAACATAGAGGTTCTATTTATGAAGAATTTCAAAGTTTCTTGTGAGTTCCCGTCATCTGGATCACTTTTATGTGTTCTGTTCAAATTGATGCTTTTTTTGCACTTTACAAAAACTATAATCAGTTTTTTTATTAGCTTTAAAAAACAACTAAGACGTTAATGAAGTTCTCTTTGTTTCACAAAAAAAAATCAATGAGTGAAAGCACAATCTACATTAAGGTGTAGGGTGTAGGCAGGACATTTTTCGACACCTCATCATCCCAGCCCCATACCAGTTGCACGCCCCTCGGGGGAATACTCCGTATGCGCTTGACGCACAAGCACGGTGAGCCAGCGCTGCAGGAGGGTTTCCCTCCGCAGGCGACTGGTGAGACCAGTCCTGAAGGCGGGTCTCCCGCCGTAGGGAACTGGCGAACCCGAAGGGCGAACCCCGAAGGGGCGCTGTCCTCCTCAACAAAGAACACCTTCGCAGGCGAAACGCTCTTTGACACCTTGTTTTTGGAAATGACTTTGTTTAAATAAAAACTACTTAGTATGAAAGCTGTTATTCTACTGTCTGGTGGATTAGATTCTTCCACAGTTCTCTACCAAGCGCAAGCTGATGGTTGTGAGTGCTATACCATCTGCTTTGATTACCAACAGCGACATCGACGAGAGTTAAGCTCAGCGTTGGCGATCGCTCAGAAAGCTAAGGTGGTAGACCATCAAGTGGTAAGGTTTGATTTAAGACAGTGGGGCGGTTCGGCACTTACGGATAACGCTATTGATTTACCCCAAAAGCGTGACCTAGAGGAAATGTCTCAAACTATCCCTGTCACCTATGTTCCTGCTCGTAATACCATCTTTTTAAGCTTTGCCCTTGCCTACGCCGAAACTATTGCCGCACAACGTATTTACATTGGTGTTAACGCCTTAGATTACTCTGGCTATCCTGATTGTCGCCCTGACTACATCCAGGCAATGCAGGAGGTGTTTCGTTTAGGCACAAAACAAGGACGTTCAGGGCAACCTACCTCGATTGTGACACCCTTGATTCATTTAAAAAAAACTGAAATTATCCAACTTGGCAACAAACTGGAAGTGCCTTGGGAACTTACATGGTCTTGCTATGCAGGAGGCGGTATTGCTTGCGGTGTCTGTGATTCTTGCCGCTTGCGTCTTGCTGCTTTTGCGGAACTGGGATTGAAAGATCCCGTGCCTTATGCTGTGTAGGGAGATGGGGGGAGTAATATCCTCCTCATCCTCCTCACTCCTCCTCCAACCGTCGCACTTGAATCTGGTGCAAACGTGGTCCACTGACTGACACGACTGTGAATTCTAGATTTTCATAGCAAAAGGTTTCGCCAAGCGGGGGAACTTTCTGCAACTGGTACAGTAAGAAGCCCCCTAAAGTTTGGTATTCTTTCTTTAAGGGCAAATTAAGATGCAAAACCTCATTGAGGTCTTCTAGGTTGATCTGCGCCTGCACGAGAAAAATCTGCTCGTCTAAAATCTTGATCAGCAGGTCGTTAGTACTGTCTGGTTCGCCTAGGTTGCCGATGATTTGAGCGATGACGTCTTGGATGGTCACCAGCCCCACAGTACCACCAAATTCATCTACCACCATCACCATAGTTGGTTGCTCTCGCTGCATCATTGGCAAGATCTCGTTTAAGACGGTATGTTCTGGCACAAACCTTGCAGGACGCATCCACGGCTGGATTTGTGTTTCTAAAGTCAGTTTCCCCATAGCGAAGGGTTTTGCCAAGTCTTTGAAGTAAAGAATGCCACGAATATCATCCAAAGATTCTCCAATAACAGGGTAGCAAGAGTGACGTGTAGCTACCATTTCTGCGAGAAAAGTCTGGAAGGTGGCGACTTTTGGCAACGCTACAATGCTGGTACGGGGAACCATGACTGCTTGAACTGTCTGGTACCCAAACTCAAAGACGTTTTTGAGCAATTCTCTCTCTTTTGCCTGCAAGCCAATCGATTCACGTTCTGTGGAAATAATCAGTTGTAATTCTTCAGGTGTAACAGGTGATCTCCAGCTTTGACCAGCGTATTCGATGCGAAAAAGTCGCAACAGCCAGCGAGTTGATTGGTTGAGAATCCAAATAAAGGGGTTAAAAAATCTGACAGTTGCTCTGACTGACGGTCCCAAAAACCTTGCCAGCTGTTCTGAATACAGCATAGCTACTGATTTAGGACAAAGTTCTCCCAAAACTATTTGCAAATAGGCTATGAAAAAAAAGGTGATTGGGATTGAGAAAGAATGAGCGATAACTGTACTCATCCCTTTAGGTAAAGGTAAAGATAGTAGCGATGCTTTAAAGAGCACAACCACCGTACTTTCTCCAATCCACCCCAATGCCAAACTAGAAAGGGTAATGCCCAATTGAGTTGTAGATAGCAATCGATCAATACTGCGTTGCAGCACCTCGACGGCGATCGCCTGAAGATCACCAGCCTGTACAAGCTGATGAATGCGCGATCGCCGCACTGTCACCATAGAAAACTCTGCTGTTACAAAAAAGGCATTGATAGCAATCAGCAGTAGCACTGACAACAATCGCAGCCCTACATCTGTCAAACTTAAGCTAGAAAAACCACTCACTGCCAAAGCTCGTGTAATACTGATGCCCCCAAATTGAAAAATAGTCTGGGAATTTTGGATTGGAAATAGTTAGTTATTGGTTATTAGCTGTTAGTTGATTTTCCTTCACTAATAACCATTGACTACTAACCCTTCGCGTGAGCCAGTTGCTCATCGGGGAAGCCCCCAAGAGCGCACTGGCTCACCACTAACCAGTACCCAATCTCTCAATGCTCCAACCTACCTTTCTACAGGAATATTTGACACTTCTAGCCGTAGTTTTTGAGCGGGATAATCTGTCAAAGCAAGAGAAACGCGCTTGACATCATCAAGTAAAGCCGTAGGAATGCTCACCGTGCCAGAATAAGTAGGTCCATTTGCTGGCAATTCTGATGGTAAGCCCTCTGTGCTAGCGCTTAAAGTCCGTCCTTTGTCATCAGAGACATCTAAAAAACTATATAGGAAGCGCACAGAATCTTTACCTTTGTTTTGCATTTTTACTTTTAACAGCAAAGCACCACCAGAAAAGCGAGCAGATTGCACGGAAATGCTGACACCCTCGCTTTCAGTGTTAATGGGAAATCCTGCTTGAGGCTTTTCTTGTTCAGCCACTTGCAAGGGTTTTTCCTCTCGCTTCTTCTTGCTGTTGTTTGTCTCCTCGTCATCGTCGTCTTGTTTCTTTGATTTAGCAGCCTTAGTTTTGCCCTCAATGCGTGATTTGACAATTTTCAAGATTTCATCTTCCTTAAGTAGAGCAAGCCCTGTATGTTGCTCCTTCGCTGATTTACTGCTGGCAAATTTGTTTGTGGGACGAGCATCTGGCGATGTGACGCCTTTGAGTGCTGCACTTCCCAAAGTAAATCCCCAAAATGCACTCACAGAACCAGATCCCAACATCAGGATTAACAAAATCAGAGTTAGAAGTACAGTAGAATTTAGTTTCATTGTCGCCAAGCCATTGCACAAGAATGCTGGTCTATTTAAAAGTATCGAAGCTGTTTAGTTTAATTCCTAGAGGAACTTAATCAATATTAGTCTGCACTATCGCGTCCTCAAACGTGTAGTCTAAAAATTAGATCTGATATCTTAGATTGTCAAACTGTGTGAACTTACGCTACAATTGATTCTCGACCAGGGTTGGCCGAGCGGTTGAGGCAGCGAACTCATAATTCGCGTTAGGCAGGTTCAACTCCTGCACCCTGGACTAATAATGAAAAAAGAAAATAAAAGAAATAAGAAAGAATCTGGTTTTAGGGACTTTCAAATAAAAAATTATCCAACAACCTCTTGTGGAGGCAGACGACACGAGCAGGCAATTGGTTGCATTGGAGAGGACAAATCAGCCCACAAGATGGGTGACATCCTCCCACACCAAAATCTTTGATTTGGTGTGGGCTTCCTCAAATCACTTCGAGGACTTCCTGGTTTTTCCCTTGCGGGATTTCGCCACTTGCCTAGACGAAGATATCTTCGTCCCCGGTAGATCGGCTGCACAGGCAGTTTCCATTCCGCCAAGCCCTGGCGTACTAATTAAGGCTAAGCCTCTATGTCTTATCAGTTGAGCACTAGCTACGTCCCTGTCCGTGGTATACCCACAATTGAGACAGTAATGTACTCTAGTTTTCAAGTCTTTTTTTGCTACTGCATTACACTCTGGACACTCTTGAGAGGTTCCTCTGGCGTCAACTTGCGCAAAAAACTTTCCTCGTTTCCAGCATACATATTTGACAATGCTTCGGAACTGACCAAATCCTGCATCAAGCATATGTTTACCCAGTATCCCCTTTGCCATCCTGGAGTAATCCAAATCTTCCATAAAAACCATATCTCCAGTATTGCAAAGAGTATGAGCTTGCTTAAAATGGAAATCTTTTCGAGTGTTGTCTATCGTGTGATGCATTCTTGCAACTGTTATGCGCTGTTTTTCGTAATTCTTGGATCGCTTTTGTTTCCTAGACAATCTGCGTTGCAGCAATTTCAGCTTGCTTTGCATTGTTTTGAAAAACTTAGGCGGCTTTACGAGAACACCATCACTGGTTGCTAAAAACTTTTCTAACCCCACGTCTACTCCGATAGCATGACCGTGGGGCATTGATGAAGGAATATTGACATCGCATTGAATATTGATAGATGCATACCATTGATTGGCTTTCCTCAAAACACGTACTTGCTTTACCGTAAATCCACTAGGGATTGGACGATGCAAGTTGATAGAGATTATTCCAATCTTGGGAAGTTTTAAGTGAATATCTGTTACCGGATTCTCCTTGAATTGAGGAAACAGTAATGACTTCAACTGTCCACGTTTCTTAAAGCGAGGAAATCCAAATCCCCGTTCCTGAAAATATTCCCATGCACGGTGTAATTGCTTAATTGTCTGTTGCAAAACCTGAGAAGGTACTTCCCGTAATCTAGCAAAGTTCTCTTTAGCTCTGGGCAGGTTGTTAAGCTGATTGACTTCGTTTGGGAATTTTAGGTCAGCAGGAATGATGTACTCTTTTTCCACAGAGCATCTATCTATGAAGCACTTGCGACTATCACACCAATCTTTGATTTCTCGAAGTGCATAATTGTACGCGCTTCGACAAACTTCCATCCACTCAAACAATGTTTGCTCTTGAGTGACATTAGGATAGATTCGGTATTGATAGTTAAGTGTTAGCATGAAATGAATTCTAGCACGTTTACTAGAGACGTGCTGTCTAGTAAATGCTTGTTTTTTCGCTGTCGAGGCAATAAAACAAGCGCGGGGGCTATAAGACCCACACCAAACTGAGTACAGTTATGATGTGGGTCTTATAGCCCCCGAACCCTCATTAGATAAATTTTTACCAGTTGTAATGACGTATCAAGCCGAAACCCTTAACCAGCGTACTGTCTGGGCAGCTACTAGTGATTTAGTAACCCTACGCCAACATTTACTAAATTTATTTTGTCAACTCGCATATCAAGAAGGTGATTTTGTCCTCTCTTCCGGACAGCCTAGTTCTTACTATATCAATGGCAAGCAGGTAACACTGCATCCTCAAGGTGCTTTGGCAATTGGTCGTATTCTTCTATCACTGCTCCCTTTGGATACCCAAGCAGTTGCTGGGTTAACACTGGGTGCCGACCCAATTGTGACAGCAGTGAGTGTCGTTTCTACTTATGAAAACCGACCTATTCCGGCGCTGATTGTTCGCAAAGAAGCGAAAGGACATGGTACAAAGGCATACATTGAAGGTCCGAGTTTGCCGGAAGGTGCAAAAGTCGTGGTTTTGGAAGATGTCGTCACTACCGGACAATCTGCTATGAAAGCAGTTGAAAGGTTAAGAACAGCAGGTTATAGCGTCAATCAAGTCATTGCATTAGTAGATCGCCAGCAAGGCGGAGCAGAGTTTTACCAACAAGCCGGGTTGGAGTTTGAGGCGGTGTTTAAAATTCAGGAGATTCAACAGCGATATAAGCAGCTTGCAAATAGCTAAAAGTAGGGTGGGTATTGCCCACCCTGCCTTACGAATAGAACAATGTTACTAGCTTTGGGTTACCACTTCCTTGTCTTTTGCCAAGAACTTCTCAAGTTCTGTCAGGGCATCAGCATCAACTTTGGTTTGCATTGGGCAGAACTTGGGACCGCACATCGAACAAAACTCAGCAGTTTTGTAAATGTCTGCTGGTAAAGTTTCGTCGTGATATTCCTTCGCTCTCTCGGGGTCGAGTGATAATTCAAACTGACGGTTCCAGTCGAAGTTGTAACGGGCAGTAGACAGTTCATCGTCTCTGTCTCTTGCGCCTGGGCGGTGTCTGGCAATATCTGCTGCGTGAGCTGCTATCTTGTAGGCAATCAAACCGTTGCGTACGTCTTCCGAATTGGGCAAGCCCAAGTGTTCTTTTGGTGTTACGTAGCATAGCATGGCAGTACCGTACCAGCCAGCCATTGCTGCCCCAATTGCGGAAGTGATGTGGTCGTAACCGGGGGCGATGTCGGTTACCAATGGTCCTAGCACGTAGAAAGGAGCTTCAGAACACTCTTCCATCTGCTTTTTGACGTTGAACTCAATTTGGTCCATCGGGACGTGTCCAGGACCTTCTACCATGACCTGTACGTCATGCTCCCAAGCTTTGCGAGTTAGTTTTCCGAGAGTTTTTAGCTCAGCTAATTGTGCTTCATCAGAAGCATCATGGGTACAACCAGGACGCAGGGAGTCGCCATAACTGAAGGAGACATCGTATTTCTTAAAAATTTCAATGATGTCGTGCAAGTGGGTATAAAGCGGGTTTTGCTTGTGATGGTGTAGCATCCATCTTGCCAGAATGCCGCCACCGCGAGACACAATGCCAGTGATGCGACTTCTGACTAAGGGCAAATGCTCAATTAAAATCCCGGCGTGGATAGTCATGTAATCGACACCCTGCTGGGCGTGTTTCTCGATAACATGAAGAAAGTCATCCGGTGTCAGCTTTTCAATATTGCCGTGGACACTTTCTAAAGCTTGGTAAACTGGGACTGTGCCAATTGGCACTGGTGAAGCTTTGATAATAGCAGTACGAATTTCATCCAAGTTACCGCCACCAGTGGACAAGTCCATTACGGTATCAGCGCCATACTTCACCGCTAGGTTCAGCTTTGCAACCTCTTCATCAAGATTGGAAGAGTTAGGACTCGCGCCAATATTAGCATTTACCTTACACTTGGAGGCGATACCAATACACATTGGCTCCAAGTTAGTGTGGTTGATGTTAGCAGGGATAATCATCCGTCCCCGTGCTACTTCGTCTCTAACGAGCTCAACGGGAAGGTTTTCCCGGTGGGCAACGTAATGGATTTCTTCGGTGATGACACCCTGACGGGCATAATGCATTTGAGTAACATTACTCTGCCCATGCCGCTTGGCGACCCATTCTGTCCGCATATTTGCTTTCCTCGATAAACAGCTTCCCTCCGCCGGTATTACCCGGATTCAGGTGTTAAGGGTGTAATCTCAGCCTATGCAGGCACCCCTAGCATGGGAATTGATTTTACCACCTTCGTTGGGGATAGGAGCAAGAAGTTGACAAATTATGAGGAAAATGGATCGAAGGGTTGGTTAAGCAGAAGGTAGAGTGCGAAGTAATTTTGTCATAAAGTTGCTACGGCTAATAAGTAAATCTCCGCACAGAGGTAACGTTCAAAAGCTTATATATTAATAAGTTTAAAGCACTCAGGGGGGAAGCTAAGGTTTAGAAATGCTAGAGTGCGATCGCACTCTAGCAGGGGTAGAGAACGAAGCAACTATTGGGGAGAGTTGAGGACTAAGAACTCATGACTATTGACTATCGATATATTCTGTTTTATAAACCTTATGGCGTCCTAAGCCAATTTACAAAAGACTCCCCGACACGCAGCACCTTGAAAGAGTACATCGAGGTTCCTGATGTTTATCCTGTGGGGCGTTTAGATTGGGACAGTGAGGGGTTACTCCTGTTGACCAACCACGGACAATTGCAACATCGCCTCTCGCATCCCCGGTTTGGACACGAACGTACTTACTGGGTGCAGGTGGAACGAATTCCTGATGCTGCGGCTTTGACGCAGCTGCAAGAAGGTGTGATAATCCAAGATTACCGGACTCGACCAGCCTTAGTGCAGCTATTACCAACACCTTCTTTACCAGAACGCGATCCGCCGATTAGATTTCGCAAAAATGTCCCGACAGCGTGGTTGGAAATGATTTTAACAGAGGGGAAAAATCGTCAGGTACGGCGAATGACGGCGGCTGTGGGATTTCCGACTTTGCGGCTCATTAGGGTAGCGATCGCTCACCTACATTTAGATGGTCTGCAACCAGGTCAATGGCGTGATCTGACTCCTAGTGAACTCAAATTGTTACTTAATTTAGCTTTTGCAGTTCGCTCACGAAGTTCTCAGAAACGAGGTGTAGGGGTGTAGAAATTCCTGCGGCGGAATTACCACGTATTTTTGAAAAATTTTACTACATTGGTGGTAATGACTCTTGGAGACAAGGAAGCACAGGATTAAGAGTGATACTGATACAAAAAAGTACAAATTACATACGAGTAACAATGGAAGTTGAAAATCGGTCTTATAACACTTGCTTGACTATTCAACTCCCTGTGCTGCGTGAGGGGTGATTGGAAAGATGAGGAAGAGGAAGAGAATGAGACAGATGAGACAGATGAGACAGATGTAGCTTTTTTGACTTTCTTATCTCCCTTATCTCCCCACGCTCTAAATTTCCTAAACCTAAAGATATGTGTTGGAATATGCCACAAAGTCTAGCTTTAATGGCAATTTATTGTGAGGAGATATATTGCCGTATCTGAAATCTATCGTTAATATGCGTAACAATTAAGACTGCCACCAAAATTCGCCAAATGAACCACAATATTTTGTCGGTCTACTGTAGGCAGGTGCTAACAAATGTGGCACTTATGGATTCTAGTGGCTAGAAGCACCTTGGATCGGGAATTAAGGAACTTCCACAATGCTGGTTTGCCCTCAGTGTAACTTTGAAAACCCCAATACCAACAAATTTTGTCAAAACTGTGGCGCTTCTCTGACCCAAAAGGTCTGTCCAGAGTGCAGTTCTTATGTGGCTTTGAATGCACAACGATGTGATAACTGTGGCGCAGAATGCGGAACAGTTCTGTGGGCAATTATTACTCAGGAAGGAACTTTTGCGGCTGGGGGAGATGGGGGAGATGGGGAAGCAATATTTTCTTCCTCATCCTCCTTATCCTCCTCATCCTCCTTATCCCCTCTTCCCTCCACTTCCCCTGAGTCGGTAGGCTCATACTTAGACCCACAGAAGCGCTATCAACTGCTAGAACCAGTACCAGCCTTAGGGGAAATTGCTGCTAATACTGAGGTGTGCGTTAGGGTTCTAGATTGCCAACCATACCAACTGTCGCTCCTTGAGGTCATGCTAGCAAATGAGCAACAGGGGTTAGCAACGCCATCAGTGGGGGATCAGAAAATTCCCAGTCTCGCTAAACCTTATATTGCCTTACAATCCTGGTGCCATCTGGGAATACCGCCAATTCATGATGCTTGGCAGCATGAAAATATACAGGTGATACTGATCGAAGACCGATCAAACTGGCAAAAATTACTTGATCTATGGCGAGAAGATACGACAAGTTCGTTACAAATTGTACACTTTTTTTACCAGATGACCCAACTATGGGCGGTGCTGGAAACAGTAAAGTGTCGTCAAAGTCTTTGGGAGTTGGACAATCTGCGACTCGATGAAGACCAGTCGCTAGCACTACAGCGCTTGTATGTAGAATTACCAGGTAACCCATCGGCTGCTGAGTTATCAGAAGATTTACAAGCACAGACCTTTACAGTCCAAATTTTAGGACGAGTTTGGCAAGCACTTTTTAGACAGTCTCAACGCACTCAATTTGGCTCTATTTTACACCTTATAGGAGAGTTAGAACTCGGAAAGATCCAAACGCTCGTGGAGCTGCAATCACGTTTGGAAGCCATAGCCACTGAATTGCAAGGCAATTCCACAAGTGTTCCAATGACCCCAACAATGCCCAACAGTACGGCTACGCCCACTGTCTTGCAATTAGATGAGCTAGAGGATGACACTGAATTGAAAACCGATGATATGCCCACACTTGTTCTGCCGATCCAGTTAGTGAGTTTGGAAAATGCAGGGCTTACCGATGTAGGACGTCAACGTGACCATAACGAAGATTACTTTGGTATTGAAACAAAAATTCATAAGTTAGAATTGCCCAACAACCGTACTTTGCAAGCGCGTGGTTTGTATGTTCTGTGCGATGGAATGGGCGGACACGCTGGTGGGGAGGTTGCTAGTGCCTTAGCTGTCAGTTCTTTGCGGCAGTACTTTCAAACCCACTGGACTTCTGACCAACTGCCCACAGAAGATGATATCCGCCAAGCGGTACGGCAAGCTAATCAAGCCATTTTCGATGTCAATCAACAAGATTCCCGTTCTGGGGTTGGGCGCATGGGTACCACCCTCATTATGGTTTTAATTCAAGATACTCATCTCGTGGTGGCTCATGTGGGAGATAGTCGTCTCTACCGCGTGACTCCCAAAAGAGGACTCGAACAAATCACGGTAGACCATGAAGTTGGTCAACGGGAAATTTCCCGGGGTGTGGAACCTAGTGTGGCATACTCCCGCCCTGATGCTTACCAACTTACCCAAGCCCTTGGTCCTCGCGATGAACACTTGATTATTGCCGATGTACAGTTTTTGGAGATAAATGAAGATTCCCTTTTTGTTCTTGCTTCGGATGGTTTGTCAGATAATGATTTGTTGAAAATTCATTGGCAAACTCACTTAGCGCCTCTGCTGAGTTCTAGTGCCAATTTGGAAAGTGGCGTTCAAGCTTTAATTGATTTGGCAAACCATTACAATGGTCATGACAATATTACTGCTGTAGTTATCCGGGCAAAAGTCCGCCCGAATTTAAACAACAGCAATCAATTTTAGATTAGGGATTCATTAAGGAAGATGAGGAAGATGAGGAGGATGAGGAGGATGAGGAAGTAAATAAACAATGGCTACTCTTTCTTAGTACTTGCTTCGCTCACAACCCGTCAATACTCGCTTCGCTCTCTTCTCTACCCTGAATACTCGCTTCGTCTACCCTCATCTCCCCATTCCCCAATCAAAAATAGTCTATGGTCACGCTGACCCTGTTAGAACCGCAAAAAAAAACACCTCTTAGACAGTGGCACTTTGACGACGAGTCCATTATACGGATTGGTCGTTCCGCAGATAATGACGTTGTTTTAAGTGATAGTTTGGTTTCGCGGTATCATTTAGAACTCAAACAAATGGGTTCTGATAAAAATGGCGGTTCTTGGCAGGTGATTAGTCAAGGCATAAATGGCACTTTTCTCAATGGCGTCTTGGTGAATCAGACTTTTTTGCCAGATAATTCCCTGCTGCAACTGGCACAGGGCGGTCCAATCTTGAAATTCCAAATGGACCAGGAAACCGCTCCACAATATTCTCCCATCGCGTCACCCAACACTTGCACGCACGAAGGAAATTCACCTAACAATTTGTTTTGCATCCACTGCGGTGAACCTCTGTCGGTGATACAGACTATTCGTCAATATCAGGTATTGCAAATTCTGGGACAGGGAGGTATGGGGACTACCTATCTCGCTTGGGATGGACAAGGAAAAATTGCCGGACACCCGCAACTGCTGGTGCTCAAGCAGATGAATGCTGATATGGCGAAAATTGCCAAGGCACAAGAATTATTTGAACGAGAAGCAAATACTCTGAAATCCCTTAGCCATCTTGGAATTCCTAAGTATTACGATTTCTTTGTTGAAGGTGGCAAAAAATATTTGGCGATGGAATTAGTCCACGGTCAGGATTTAGAAAAACTTATTTATTCAAAAGGACCAGTTACGCCAAATTTAGCGATTAATTGGATGATTCAAACCTGCGATATTTTGGAGTATCTCCATAGCAAAGAACCACCACTGATCCACCGCGATATTAAACCCGCTAACCTCATGGTGCGAAATTCTAATAATCGCATAGTGATGCTGGATTTTGGGGCGGTGAAGGAGATTGGCACCGCACCTGGAACTCGTATTGGTGCAGAGGGTTATTGTGCCCCCGAACAAGAACGGGGACAACCCCTGACTCAATCCGATTTATATGCCATTGGACCAACGCTTATTTTTCTGCTGACTGGCGAAAGCCCATTTAAGTTCTATCGCCAGAGGGGACGCAGTTTTCGTTTTGAAGTGGCAAATGTTCCCACTATTACTCCGCAGTTGCGCGAGGTGATTGACCGCGCTACAGAACCTCTGGCACGCGATCGCTACCAAACGGCTCAGGAACTAGCACAGGCTTTGGCTGCGTGCGAAGTCTAGGGAATAGGGGAACAGGGAATAGGTGACAAGGGATAGGGGATAAGGTAGAAAGTACAGGTAACACACAAAAGCTTGAACTTTTCATCTGTATCCTGTAACCTATCACCTATCCCCTATTGCCACTTCAGCTGTCAGCTGTAACCTGTTTGCTACTGCCTATTCTTCATCCCAAGCTTCCACAGCTAGCAATTCGCTGACTGGATCTTGCATGCTAAACCCAAAGTCTAGCAGTTCTTGCTTCCAGTGTTGCCATTCGTTTCCGAACAGCAAAGCGATTTTCCAAATGCTATCAGTGGGCTTGATAATATTAGAATCTACGAGTGAACTCACATTACGCTGCAACTTCACCATTGGGTGAATTACTTGCTGCTTACTCATAACCTCGATTAAATTCAGATTTGGTTTAGTAAATGCTTGATCAAAACTGCTTTCCGTTCCGGAATTTTTGACGACGCGTAGAGCTTTTTAATTTGGCAAAGCAAGTCTTAACTTTTTAAATATATCATAACTTACTCAATTGAGTGACCATTAATTTCGGTTTTGTACGGTAATCCCCACAAAGCGAGGTAAGTTCCGCCTCTACAAGCGATTATTGTAAACTGTTCTCAAACAAGTCTTGTCCTATCTTTTGCACAAATAACACTTTTGAGCGATATATGCAAAACGTTATTTGTTTTTCCACCATAATATATGCAACTTTTAACAAAATTATATGATCAGAGCTTTTTTGAAGATTCTTGCGCAAAGGCAAACTGTGCAGTCAACTGGATTTATACACAGTCTATTAAATGTTATATACAATATCGCAAACATCTAATATTAGATAGAGGAAAGAAGGATTTTTATCAAAATTTAATTATTCAGTCAGAGACAAAATTTATGAGACAATACAGTCCTCAAGGAGGAAGGCAAAAATTTTATACCTAGCTGATATTTGGGAAGCGGTATAAATTCATTTGTAGCGAAATTGTGAACAACAAGATTCCCGACTTCTTTAAGAAGTCGGGAATCTGAGCCAATGGATTTATGCGCGAAGCGCAGGCACTTTCACACAAAGAAGCGGTATAAATTCATCTGTAGCGAAATTGACCCGAAGATACAAAGTTTTATGCTGTCTACTGCAATTGGCTAGTGCATAACGGGTAATTGAAATTTAAGTTGATTTTATTGACTTTATTTTTATTCCAAAAAAGTTTAAAAAGGAGTCATTAGCTTAGTTAAGGTTGTACCTCTTTAACTCTATTCGTAGTAAGCACTTTAGTGCTTCTGAGCGCTGAAGCGCTCACTACAAACTACTTTTCCAACAAAGTTATTGTTCTTTGACTTAATGGGGTTGGGAATCAAAATGTTGACAACTCTCGACAATGATTCATGACTCAGGCGAAGCTAGCCGCCACCTGCTGGCGCAGAAGACGAAGTCTGATCCGACTGTGATGACGCGGATGTGTTGTTAGATAGGTTATTGTAAGTTGCCGTGGGGCAGCTAGGAGGGGTTCCGCTACCAGAGGGTGTGCCAAACTCGGCAACTTCTGTACCTTTTGCAGCCTTGTCATTATTGATATCTTTACCTAATTTAGCTTCACACAATACGGCTACGGTCGTTGCTTCATTTGTGCGAGTTACATTTCCCAGTTTCACGCCACCAATATAGGCTTTGATGCCATCAGTTCGTGGTCGTGCTTGGTTCGTGACAGTAGTAGTAGCACCTGTGGCGGGAAGAATTGCGTAGTTGTAATTTGTAGTCGTTGTTGCGATACCAAGACCTAAGTTATCAAACTCATCGTTACTTGCAAATTTACCATTTTCCAAGTAATAAGTTTGCTGCGCCCGGTTCATGGAACCCACATAGGTTTTACCTTCAGTCTGCTTGGCTTTATTCGCTTGATTGAGGAAAGATGGCAAAGCAATCGCAGAAAGAATACCAATAATAATAATGACTACTAACAGTTCAATAAGTGTGAAACCCTGCTCTTCCTGCTTTTTATTAAGAATATATCGCAGAAATTTAGCTTTTATTTGAGTTTTCATACGTATTTACTATGAGGTGGTGAGGGTTTAAAGAGTTCTAAATGTAACTTACCCACTTCATATTGTTTTCATATCACCTTAGTAAAAAATTTTCCTTGTTAATAAGACAAGGGTCAAATCAACGTGGGGTAAAGGTCTGAACGTTAAATTGACACCAATGGGCTAGCCTTTGCCCCTACGGCGTGTATGTATTTTATGCAAGTGAGAATGGCAATATAGCGGTTCGGGAGTTGAGTGCAATACATCAAGAAATAAGAACCACAGATGGACACAGATGGACACAGATAAATCTGTACTGCATCCAAACGAGAAGCGTCATAGTCAGATTCACGTGAGATCTTGCAAGAGTTGCAACACTGAGGAGGCGAAGCCTCCAAACCCTCGTTACCAGGTTCAACCTGGTAACGAGATATTAGAGCCTCTGGCTCTTGTTGAGAATGGTGAGTCCAGCCCTGCAGGCGGGTTTCCCGCCGTAGGGGACTGGCGTTCGTCGAAGACGTGCCGAAGGCATACCCGAAGGGTGCAAGAGCTGAGATTCACCGAAAATTTCCCATTTCTATCTCAAAAGTGCATAAGTTGATTTTGCTTACACTTTAATTAAAGAAGGAAGGAAACAAAATAATATAATACACATAATCGTCTTTTTGTCAATATGTGAAATAGAGAATAAATTTTCTGGTAGATTGGCACTGAAATGAAACGGCTCTGTCCTTCCCAAGCTCTGAAATAATTTGCTATACTAAGTCGTAGTCGTTATGAGTTTATATAAATAATCATGACCAACCCGACAGTAGAAAACGTAGTGATTATAGGTTCTGGTCCAGCAGGGTACACAGCTGCCATCTACGCAGGACGAGCTAACCTCAAACCCGTTGTCTTTGAGGGTTTCCAAGCCGGGGGGTTACCAGGTGGTCAGTTGATGACAACGACTGAAGTGGAGAACTTTCCTGGGTTTCCCGAAGGAATTACCGGACCAGAACTGATGGATTTGATGAAGGCTCAAGCGGAACGCTGGGGAGCTGAGTTATATACAGAAGATGTTATTGAAGTTGATTTGACTCAGCGTCCTTTTACAGTTCGCTCTGAGGAACGGGAATTTAAAACCAATAGCGTTATCATCGCCACGGGTGCGACAGCAAAGCGCTTGGGTTTAGGCAGTGAACATCAATTCTGGAGCCGAGGAATTTCTGCTTGTGCTATTTGCGACGGTGCAACACCTATTTTCCACGGCGCGGAATTAGCTGTGGTGGGTGGTGGCGACTCGGCGGCGGAAGAAGCAATTTACCTGACCAAATACGGATCTAAAGTGAATTTGCTGGTGCGTTCCGAGAAGATGCGGGCTTCTAAAGCGATGCAAGACCGCGTTTTGAGTAACCCCAAAATCACAGTTCACTGGAACAGTGAACCTCTGGATGTGTTTGGGAACGACAACCACATGGAAGGGATAAAAATCCGCAATACCAAAACTGGCGAAGAGAGCAAACTCCACGTTAAGGGATTATTCTACGCCATTGGTCACAATCCCAATACATCTTTATTTAAGGGACAACTGGAACTGGATGACGTGGGTTACGTTGTCACCAAGCCTGGTTCTCCAGAAACAAGCTTAGAAGGTGTTTTTGCGGCAGGCGACGTACAAGATCATGAGTACCGTCAGGCAATTACCGCTGCTGGTAGTGGTTGTGCGGCGGCGATGTTAGCAGAACGCTGGTTGTCTTTCACGGGTTTGATTCAGGAATTCCATCAAAAAGTGGAAACTCCAGATAATGAACTAGAACACCCAGTCGAGAAGAAAACTGAAGAACAGCAAGCCGCTGAATTTGATTTGGATACAACCCGCCATTACGGGGGTTATGCTTTGCGGAAGCTGTTCCATGATAGCGATCGCCTGATTATCGTCAAATACGTCTCTCCTGGCTGCGGTCCTTGCCATACCCTCAAGCCGATATTAAATAAAGTGGTGGATGAATTTGACGGCAAAATTCACTTTGTCGAAATTGACATCGATAAAGACCGCGATATTGCCGAAAATGCTGGTGTTACAGGAACACCCACAGTTCAGTTCTTCAAGGATAAGGATCTGTTGAAGGAACTCAAAGGCGTCAAGCAAAAGAGCGAGTATCGCCAATTGATTGAAAGCAATTTGTAAGTCTTTGCCGACGCTGCAGTTGAGTGGAGAAGAGGACACTTTGCTTGCGTTCCCAAGTAACCTCAGCATGCAAGTGTCCTCGCTCATCGCTCAAGTTCCTAACTCTTGGAGTTCTGAGTACTTTATTTTGTCGATAGATGACTTTTGCAACAAGTCTATTCAAATCGACTGCAAAATTTGACCGAGTTCTATGCGTGAGGATTGCTGTTAACCAGAGATTTTAATTTCTGGCTGTTGCGGGCTAGTGCAAGATGTCATTTGTGTTGCACTGCGTTCATGCACCCTATGTTTTCTGCCAATACTCGCTTCGCTCTTTACCCTATCACCCCGAACGTCAGCAAATGAGAAGGCTAACACCCCTTGCCCTCTACCATCTCGAAAACGACTTCATGTTTGCTATGGGGCTTTTGGTCACGCAATAACTGAAGGTATCCTTCTGCATCAATACGACTCCGGTGGCGACTGATGACTACCTTTTGTGAAGAGGACAGTGAATGAACAACTGCCCAGGGTTTGAGGCGCTCTTGATAAGCCATAATGAAATTATCTCCTTTGATAATTAGGAGCCAAAGCCAGCACTGTCGCTTTCCACGGTTAGGCGCTGGCTTCTGACTACTTTAAATGATATTATTGCCCTGTTAAATATTGTTACAAATATTTATAAGTCTTTTTAACTAAAGCCAAGAATTTAAACCAAGGTAGTAAGGGCAAGGATGCTACTAGGCTCTCCCAAAGAAGCAGGAAATCTAAATCTTGAGGTTTAGAAGCCGTCGGTGTACCACGAAGTGGCGATCGCCGGGATCTGTCACTTATTTATAATGCAACACGTAAACATTGTAGCCGTTATCGGCTTTATGTCTTTGCGCGATCGCACGAAACTACCTGATAGGTAAAATGGTCATCTGTAGTTACGACCTTGCAACTCCTGACGCCTCGGTGTATTTATGACCATCACAAAAAGTCCCCCGATTCGATTTTTACGGTTTGCTAAAAACCCCACGCTTTCCCAACGACTGATGTTGATTGGGTTAGTCATAACTTTGTTTTTCATCTTCCTGGCTTTGTGCGCCCCCTTACTCCAGGCTTTCGGTTGGCTGCAAAACCCTCTAGATTCCTTGAGTAACCCCATTCAAGAACCACCCTCACTCCAACATTGGTTTGGCACCAGTCGCGAAGGCTATGATGTATTTTCGCGCACGATATTTGGCGCTCAAGCTGCCTTGCAAGTGGTTTTATTGGCTACAGCGCTCAGTATGTTTATTGGTGTGCCTTTGGGGATGGTGAGTGGGTACCTAGGGGGTAGATTAGATAAAGCATTACTATTTCTTATGGATAGTATCTACACCTTGCCAGGCTTACTACTTTCGGTAACGCTGGCATTTATGGTAGGGCGTGGAATATTAAACGCCGCTCTTGCCATCAGCATTGCTTATGTGCCGCAGTATTACCGTGTTGTCCGCAACCACACTGTTAGCGTTAAAACAGAAGTGTTCATCGAAGCAGCACAAGCAATGGGTGCCAACACTTGGCAAGTTCTTTCTCGGTACTTATTTTTCAACGTGATTCAAAGCGTACCCGTCCTTTTTACCCTCAACGCCGCCGATGCGATTTTGATTCTGGGGAGTTTGGGTTTTTTGGGCTTAGGGCTTCCAAGAGAAACGCCAGAATGGGGACGCGATTTACAACAAGCTTTGCAAGCACTACCCATTGGTATTTGGTGGACTGCCTTTTTCCCGGGATTAGCGATGACAATCATGGTTGTGGGGCTGTCGCTACTCGGTGAGGGGTTAAATGAATTTATTAATCCCCGTTTGCGTAAAGACATCCGGAAATAGTCAAGAATTATTTGTTAATAATCATTAGTCATTGAGTCTATTTTCATTTGTCGTTGGACAAATGACAAATAACAACCTAATTCTGTTTGCTACTCTAATATCTGTTGTACTTATCATTGAGAGATTTGTGTGAAAGATAATATTTCTTTAATTGCTGCCGCTGCTGGTGGCTTTATGCTTTCCGTCGCCCTGACTGGCATCTTAAGAGGTTCCCCAGTAGCATCTTTACAGGGTCAGCCCAGTTTTCATCCCCTGACTGTCGCTGCTTTACGACCCGCACCAAATGACTCCGAGAATGTAGAATTTTTTGGTAGCGAAACTGGTAAAAAATGAAGTCAGCTGAACCCCATCTAATTTGCGAGAGCGACCTAAGCCAGTAAAAGGTTTCAGCCTACAAATTAGGCAAGTGAAATGTGGAATAGCTTAGCACATTTAGCAGCGTTTATCTGCTACAGGCTGCGGTTCCAAATAGCCCATTAGCGGATTTTTGCCAGAAATCTACTCATCGGTTGCCAAATCTGTGACAATATGCCTTTGTGTGAGGGGTTTGAAAGTGGGGAATTCTCAAGTAATTGGTATTGACTTGGGTGGAACAGCAATTAAGCTGGGGCGTTTTACCGCAGATGGCACTTGTTTACAATCGTTAACTGTGGCAACGCCGCAACCAGCTACACCAGAGGCGGTTGTGGCAAAAATGGTAGATGCGATCGCCCAAATTGACTTCGAGAGAAATTGCATTGCCATTGGTGTTGGCACTCCCGGACCTGCAGATGCTCAAGGACGCATTGCCAAAATCGCCATTAACCTACCAGGATGGTACGATGTGCCTTTAGCCGATGCTTTGGAAGCAAAAACAGGCAAACTTACGATTGTCGGTAACGATGCCAACTGTGCAGGGCTGGGGGAAGCTTGGCTGGGAGCAGGTCGCCGCTTTCAAAATCTGATTCTGCTGACTTTGGGAACTGGTGTGGGTGGCGCAATTATCCTAGATGGCGAACTGTTTGTTGGTCATCTAGGCGCAGCCGGTGAACTGGGATTGATAACCCTCAAGCCAGAGGGTCCAAGGTGTAATAGTGGCAATCAAGGCTCTTTGGAGCAGTATGTATCAGTCACCGCAATTCGTCGCCGTACAGGCAAGGAACCAGCAGAACTCGGCGTTCTGGCGAAAGCCGGAGATGCTCCAGCCTTGACATTTTGGCAAGAATATGGTAAAGATTTGGGAATTGGATTGACCAGTTTGATTTACGTGCTGACGCCGCAAGCAGTTGTAATTGGTGGCGGCGTGAGTGCAAGTGCTGAGTTTTTTATACCATCTGTCAAAGCAGAAATTGAGCAGAGAGTGCTGCCTACTTCACGTCTTGGTTTACAAATATTGCCAGCAGAATTGGGTAACTTTGCGGGAATAGCAGGTGCCGCGAAGTTAGCTTTTTCAAAACTAGGGGCTTAGGCGTTATCAATTGAACGTGATTGTGAATTACCAGAGCAGGGGATGGGGTGTGGGGCTTCGCCGTGAGCGCTCAGCCGAACGGTGTGGGGTGTAGTGAGGAGGAAAATAAGTTTGGCTAGGTTTGTCCAATTTTGTCGAGACGGGATGAAACGGCAAGTGCCAGATCCAAAAAACTTACTCGGAACTAATAATATTGTTGAAGACGACTGCAAGTCACTCCACGTCAACCAAAAATGCTGACCTATGCCTATGATGCTTGTACAGACACCACAAGACCGATATGTCCAAGTTGGTCAAATCAATACACGTTACTGGACTTCGGGGGACAAGGGAACAACAGTCATCTTGCTCCACGGCATCGGCAGTAGTGTGGAGACTTGGGCGTATAATATTAGCGTCTTAGCTCAACACCATCGTGTCTACGCTGTTGATTTAGTAGGCGCTGGTCGCTCCGATAAGCCACCAGCAAGTTATTCGCTCACCTACCTAGCCCAGTTCGTCAAAGATTTCATGGATGCCCTCAGTATCGAGTGCGCGAGCCTGATTGGAAATTCGCTGGGAGGCGGCGTCGCCTTGCAATTCGCACTGAATTTTCCTGGAAAACTAGAGAAGTTGGTCCTAGTGAACAGCTTGGGCTTAGGTAAAGAAATAACACTTACGCTTCGGTTAGCGACATTACCTTTCGTTGGCAGATTGTTCAAACCCACTCGGAGCGGTACAGCTTTGGCGTTGAAGCAGTCTGTGTATGACTCAACGCTTATTTCCAATGAGTGGGTTGAACTTTACTACCAAATTGCGACTCTTCCTAGGGCATGGGAAGCAGTTGTAGGACTTATTAAAACAAACATCGACCTGTTTGGTGTTCGGACTGAAATTTATAATACGATTGTCGATAGATTGCCTACCATCACTGCGCCAACACTTGTGCTTTGGGGGCAACAGGATCGCGTACTGCCAGTTGCTCACGCTGCTGTTGCAACCTTAGGTTTGCCGAATGCCCGTCAACATATCTTCGACCCGTGTGGTCATTGGTCACAAGTTGAATATTCAGAGGAGTTTAATACTTTGGTTTTGGAGTTCTTAGCTAATTAGGCGTTGTAATCGCTTGTGACAACTAAAACTTAAAGCTTCAGGCGGGAAAAAGTCGCGCGTCCTGACGTCTAATCTCTGGATGCAGGAACTGGTTGCGCTAGTTCCTGCTGGGAACGAATTGGCTTGAGTCCGAATACAAATCTCATCACATTGTTTCGCCTGATGAATAACTCATAGAGGGCAATGGTTGCGATTAGGGAGGTGGTGCTAATCACCCAAAATTTCTCCATCACGCCTGCATTCCAACGCACGACATAGAAACCAATTGCCACGAGGACTGTCTGGTGAAGCAGGTAGAATGGATATTGTGCAACACTCGCGTATTGCAGTAGCTTGCTATTGAAATTCAAGTACCTTCGACCTAACCCTACAAGGGCAACGATCCAGAACCAGGAGTCAACCCCCCGTAGTAATTGGTATAAGATGTATTCCAGAGAGTAACCTCGCTCTGGCAAGCTATCAGTCTGCCACAAACCAAAAAGAACTAACATACAAGTAACTGCCAAGACCAGAGCGATACTCTTATGCCTGTCTATAGCCTGCCCAAATCTTGCGTCAGAACTTAGGAAGTAGCCGTAGATAAAGTACAAAAGGTATAAACAGAAGTTTGCCCAGTCGTCATAGAGATTTTGGAAACCAGGCCATCTGGGTCGCAATGCTGCTTCAATGGCAGCCAAGGGTAGAGCCAGCAGCAAAATTGCTCCAGGTTTTTCCATACCAACTGAGAGCTTAGAGAGTAAATGCGCTCCTGCCCCTTTCAAATGCAGAAAGAGCGGTAAAGCAATCAATGAAAAGACGAAAAGATAGATCACAAACCACAGGTGCGACCACTCAAAATTCCCCTGAGGACGAATGCCATTGAAGAACTGGGGATAGAATTGCAGGTATGAGTCATCGTAGCTTGGATTGCTCCGAAGTCGGTAGTAAACCTGAGGCGGAACAAGGATTAGAATGCCAAACAAGAAAGGAATGAACAGCCGCTTAAATCGCTCCTGCACATACTGATATGCTGACCGAAATGACAGCGCAAACCAAGTGCTAGATCCTGACAACAGAAAAAAGAGCGGCATATGCCACTGATGGACGAATACGATGAAGCAACTCATCGCATGGCTCAACTGGTTGTTCTTGATGTAAAACTCGCCAAGTTCGCCGCTATAAAAGATGGCTGCGGTATGGAAATAAAGTAGGAGCAGTACCGCCAGAACCCTAAGCCAATCTAATTCGTAGCGTCGAGCGGGTTGACTTTTCGCTTTGGCTTGACACTCAACTTGTTCCATATTAAAATAATAATTTTTTTAAGTCGATTTAGAAAATTTTATCCTCCTTTTTATCTTGATATCGCACCTAGCTCACCCCCTCGCTTAATTCATAAAGTACGGCATTATAAATTCAAAATTAAAGACCCCATAACTAAAGTTAGGGACTTGAAACAAGGACGCCTTTTTCAGGAGCGCAGCGCGTCTCGGAAAAAATCTTTTTGCATTTTCCATAACGCGCGTTGGGGGCTTGTAACATGTCTTTCTTTTTTTGTTCGCGCAGCGTGCCCGTTCACGAAGTGTGCCGTAGGCTTAGGGCATACTTTGAATGAGCGAATTTTGAATTTGAGCGTAAGCGCAAAGCGTGCCGCTAGGCATACGCGCAGCGTGTCCGTAAGCCCTTCGGGCACACTACCTACGTGAACGGCGTTCGCCCTTGGCGTGTGCGAAGCACTCAGCCGTGCCGCACCGCGAGGGACTCAGCGAGTGACCAGAGGATAACTCTTTGGGATAGTGGTGCTTGCTTCAAGCAGCGATTGCGCAAAGCGCAGTGCCTTCGGCAATCGCATGGAGTACCCGCAATCATGCGATCTTCTTGACTTATAAAATATACCCGGTTGTGTTCTGAACGTATTCCAAAACTTTTTGATAAGAATCTGGATTACTCACAGGATTGATAATGATGGGAAGAGTACTATTTGGCAACCAAAAAGTTATCCTGCCGTTCGTTGGTTCATGACAAAAAGAACTAATGCTGTCGAGGTTAATGATATATTCATTCCTTTCGTAAAGAATTTTCACCCAATAGGATTTCTCAAACCCTAACGCCGTGACATGCTGTATATAATCCAGAATTTTTTGATAGTCTTCTAAGTTATTTTGGGAATTAACCACTATCGGGATAGCACAATCTGGTAACCAAAAAGTAACTCTGCCGTTCCGTTCATGACAAAAAGCCGTAACCCGTTCAAAATTGACTACATATTCATTTCTCTCATAGTGAATTTTCACCCAGTAGGCCACAAAAATCCCTCAATTGCCAAGTTTCACAGCAGCAAATTTCAGCGCTACACCCGTAAAAGATTTTGAGTTGTGTCATGAGCCTTTGGTATGAGTACCAAAGACTCATGACTGATGCATTAAGAGATTTGTGCTGGTGCTTGTGTAACAGAGGAAGGATTAGAACGAGCAATCGCAGCTTGGATGAAACCCTTAAATAGAGGATGAGGAATGCTGGGACTTGATTGAAATTCTGGATGAAATTGGCAAGAAAGAAAGAAGGGGTGGTTGGGAAATTCAATAATTTCCACTAAGCGTCCGTCGGGAGAAGTCCCACTAATCACATAACCAGAATCTACAAATATATTGCGGTAGGCGTTGTTGAACTCATAGCGATGGCGATGGCGTTCATAAACCACTTCTTCCTGATAGAGTTTGAAAGCCAATGTATTGGGAAGCAAGCGACAAGGATATAAACCTAAACGCATTGTTCCGCCCAAATCAACGACATCCTGCTGTTCTGGCAACAGGTTAATGACTGGATTTGCAGTATGGGGGTCAAATTCCGCGCTATTAGCATCTGTTAATCCGGCTATGTCCCTTGCCCATTCAATCACTGAACATTGCATTCCCAAACACAAACCTAAGAAGGGGATTTGGCAATTTCGCGCGTATTTAATTGCGGCAATTTTGCCATCTACCCCCCGGACGCCAAAACCTCCTGGGACAACGACACCATCGACACCTTCAAGATAAGTTTCGACTCCTTCGACTTCCAATTTTTCGGAATTTACCCAACGCAGGTGCAGTTCGCAACTCATAACAATTGCTGCATGGCGCAGTGCTTCTACGACTGAAAGATAGGCATCGGACAAACGCACATACTTACCCACAATCGCAATTTCCAATCGATGAGTGGGACTGTACAATTTTTCCACCAAAGTTTGCCATTGCACCAAATTTGGTTGACGTTGTTCCATGTTCAGCAAATCTAGCGTTTGCTGCGCCAGTCCTTCTCGTTCCAGAATCAGCGGCACTTCATAAATGCTTTTAGCATCTTGCGATAAAATGACGCATTCTACAGGAACATCACAGAATTCTGATAATTTTTGTTTTATCCCTGCTGCTAGGGGACGTTCGCATCGACAAATTAAGATATCTGGTTGAATGCCAATCGATCTGAGTTCTTTGACTGAGTGTTGCGTTGGCTTAGTTTTCATCTCACCCGCTGAAGCAATCCACGGAACTAGTGTTACGTGCATATACAGCACATTTTGCCGCCCTACATCCTTACGGAATTGGCGAATTGCTTCCAAAAATGGCAGCGATTCAATATCACCTACCGTACCGCCTATTTCTGTAATGACAACATCTGGATTAGTATCTTTAGCAACTCTGATAATCCGCTCTTTTATTTCATTTGTAATGTGCGGAATCACCTGTACTGTGCCGCCGTTATAATCGCCACGACGCTCTTTATTAATTACGGCTTGGTAAATTGAACCAGTCGTCACGCTGTTTAAACGCGACATGGAGGTATCTGTAAAACGTTCGTAATGCCCCAAGTCCAAGTCTGTTTCAGCACCATCTTGAGTCACAAAGACTTCGCCATGCTGAAAGGGACTCATCGTTCCTGGATCAACATTAATATAGGGATCGAGTTTGAGAATTGACACAGAATAATCTCTTGACTTGAGCAATCGCCCCAGACTTGCTGCTACAATTCCCTTACCGATACTAGAAACAACTCCGCCAGTAACAAATACAAACTTAGTCATAGTATTTTTAACTTTGTGCAACTTCTAAAAATACACCCGTCATTGTGCCACAGTAATTGTTATTGGGTAATGACGGATGTTGGTTGTTAGTTGTCAATAAGTGTTGAATGTTGTAATAACTACTAACTACTTACGACTTCCCCAGTCCCAACTTTTTTGTAAATTATTCTTCTATTTTGACGTGAGACCACTTTTAGGATTAGTAATATTAAGCTTTATAACCACACCCTCGTTAGTTTTGGCTCAAGAGCAATCCCTCAAAGTTGTTTATCCTCGGGCAAATTCCCAAACAAGTGCAAAGAAAATTTTCTTTATTGGCACAGCACCATCAAGTGGAGAGGTTCTCATCAATGGTAAGCCAGTAAAGCGCAGCAAGTCTGGTCATTTTGCCCCGAGTTTTCCCTTGCAGGTGGGAGAAAACGTCTTTACTGTCCGCTACGAAAATCAAGAAGTCCAGATTAAGGTGACAAGGGTTTCCACTCAACCGGAAGTGCCACAGGGGTTAGCCTTTGCCAAAGATTCTCTCACACCAGCAGTGGACATTGCTAAACTTCCGGGGGAACGGATCTGTTTTAGGGCGATCGCTCAACCGAATGCTAATGTTTCTGTGAAGCTGGCAAATCAGACTGTTTCCCTGGCGCGCCAACCACAACAAGCACAACTCCCGGCAAATTCTGCCGCCTTAACAGGGCAAAATCAACCCTCTGCTCAGTCTAGCGCAAGCAAGTATGAGGGTTGTACAACAGTGGAAACATCTGCCAATTTGGGACAACCCCAGTTTCAACTGACGCTGGATGGCAAAACGATAACTCAGCCAGGAACGGGAAAAATCACCATTCTCTCACCTGCACAGTTGGAAGTTGTGGAGGTAACAGCAGATTCTGGTGTTGCTCGCACTGGTCCTAGTACAGATTATTCTAGACTCACGCCTCTACCTAAAGGCACACGGGCAGCAGTCACAGGACGAGAAGGTGAGTGGTTGCGTTTGGACTATGGGGCTTGGATCAATAGTAAGGAAACTCGTACTTTACCAGGAGCAATTCTCCCACACACTATTATCCGCAGTGTTGGATATCGGAAACTCCCGGGTGTGACGGAAATGGTTTTCCCGCTGCAAGTACCTGTTCCTATGAGTGTACAGCAGAATGACCAGACTTTTACTCTCACCCTTTATAATACCACTGCCCAAACAGATATTATTCGCTTAGATGACAACGCTCTGATTTCTCGCCTAGATTGGCAACAACTCCCCCCTGCTACAGCAGGGGGACACGGAGGAGTGCAATACACTTTTCACCTGAAAAAGGCTCAACAGTGGGGGTATAAGCTGAGATACGACGGAACGAGTCTGATTTTGGGTTTACGTGACTCACCCTTGAACTCGTCTGCAAGTAGGCGGGAAACAACGGGGTTATTCAAAAGACAAAAGCCGTTATCTGGTCTCAAAATTTTACTCGACCCAGGACATGGGGGTAAAGAATCTGGTGCATTAGGACCAACAGGGTATCCGGAAAAAGATGTCAATCTCGTGGTGTCAAAGCTGGTACGCGATGAGTTGGTGAGGCGAGGGGCGACAGTGGTGATGACACGGGAGAATGATACGGAAGTGTCGCTTCCTGATCGCGTGGCGAGAATTGATAAAGAAGAACCAGCGATCGCCATTTCTATACATTACAACTCCCTACCCGATGAAGGTGATGCGGAAAACACCAAAGGAGTGGGAACGTTTTGGTATCATCCCCAAGCTCACAGCTTAGCAGTCTTTATGCACAACTATATAGTGAGTAAGCTAGGACGACCATCCTACGGCGTATTTTGGGATAACTTAGCGCTTACACGTCCAGCGAGTGCGCCATCAGTATTGCTGGAGTTGGGTTTTATGAGCAATCCGAATGAATTTGAGTGGGTGACAAATCCTCAAGAACAGAAGAAATTGGCAAGAGTCATAGCTGATGGAATTGTTGAGTGGTTCCGTAGCGTCCGCTAATTGGTAAGCTCAATATTTGCAATATTTTGAAACCCAGTTTCTTCCGGAAACCAAGTTTTTTAAGTACTGATGCTGACAAATAAAGTCTGAAGGATAAGGAAGAAAGAATTAAGGACTTGATACTTCAGACTTTTGCTTTCTTTTCATACAAAACATACTTTGTGCTTCCCGCGTACTTCCTACTTTTGCTTTCTTTTCATACAAAACATACTTTATTCTTCACTACTATAATTCATATTATTAATTTTTATTAAGTTATTATTTTAATTAGGACTTACGCATTGACAAATATTTAATATTGTGTCTTCAAAAGAAGGTGGGAGCAATCCACATTTCATTTCTTAAAAAGAGAAAGGATAAAAATTTCCGAAAAGTCGCTACAGTAAGGTTTT
>JAHHIB010000073.1 GCA_019359075.1 Kalymmatonema hyalinum WJT4-NPBG1
TGCATCCAAAGAAAACCCCCCTGAAAGCTAACGATCGCACCCTCGGAATTTGTGATTTCTACCTAAAAGCCTCAGATCGCTATCATACCTTCATTTGGCGACTTTCTTAAATACCTACCCTTGAAAGTGCCCCCTCATTCCCCCCTACAAGAGGCTACGGTGTACACACAAGTCATCAAATAATTCAAAATTGCTTAAGAACCTCACCCTGCCCTGTCGGGCATCCCTCTCCGAACTCGCGGAGAGCGAAAGATTTTAGCGTAGCTAAAAGCGAGGGTGAGGTTTTGAGCAAGATGTGTGTATACCGTAGCCTACAAGAGGGGAGCCTAAGCGCAGATAAACGCGGGGTGGGGTTCTTCCCAAGATTTACTTGATGCTGCCTTTTTGCAAACTGTGGAAGCTGTAGGGGAAATGGCATCACAGCAGGGAGATGAAAATACAGCAGCTTGGTTGAGAAATTTCGCAAGTGAATTGGGGAATACGCTGGATTTCCCGCCACAAGCTAATGATTCGATTTTACCAGAATATCAAAGCTGGCTTAACAATTGCCCTTGCCCTTAACCAAGCGCAAACTTGGCTGCGAGATAGTACACAAGCTGATTTGTGGGAGTGGACGCAGCAGTTAAATTTGGCTGAGGGTTTTCAAGAACAAATCCACAAGCAGCTAAGCTGGTTTGATGCGGAGGAAGTGCCTTTTGGGAAGGTTGTGTATTGGGGGGCTTTTTGTGCGGTAGGGTGCTAGAGTCCCATGGCACTAAGCGTTTTTGGGAGAATAGACAGTAAGCTGAGATACAATATTTGCAAGTATTTTCCGTAATGATATCTAGTGCTTTTGAATATCTTTATAAAGTAAATGTGTTATCAGATACTAGCCTGCACCCATGAACGAAAAGCGCCAGCAAGCCTACATCAACCTCATTCAAGATTTGCTAAATTGTCCTATTGGGAAAGAATCTGAAATTTTAGCAGCGAACCGAGATTTACTTGATGTTGGCTTCTTGCAGACAGTGGAAGCTCAAGCAGAAATAGCATTACAGCAGGGGGATGAAAACACAGCAAATTGGTTGAGATATTTGGCAATTCAAATGCCAGATAGCCAAAAAAATTTACAAACTTATATTCAGTTATTAGGTGCAGTATTAGGAGCAATACAAGATAGCGAAGGCGATGCACAAGTGGTTTATCCAATACTGACAGCAAACCTAGACAAACTCAATGATAATTTTGTACAAATTTTACAAAGTTGGGCAAAATCTAGGCTTTACAAAGTGATGCGAAAGGAAGAAACGCAAGCTATAGCTAAATTCATTGCCGATTTGAGCCATCTCATAGAAGAATTCCCATTAGGTAGTAAATCTAACACCATTGAAATTGCGATCGCTGGATACGAGATTGCCTCAACTATTTTTAAGGATCATAAAACTATTAAAGCTTGGGCATTTATACAAAAGTTTTTGGCAAACGTATATCGTGAAAGAATCCTAGGGAATAGGGCAGATAATTTGGAGAAAGCTATTGCATTTTTGGAAGCAGCGCTGGAAGTTTTTACTCGTGAAACCGATCCAGAACAATGGGCAAATACTCAGCATGTTCTTGGAGCCACATACTATGACAGAATCCAAGGACAGAAGGCTAAAAATTTAAAAAAAGCTGTTAGTTATGATCGAGCAGCCTTACAAGTCTTTACCCGTGAGAAATTTCCTGAAGAGTGGGCACAGAACCAGCACAATCTTGGGGTTGTACACAATCATGAGGAAATGCCAGAAGAAAAAGCACAAAATATCGAAATAGCAATAGCTCATTTTCAAGCCGCCTTACAAGTATTTACTCGTAAAGATTTTCCAGATAGATGGGCAAACACTCATAATGATTTGGGGAATAGTTACCTCAAGAGAGTTTATGGTGAAAGGGTACAAAATTTAGAAGCCGCACTTATTTCTTACGAATCAGCATTGCAAGTTTTTACCCCAAAGGAGTCTCCCAATCAATGGGCAATTGCTCAAGATAATTTAGCTTATATCTACTACCAAAAAAGCCGTTGGGAAAGTTTAGATAACTTAGAAATGGCTATTAATTGTTACCATTCAGCCTTACAAGTTTACAGCCATGAGGTATTTCCTGAAAAATGGGCAAAGACGCTGTTTCTGTTGGGTATTGCATACCTAGAAAGAATTCGGGGAAATGAAGCAGAGAATGTGGAAATGGCGATCGCATGTTATAAAAATGCTTTGCAAGTCCACACTCGTGAGGTATTTCCTGATGAATGGGCAAAGATTCAACATGAACTAGGGCTTGCATACCATAACAAAATCCTTGGAGAAAAAGCCAAGAATATGGAATTGTCGATTGCTTATTCTCAAGCTGCTTTAGAAATCAACACTTATGAAATATCTGCTGATAGTTGGGCAGGTACGCAAAATAATCTTGGACTAGCTTATAGTAAAAGAATCTTGGGGGATAAGACAGAAAACTTGAAAGCAGCAATCGCCTGTTACCAAAATGCCTTAAAAGACTATACTCGTGAGGCTTTCCCCGAAAGATGGGCAGGTATTCAAGGTAATTTAGCAAATGTCTACGAGGAACTAGGGGACATTGAAACTGCACTCCAACATTCAAAGTTAGCTCTCGAAGTTTATACACCTAAATCATTCCCTGTAAAATGCTTGTTAGTAGGGCGTAATTTGGGTGATTGCGCTTTTGCAAACCAGAAATGGGAAGTAGCAGTTCAAGGTTATCAACAAGCTATAGGTGCAATCGAAAACAGTCGGGAGTGGGCAAATAACGACACAACCCGTAAAGACATAATGGAGAACACAATTTATGTCTATGCCAAAATGATACAAGCTTGTTTGAACATAGGTGATTTGGTAAAAGCTATTGAGACTGCGGAACTGAGTAAAACTCGTAACTTAGTTGAACTTATATTGAATCGTGACCTGCAAACATTTTATCCATCAGAAGTTGCCAGTAAATTAGATAAATTACAAAATAAAATTAACGTATTACAGTATCACATCAATAATGGGAAAGAGGAAAATCCGACCTTCTTAGTGCAACATCTCCAAAATTTACGACAGCAGTACAAAGAATTGCAAGACGGTTATTTATTTGTTGGTAATGGCTTCAATTTAGACCTCTTTCAAAGAACTTTAGATGAACATACAGCTGTTATTGAGTGGTATTCTACTAGTACGAGTTTGGAGACATTTATTATTACCCATAAGACTGTTCAAAGGTTAAAATCATCAACGTTAGATGATAAGTTGCAAGCCTTTGTAGATTGGGTGAATAAGTATTTACAGGCATATTATAAAAATAAAACTGAATGGATACATAGCCTTAAGTCTCGCCTCGCTTGCCTTTCAAAAATCCTACAAATAGAAGATATCCTCAAATTAATACCAAAAACCTGCTCGCGTCTTGTTCTCATCCCCCATCGCTATTTACACCTATTTCCCCTCCACGCACTCCCCTTAACTAACAGTGAATTATTGTGCGAAAAATTCTCCAACGGCGTAAGTTATGCCCCCAGTTGCCAAATATTGCAACAAGTGCAGCAACGAAAACGCCCTGATTTCCAAAACCTATTTGCCATCCAAAACCCCACAGGCGACTTAAATTATACCGATTTGGAAGTACAAGTTATTCAAAGCTACTTTAATACTGCCAATATCCTGAAAAAATCGGCAGCTACACTCACTGCGGTTAATAATTCTGACTTCAATAGTTACCACTGTGCCCACTTTAGCTGTCATGGCTATTTTAATTTAACAAATCCCAGTAAATCAGCACTGATTTTGGCAGATGCACTCATCGCTGACACACCTACAGAATCTGACTCAGAACGTTACCTGAATTTCCGAGAAGGGAAAACCCACGATTTAGCAAAATGCCTTACTTTAGATAAAATCTTCAGTCTCAAATTAGAAAAATGTCGCCTTGTCACCCTTTCTGCTTGCGAAACTGGACTAATTGATTTCAATAACACCAGTGACGAATATATTGGTTTGCCCAGTGGTTTTCTATTAGCAGGTAGCCCCAGCGTTGTCAGTTCTTTGTGGAAAGTAGATGACCTTTCTACAAGCTTTTTAATGATTAAATTCTACGAAAACCTAATTAAACTTGATAACCTGGAAGCGGAAAATATTGCTATGTCCCTGAATCAAGCCCAACAATGGCTGCGAAATCTAAATATAGAAGAATTGGATAAGTTTTTAGAGCAGCATAAACCTCAAATTGAGCAAACCCTTGCCCCATTGAGGAAAGGACAACGCTTGAGATTTCAGGAATCTTTAAAACTAATCAAGCAACGTCAACCCTTACCTTTTGCAAATCCATACTACTGGGCTGGATTTACGGCTTCAGGACGTTAAGCAGTAGAATCAGGTGTTTTGTTACAAAATTTCTTCGCACCTAGCTTAAACACGCATATACTCAGTGCCGTTGCCGTACCCAGAGGAATACCAGCACTAGCTGCCAAAGGTTCTATAATTGGAGCGATTAACCCAGATTCCAAAGCATCTCTAACTTCCTCTTGACAAATAAATTGGCGGCATTTTTCCAGCCAATCATTTAATCCTCTGTCTGCTTCCTGTGCAGTTTCCCGCATGAAAAGCAGTGGTACAGCATCCTCTAAATAACCTTCACACTCTTCTATCGTATCCAAAGCAGTCAAAGCCTTTGGACTATCCGTCAATTGGCTGCGAAACTGAGTAATTTCTTCTGGCGTAACGGTAATCATTTGATAGTTGAAAAACTAAATTAATACAGAAATTCATTAGTAATGATACACCTGATAGGCAAATTAGCGGAAATATTAGAATTTGATAGAATTTTTACTTTGGTTAATGTCAAAATCATGGCTGAGTCATGACAGGTTAAGTGCAATCCAACGACGAATAAAAATATAACAAGCAGAGAGCGATCGCGATTCTCATGGAGAGGCATCGCGATCGCCCTACTTACCAATTAATGTCGTCTTACGGTTTAGTATTTGCATCGCCATGCCATCTAAACGCAACCTTCTGCATTGTTAATGAATCGACATGCAAAAATTAGTCCACCCTTGCGCTAACTTTGTTCTATCTAAAAACCTTACCTTCATAGGGGGAAGGGGGAAAGGTTAAAGGGGAAAGGATAAGAAGAAAAACCCCTAATCCAAACTTTGCAAGCCGATCGCAATCTTACTATGCTTTTCGATTTGACCCATCACCTGTTTTGCCCGTTGAATCACCACCGCAGGCAAACCAGCTAATCTTCCCGCTTCAATACCGTAGGACTTATCAGCGCCTCCCGGTTGGACTTGATGCAAAAAGATAATTTGGTCTGGTAACTCCTTCACCGTCACCTGGTAATTGGCAACATTTGGCAATAGCGACGCTAGTTCATTTAACTCGTGATAGTGCGTGGCAAAAATCGTCCGCGCCCGAATCTCCGTTGCAATGTACTCCGCCACCGCCCAAGCAATAGAAAGACCATCAAACGTGGCTGTCCCTCTGCCAATTTCATCCAATAATACCAGCGATCGCGACGTTGCATGGTTGAGAATATTCGCCGTCTCATTCATCTCCACCATAAAAGTAGATTGACCCGTTGCCAAGTCATCCACTGCACCCACACGCGTGAAAATGCGATCGCACACTCCCAAGCTAGCAGACCGCGCAGGGACAAAACTACCAATTTGCGCTATCAGCTGAATTAACCCCACCTGACGTAAATAACAACTCTTGCCACTCGCATTTGGACCAGTGAGGATAATTAAGTCAGGATGAGAAGAATTTCCCTTGTCCTCCTCTTCCCTTCCCAACTGCGTCGAATTCGGTACAAAGAAACCCGCAGGCAAAGACTGTTCCACCACCGGATGACGCCCATCCACAATCGTAATTTCTCGCCCTTCCACCATTTCTGGACGACAGTAACCTTGATGAACCGCTAACTCAGCCAAACCACACAACACATCTGCCGCCGCCACCGCACGGGAAATATTGCGAATCATCTCCGCTTGTGAACCCACTTCTTCGCGCAACGCCACAAAAATCTCATATTCCAACTGATTCAAATCATCTCGCGCCGTGAGAATTCGCGCTTCCCGTTCCTTCAACTCCGGCGTGATGTAGCGTTCTTCATTGACCAGCGTTTGCTTACGTATATAATTAGACGGCACTTGGTCTGCCTTTGCACGGGAAATACTGATATAATAACCAAAAGTTTTGTTAAATCCCACCTTCAGCGTCGGAATTCCCGTCCTCGCTCTTTCGTCAACTTCCAAGTTGGCAATCCATTTTTGGTCGTCTTCGACAGTCGTACGTCGTTCGTCCAACTGAACATGAACTCCAGGACGAATCAAGCCGCCTTCTTTGATATGTATCGGTGGCGACTCCACCAGATGACCGCGAATTTGCTGTGCTAACTCTTCTAAAACAGGCGGTACCTTCTGTAATGCTTTCAGGAAGGGTGAACGAGCATCAGCCACCAAGCGAGATAATTCCGGCAAACGAGATAGCGAGTCTGCCAAAGCAAGTAAATCTCTTGCATTAGCAGTACCAGAACCAGCGCGTCCCGTGAGCCGATCAAGGTCATAAATTTGACGTAACAATTGCCGTAGTTCTTGACGGAGAGTCGTATTTTCTACCAATTCTTGAATAGTATCTTGCCGTGTCCGAATACCTTTAATATCAAGTAGTGGTTGCAACAACCACCGCCGTAAAGCACGACTACCCATCGCCGTACTCGTTTTATCTAATGCCCAAAGAAGGGAACCGTGAAAAGTGCCATCACGCACAGTTTGCGTAATTTCCAGGTTGCGGCGAGTTTGATGGTCAACAATTAAAAAGTCAGTGAGGGTATAGGTGCGTAGCGACTGGAGGGGGATAGCGTTTTCTTTTTGCGTATCTTCCAAATATTCCAGCAACCCACCTGCGGCGCGGACGGCTAAAGGAAGATGATCGCAACCCAATCCTTCTAGCGATCGCACTTTAAACTTTTGCAACAATCTTGCCCGAGATTCTCCTTGAGAGAACGGAATTTGCGATCGCAACGAATAACAAAAAGACGGTGGCAAACATTGCGGGAGATGTTCTGATTTTTCTCCTGGACGCAGTAAACTGCCCAAGTCTGGTGCGTTGGTAGGAATGAGCACCTCCGCAGGCTGCAAGCGCATAACTTCCTGTGTCAAATGCTCTAAATTGCTACCTTGCGTCGTGAGGAATTCACCAGTGGAAATATCTGCATACGCCAAACCCCAATGCTCCCCAGCAATCACCACAGCCGCCAGGTAATTATTGCGACTTGACTTTAGCATTCCCTCCTCTAGCAAAGTGCCAGGGGTAAGGATGCGCGTAATCTCCCGCCGCACTAATCTGCCAGCAGCTTCTGCAGCATCTTCCACTTGGTCGCAAATGACAACAGCATATCCTTTTTCTACCAGCTGCGTCGCGTGGCGTTCCCAGGCGTGATGCGGTACGCCACTCATCGCTACCCGTCCTACTTCCCCTACTGACTTGCTGGTGAGGGAGAGTTCTAATTCCTGCGCCAAAGTCACAGCATCTTCAAAGTAACATTCAAAGAAATCTCCCACTCGATACAGTAGCATCGCGTGAGGATACTTATCCTTCGTCTCGACATAATGCTGAAACATTTGAGTCAGCTTACTGCGATCCACCAATCGAGTGTCAGTGTGCGGCGCAGTCGGGTTATTGGGTTGGGATGCAGAGTAAGAAGCGGTCATGAATGTCTACCAATACACATGGCAACCTGCCAATATCCGATGATAGCTTGATATCAGCGATACTCTCAAATTGTTCAAGGTTTGTTAACTCTTCGGCTACTTCGCCTAGGAATTTGGACAGGAGACGTTGGTTGGTAAGCCTTCAGTCCGTCATCACCCGTGAGAATTTCCACCTGACAACCGATTTTGGCGTAGTATTCAGCTACATTCTTGATAGTGGCATCGCCGATAGAAATACGTTGCACTGCTAACTTAGACCATTCAGCCGCTAGCTTTTTCAAGCCTTCTGCGTCCCAAAATTCCGCTTGTTCAGTGAAAGCAGCCCAAGGTGTTGTCGCGTCTGCTGCTTTCACCATTAAGTCAGCTAAAGCTTGAGCGATTTCATATCGATTCAAATTTGCTTGCGCAATGTGATTACCAGTTTCTATGATGACGGCTAGAGGTAGCACAAAATATGCACTGTCTTCTTCTTTTTTGAGAAATTCATCAACTCGCTTTTTGTCCCACTTATTCTCATCTGTTCCACAGGTATCTTTGCCAGGAACCCCCAAGTCAACACACAGTATCGATGTATCTATTATCAGAACCTTCTTCATATTTGGCGCTACTTGGTATCAGCAAGGCTCCTTTCAATAGCACCCTTAGTTGCAAGCTTACCCAATGTACCCGATGCCATTAATTTAGGCAGGTTCTCAATATCTTCTAGCAAAGTCAGTTTACTTTCTCCAGTTTCATAATCTCGATGCGCTACTACCACAAATGGCACTATTTCTGGTCCTAAAGCATCAAGCAAAGCTGGGTTATGAGTAGTTATTAATATGTCAATTTTTCTTTTTTCACCTATTTCTCGCAGCATTCTTACCAGTAATTCTGCCCGCGAGGGATGAAGTCCGTTATCTATTTCTTCAATTACCAGTTGACTACGTTCTGGTCGTGTGAGTAAGGCTGTCAGAATAGCTATAAATCTAAGAGTGCCATCTGACATACTTCTGGCATCAATTTCTGTGACGTGACCTGGTTTCCATAGCTCCTCACAGTAGAGCATTGCATCTGTGCCAAACCTACCGACTTTCTCTGCCCATATTTTTTGAATATCTCCTTCTGGCAAATTTTTGGCGTAGGCTGATATCCTTCGCTCTACTTCTGCTTTTTGCTCATTAGGCAATGCTGCTAATACACCTGCAATGTTTGAGGCATCACTTTCAAGCGTGTCATGAAGCAGTGAGTAATCCCGCATTTTGGAAGGAATGGGATTGAGAATGAAAATATTTGTGAGCGCAGATATTATTATATTGATTTTGTCTAATGCATTTAAAAATTTAATATCATTATTGGCTTTATTTAAGTTAAAATAATATAATTTATTTCTATTTAAAATGAGCTTTAGTTCTGGGAAAAAAGATTTTTTTGATTTCGTTTCATTTAAAATATCCTTTTCAAGAAGATGTTCATCATTTTTTTTATCTTCTATACGTTCTTGCAAAACTTGAACAACAGGTTTTGTTTGTAACGTAATACTATAAAGATAATCGGGATTTTCATCTTCCCCTTGAAGAACTGCCTTTAATGTAAACTGAGTTTCCGGTTTACGTGCAGCCCATTCCACACCGCCTCGAATTGAGGGTAAAGTTTTATCTCCTGCCAAGGCTGCTTCAATATCCTCACCTCTAACTATTCTTTGGAGAAATTCCAAAGCTTCAACGACATTCGATTTACCACTCGCATTTGTACCAATAAGAACAGTCAGTGGGTCAATCGGAAGTTCTGCATAACGAAAACTTTTCCAATTCTCAAGGATGAGTTGCTTAAGCATGACCCACTCCAAAACTCTAATAGTTGACTTTTCTTATTATCGCTTTATCGCTCTAGCAAAACAGTTGGGGTTTGTTCACCAGAAATCCTATCACCTGAGTTATGCTCCGCAGGCGGTACCATAAATCCCCCACCACGCCAGCTATCCGCTACATCTTTAATAAAACTGGCTATAGGTATAGCAACCAATAAACCCAGTAGTCCTCCCAGTTTGGTTCCTAACAGCAAGGAAATGACCACCCACACGGGATTTAAACCAGTCAAATTCCCCAAAAGGCGAGGAGCAACAAAATTAGAATTGACTTGGTCGATCGCCACAGCAACGGCTAAGACTTCTATCCCCAACCAAAAGTTCTGCAATCCCACCAATAAGCTTACTATAGCAATACCTATACCCGTGCCAAAGGGGAACAGAGAAAAGAATCCAATGACAATACCAAAAAGTAAAGCCAAGGGAACTTGCAGCGCCAAAAATACAAGTATCAGAGCAACGGCTAGCAAAGCACCCAATATTGCTTGTCCAATAAAGTAATTTTGGAAGTCCTCGCGCAACAATTGTCGTACTTGCGAACCAATATGAAGCGGAAACCACTGAAAAATTCCGTCCCAAAGACGTTCTCCGTTTAATACTAAGTAGATTGTTAGCACGACCGTCAGGAGTACGTTGACTACACTACCAATGGTGTCCACGGCAAAACCGAGGATTTGACCGGTAAAGGACTGAAGTTGATTGGATAATCTGTCTAACAGTTGAGTCAATAAACCGCTTAAATTCACGGGAAGCTGTTGAGCCGCAGCCCAGTCTTGGAAAGCTTGAAGTTGTTGGGTTCCAGAATCAATCCAACTTGGCAAAAAATTAGCCAGTTCGTTAAGCTGTTCCAAAATTAGAGGAACTAAGGTGAGAGCTAAAGCGACTACAATCACTACAGCTAACAACAACACACTCCCAACAGCTAAGTTGCGTTTTACCCCTCGTTGTTGGAAAAACCGAATGGGATAGTCTAGAACAAAAGCCAGCAAACTGGCGGCGACAAAGATACTAACCAAAGGTTGAAAATACTGCATAACCTGAAGCAATACCCAACCGTTGAGTACAGCCAGGGGAAATGCGAGGCTCAAACTTAACCATCGCGGTAGTTTGTAGTTAATCATTAGTTATTAGTCATGAGTCATTAGTCAGATTAACACTTGAGTCAGAAGACAATTTATTGTGTCTCTCCATAAAATCTAACAAAATCTGCTGATGCACAGGTCCAAAGGGTCGCACGTCTCCTGATACAGCTGAATAACTCGCACCCAAGCGAATGTCTTCCGGTGTCATTAAGCCCATATCCCAACCTTCATTCAGAACCAGTTGATTTAATTCCACTGTCAGGGGTGCATAGAAGACATGACGAACCGCAATTTTGTCGCGATAGCAGCCAAACTTAGAAAATGTTGGTGGTATAGTGTAGCCGATTTCTTCTAAAATTTCCCGTTGTACCGCAACCTCTGGGGTTTCACCGGGTTCTATGTGTCCGCCAAAAAATGCCCAGTAACCAGGGTAGACAATATTGGGTTTGTTATCCCGCAACTGCATGAGAAATTTGTTGTTTTGGTAGAGAATGGCGATCGCCACTTCGGTAGCCATATTCACTCCTGCTTGTCATGATTTACCTGTTTAGGATAAACATTGTCTATCATGCATGATTACCACAAAAACTTTAACCGTTTATTATGTTTCAGTTATGAATTCCTTGAATACAACCTTTGCATAGCAAGGGCTTTAAATCAAATCTTTGATGTGAATCCCCAGCTTCAAAGGAGCGAAGCGAAGTTAAGCCGGGGAGAACGTCAAGTAGCGATACTACTTGGGAATGCTAAAGCCAGCCTTTTCGGCGGTAGCTGTATCTGCAAAGCAGATATTGGGCTTGACCTTTTCATAATCGAGTGATTTGGGAGCATGATATATGTTACCCCGCTTTTTGGTAACTACGCCCTTAACAAGAGCATTGCCCGGACAGGTGGTTGCTCCTTGGGGGGTAACACCTAACTTCTGAGCTTCAGCCGAAATCCCACTTGTTGAAGAAGTACCTGTTGTCGGGTTTCCAGAACTATCTGAGGTTCCAGTTCCACTAGACGGTGCAGTTGTAGATGTAGATTCGCCAGAGTCGCTAGATGGAGAAGTATTGCCTTCGTCAGCCTTTTTCCCACAACCCGAGAGGGCTAATATAGTCAAAAGTGTGATGGAAATAGTCAATTGATGTCGGAATATATTTTTCATCGAAAATTTGGGTAGAAACCCCGTCCTTGTAGGACGGCTTTACATTTTTGAACCATTACCGCCTTGGGGCTACTCAATACCGTGTACTTTTGCGCTGTACTTTCGTTCGGGCAATTACGAACTGATATTTTTCACCCTGTACGCATAACGGTTTTGCTCCGTGGAGCCTCCCAATAGGGGTTAAGTTAGCCTGGACAATGTTATTGGTCGGTACTTTATTGAGAACACTGGCTTAACCCTCTAAACCTGTTTAATCCTCAATTTCTAGAGCTACAGACTGGCGCGCGCATCCGTAGGTAGGAACTTAAACGCTTACCAATAACGTAGTACTCAAGGTACTTAGTCGGGTCAACTAATCCTAAAGGTTTGAGGCTAGAAGCCCCTTGCCTTTAGGCAGGGGTGTTGACAGCCTGTTTTGATTGCTGAAATTGCACCCATTAGACCCTAAGTGGGTCGGTTTGATTAAACTCAATGTAAACAAGGGTAAAAGGGTGAGGGATTTGGGTAAGTAACCTTTTCTTACCCTTTCCCTCTACCCTTGTACAAGTTTTCCGTTTATTTACGCCGCTGCTGCTTCTCTAACCGACACTGACTTGGTCAGTTGTAACGTCTGTTGCACCGCTAACACTGCTTGCAATCTCTACCAGTTGGTCGAGAATCTCTTGACTGGGAACTGACCCTTTGAGAACAACCGTACCGCCTGTTTGTGCTACGTACAAGCTGTCAATATTATCAAACTCGGGGTTTTCATCAAAAGCTAGGGCGACCCGCTTTGCCAGACCACTCTGGTCGTACTCTCCATTTAACCCCACTCGCTCTAAAGGAGTGTCTTCGCCTGTATCGTTGTTCTGACTAACTGCAGTGGGATCGGGATTCACTTGAGCATCTTCAGGCTTTTCGAGACCAAAAAGTCGTTTTAACCAACCCATAAACTTTTTTCTCCAAATATCAAAGACTTGATTGTTGGTCTACTTCAAATCAGGGTTATTTCCTTGTCACCCAACCCATGCAGGTTTGTATTGCCTACTATTTGTCCATAAATTTTCTAGTGGGTTTGAGGACAAACGAAATAGCCCTGCCTTGAAAGCAGAGTTGTTGCTTTATAAAAAGGGACGCAATAAATAAAGTTAAAAACTGATAAAAAATTGTTTCTTTCTCTATCTAAAGTATGTCTCCGTTGTCTCTAAAGCAACGCTGTATAATGATGACGACTTCGTACATTACAACACTTACACATAAAAAAAGCTAAAGAAAAAATAAATTTTTCCTATATTAGGATTGCCAGAGTAAATTAACAAATATAGCCGCTGTCGTTGAGTTAAAATTTTGCTTTGATATAAATAATAATTAAAGTTTGCAGAAAAAGTAATTTTAGAGGTCATTTATAAAGTAAAAATAAAATTCTTGTAGGGGAGCCAGTGCGCCCTTGGAGGTTTGCTCGAGTGTGCAAACTGGCGTTGTGTTAGGCGCACCCTTTCGATCTAATTTGTAACGAAAAACATGACATGAGCGCAAGGCAGCACTGCCATATAACACAATACAGTTCAGATAAGACCAAAACCATTATCATAATGGCAATGTAGAACTCTCGGATGCAACGTCAAGACACGTGTGGAATCTATGGCACATTCGTGCCACGCGCTCGTCCCTATCGGGACATACTGCTTTGTACCCCGCTTCGGGGGCGCTTTGCGCTTACGCTATCATCAACAATCCTTAAGTGAACCGTATTGCCACATAACATGGTGCGCACTTGCTAAAGCCTAATGCACCTACTTAAGATTTACTTTATAAATCAACTCTTATTTCTGACAAATTAGGGAAAATATGCCATTTTCACTTTGCCACCCAAACGAAAAGTGATAATTTGCCACACGTCACACATATGCCATTCATGAGTCATTCTCCTTTTCCGAATGCCCGAATTGCTTATTATTGCTCCTCTATATAAACTTCCCCATATTCTTTGCCAGCTAAAGGAATACTTTGGTGGCGAACTTTACCCTTAATCACCACTTGCTCTCCCTCGCCTAGACCAGTTTGATTGGTGACAACCCAGATTTTCCCTGTAGAATCATTAATTTGATATGCATGTTGATTCAAAAGTGGAATTCGCTTTTCTACCTTACCTTGTATGTAGACTGTAGTACCATCGTCTTGTTGTGGTTTCAAGTCTTGAATTTGGGTGATGTTGGCTCCTATGGCATTCATGCCAAACTGCCCCAAGTTACCACAACTTAGCAGTCCCCCTACAAGGCAAAGGGTCAATCCCAGGCGTATGGGTACGGCAATGCCATATTTGTATAAAAACGAGAAGTTGAAATTTTTCACGAATTGCATAACTCTTACCTCCACTCGCAAATTTTGGCATCAGTGCTTGGGTTGTGACAATTTTAATTTAACAAGTGATTATCAATACTTTATGTTTCAGTATCAAAAACTCGCAAAAAGCAACCCCTCATACTATTTTGAATGCGTGGATTTTAGATTTACAGATTGTGAAAATCTTACATACACTCAGTTTCACTCAACCATGTGTCGCATTCTTTTTTCACGCTTGGTCTTTTAATCGTTTTCCTTGAAAATCTAAAATTCTTTCCTGGTTGGGGAACATTCTAAATTCTGGGTTCTCAAGTCTTGTTAGACAACCAATCTGAGAAGATAAAGAATGTGGTCTTGCTGTTTACGCTCAGGCATCTGACAGCAACGCCAAGGCGTAGCGTACTTGTGTTGAGTTCTCATGGAAACAAAAACAGCCAAACTTCTTGATGGTAAAGCGTTAGCTGAAAAAATTCAGCAAGAACTCTCTGCTGCCGTTAAAGAATTGCAACCCCAAATAGGACGCCCGCCAGGTTTAGCTGTGCTGATGGTGGGCGATAACCCAGCGTCAGCAGCTTATGTACGCGGCAAAGAACGAGCTTGCCAGAAAGTGGGTATTGCCTCTTTTGGCAGGCATTTTCCCACGCAAACCACCCAAGCAGAACTAGAAGAAGTGATTGCTGCACTTAACAATGATCAAAGGGTGGATGGCATTCTCGTGCAATTACCCCTACCTAACCACTTGGATGCTGTGGGACTTTTGCATCAAATAGAGCCAGATAAAGACGCTGATGGACTGCACCCAGTGAACTTAGGACGACTGGTGCGCGGAGAACTAGGTTTACGCAGTTGCACTCCAGCGGGGATCATGCGGCTGTTGCAGGAATATGCAATTCCCTTGCAGGGAAAACAGGCGGTGGTGGTAGGACGTAGTATTTTGGTGGGCAAACCAATGGCTTTGATGCTCTTGGAGGCAGATGCTACTGTGACTGTAGCTCATTCGCGATCGCACGATTTGCAATCTATCAGCAAAAATGCTGATATTCTGATTGCAGCAGTAGGTCGTCCAGGACTTATTACTGCGGAAATGGTGAAACCGGGCGCTGTTGTGGTAGATGTGGGGATGAATCGCGTGACACACTCAGATGGCAACAGTCGTCTAGTAGGCGATGTTGACTTTGAGTCCACTGCTTTAGTTGCCCAATACCTCACCCCAGTTCCGGGTGGTGTTGGTCCAATGACAGTAGCCATGTTACTGCAAAATACTTTTTCTAGTTATTCAAGGACGAATCAAAAATTATGAATTATGAATTACAGCAGAACTCACAACTCACAACTCACAACTCAGAAGTAAAATTTGCTCTATATCTAGCTGTTGAGTTGAAAAGGTATACCTCAATAAAGATGCAGACTGCTTTATGAATTATGAATTATGAGTTATTATTCTTCACTCTTGACTCTTAAGTCCTAAATTTTTTCCTGACTCCTCACTCCTCATTCTTAATGTGCCAAAGCCTCGTAAAATTGTTACGTATATAACAGAATATTAAGGGATTCAAGGATGGTAGCAGCAGATAACATTCAAAAAACTCCTGAGTCAACCAAATTTGACCTAAGAGCTTATCTCAAAGAGCGACAAAAGCTTTGTGAAGCTGCTTTGGATAAAGCTATTCCCATACGTTATCCAGAAAAGATTTACGAAGCAATGCGCTATTCACTCTTAGCAGGAGGTAAGCGTTTGCGCCCGATTCTTTGCCTTGCTACCTGTGAGATGATGGGCGGTACAATCGAAATGGCACTTGCGACAGCTTGTGCTGTGGAGATGATCCACACAATGTCGCTCATTCACGACGACTTGCCAGCAATGGATAATGATGATTACCGTCGCGGTAAGTTGACAAATCACAAAGTTTATGGTGAAGATATAGCTATTTTAGCTGGGGATGGCTTGTTAGCTTATGCTTTTGAGTATGTGGTAACTCACACCCAGAATGTACCACTGGAGCGAGTTGTACAGGTAATTGCTCATTTGGGTCGTGCTACGGGAGCGACTGGCTTGGTCGGGGGTCAAGTGCTAGATTTAGAATCGGAAGGAAAGACAGATATTTCCCTAGAAACGTTGAGTTTCATTCATAGCCACAAAACAGGTGCCCTCTTAGAAGCTTGTGTTGTTTGTGGTGGCATTTTAGGAGGAGCATCATCTGAAGATGTGCAGCGACTGTCTCGCTATTCCCAAAACATTGGGCTTGCCTTCCAAATTATTGATGACATTCTAGATATCACTGCAACGTGTGAGCAATTGGGCAAAACTGCTGGAAAAGACCAAAAAGCTCAAAAGGTGACGTATCCTAGCCTTTGGGGACTGGAAGAATCAAAACAAAAAGCTCAACAGCTGATTGAGGATGCTTGTGCAGAATTAGAACCCTTTGGAGAAAAATCTTTGCCTTTAAAGGAGCTGGCGCACTTTATCACCAATCGCAAGCACTAAATAATGAATAATGAATGATAAAGGCTGAGCGAGTTTACAATTCATAATTTATCATTCATAATTCATATTTCTTTTCATATTTCATAATTTATAACTTCTCATCTTACGCAAAATAGCATGCAGGACATAGGCGATATATTAGACAACCGAGTGCTGTGGGTTGCTCTAGTAGCTTGTTTGATGGCTCAAGCATTGAAGCTCGTCTTCGAGCTTGTCAAGAACCGGAAACTGAATATAAGTGTTTTAGTCACAACTGGAGGTATGCCTAGTGCTCACTCAGCACTGGTAACAGCCTTAGCAACTGGAGTAGGGCAAACTCTTGGTTGGGCTTCTCCGGAATTTGCGGTGGCGATGATTTTTGCCATTATAGTCATGTATGACGCCGCAGGAGTTCGCCAAGCCGCTGGAAAGCAAGCCCGGATCCTCAATCAAATGATTGATGAATTATTTCACGAACACCCAGAATTTAACGGCGATCGCCTCAAAGAATTGCTGGGACACACGCCCGTTCAAGTCATTGCTGGATCGGCGTTGGGTATAACCATCTCTTGGTTGGCCAGATCAACCGGCGTGTTGGTTTTTAGTCCATAGTTAACCAAAAAGCCGACTGCTTTTTGATCACTGCTACTGCAAACGCACAGTTGAGCGCAGTAGCACTACTTTACGACTATCTACGAGTAGGGCAAAAAAACCTTGTTCGCTCAGCTTCTCCAATGTGCTATATGCTTCTTTTTGATTAGGTGTGTAAATAGCCAGCAAATAAGGGCGTTGTCCGTAGGAAACAAAACCCACGTCTCCTCCCACCACTTGCCGCACTTGATTGGCAACTTCCGGGCGGTTGTAGTAATCTACCAATACGGCGAAACCCCCTCCCAACCGTTCGGGTTTATAGCTGACTGGCTGAGGCTGAGTCTGAGTCTGTACCACCTCTGATGAGCGAGCAGTTTCTGATGGTCGAGTGGTGATAATACCAGACAAACCGGCAACATTGTTGATATACTTTGCCCAACTGTTAGCATCGTCTATCTTGGTAAACCCACCTATGCGCGTCACTGTATCTTTGAGATACCTACAGCTGGTCGTTTTAATGTTAGATGGTAACGCGTGGCGCAACTGCTTCTGATTATCTGCTGTGGGACTGATAACCAACAAAAGATACTCACCTGCATTCGGAGGTTGACAAACGGGAAGATCTTGTTGTCGTTGAGCCAAAGCAGAATTTATGCCGCCAGAAGAGCCCACAATGGCTAGCACTAAACCACTCACTAAAGCATTTGGTATCTGAAATTTCTGGACAACAGTTTTATACATAAATTTTTATTCAACTTTTCTTTTCAAAGATTATATTTAGTTATTGGTCAATCGTCTATAGTCCAATAACTAATGATCACAAAAGAACTCAGAACTCAGTTGTTAGAACTCAGCAATTTTTGAGAATCTAGTTATTAGTCGAGAGAGTAAGTTCTGTAACAACTGAGTGGAGAAGTCTTGGATACTTACCGCCCCCAGCAAATTGCCATTGGTGCATTCTGTATTCTGAGTTCTGCGTTCTTCTTATTTGACCATAGATTAAGACACGGCAGCCAGAGATGCCAACGCATCAGGAATTTCAGGTGAAGGAGCTTGAAATTCGCCTGTTAGGACGTACTCCAATCGAAGTTTCAACCAGGTAATAAATTGGGGATTGGTGGAAATAATCGCCACTGCTGGTTGAGGACACTTCGCCTTAACTTCTGCCATTTGAGGTGCTTCCAAAAAAGCTGGCTGCTTAACCACCCAAAAATCAATTTCTTTTTCTTGTTCGTGATAGTGACGGGTGCGTTCCTTGAGAACTTCCTCCATCGGTTCTTCTTCAAGAAGAAAGCGTTGAGAAGCCAAAACGTAATAGTATGTTTGCATTTTCTTCCTTTGCTTGCTAATCAATAATGATAAGGGTACAGTGCTGCTCACTGTACCTCTATCATCTCAGTGAACTTGAATCACTTGATCAAAGCACTCAAGGGACAACGACTCGCTTGCAGTTCGCCAGTTGCTTGTTTTTCTCTTGCTCCCCAAAGTCGCCTGACAAAACCCCAAAAACTTCTTTGCTGTTCACCAGTTCCTTTTTTTGCACCAGTTGTCAGCTTTTTAAGAAACAGGCTGTTGTCGAAGTAGTGTTCTATGGAAAGAACTCTCAAATCATCACTCACACGCGCCACGCTCATACCAACTATCTCCACCCTCTCTCCTGTAGGTGCATAGTCTTTGTATGAACCGTTGAAAGTTCCCCAATGCCGCCATTTGAATGTAACATTTGGTGGACCTGAGTAAACCTCAAGCACTTCCCACAAAAATCCTTTGGGAAATGCTGTATGGAAGAGATTGGCTGATGATTCAAAATCTTCCTCGGAAGCCTTGTAATCTTCAGTATCGCCGATAAATAAGTTGTAAGTGCCTGCCTCTACCACATCTGATGCTGTGTACTGAGGACCACCATTACTACTCATGCGAAACTGTTCGTTCACAACTGACAACCACTCAGAAGGGTTGGTTTTGAACGATGCTTCCATCTCAAAGGTTCTGACTAAGTTTTGGACAAGAGCCTCTAATGAACCTTCAAGATGGTTATGTGTACTTTCCTTTGCAAGATTTTCTTTTGAGCGGGTATAGTCTGGAGGCTCGCCATAGCGCCATTCGGCATCGCGACTATGTGCAATAACTGTGTCTCTACCCTGTACCCAAAGTGGAACATTGTTGGATTGTGCTGCGCTCATAAAAGTCTTTGTTTAAGATGTAAGTTTTGGTATCTGAAAATACAAAACACTTTCTAGATTTACGCAGTCGAACCCCAAAATTGTCTTTGCAGTTGCCCTTACAGTAGCCCTCGCATCGCTTGCTTCATTTCGCGGACTGCTCTTTCCATCCCCACTAAAGCTGCCCGACTGACGATGGTATGCCCGATGTTCAGTTCTTCCATACCTGGAATGCCAGCCACGCGATAGACGTTCCAGTAGGTGAGTCCATGACCGGCATTGACTCGCAATCCTGCTTGAATCGCTTGCTCACACCCTTCGTCTAGCAAGGCTAATTCCTGGTCGCGACTAATTTCATCCTTAGCCTCAGCATATCGTCCAGTATGCAGTTCAATAAATTGTGCCTGCACCTTGACAGATGCTTCAATTTGTGCTGGTACGGCATCGATAAACAGACTCACTGGAATGCCAGCGCTTTGCAATTTATCAACTACCTCTGCCATTCTATCAATTTGACCGACGATATCCAGCCCGCCTTCTGTGGTGACTTCTTCGCGCTTTTCGGGTACTAAAGTCACATAATCGGGTTTGATGTCGAGGGCGATCGCCACCATTTCATCAGTCGCTGCCATTTCTAAATTGAGGTGCGATCGTACCGTTTGCCGCAACAGGCGCACATCTCGTTCTTGAATATGTCGCCTATCTTCTCGCAGATGCACAGTAATGCCATCTGCACCTGCTAATTCTGCCAGTACCGCCGCTGCCACGGGATCTGGTTCCACCGTCCGCCGCGCTTGCCGGATAGTGGCAATGTGGTCAATATTTACACCAAGTGTCGGCACCCCTACTATCTCCTTATCCACACTCTCAGGTCTTGATTTTACAGGAAATATGGGTTGTGGGGTGAGTGTGTGGGGCATAGTGGATGTAATAGCCAGTTTATCTCTTTAAAAATTCCACATTGTTGTGTATTTCTGCACTGGACTTTGTCGCAATCAGTTCCAGCAGTTGTCGCATCTGGTCGCCAATTGAGTAACGCTGTTGAGAGGCAAGGATGATTCCAGCATGGCTTTTACCTTCGGTTAAATACCTTGTATGCAAACGATAGAAGTCTCCTCTGTTAAAAGAGTACAAAACGCGCCCTTGGGTCGTTGCATAGTCGAGGTGGTCAGCATCACTACGCCCAAGCATTCCAGCATCAGCAGCCGTGATCACATCTACTCCCCGTGCCCGAAGTGCAGTGACTAGATCCCGATCCATAGAGTCTTCATCTAGATAGAGTGGGATCATGCTTGCTCGGAAAGTTGCGATTCGCGATGCTGTTGTTCAAACAATTTTGCCTCAGCTTCTTCTGCAGCAATATCTGCTTCTATTTCCTCGCGGTTCGCATGGTAATAGGTAAGTGCAGCATAAATCTGCGCCAAAGTCAACGTCGGATGCCCAATTCGATTGAGGATTTCTTCTGGAGTGAGACCTAGCTTATACCAAATGACGATGCGACGTACAGTTAGTCCTGTTCCAGCAATAATCGGTCTACTACCCCGAATTTCAGGGGAGCGGGTAATTAGAGTACCAATATCAATCGTCGTCGTCATGTTAGTTTTGTCCCATGTTTACGATTTGACGTACTCCCCGGCATAAATGCACGGGGATTCTCGAAGGATGTTACGAGGCGGGAACACCAGATACCTGCGGCGGGAAACCCGTCCGCAGTACTGGCTCCTGAAGTCGCGCCTCTCCACCTTTCTTCCTGCTTCGTTGACTCTTAACTAGACGGTTTCCCGTCCCCGCTAGACCGTCTCCACAGGCATTTTCTTCCAGGCTGCGACAAGAGCCCAGAGATCCCCTTCGGGTTCGCAGTCGCCTGCGGAGGGAAACCCTCCTGCAGCGCTGTCTCACCACGATTGCGGATCACTTGAGCGGCGGCTACATCTCGGTGAGTGGTGTAACCGCATTCAGGACAGGAATGAACCCTGTCCTTTAATTCCTTTTTCCCAGTGTGGGTATCACATTGTGGACAGACTTGGGAGGTGTAGTCTTTGTTCACCTTTTCAAAGTACACTCCACGCTTGGAGCATGCCCATTTCAGGATTTCGATAAATTGCCCAAATCCTGCGTCTAAAGTATGCTTACCCAACATGCCTTTAGCCCACGTCCGGAAATCAACGTCTTCAACAAACATCATTCCAGCATCATCGCAAAGCTTATGGGCTAATTTAAACTGCCAGTCTTTACGAGTATCGGCAATGCGTTGATGAAGTCGTGCAATCTTTCGATTTAGTTTATGGCGATTGCTTGACCCTTTGTGTTTATGCTTCAATCTGCGTTGTAGCAATTTCAGCTTACGGTGCAGTACTTGAAGAAATCGAGGGCGTTCAATCAACACACCATCGGAGGTTGCAACAAACTTGTCTAAACCTAAATCCAGTCCAAGTGGATGACCAGATGGTACTGGTGAAGGCACTAACACATCGCATTCCAGCGTCAACATCACGAAGTATCCCGAAGCCTTGCGAACTATCCGGGCTTGTTTCACAACAAACCCATCAGGTATTTCACGAGACTTGATATACTCTAGCCACCCCAACTGCGGCAACTTGATTTGGTTGCCTCTCAAGAACTGAGACTTCCCTAATTGAGGATAAACAATCATACCGCATTCTGTATCGATTCTTGAAGCGAGGAAATCCCATTCCTTTACGCTTCATATCGATAAATGCGGTCTCTAGTTTTCTCAATACTTGCTGCAACACTTGAGCATTGACTGTTTTAAGTTCTGGATACTGCTCTTTTGCTAAAGTTAAAGATTTGGCTTGAGCGTTATAGTTCGGATATGGCTGCGAAGCTGGAATAATATATTCGGATGTTAATGAGCAAGCGTTAACTTGACATGAGCGAGATTTTAGCCAGTCTTTGCGCTCACGAAGAGCAAAATTCCAAACTTTGCGACACACATCCAAAGTGTGTTCAATAATTTGAATTTGCTCTTTTGTGGGCTTTGCTTTGTACTCGTAAGTTAAAGTTAACACTTGCTTATTACCTCCTACAAAAATATAGCATTTTTTGTAGAAAATCATGAAAAAAAAGAAACAAAGGGTTAAAACCCTTTGTGTCGGGTTTCATCCCCTCTCTGTTCGCGTAGCGTGCCGCAGGCATAGAGGAGGGGTTCTCACCCTCCCATCATGTTTTGATAGTTACAAGCTTTATCTTTCTACACACCTAGTTTTTCCATTACTGCTGCCACGGGATCTGGTTCCACCGTCCGCCGCGCTTGCCGGATAGTGGCAATATGGTCAATATTTACACCAAATGTTGGCACCCCTATTGTCTCCTTATCCACACTCTCAGGTCTCAGGTCTTGATTTTACAGGAAATGGTGGGGGCACTGTCAGGGTAAACGCATCTAATTTTGTGAAGAGTACAGAGGACTTACTGGTATAACATGAATAGATAAAGAGACTATAAATATATAAATAGGATGCGTAGCCTTTGAGTACAAGATCCAATTCGCGGTGTTGGTGCGTTACGGCTTCGCCTAACTCACCCGAAGCTATCTTCAATTTGTTTTCGCCTACCTACTTAAATACAAAATCGGGTAAGTGACAAAATGAACCCAATTTCAAGTATTCATAACGAGATTGAAAAAATCGTACGTTCTATCGTTGGAGATATAAGCAAGGATAGATTGAGAGATTTTATTCACCAACATTGGGACAAGGGAGAATTTTTCTTTAATGTGGATGAATCCTTACACTCCAGCATTGAACTCATTAATACTTTAGATCAAGATAAGCAATTTGAAACAGTCCCTTTTTATTCACCACATCAAGTACCTTCGACATCAACTCTAGTATACGAGAAAGAGTTTGCGGCAAGGCTTGTTCATGACTCGGCTGACGAAAAATCTAAATACATGAAATTTAGTGAATATAATATTGAGCCGCATTACCATGAAGTTGATTCAATTATTATTGCTACGTCTAAATGTCAATCAAGGAGTGCAGAATTTATGATTCATGACTCAAGATTAGGATCTGACGCTGTTGTTAGAATACCTTTTGATTTTGGTAGTGTCGTTTGCTTTCCTCGTGGTGTGAATCACACTTTTATCCCATCAGATATAGGACTTTCGACACTAGGTATAACTGACCGTTATATTCGACCAGATACTAATGGTTTCTCTCACCCAGCAACATACAATTTTGATGATGCAGTAGTCATGTCTTATCGTGATTACCAAAACCTGATGCAGGCGAAATAACTCTTACACCAAAACATAAAGTTTATTTGAAAAATCAAGAGAAGCTGCGGATTACGGTTCAAAGGAGCTTAATTTTCTTGCTTCCAGTTTGATTTAATTCAGGGGTGCTTTGCTTTTTATTTGTACCCCCTGAACGGTTAGGCACAAGAAAAAAAATGCCCAACCTTGTCCCAGCCCTTCGGGCGCTTGACGACCTCCACGCGCCAACTACACCAACTAGTTATTGAAGATTGGGGATTTTTTTATTTGGAGCTCCTTTACATATTGTCATTAATGCTCTCTCTCTTAATACATACGTATTTAATGTTACACATATTTACGCAGTGGCTATTCCTGGGAAATTCAATAACTACTGCAAATGGATCATTAGGCTTTAATAAGCGCCCTTTTTCACGTCTTAATCGGTCATAAATAACGTCAATGTATTTGTAAAGATACTCTCCAAGCATCTCAGTGGCTTCTTTTGTGATGCCGCCGCAAACGATTATGTTTTCTTTATTATGTCTCAATTTCGCGAATAAGGCATACTCAAACGGATCGTTTTCTTTATCGTCTCTCACAGCATACCATTGGTCACGTGGAAATAGTTTATCGTCATCATCAAATTTCCCAATTTCAATCACAAAGCAATTGTAGCCGTCTTTGGTAACTGTCTTAAGATCAAAATATTTTGTTGGATTATTTTTAGAAATACTCTCATTATCAAGTACGGAGCTTGAAAGCCCTATTACAATATTAACATCCGCTTTTTTCTCATTGAAAGAAAATTCTATATCCTTCTTCCAAGAGGGCGTCCTAAGCTTGTGCTCCTCAAATAACTTTATTATGTTTGTCTGAATCCCGGTATCCTCGAAACATGGAAGTTTAGCATCTTCTTGGTGAAGGTTTTCTGTTGCTGCTGCTTTGAGGCCTTTAACTTGAGGCGGATTCTCTGTATCTTTTTTTTCGATAGAATATACTGGTTTTTCGATAGAATATACTGGAATCCATATTAGACTAGAACTCTCTTTAGACTTGTAACCAAAAATTGTCGACACCATGTTGCTTGGTTTTAAATTTGGTTTCTTTCCTGTAAGCGCGAACCATAACTTGTCAAGATTGCCATCATCCTCGTTCAAATCAACAGGAAATTCCAAGTAGGGAGTGAGGAAGTGGGGAAAGTTATTTCTTCCTCTCACAGACTCTGGGGAAGCACCTTCCAAATACACAAATATAAAACGGTCTGTATCTTCTTGGTTTCGTATATCGTAATACTCTTTTAAGAAGGTTTGTTGATCCTCCCAGGGCCCTGTGCCATCCGGATTAATAAAAAGCACGATTGCCTTAGTTTTCTTTATGCACGCCAGCTTAGCTTTTTGCCAGTTCGTACCAGGCGTCAGATCCAACCCTACGCAGATCTCTATCTTATTATCTTCGTCCTCATAATTTTCCTTCAGCTGTTTCACGATCTCTTCAACTTGATTTTTAGAGAACTTCTTGGTTTTTTTATATAATTTGGGTTCTGTAAATAAAAAGAAAAATTCTGGGACAGATAGTAGGTTTGTAGTTGTATTTGCTAAAGAACTATCCTCCTCTTCTGGCTCGACCAAGTCTTTCTCTTCAGGCCATTCTACATTATATCCGTTAGCAAGTCCTTGGTACCTTTGGCACAGCCCTTTAAACAGATCTGGATCAACTGGTAGTCCTTTCGTAAACTTGCTTACAGTTTGGCGATCACACTCAGGCTTACATTCCTTTCCGATGTCCCCCTGGCTGTACTTCGCCTTGCTGGACTTCATGTTATCCCGGATTTCCTTGCATCTTTCTTGTCCCAAACGCGATAATTTCAATTTTTTATCCTTTGAAGAATTCAAATTTCTAGACATAATTTTTACGGCAAAAAATTTAACAACAATTGACCACTGATTTTTGTGACGGGAGAACACAGAACACTGCAGCCATATAGGAACTCAGGAGAAACCTGGGGGTTCTAGGGTCGGTTGGTTAGTTTCATTACTTTCGACTAGGATTCATTTTCTAACAAAAAGCTTACAATACAGTATCTGTTATACAATCTTAGGCTTTTTTTTGGAAAACTGTAACAATATTTGAGAAACTATCATTATTATATAATGGTTTTTGTGAAATGTAGAAAATGTAAATAACATCGTTTACGGTATTAACATTTTTAACATTGTGTTTTACAATTTTTACATGGCAGTAACAACATCTAAACTTGTATTAACAGTTTATACATGAACTTTTATGTACACGTACTTAGCTTGCTCAAAAAGATATTAAAATTTAGTGACGTTGGATAAGTAAGTACGCGAGAAAAAATCAAACTATGTAAAGAAAAGTAAGCTTGAAAACTAGCTCGTAGTAGGCGCTTTAGCGCTAAAGCGCTTACTACATTCCTTTAATTATTTACACTGACCTACTTAGATCCCAAAACTGTCGTGCTGAGCGAAACGGTAGTGAAACGAAGAATCCCAGATGCTTCGTTGCGCTGAGTCCCAAGGGGACACGCTACGCGTTGGCGAAGCCTGCGCTTTGCGCTTACGCTCCACTCAGAATGACGGCCACCTACGAACTTATGAAAAATTGTGCTTGGAATCTGTTTGAAAAAAAAATCATGAAGCAAATCAACCCCAACCTATTCGTAATCGCGGGAGCCAATCCGCATGGAGCTGTAGCTAAATACGATGCTCACCTTGAACGCATTAGGCCTGACATTCGCGCGTACGTTCTAGAGGAGCATTCAAAAATTATCTCAGAATATGAAGCGTTTCTTGAAGATTACAATCGCACTTTCGATACCAGATTGTGTGGTTATCTCTACTTAGGAGCAATGTATAATTTCGACTATGCATGGCCTATCGCAGCTGTGTTCGGCTTGCAGCGGGACGTTAGAAAGTATAAGAACGTTGCTCGCTTTTATGGCTTAATTGGGGATCTTGCTCGTCATGTGTTTAAATATGGTAAGCTCGAAGAGCTGGCGAATCAGTTGGATCAAGTGCTTCTACAGACTGATAACGCTATCTTCCACGATTCTGTTCTCATGATGCTGATATCTCTGCGTTGCCACTGGCTAAGGTCTGAGGGAGCAGAGACCCTTGCGGAGGGTGTCCTAAAAGTTCCTCTGATAGGTATGGATGAACAAATCCTCGACTTTTGCTACAGGTTTTATGAAGGGCTGGCAGCCCCTGAAGCTGAAGAACGATTTTCTCTATTCCGGCCAATAATGGTAGATTATATTGCTCGAGAGCAGTCCATCTTAACTTATCACTTAGAAAATTTCTTCTCGGAAAGCAAAAATTTATGCCTCACTAAGGTCCTCACGCAGATCTCTACGGTGAGCAGCCCAGTTATCCAACGTAAGCGCGATCATTGTCAGTTAGTATTCAAGCCGTACAAAATGCCTCGAGACTTTGACGTGTTTAGCCACAACCAGCGTGTTCAAGAGTTTACAAAGGCGCTGGAACCCCTTACACGCAGCTATCCTGATTACCGAGCTGCTGTAGATTTCGTTCACAAACAATTTCCAGCAATCCTTGCTAAGTTCCCCGAGAAGTACAGGTACTTGATAGCGCGCGTTTAAAATTGCCTCCGCGCAGCTTCTCCCCTTGGGAGAAGCTAACTTTACTCCCTTTGGGAAACCTACGACTAGGACTTGCATATGGTGAAGACTTTCACGAGAAGAATACTAATTGTAATCTTTGTAATCTGCCTATGTAGGCTTTTCGATAGACACATTCAAGGTGTTTCAAAGCCCCTCGAAGACGAACTACAGGTCATTTTGTGTCAATGGCAACATGTCCTTGAGATGAGCGATTCCAACCCGGGTGTACTTTCAGCAGGTATTGCACATTGCGAGCAAATACACACTCCGGCCGAGACATCGTATTCTCGTTAATTTTTGAGATGCTTCACTACGCTGTCGCTTCGTTCAGCATGACGTTTTGAACTCTTAGGCAGCGAATCAAAACTTTAGAAAAGTTATTGCAGTTGGACCATCTCTCCTTTAATTTTCGCGATCGCTCCAGGGGCAGCTTTCACCTCTAGCAATTTTTCTAGCCCTCCTTGTCGATACCTTTGCAACCAGCGTGTTACAGTCGAGCCATCTCTGCCCAGTCTTTGGCTCAATTCCTTATGGTGTGACACTTGTCCTGTTTTTACCCACCACAGCATTTGCAACCGTTCTTTTTCCAACGCTGTGCGAGCCTTCTTCAGACTTTTGGACAAATACTCAGTACTCTCGCTGATTTCTAGGTTGAAGGGGCGTGCCATTGTTTGCGTCTGGTCTTTAATCTTTTCCGTTCTTTATTCTACAGTTCTATGCACCCTCACATAGAATTGGTATAAAGGTGTTTACTATATGATATATCACCTGCTGAAGCTAAACCGTTCACAACTTATCCAGCTTTTAAAACAAGCTATATGTGAGGGTTCTGGACGTTCCCCTTTGAGGAGTCATGATCCCGGGGCGGTAACCCTTTTTTTAAGTTTTTTGTTAACGTCTTTAGTTTTCCTAAACATGTCTTCTAGCGAAAAAGAGCTTAATGATGAATTAAGGTTTTTCATTCGCTTGCTAGGTGTATTTTGTCTTATAGCAGCACTACTTACGATTTTATTGATTACTGGCAAGTTCCTGAACTACCTAAGTAAGTAGGCGAGAAAAAATCAAATTATCTAAAGAAAAGTAAAGCTTGGAAACTAGTTCGTAGTAGGCGCTTTAGCGCTAAAGCGCTTACTACATACCTTTGACAACGACATACCAATACAAACTACGACCAACAAAACAACAAGCAGAAGAAATAGACAGATGGTTGTCTATGCTTTGCGCTCAATATAATTATTTGTTGGCTGACAGATTTAATTGCTATGAGCAAAATCGTTGTCCAGTTAACGCTTGTCCTCTTGTTTGTTACTTGCCAGAGTTAAGGGATAACCCAGATTATTATTCACAAAAGAAAAAATTACCACTACTCAAAAAGACTCACCCTCATTACAGTGATATTCATTCACAGGTTTTGCAAGATGTAGTCAAGCGAGTTAAGGTAACTTTCGACCGTATCTTACGTGGTGACAGTAACGGAAAACGGAGTGGTAGACCTCGGTTTAAGTCTCGTGACCGTTACCGGACTTTTACCTATCCACAGATCAAGGATGATTGCATCTCCAGAAGCGTGATATCCTTGCCGAAGCTAGGGAGTATCAAGCTAATCTTGCATATTTCCACTTCAAAACAGCAAAGCAATTGCTGTCAAAATATGACATTGTAGTTCATGAAGACCTCAACGTTAAAGGACTTTCCAAATCCAAGCTAGCAAAGTCTGTGCATGATGCTGGAGGGCACCCGCTTCCTGTCAATACTAATAAACAAAGCCGAAAATGCTGGTTTGTTGGTTATTGCTGTTAATGCTTCTGGCACAACACAAGATTGTTCTAGTTGTGGTGCGAAAGTTCCTAAGAAGTTGCATGAACGCTGGCATTCTTGGCAATGCGGTTGTTCGCTAGATCGTGACCACAATGCAGCTATAAATATAAGAAATAGAGCGGTGGGGCATCCCGTTCTTAAAGCTCACTCAATGTCCGACGGGATACCGGGAGTCGCTGAGAAGCCTACACTGTATGCGACAGCATGACTTGTAGGAGTATGTCACTCTGAGTTAGGATTGATTGTTATGGCGCTAAAGCGCAACTACAAACCTATCAAAACTTTTGCGATACACCACTAGTGTCTCTAACTTGAAGCACTGGTATAAAACCGCAACGCAAACCGCCAAAACCTGGAGGAAACAAAAAACAGCACCAATGCCAACACACCTGCGCCTACTATCCAACCGATTTGACCCCTACCTAGCATCGCTTCTGCAGGTATAGTTGTTAAAAAAGCGACAGGAACAACAAACGTGAAGAAAAAGCGGAATGCACTAGGATATGCTACCATGGGATATCGCCCAGCTTCCAAAAAACCCCGCAGTACTTCGGTGACGTTGTAAATTTTGACAAACCAGATGCTAGTAGCTCCTAGCATGAACCACAAACTGTAAAGAATGACCAAGCCAAAACTCAGGGGAATTGCACTGATGAGGTAGTCGTCTATTCGTAAACCAAGTTTTGTACCTGCATAGCCAATTATGATACTCCCAAAGATGAGATCTGGCAGTCCCCAAGGTGAAACGGTACGGGTGGAAAGCCAAAACTGGCTGCGGATAGGTTTGAGGAGGACAAAGTCCAGTGTACCTTCCTGTACGTGGCGGACAATGCTATTCAGGTTTGGGGCAAGGAAAGTTGCAGAAAAACCTTGTAGCAGGGTAAAAATTCCCAAAACTACTAAAGCTGCTTCCCATGACCACCCAGCAAAAGTGTAGCCGTTACCGTAAAACAAGAATAGCCCGAAGAGACTACCTGCAAGATTACCCAAGCTGCTCAAGGTTGCTAAGAGGAAGTTGATACGATACTCCAGCTCAGCCTCTATGGCAGCGCTCCAGAATAATCTTAGTACTTTTAGGTATCTGTTTCTCAAGCTGAAGAACAATCAGGGCAAAACTAGGTTCAATGCTCTTATTATCTCATCTACTTCACGCTTTTTGCTCGCGCCTAGCCGTTTTCTTTCTGTTCTACAGTTTGTTCAAACACTTGTTTTAATAAAATCAATCCTTCTTCTATCTGAAGAATTTGTTCTTGTGTGAGGTGAGTGAAGAGATCAGCAATGCGATCGCGAGTTTGTTTGCGAGCTTGTTCCAGGTGATGCAGCCCGTCTTCAGTCAGCTTGAGGACAATACGCCGCCGTTCTTGGGGGTGATCATTGCGATGCACATAGTTGCGCTGAACAAGCCGCTCTATAGTTGCTGAGGCTGTCGCACGAGTCACTCCCAAGTGTTCGGCAAGGTCAGAAAGTGAAGTACCAGGATTACGATCTAAAAATGCGAGCGTCCGGAATTGAGGAACGGACAACGTAGTAGAGCCTATAGCACGCATATCTGCTCGGATTGCTCGCATAACCAATGGAATTGTTTCCATTACCTTAGCCGCACAATCTTTTGAGGTTGTTTTTTGAGAAGTTTGCTCTAAGCTCATTTTATTGTTATTTTTCCTAACTCATTGCAAGTTTAACGATGCAAAGTTGTCATTCTACCTTAGAGATAACAATCTCTTAACCTCTGCTGCCACTTTTATTAAATACAATCAGAAGACAGCAAAATCATAGGTAGAGCAGATGCTTTACCTACGATATACAAATTTCCGTCAAGAAAAACGCTCTTTACTTGCAGTGACTTAGGACTGAAGGCAAAGAAAAAATCGCATGAGTCTGCGTGGAATAAGTTACATAACCACGCGTGAATACAGTCGTCCACTAATGACCGTCATGACCACAATTGCAAATAGCAGAACTGTAAAGTCTAGAGCAAACCCATATGTGCTTGTGCCATTTGCCAACATTGTACCTCTAAGAGCATCAACCTGATATGTTAACGGATTAAGGTGTGAAATCATCTGCAACCATTTTGGCATCAGCGAAATGGGGTAGATCGCATTGCTCGCAAAGAACAATGGCATAGTCATTTGCGGTAAATTTGCCAAATTTGCGAGTCAGGTCGTACGCCTGCAATGCAGCCTCAGTGATAGTCAGTTGCACCACGGATGAAATTTGCCTCCGTTAGTTAGATAAGCTAACAATCAGTATTGCATATCTTTCTTCACTCGAATATTTACGTTTCATTGAGAGATGCAGAACTTAGGCACTAAAACGGTCTAGGCACATTCTGGCTAATACAGGAGTTTTCAATTGGGTAGAACGCAGGTTTTCCGTAGGGGCACAGCAAGGCGAGCGTGCCCCTACCATGTAGTTTGTGTAAATGAAAAGCCCTGTATATTGGCATCGTGTTCTCTGCCTTTGGTGTATGCAATGGAAAAGCGTGATAAATCAGTTAAAGTCAAAAAAAGTTCTGATATTCCTTAGAATTTTGTGTTAAATAAGTTATTGAATTAGAGGATTTTCTATGCATTTTGATTTAGTACAAATAATAAAATCACTGGGCTACTTTGGAGTATGGGGAATTATTTTTGCTGAGTCTGGCTTACTGATTGGCTTTTTTCTACCAGGTGATAGTTTGCTGTTCACTGCTGGATTCGTAGCATCTCAGAAACTACTTAACATCTGGGTTCTCGTAATTGGCGCTTTTCTCTGTGCAGTCCTTGGTGATAATGTGGGTTATGCAACTGGACACAGATTTGGTCGTAGGCTCTTTCAAAAAGAAGATTCATGGTTATTTCATAAAAAACATTTGGTAAAAACAACAAATCTATATCAAAAGCATGGTAAGAAAACACTTGTTTTAGCGCGATTTGTGCCTATCGTGCGGACTTTTGCGCCGATTGTTGCGGACATTGGTGCGATGCATTATCGTACATTTATGTCCTATAACTTAATTGGCGGCTTACTTTGGACATTCGGCATCACTCTGTAAGGATTTTTCTTAGGAAAATCCTTACCTGCCGAACAGATAGATAAGTTTTTGTTACCAATTATTGGATTAATTATTGTTGTTTCTTTAGTGCCATCAATTATTCATCTTGTCAAAGAAAATAAGATAAACGGACATTGAAATGACAGTCGTATAAACAGGTGCGTTAGGCGCTCCTCACTGTATCATTGGTACAAAGTTATAAATAATCTGTACCTAAGGCACTTACTACTTTTGACTTCTGAGTTTTGAATTATTTAGTGGTATTTCTGTACCAAGTTTATAGAACAAGGTAATTTCGGTATTTTATGGCTAGACTTTCTAACGAATTACAGCGCTTTTTTTTTGAGGAAGAGCGACCATCACAAGTTAAGTTGGCAGACATTCTGCTGCTAGCAGGAGAACGAATTTTTGGTTTTTTGTTCGTTATCCTGTCTTTACCTTCAGCTTTGCCAGTTCCTGCGCCTGGTTACTCTGTTCCTTTTGGTATCCTGATTTTTTTACTAGCGATGCAGTTGCTCGTGGGTTCTAAAAGCCCTTGGCTACCACAACGGATGATGAATCATCCGATCAAACTGGAAACTGTCCAGAAGTTTTTGAAAGCAGGGCTGCCTTGGTTGCGAAGGATTGAAGCCCTCGCTCGTCCCCGTATGACCTATATCTGTACGACTGTACCAGGTAGAGTGACGATTGGCAGTACGATCGCCCTGATGGCAATTTCGATGATGATTCCCATTCCGGGAACAAATACTCTACCCGCAATGGGAGTTTTCGTGACTGGCTTTGGTTTGCTAGAAGATGATGGTGCTATTAGTCTCAGTGGTTTAGTCCTTTGTGTGATGGGTGCAATTCTAAGTACCTCAATTTTATTTGCGTTAATTTGGGGTGGTTCCAGTCTTCTTGACGTTATCAAGACTTGGTTGGGTCGTTAACTATTTGCTCAAAGAAAGTAAGAGTAAGAAAGGGGCGATATCTTCAATGGGAAGCAAATGTTGAGCAGCACCGAGAGCGATCGCCTCTTTCACCATGCCAAACGCCACACCATTCTCATCTTGGGCGATTGTCAGACCTCCTACTTGAGAAATGACTTGTAAGCCTTGTACACCGTCATGACCAAGCCCAGTCAATAAAACCCCGGCAGTTGTTTTACCATAGAAGCGAGCGATAGATTTAAACATCACTGTAATCGAGGGACAGTGCTTTTCTCCTGGTACAGCTCTTAAATAAATAAAGTTGCCTCGAGAGTCTAATTCAAGATGATTCTTCTCTGGAGCAAAATAAACTGTTCCTGGTTCAGGGGACTCACCAACTTCAGCAACTTTGATTTTCAACTTAGACTGCAAGGACAACCAATCCACCAATTTTGACAAAACGCCTTCGCCTACGTGCAGGGTACAAATAATCGGTAATGGGAAATCAGACGGCAGTTTGCCCAGAATCTTCTCAATAGCTTGAAGACCTCGTGTGGAAGCCCCTATACAGATAACTCGGTAGGAACTTGTCACATTTTTTACTGGTATTTCAGTTTTTAAGGACGACCCAGATGTTGTCGGCGACCCAGGGGGAGGAGTCAACGGCTGTTTTTGTTGTTGCGGTTTGGTAGCCACTTTCATACTCGAAAGGACTTTAATTTTGGCAATCAATGCTGCTTTGATTTTCTCGTAGTCAGTCGGGGAACCAGTGCTTGGTTTGGGGAAAATATCTGCAGCACCTGCTTGCAACAGACGAAAGATAGTGTCGATGTCTGTGTTTTGGACAAAATTGCTAATCACTAAAATTGGTCGCGGGTCTTGAGCCATCACACGTTTGGTCAACTCCAGACCATCCATGTTGTCCATGAACAGGTCTGTACAAATCACATCCGGCTGCGTCTTGGTAATCACTTCCAGACCCTCCTCACCATCGCGTGCTGTACCGACCACAGCCACCTCTGGTGAGGAATTTAGCAATCGTTGGAGAATTTCCAAAGCAATAGGGGAATCTTCGACCAGAACCACTTTCTTTTGGCGTGTATTCATCTATACTAGCTTCCTTAATGTATCTAAAAACTCTCCTTGCTCGAACTCGCCTTTCGTGATGTAAGCGTTTGCTCCCACCTGTGTACCTTGGCGCTTGTCCTCTTCCGATGCCATAGTTGTCACCAAAATGACGGGCAATTCCTTGTATTCTGGTAATTCCCGAATTTTAGCAGTCAATTGCAGCCCATTCACATTTGGCATTTGGATGTCCGAGATCACAGCATCGAATTGGCTTTCCCTGAGTTTGTTGAAGCCGTCTTGACCGTCTACAGCAGCAGTGACTTCGTAACCAGCACTTTCCAAAATCCGCCTCATTTGGGTACGAATGGGAATGGAATCTTCAACCAGAAGAATCTTCTGTTTGATTTGTGCTTTTTCGCTTAACTCCTTAACTGTAATAGAAACAACTGTCTTCTTGGCTGACTTGAACAAATCTGGAGGATTGAGCACCATGCAAACTTCTCCAGTCCCGAGAATTGTGGCACCGGATATATTGCAAACTCTCTTGAGCAAATGACTCTGTGGCTTCAAGACAATGTCCTGTAGCTCGAAGACAGTGTCTACCAGCAGTCCCAAACGCTCGGAACCAAGCCGCAGAATAACGCAGGGAATAGTTTTGATGCCAACGTTCAAAATTTGGGTTGATGCAGGCACTTTGACAGGTAAGCCTAATAAATCTGCAAGCCAAGCAACCGAGACAGGCTGCCCTTGGAATGGGAACGTTTGGCTCCCTTCCACAGCAAAGATTTCCTGAGGAGAAACCAACAGCATCGTTTCCACAAATTCTACAGGGATGGCATAGGAATTTTGGTTGACCTGCACAATCAAGACATGGGTCGTTGCGAATATGCTACTGAGGGTGATGCGAAATAAACATCCCTTGCCTGGAGTAAATTCTACTTGGATGGTTCCTTTGAGTCGTTCGACGTTGGCACGCACGACATCCAAACCGACGCCTCTGCCGGAAATCTCAGTGACTGCTGTGCGGGTGGAGAAACCAGGCGCAAATATCAATGCCTGAATCTCCGCCGTTGACATCGCTGCCAGTTCTGCTTGAGAGCGAATGCCACGGCGCATCGCTGCCAGTTTAATGGCTTCGATATCCAAACCGCGCCCATCATCTGAAACTTCAATACTCACGGTGTTGCCAGTTTGGTACACCCTCAAGTGAATTGTTGCCGTAGGGGGCTTGCCAAATTTTAAACGCTCTTGGGGTGTTTCGATGCCATGATCTATGGCATTGCGAAGGATGTGCATCAGCGGGTCTTTCATCTCTTCAATAATCCGCTTGTCTACACTAGTCTGTTCACCTTCGATGTGAAGATCCACTTCTTTGCCTTGCTGCTTAGCCAAATCTCGTACGGTGCGGGGAAACAGATGAAAAATTGTGGATAATGGCAGTAGTCGCAGAGAGGTGACTCCCGACTGAAGTTCATTGGATATGATTTCGAGTCTGGCAGTATAGTCAAATGCTTTCTTCTGGAGTCGATTGAGGTACTCTCCCAGTTGCTTGAGGCGGTTTTCTATTGAGGTAGAGAAATTTTGCACCTGTTGGAGTTGACTACCCTGCCCGCGTCGCTGTAGATCTTGATATGCCTGACGGATCATAAAGGCTTGTCGGCTCAACTCTTCCCACAGGGTGGTCATTTCGTCAATTTCAACAAGTTGGTCTGCAATCTGACCTTTAGTAACCACCAGTTCACCCACTTGTGTCAACAGCTTATCGAGCCTCTGGGATTCAACGCGGATAGTGTCAATTTGGTAGTCACTTTCAGCCGCAAAAGTGTCTGCGGTTGGTACCGTGGATTCACTAGCCTGGGCTGCATCATTGAAGACCGTGGGCGGTTCTGCTGGAGGCAAGGCAGAGGAATTCTCCTCTGATTCGGCATCATCGAAGAGCAACGACTGTGCAAAGGGCAGGGTAGAGGAATCTTCCTCTGATTCAGCCATGTTTTCTGGCACGGTTTCTGGAATTTCCGACCATGCATCACTAGACTCACCTCTCATCAGTTGAGCTAGGACATGGAAGACGCTGACTCCTGCTGATTGTCCGGTAACGGCTTCATGGGCAATTTTACGAATAGCATCCAGTCCTTGAGAAAGGCAGTCGTAGAGTTGGGAAGTGAAAACTCGCTCACCCTGCTTAACGGATCCCAGAATTTCTTCGATTTGGTGGGTGAGGGTTTCCACATCTTTGACCCCCAACATCCGGGAATCACCTTTGAGGGAGTGCGTTTCTCGCAGTAATCCTTCCAGTTTGGCCTTGTCTTGGGGATTTTTTTCTAGATGCAGCAACCCTGCTTCGATTTTCTGTATGCGTTCTGCACTGGCTGTTTTGTAAAGCGATCGCAGTTCTTCGTCTTCTATCATCATGGCTTTAAAGCTGTTTTGATGAATGATTTTGTTTTGTTTTGTTACAGCATAGCCTGAAGATTCTGAGCTGCTTCACTGAGGTCTTCGGTAGCTTCTTTCACCTGGGAGATGCCAATGGCTGTTTCTTTTGCCTCTAAGTTGATGGCATTCATGGCTGCGACAACTCTTTGCACGGCAACAGCCTGCTGTTTAGCTGTCATGGCAATCTCTTGGTTGTTAAGGAACACCATGTTAACAGCATCGGCGATATTTATGAACACATCACCTGTTTCTTCAGCTAACCTGATTCCTTGCGTCGCTTTCTTGGTGCCTTCATCAGTCACCATGATAGTGGAGTTAATTGCTGCTTGCACTTCGTTCACCAAAATATGAATTCGGTCAGCTGATTTCCTGCTTTGATCAGCCAGTTTACGAATTTCGCCAGCCACGACGGCAAAGCCTTTGCCTTGCTCACCCGCACGCGCTGCTTCTACGCCTGCGTTGAGAGCCAGCATATTTGTTTGGGTCGCCAAATCTGCGACGATGTCAGAAACTGTGGTGATTTGTCCAGTTTGCTCAGAAAGACGAACAATTTGGTTGGCGATCGCAATCACCTGGTCTTTTAGTTCCGAAATACCGTCCATCGCCACACCCACTGTTTTCGTTCCTGACTCAGCCAGATCTAAGGCTTTCTGCGCCCCAGAGGCAGAGATTTCGGCTTTTTGGGCGGATTGGAGCGAATAAGTTCCCACTTCCTCAATGGTAACGGTGGTTTCATTCATTGAGGCTGACTGCTGCAAGATGGTGTGTTCCTGCTCGTTGACTGTGCTAGTAATGTCTTTTGTCGAAGATGCAACCGCATTAGAGGCGTCTTGGATTGTCTTAGCAATACTGGAGGAGAGGGCATAAGAAATGACTAGGGAGATAGAGGCAGCTAGCAATGTACCCAACCCGGCAATAACTTGTATAAGGATACTTGCCTGTTGGACTTCGTTAATCGATGCTTCACCCAATCTGTCTTGCTCCTGTTCAAACTCTTGCTGCAAGTTTTCAAACTCTAGAACTAAGTTTTTCTTTGCGAGCGATTCAAATCTTGTGATTGCCTGAGCTCTATTACCTGCCTCTATCAAACTTATAAGCTCTCGATTAGATGCCTCGATTTGCTGCGTGATTTGACGGAGTTTTGTCAACCGTTCTTTCTGCTGTGGGGTGGTAGTAAGCTTTTCAGTTTCTGCAAAGGATTTCTTATAATTAGATACTTCTCGCTCATAAGATTCTTTGAAACTTGCTCTATTACCTTTTTGAGTAATTTGTTCGTCACTCAGTACAAAGAAAGTCTGCGCTGCCCGTTCCCCTCGTTCTACACCAAGTAGTATCTGGTGTGATGCGTCAGTAGCTTCCTTAGATTTTCCCTCTTCCTTGTAAGCTCCATCTATTCTTCTAGAATTTCCAAAAGCCAGACCGCTAATGACTATCAATAAGAACAGCGGGAATGAATATCCCAATAAAATTCGACCTCTTAACTTTAATTTTCCCAACATATGTTCATATCCTTATGGGTGATATCTATCTATAAATTGATTCACAATTGAATCAACATTTTGAGTTATACTTAATACGAATTGTCGGAAACACTAAATTTGTTCATTCACTACCAGTCCTCCTTGGGTCAGAATTTTAGGTAAGTCTAGGACAATCAGCATTTTTTCCTCAAAGAAAGCTATTCCTTGAAGGTACTGTGCATCGCCCGTGAGTTTTATTGTGGGCAAAGGTTTGATTTCAGCAGGGTTGAGATTAACCACCTCCAAAACTTTATCGACAGGCAATCCGGCAACAATATCATCAACTTGAACCACCACTGCTTTAGAACCAACTCTAATTGGGGTGATTGGCAGATTCAAAACATTCCGAATATCAACTAAGGTGACAATTTCTCCACGCAAATTCATATTGCCAACAATATGGTTTGGGCAGCAGGGAATTGGTGTCAAATTGTCAATATCAGTGAATTCCCGCACCAGTTCTAAGTCTAGCCCATAGTACTCGTTACCAATGCCAATCACTGCTAAAGGCATCAGCTTGTTTGTCACCTCTAAGTCTTCTAATGATTGCCTGAGATCAACAGCCCGCTGTCGGAAAATAGCTCTTTCTTCAGGAGTCGCATGGGGACAAAATAAGTCGTAGAAGTTTGGTGTTTGGAATTGCTCAATCTGTTGGTATTCGTGATAATTTTGTTGTTCGTCATCACCTGTTATCATCTCCAACTGGCTTTGTGCATCCCAAATCAAGGTGACTAAAATATCTGGTTGACGAACTAATTTCTTGGAATCAAGCAAAAAAAATGTTTCTGAATCTATATTGGCGATACCAGCAAGGAATGTCGTGTTGATATCACAGAGGAATCCATCAGAAGGCGCTGTTTCAATAACTTCATCATCTAGTTCTAACATTTCGTTTACCTCGTGAACTAGTATGCCAATTTGCAAGCCCTCCCACCCTAAAATAATGATGTAGTCGCTAAGATGGCAAACTTTCGGCGGATATCCTTGAAGCCAATCAAGATGTATCACTGGCACAATTTGCGTCCGCAAATTGAGGATGCCGATAATATCGGTACTTGCTTCAACAATGGGTATCAGTTCCGGAAGCGGGAAAATTTCTTGAACCAGTGCTGCTTCGATTCCATAGTGCAAATCATGTATACGAAATATGAGGTATTTTTTGTTCTCCATTGCAGTTTTCTACTCTTTATGTTGACTGTTAACAATGAACTGTCAATGGTCAGACGACACTGATTTTAATACAATTTGATATAATAAAAGGATAGGTAAAAATATAAAAAAACTGAAAATTTGGCAAAAATGTGTTAGCGAAAGTTATATTTGTAAGAGACAGCTTTTAAACTTTCTCCTCTTTCGCCCACAAATTTTTCCACCATTTCAACTAAATGGTGAGGTTCAAATGGCTTGGTTAAATAATGAGTTGTTCCAGCAATTTGACCTCGAAGTTTATCAGAGAATTTATCTCGTGCCGTGACCATAATAATGGGTAATTTTTTGAATTTTGCAATACTGCGTACAGTACGGCAGAATTCTAAACCGTCAACATCTGGCATGGTGACATCTAACAGCAACAGTGCAATAGGATTGGTATTCATCAAACTCAGCGCTTGCAAAGCGTTATCTGAAAAAAGAACTTGATAGCGTTCTCCCAAAGCCCGCTTGATTAAAATCTGCACCACAGGGCTGTCATCAACACTCAGAATAACTGGACGTTGCTCTTCAACATGAGAAACTGTTTGAACGACAGGTGTATGCTGCCCAAAAGTTATCGAGCTTGATGCTACCCACTCCATATAGCTTCGTGCTATATCTAGAGGGTCTTGGTCTAATTGTTCGGCGATGTCTATGAGCGATCGCCTACCATCCACCCACTTGTGTAAATGCTGCTGGGCAATGTTTGTTTTTACTGTTCGCCAGCCTGGTAACAGTTGAGGAACCGCCTCCATGCTGGGAACAACAGAAGCAAGTGCAGTCCATTCGTGCTGGCGATGAGCAACATCTTGAATGAGTTTCTTCCATTCCAAACCGTGAGCATCTTTTCCATAACTTAAATCAATCTCAACTGTGGGATCTAACTCTAATTTTCCTGGATAAGGCAATGTTTGTTCTAACACTTGCACAAATTGAGTATGGATACAGGTTTCAATTTCTTCCCACTTAAAGACTCGTATCCGCACGATTTGCTCTAAAAGTTCTCGAAAAGATGATGGATTTTGTAATTTTTGCGCTGCATATTTAACAGCAACGTCAGCCCAGTCATGACTTAACTTAATCCCAATTCTTCTAGCAAGTTCTTGATTATTAAGTATTTTTGACCCGCCGTAAACAATCTTACCGTTGTTCAAAAAGACAACACGCAATCTTGGCTTTTGCTCAGAATTTACAATTGCATTGATGCAAACAGATCCACTAGCACCTTTACTTTGTAGATCCTCTAGTAAATCACTGAGTTGTCCAGCTTGATAGTGTAATGATTTCAACATCCTAAATTAAAGAATTTGCTATACATTTAGAGGTATATGTAGCGGATAAATCATATTTTGTTATTACCCACACTCAAGATGCAGACAAGCCATATGAATTTTGCTTTTCCGTCTTAAAAAAGAAAACCTGTCTATTCAAAATTCTGCCCTTGTCATCCCTCGCTTAATTCAAAAATCACGCATTATAAATTCAAAATTTTTTTGAACTTTGAATGAGCGAATGAGCGAATTTGAGCGCTGCGAGTGTCACCTACTTTGCCTCAAAGGGTAGGTTTACTAAATTCACCCCAATATATCTAGCTAAAACAAACACTGAGTTGCTATTCTATTCCCTATCCATAAATGACCTAAAATGACCTAACTTAACTGGATCTATCCTCGCTCACACTAAAAGTATGCGCTTAGTGAATGATGAAATTTACACTACAGATTTAGGGCAGTCAGTGTAAGCACCACAGCCCTTCAATAAAGTAGGTATTCAAGAAGAATGAATCTTCACCTCTGGAAAATCCGGTAGATACCCCATAACCTCATTGCGACCGATAGCAAAAATGAGACACACCCAATCACGGTTCTATCAAGAGGTTTTTCTCGTTGCGATCGCTTTCTTACGTATATACGTATATACGTATTTTAGTAAAAAGCGACGACCAAGTACGGTCACGTACTCAGGTTGAGTTGCATAACCAAAGTTACCAAACAAGAAACTAAAAATCAAGTAGAATCTATGAAGGCTTTAAGAAAAGTTGTTTAATTGGGATCAAAGTTTGATTAAGGCTTTGAAATGAAGGATGTACGGGGTTAGCTCTTATACTGCCTTTGTACCTGTGATAGTTGCTGTATGTAAAAATTCCAAGAATTAAGATTTATAGGCGCATTATTGAATTGATTATTATTGATTTTTATTTCATTCTTTCTCTTAAATGTTTAGAGATACTTAAGGCTTAGTGTGAGCAGGAAAACAGAACGCAGTCAGAAGTCTTAAGAGAGTACATTCGCAGTCTCAAGAAGAAGGTTAAACGTGACAACAAAGATTAATTGGGAACCTCCGGACCTCCGGTTACACCGTACTACCCCCTACGACCAAACCCGAAACGGGTTATGGTCGCAGTACCCCGGAGGTTTCTGATGGCTTCCTTAAACACAAACCTCTACCTGTTTGTAGAAAACCTCGTCTTTTTCATACTTGCTACATCTTTTCTGATAGTTGTCGGCTGGGCGTGGAGAAACTCGAAACCCTTCAGCCTTCCTCAACCACTGCCTGGGTGGTTTAAAATTTGGTTCGGTACAGTGCAGGTGCTGGGACTGATCGTACCTCTGGTGATGCTTGTCTGGGGTGTATGGTGGCGTGATACTCGCCTATTCACTGTGTTTGTTCCCTACTTGGTGATGCTGGGGTTGCAAATCCTATCTGAGATTTTAACACTGAGGCAATTTCAGACAGTTGTGTGGGTGATGGTTCCTTATTTATACTTACCTTATCGCTTTTGGCAGCTTTATGAAGCGTGGAAGTTCCTAAGTTTTGAAACCGATTTGGCATGGGTAAGAAATTTATTGCTGCTAGAAATCGTCTTGTGGATTGGGAACTATGTCTTAGATGTAACGCAGTTACCAAGGCTACTGCGCTGGGAAGTTAAAGAAGATTCCGACATTAGTATCAGTTGAATGTTCAGAAACTAGAGAAAAGCTGATAGCGTCAAACAAAGGAGAGTATTTTTGTGGACGTTGTAGCTTGAAAACGCGCTCTAACTACTGGCAGCTTCTACCGTATATCCGACCCCAGTGGCGAACCATTGTCAAGGGGTTCATTGGCATCTTGGGATATGTGCTGGCGACTTTGGCACTTTTGACTCTCGTGCGTCAATTTGCAACTCTTTTTGGGGGTGGTGATTTAAAAGCGATCGCCCTACAGCTTGGCTTCATAGCAGCTGTGTTTCTGGTGCGAGGATTTTTTCAGTCGGTGCAAGATATGTACATGGCAAAAGCAGCACTGCGGGTCGCTTTTCATCTGCGTAAACAGGTTTACTCACACCTGCAAAAGCTGAATCTCAGCTATTTTGAAACAGCAAAAGCAGGTGATTTATCTTACCGCCTCACCGAAGATGTTGACCGGGTTGGGGAAGTCGTACACAAACTCTTTCATGACTTTATCCCCTGCGTTTTGCAGTTGGTGGCAATTCCCATTTACATGATTTCTCTGAATTGGCAACTGACGCTAGCCACAGTCATAGTTGCACCGTTGATGGGTATTTTAATTGGTTGGTTTGGCGAAAAGTTACGCCAGTTTTCCTTAAGAAGTCAAAATCGCGTTTCAGATTTGTCAGCAATACTAACGGAAGTTTTCAGCGGTATCCGCCTCATCCAAGCTTTTGCAGCAGAAAACTACGAAATTGCCCGGTTTAGCCGTGAAGCAGAACGCACTTTAAAAGCAAAATACTCAGTCGAACGGCTAAAAGCAATTCAGATTCCGATTATTGGATTTCTCGAAGTTTTGAGTGTTTTAACACTGCTGTTCGTTGGCGCGTGGCAAATTGCTAATGATAACTTGACAGTAGCGGACTTTCTCAGCTACCTAACCGCAGGAGGGTTGTTGATTGACCCTATCGCTCACGTTACCAACAACTACAATGAGTTTAAACAGGGTGAGGCGTCTGTTGATCGGGTTTTTGAATTGTTGGCTATTCAACCTACAGTGGTGGAAAAACCAGATGCTCTTTTGCTTCCTTCAGTCACTGGTAAGGTGGAATATAGTTCTGTGTCCTTTGCCTACAAAGCTGCTGAACCTGTCTTAAAAGATATCAGTTTGTTGGCACTACCAGGAGAAGCGATCGCCCTTGTGGGTGGTTCGGGTGCTGGAAAAACCACTTTCGTGAATCTTCTCCCCCGCTTTTATGATCCCAATACTGGTCAAATCTTAATCGACGGCGTTGATATTCGGGATGTCACGCTTGACAGCTTGCGGCGACAAATTGGCATTGTTCCCCAAGAAACGATTATGTTTTCTGGGACAATTGCCCAAAATATTGCTTTCGGGCAAGACTCGTTTGATATGGAAGCGGTTGAGAAAGCTGCGAAAATTGCTAACGCTGAGGAGTTTATCACCCAACTGCCAGATGGTTATCACACTTGGGTGGGAGAGAGAGGCGTGAATTTATCCGGTGGACAGCGGCAAAGAATTGCTATTGCGCGTGCTGTTCTGCTGAACCCCAGAATTCTTATTTTAGATGAAGCCACATCTGCCTTAGATTCAGAGTCGGAAGCTTTGGTACAGGAAGCGCTAGAAAGGCTGATGGAAGGGCGGACTGTGTTTATTATTGCTCATCGCTTGAGTACAGTGAGGCGGTGCGATCGCATTTTAGTTCTGGAACGCGGTCAAATTGTCGAATCGGGAACTCATGAAGAATTGTTAACGCTGGGGCGTCGTTATGCCAGATTTTACGCCCAGCAGTTTAGCTAGACTTGACGTACTCCTCGGCATAAAATGTACGAGGATTCTTAAAAGATGTTCCAATGTAGGCTAAAGCCATACATTTCCACCTTAATTCCTGTTTTTTAGACTCTTAACTAGACTGAAAATCAGTCCCCGCTACTACCGTCTCCGCAGGCATTTTGATTTTACGTCCACGACGCGTCCCACCGCAGATTACGGTACAGTCCAAAGACTACGTTTCTACCCTCGGAGTCCAGTTATGGATATCCTGTATGGATCGCCACCCAGTACCTTCAAGAATTCTACCAGAGAAACATGATTGTTAAAACCTGTCGTGTCACGTTTCATCCCCGGATTAAAAGGCAGGGGTTCTCACGCTCCCGTTATGCTTTGATAGACAACTCATAGGACAACTCATGGTCTTCATGAGGAGCAAAATCCCAGTTTAGGAGTTTTTCCAAAAGTTGACTCTGACGTTTGGCATTTTGCTCAATCTCTTTCAGTGCCACAATTGTAGCACTGCGGTCAAGTTGACCTTGACGCCATAGTTGAGTCAAGTGAGATGTGCGATTCAAACACGACTTGAACTCGATAGCCAGAGAATATTGAAACTTCCTTAATTTTTGATAGTGAAAGTCTACATTGAGTGACACACTTAAAGCATGAGGGTCGATTTCGTAAGGAGCAAGACGCCAGTTTAGGAGTTGTTCCAACAGTAGAGTCTGAAGTTCGGTGTGTTGCTCAACGATTTCAAAAGCTTGAAGAGTGGCATTGTGGTCGAACCGAGTTTGACGCCACAAATGAATCCAAGATAGCAGACAGTTAAGGGAAAATCTAAATTCAATAGATATAGAAGATAGAAATTTTATATACTTTTGGTTAACGTAATCTGCATCTATCTTAGTACTGACTTTATTTTTTCTCATAAGACCTCGTGGGAAGTATGGAAACTCAGCGTCTTCAGACCTGAGAGGAAATACGACTCGTGCGACTTTAGTCGCTTTGTTCCATTACCGCCTTGGGGTTACTTGAATCGGTGTACTTTTGT
>JAHHIB010000074.1 GCA_019359075.1 Kalymmatonema hyalinum WJT4-NPBG1
ATTGGTATGAATTGCAAAGAAATTTATTCACTTTCGTTGTGCGTGAGTACATTGTGGACAATCTCACCAAGACTTGTGCTGCCTAGTACACATGGATGATGTTTTTTGTCAATGCGTAAGTCCTAGCTTTTATCAAGAGTCCCTTGAGTGAAAGGTTACAGCAATGATGAATACCAACAGGCACAAGAGTTATTTTTACAATACTGATTTGCCCCGCCCAATCGGATCAAGCAATTGGACAATTGCCTGCACTAACTTCTCCGGTTCAACAGGCTTCGGGATATGCATCTGAAATCCGGCAGCTAAGGCTTGTTGCTGGTTTATTTCTCCCGCATAAGCAGTCAGGGCGATCGCTTTAATAGTTCCTCCCTGTCGGGCTGACCATTTTCTGATTTGCCGAATCAGGGAATAGCCATCCATTTCTGGCATACCAATGTCACACAGTAGCAGATCGGGCACAGACTGATTCAAGAGGGCTAATGCCTGTGCTGCCGAAGCGGCTGTCGTAACTTGTGCGCCAGATTGCGTCAGGATGAATGCTGCCAACTCCCGCATATCCGCATCATCATCCACAACCAATATCTGAATACCTGTTAGGTTTGTTACAGTTTCTTTCTGGCTGTCATTAGAAGAAGATAACTTCTGCTCGACGACGTTTAACGGTAGCTGGACGGTGAATGTTGCCCCTAAATTTTGTCCCAGACTATCTGCCTCAACGGTTCCTCCATGGAGTTCAGTGAAATGGCGAACGATCGCCAGCCCTAAGCCCAGCCCGCCGAATTTTCGTGTCGTTGTGCCATCTTCTTGCCGGAAGTATTCAAACACATAAGGCAAGAACTCTGGGGTGATGCCTTTGCCAGTGTCTTTGACTTGAATCTGAGCATACGTGCCAACTTGCTCCAGTCGTACCTCGACTCGTCCTCTAGATGGTGTGAACTTCACGGCATTAGAAAGGAGGTTCCAGACAACCTGTTGTAGGCGGTTCGCATCGCCTGAAACGGTTCCTGAAATTGGGTTGAGTGTGGTCTGGATTTGAATGTTCTTGGCTTCTGCTGCCAGTCGTACCGTTTCTAGTGCTGCTTCAATTGTTGCAGCTAAATTCACGATCGCAACGTTTAACGTCATTTTTCCTTGGAGGATGCGCGACACATCCAACAAATCCTCAATCAGTTGCGCTTGCAGCTTGGCGTTGCGCTCGATTGTTTCCAGGGCTTGGTCAACTTTTGTGGCGTCTAGCCGCTTACTTCGCAGTATTGTTGTCCAGCCCAGAATCGGATTAAGGGGCGATCGCAATTCGTGGGACAGTACAGCGAGAAATTCGTCTTTAACTCGGTTGGCGGATTCTGCTTTGGCGCGATCGCGTTGAGCTACTCGGTATAACTGAGCGTTATCGATCGCCAACGAAGCACGGCGAGCCAGTTCCTCTGCTAGTTGCAAATCGGTTGAATCGTATTGTAGTCCAGACTCAGCTGAAATAAAGGAAATGACACCTAGAATTCGTGTTTGGGTTCGTAGTGGCACACTCATCACAGATTTGAACCCAATCTGGCGCAAAATTTCTAAATGTTCTGGATCACGGGCTGTTTGTACCAGCAATTCATCTGGAATATCCGCTAACAAATCTGATTGCCCAGTCCGCAAAGTGAAGGCAGCACCGCGAGGCTCATCGGGATTGAGCGGATATTGATGTCTGATTTGGTGCGCCCATTGGAGTTTGGCAGGATCAGTGTGAGCTACGGCAATCTGCTCGATTGAACCATCTTTTTCAACCATGTCTACTGTACACCAATCTGCCAACTCAGGTACGGAAAGCTCTGCCACTCGCTCCAGGGTGGTTTGATAATCGAGCGAAGAGGCAAGGACTGCGCTCGCCTCCGCAAGAAAGCTTTGGGCACGCTCTAACCGTACTTGCTCTGTCACGTCTACAACATACACTAAAACGTCTTCTACCTGATGGTTTGAGTTCGTTGTCGGAAGATAGTAAACGTTGTAGTAACCGGGAGTGCGATCGTTGCGTCCGGGAACATTCACCGCAAAGTTTGGTGAAATGAAGGGATTACCTGTGGTGTAAATTTGATGAAATACTTCAACTATCTGTGGATCGGATTGACCAAAGAGTTCAGCAATTGAATGTCCTAAGTGTTGCTCTCGAGTTAATCCGTTGATTTGGGCTAATGCTTCATTAATGGCGATAAATCGCTGCTGAGTATCTAACAGCGCAATTCCAACCGGAGAAGTTTCAAAAATAGTTGCCAGTTGGCGCTGTGCGGCTTCGACTTGAGCACGAGCAAGTCGTTCTCGTTCTAGCAATTGTTCCCGTTCCTGTTCAGCCAGCTTGCGTTCTGTGATGTCAATGACAACGCCAATCATGCGTGTAGGCTGTTCTTCTGCATTGTAGGTAAATTTTCCTCTCGCTTCTGTCCAATGAATGGAGCCATCCGCCCAAAGTGTTCGATATTCGTGGTGATACTCCCTTCTCTTGAGCATCGCTTGTTGAAGTGCGACTTCTGTTTGAGCTAAGTCATCTGGATGAACGCTCTTAACCCAGAGTTCATAGCTTGGTTTGCACTCGTTTGGTTGAAGTCCCATGATGGCGAAGTGACCATCTGACCAGGTTACCGTATTGATCTGCATATCCCAGTCCCACGTTCCCATACGTCCGACCATCAACGCCAATTGCAACCGAGCTTTGCTTTGCCGCAATTCCTCTTCTGCGCGCGATCGCTCCACGGCTAACCAGGTTTGCTCGGCAATTTGCTCCATCAGTGCCACATCATCTTGTGTCCAGTGGCGAGGAGAAACATGGTGCAACACAAACAGCGCTACAAACCGCCCTTTCTTCACCAAGGGAACACACAACAGAGATTTTGTTTGAATGGCGTCAAAGGCAGCAACGCCAACTCCAGCAGTCCGAGGATCAACATCAACATCATCCACAACGATTGTTTTGCCCTGCTTGAGTTCAGCAATGATTTCAGGACCAAAGGAATTCATGTGGTGACTACCAGCCACGCTGATGACACCATTGCAAAAATCGCGATCGACGATGACGTACTCCTGCGTGGAATCAATTTCACCGTAGGTACAGCGAGTCACTTGGAAGTGTTGCCCTGTCGCACGAACAACCTGCCACATGATTTCTTTCGGGTCTTGAATGGCACGAATCGCGTCATTCAATTCGATCAGGAATTGCTGTTGTCTCTCCTTGTGTTGAAGATTTTCGAGCAGTTGCTCAATTTGTTGCCTTGCCCGCACTTGTTCGGTGACTTCAATGTTATAAATCAAAACTCCTTGAATTGTTCCCTCAGCATCCCGCCAAGCCGGAAAGACGCAGTTGAAAAATGCCTCTTCCAACACACCATCGCCGTTCCGATCCCAGTAGGTGGGCGACTCATCCCGAATGAACGTTTCTCCCGTGCGGTAAACTTGCTCGAGCACGTCAAAGTAAATTTGCCCCTCTAGCTCTGGGAAAACATCGCGCATCGGTTTGCCGATAATGTCTGGAGTCCGCCCAACCAGTTGTAGATAGGTAGGATTAGCAAATTCATACACAAGATCGGGACCTGTCACAATTCCAATCATGGCAGGGAACTGCATCAGGATATCATGCAACCGCTGGCGTTCGGTTTCTGCTTCCACTCGGGCAGCCTGTTCTCGTTTTAAAAGGCATTCCCTCCGGGTGCGTAGCATCTCGCGCTCTGCTTCAATTTGTTTGCGCTCTGTGATATCGACCGAAACGCCAATCATGCGAACTCCCCGTCCAGTCGCATCGAGATAAACTCGTCCCTGGCTGTTGAGCCAGCGCACAATGCCGTCTGGATCAATCACCCGGTACTCGTGGTTGTAGGACAGCTCTCCTGTAATTGCCCGTTGCGCCGCTTGTATCACCCGTTGTCGATCGTCTGGATGAATGACCGCAAAAAAGTCTTCTGCCGTCCCTACTTGAACGCCCCAAACTTCTAGGGCATTAGCAGAACACACCACGCGATTGGTTTGCAAATCCATATCCCATCCAACTATCTGCGCTGCTGCAAGTGCCAGCCGCAGGCGCTCTTCACTCTCTCGTAATGCCCGCTCAACCAGTTTGTAATCGGTAACATCGCGAGCAATACTCAGTACGGTTTCAACAGAGCCATCACTTGCAAATTCAGGGACGATACGCGCCTGATACCATCGAAGACCTTTTGGAGTCGGAAAACTAAATTCAATAATCTGTTCCTGATCTGTTGCAAAAACCTGCCGCAAACAGTCATTCCAAATGCTGTTGATGTCTTCTGGCATTCCTAGCTCGGCATTAGTCTTACCAATAAATTGCTCTGATGGAATCCCCGTTGCCAGTTCTACAGAAGGGCTGACATAAAGGTGGCGAAACTCTGCATCCATTCGGCTAATAATATCTGGGGCATTTTCCGCCATTATTTGGAACTGTTGCTCTCGCTGCCGCAGTTCTGATTCCAATCGTTTGCGCTCTGTTAGGTCAATTAAAAATCCTATTCCTAAATCGTCTGCTCCTCCCAGGTAGGCAGTTCCAATCAAGACGGGAACACGAGTGCCGTCTTTACGAATGTATTCTTTTTCAAACGGCGCATGGCTGCCGATTTGCTTCATCTGTGCCATTGCTTGCTGGTCTAAATCCCGAAATTCCGGCGGAGTAATTTCAAGGAAGTTTACAGCTCCAGATAAAACTTCTTGGCGCGTATAACCTAAAGCAGCTAGCCAAACGTCGTTGACTTCTAAAATATTGCCTTGAAAATCGCCAATAATAATGCCAATGAGATTCGCATCGAATAAACTTCGTAGCCGAGATTCACTTTCACGTAACGCTTGCTCTACAAGTTTGCGCTCAGTTACATCCTGAAAAACGACAACAGCTGCAACAATCTGCCCCCGGTTATCTAAAATTGGTGCTGAGTTCACATTGATGAAAATGTGGCTACCGTCTTCCCGGTGTAGCTTGATTTCTTCATTAGAAACCACTTCACCTGTCCGAAGCGATCGCGCCAACGGATACTCATCAGGTGCGTAGATCTGTCCATCGCAGCGAAGGGCTTCAAATGGAATAATAGGTGCATATTCTTCAAGCTCAAGCGACTGTTCATAGCCGTACCCGACAATCTGTTTGGCTTGTTCGTTAGTCAGAACCAATTTGCCAGATGCGGCATCCGCAATCATCACACCAGCAGGCATTTGTCGTAAAACGGCTTCAAACCGGGTGCGTTCAGTTTCAAGCTCTTGCAGTAACTGCTCCCGCTCTGCTTCAGCCTGCTTGCGCTCTGTGACATCACGAAAATAAACCGCTATCCCCTCAGCAGACGGGTAGGCATTCACTTCTAACCAACGCTGAACAGGCTCCCCAAATTCTTCCCAGGAAACTGGCACCTGCTGTGCCATTGCCCGATGCAGTTCTCGGTATGCTATTTTGCCCACCTGTTCGGGAAACACCTGGTTCCAAACGTGTTTTCCAATCAGTTCTTCTGGCGTTTTGTGCAGAATTCCAGCCGCCGCCCGATTCACGTAGGTGTAGTGCCAATTGTCATCAAAGGCAACAAAAGCATCCGTAATGCTTTCCAGGATTATTGCCACCTGGCGTTCAGCTTCTTGAGCTGCGATGAGTTGAGCGTGCTGTTGCTCAATGATGCATTCTTGTGGCAAAGCGTTTTGAGCATTTGCCCCCGGAACATTGGCATTGAGATGTTGTTGATTCCCAAGACTGCGGGCAAAGTGTTCAATCACTTCAGAACGAGAAATTCCTCGCTTGTGAGCCTCCTCGTCGAGCGATCGCCACGCTGTACTAGTAAGAGATAGGCTAACTCGTCGTTTCGTTTCTGAGTCCCAATTGTTCACAAACTTACCAGTGGCGTCGCGCTTCATGAAGATTTATCCGTATGCATACACGGTTTTTTCTATTTAATCTAAGTTACTCCCTAATGAGGCTCTGCCTTAAGACTGAGGTTTTGGCTCAAGGGAAAGTTTGAGTAGGTGACGCGATCGCTGCTACACTGCAAGCGCAGGGTGCAAGGAGCTTCCAACCTCGCAGGCCCGAATTTCCTGATTTATAGGTTGAGTACCCTCTTAACCTCCACAGGCTGCAACGATAGATCCATACCGTTGTTTTGAACAAGTACCAACAATTGTTATTTTTTTAATAATTTTACAAAAGTTAAATAAACTGTTACATTAGTTTACAAACGGGATGAAACCACAGGTCAGGAGTTTTCATGAGCACGCAGCCACGTCATTCATGACTAAGGTGAGCGTCACCTCTGTGACCCAGATGTACTTGCATATGTAGCTCCCAGATTGGCTTCACCCCGCTTGCAGAAAAACTCAATCTGCACGCAAAGTACCATAATTGGTTTTGTCTGGCTGTTGACGATCCCTGAGGTTCTGACTAGACACGGCTTGATGGGGGAGCCAGCCTGTTTAGTACTTGAACCTCCTACGCTCTGATTTTAAAAGCAACAAGTTAATAAATAAACCAGGAGATTCTGACGATGTCCTTATCTATTGAGTCGGCGCAAAAGATTTTCTCTGGCACTCAAGTTCCTAGTCCAATTCCTGCCACAATAGCACTGTTCGATCAACTTAACGTTGACGATAAACTGGCATTACTCTGGTTTGCCTACACTGAACTAGGTCGTTCAATCACTCCCGCAGCGCCTGGAGCTGCACGTCTGCAATTAGCAGAAGGACTGCTAAACCAAATCAAGCAGATGTCTAATGCCGACCAAACGCAACTCATGAGGGATCTTGCTGGTTATGTTGACACTCCTATCAGCCGTTCCTATGCCAGCTTTAGTGTCAACACTAAGCTAGCTTTTTGGTTTGAGTTAGGAGAGTTGATGAAAAAGGGCATTGTTGCTCCCATCCCGCCTGGCTATCAAATGAGTGATGGCGTCAAATTCGTGCTAGAAGCCATCCAGAAACTCGATCCAGGTCAGCAAATTACGGTACTTCGTAATACTGTAGTAAACATGGGATTCGAGCCTGAGGTTAATTCCAGTGGCTACTCAAAAGCAGCTAAGGAACCGATGTTTCCGCGTACCGAGCCAGCTCCCACTCAGATCACAGTTGAGGGCATCACAGAGCCTGCTGTATTGAGTTATTTTGAGGCTCTCAACGCAGACAATTTTGACGCTGCTATTGCTTTATTTACTCCCGATGGTGCCGTGCAACCGCCATTCCAGAAGCCGATTATTGGTCGTGAGTCAATCATTGCCTATATGCGTGCAGAAGCACAGGGACTCAATATTATGCCGGAGCAGGGTATAAGCGAGGCTCTACCAGATGGCTCTAAGCAGCTGAAAATCACAGGCAAAGTCCAAACTCCTTGGTTCGGTGTCCAAGTTGGGATGAACATTGCGTGGCGGTTCTTACTCAATCCCGAAGGCAAAATTTTCTTCGTGGCAATTGATATGCTGGCATCTCCTCAAGAACTGCTGAACCTGCGTCCTAGGTAGGTAGAGGGATTGGGCAAGGAACAGCGCCCTTACGGGCGATGCTCCCGGAGGCAGCCGCGCCTTGCGCTTAGGGCGCAGAGCGCTGCGCCCTAAGGGGCGATCGCCTTCTCCAAACAACCCGCCAAATCTGACTTGCTCATTTGGCTTTGGGCAACCTGCATCACCAGGTCATAAGCTTGCTCATTCGTCAGATTGAGGGAATAGCCATTCAACCGCAAAAATGTATCCATCACTGCAAACGCCGTGCGTTTGTTACCGTCGATAAACGGATGGTTCATTGCCAGGTGATAAAGGTAGGTTGCTGCTTGCTCATGAATAGTGGGATGCAGCAGCTCACCTGCAAATGTAGCCTGGGGTTGAGCAAGGGCAGATTCCAGCAAGCCCTCATCTCGGATGCCTGGAGTCCCTCCAAACTTCTCAATTTGTCTGGTATGAATCTTCAGAACTGTCGTTTGGTTGAGAAAATCAGGAGTTGGCAAGGCGACGGTAAACCTCCTCTCTCTCCCGTTCTGAGTCCAGGTATACCTGCCACACGCGGTTTTCTAAGTTGGATTGCTGCTCCGCTTTTAGAGAACGCACAAACTCAAGTACCTCCTGCAAGGCAGAATCTGGCACTTGGTCAAGTTCCTGAAGGAGTTGTTCTTTGATTGTCATCATCCTAAAGTTGAAAACGTTGAAAACACGGCTTTTTTTATTTTGCAACTTCCAAGGGTTACTGCACGACATGAGCGTCCACTTGAATATTATGACAGTGTTACTGCTTGAGAAGTTAGGCGTATAGTTATCAGTGATAAAGCGTCACAATAAAGACTGATAATAAATTAAAGATTTAATCATGGTTCAGGCTACAGAGCATATATACATTGTCAGGGACAACGCAATCCTAGGTGGTGAACCTATTATTCGCGAAACACGCACACCCGTGAGAGCTATTGTGGAAACCTGGCGGATGGGGGCTGCACCTGAGGAAATCCTGCAAGGGTTACCACATTTGACTCTGGCTCAAGTGTTTGATGCTTTGAGCTACTATCTGGATCACCAAAGTGAAATCAACAGCTACATTGAGCGTAACCGAATTTAGAAAAGCTGATTGATTCCGTATATAGCAAACGCTATTATGAATTTCTGAGATTTGGAGATTCAGTCATTGAGCTTGACAGATTTGGCAGTGCTAGTTATACCACTACACAAGGAAGTCTAGACATTTGCCCACGTGTTCGTAGTAATCCAAATATTCTTCTCGAGTAACTTCCCATGCCATGCTACTATCAGATCCAGGATGTGAAACACTGTTTGAGTTTCTACGATCAAATAAGTTTCTTATCTTTATGCATATTTCATGCGGAACGCTTTTAGAATAAAGAAATTTGACTACATCGTTAACATCATAGTCTTTTTTATTTGCTTTCTCGTGTTTTATGCATAAAGCATGTATTTCATTAACTAGGTGATTAAGTGCCACAGAATAGGAACCAGTTCTTTCGCTTAAAACCCTTAATCGAGTTTGCTCAATTACATCGGGCATTTCTGATATTTTTCTCATTTGCATACAGGTCAAACCATAATATCCAGGTTTATCACAATTTAATTGTGCATCCATAAAAATATTAACAATATCTTGCATATGAATATTTTCTTTAAGTTTTAAGAGTAAATCATCGTCGCTAAAATCAGTTTGACAAAGAAATTTAATAATTAAATCAGCATCACTTGTAGTAATGATTCTTTTTTGTAAATAAAATTTTTTAAAGTTTTTTATTGCTGTTTCATCGGTTAGAAGTATAACTAAAATTTCCAGGGGTTGGACTTTAATTAGATCAAAGTTAAAATCTTTGAATATCTCCTTAATTTTTTTCTTGTTTACAGGTTTATCAAGTATCTGTTCTACTCTCTTATCAAAGACTTCTTGAAGAATTTCTTCTTGAGCTGATCTCTCTCCTATAAAATAATCTTCTACTCTTGATTTTTTAATATTTCTTAACTCTTGAAATATTTTATTGAGTTTATCTTGTGGGTTCTTAATAGTCTGGTCAATATTTTTACTTTTATCCTGATCTTCTTGGTTCTCTCGATTAAGCTTGATATATTCGTCGCTTGGTGATAATTTTCGTATGTTTCTAAGAAGTTCTTCCTTCTCTTCATTTCTTGCTAAACGGTACAATCTTGTTTTTAGATTTAACTTAAGACTTAGCTTGCTGTACAAAACTTCTGCAATTTGAGATCCTATTAAATGAAGAAATACTCCTTGACGCTCCTGTTCAATGCCCTGCCTAAAAGTTATTGAAATATATATGTCATCGGTGTAACGAATAATTTTATGTGAATCTATAACATCTCTATTTTTTTTCAAAATGTCATCTATGAATAAGTCCCCAAATACCAAATATAAATATCCAATAAAACTAGATATTATATTGTTATCTGATTGAGGAATACCAGATTTGCCATTTGCTATAGATTGAAAGAAGCAAATAATTTGCTCTCTTGTAAAAAGGTCATAAGCCATATTCACTTGCACACTGGGTTTGATAAAGATATGTAAAAGATGCAATAGTCTTGGCATGGACAACTCATTAAAATAATTCTCAATATCAAGTTTGAGAATCACTTTATCTTGTGTTTCAGAAATAGTTTCTTCCTTGATTTTTGATTTGAATAGTTCATGAAAATTTCGGTAATAAATGTTTTTAGATGTAATTTGGATTTTATCCTTCTAACTAAGATTACCACCATAAAAAGCTTCTATCGTTTCTATTTTTTTGTAGTTTTCAACTAAAAACTCTTGTGAGAGCTTCAGTAAGTAAAGCCCAACGGCATAGTATATTGTTCGCATTGGATATGTAAAAAATTTATAGTCTCTAAGCCCGAGACCTGGTTTAGGTATAACATAAGAAAATACAGCAAATTCTTTCTTTAAGCCGTAAAAGAGACTACTTTGTATTTTTGTCTTAAAATATTCTTGTGAATCAAGATTTAAACACGCTACATCAAGCTTTTCATAGTCAAAAATACTTAAAGTATTATAATGTCTATTAGTTTGCTTCTGTTTAATTTGAAAATTTAAAAGTTTTAGAGCATCTTGCCAATATTCATATTTTATGAAGTAGCCAAGTTGCGTTTTAATTCTATCTGTCATGCGTGTTGGTCTAATAGGACTGAATTCTCTAAGGTTTCTAGGGTCTATAGGATAATTTCTGAAATCAAGCAATTTTATTCCAGCATCTCTAGCATCACAGAACGTATGCCCTCAGTTAAATAGGATAATTTCTGAAATCAAGCAACTTTATTCCAGGATACTCATTTATTGTAAATGTTTATACGTTAACATTGGCTTTAAGCGAGGTAGGGTGGGCTATGCCCACCACAACCTTTTCACCTTACACCTTAAACTTCTCCGTAATCCGCTGCATCGCCTCCTGTACATTCTCCCGACTATTAAAAGCTGAAATACGGAAGTAGTCTTCACCCGCTGCACCAAAACCTGAACCGGGCGTACCTACGACATTCATGGTGTGCAGTAACTTATCGAAGAAATCCGAACTGGACAAACGATTGGGCGTTTTCAGTTCCCGTGAAAAGCCACGTCTGGGAAGAGCGATCGCCATTTGTCCAACACCAATAATTATGGTAGTAATTACTCTCACTAAATAGTATAAACTTTTGTTTTTTGTACGGTTGGTGCGAAAAGCTATAGGAATTACTTAATAAATATATTAAGTCAATTCTTATACCTATAAGAAATATGAGAAAACGAAAACGCGACCAAATTAAGCAATTCGTACTAACTCATCTTGGCGCAAACTCTCCACCTAACCGTAGACGCAAGAGAAGAAAGGTTGCTCGATACGTTGCCTACAAGATATTGGGGCTAGAGACAGAAGAAGGACGGCTAAATGACTCGTATAAATCTCTAGAAACAAATGACGAGACGGATTGTATTTATTGGGAAATAATGCGACAAATGTCAAAATAATTCAGTTGTGTCATTTTACTGAAAACAACCAAACAAGCTTAGATTTTCGCCCCTTCAAGAAAACCTGGAGGGGCGAAAGGATATCTATGTCTACTCCTTGGAATAGCGATCGCCCAAGATTCTTAAATCAAAGCTATGTTGTAAAGCGCTCTGTAATTCGCTGCATCGCCTCCTCCACATTCTCCCGACTATTAAAAGCGGAAATACGGAAGTAACCTTCACCGGCTGCACCAAACCCAGAACCAGGTGTGCCTACAACATTGCAGGTGTGCAGCAACTTATCGAAGAAATCCCAACTGGACAGAGCATGGGGTGTTTTCACCCAAACATATGGCGCATTCTCACCGCCAAAAACTCCTAATCCTGCATCTGTGAGTTTCTTACAGATAATTTTGGCGTTTTCAAGATAAAAGTTGACTAATTCCTTAATTTGTGCTTTTCCTTCCTCAGAGTAAACCGCTTCGGCTCCGCGTTGCACTATATAGGACACGCCATTGAACTTGGTGGACTGGCGGCGATTCCACAGCTTCCACAGTTCTACATCGGAACCATCGGCTGCTTTTGCTGTCAGGTTCTTCGGTACGACTGTAAGCGCACAGCGAGTGCCGGTAAAGCCTGCATTCTTGGAGAAGGAGCGAAACTCAATCGCACACTCCCTTGCTCCTTCTATTTCGTAGATGGAGTGGGGAATTTCTGGATCGGTGATGTAGGCTTCGTAAGCTGCATCGAAGAAAATGATGGAGCCATTTGCTCTAGCATAATCTACCCATGCCTTCAGGTGTTCTTTAGAGGCGACGGCTCCTGTGGGGTTATTGGGGAAGCAGAGGTAAATTAAATCGACTTTTTGAGAAGGAATTTCGGCAGTGAAGTTGTTCTCAGCCGTAATTGGTAAATAAACTAAGCCCTCGAACTCGCCCTTATCGTTGGCGGCTCCAGTATTTCCCGCCATCACGTTTGTGTCCACATACACCGGATAAACGGGGTCTGTAACAGCGATGATGTTGTCGTTGCCAAAGATGTCGAGAATATTGCCCGTGTCGCATTTGGAACCGTCCGAGATGAAGATTTCAGATGCATCAACCTCGCACCCCCGCGCTTGGAAATCTTGTGCCGCAATTTTCTCCCGCAACCAAGCATAACCTTGCTCTGGACCATAACCCTGAAAGGTAGCGCGATCGCCCATTTCTTCAACCGCCTTAATCATAGCTGTGCGGCAAGCTTCCGGCAGTGGTTCTGTAACGTCACCAATCCCGAGCTTGATGATTTTAGCATTACTGTTAGCTTCGGCGAAGGCATTCACCCGTCGCGCAATTTCGGGAAATAAATATCCTGCTTTCAGCTTGAGGTAGTTGTCGTTAATCGTTGCCATAGTCGTTTGTTACAAATGCCATAAATAAACAGCTTACTGCAATTGATATATGAGATTGGATGAATGATTTATTGAATCTAACTAGCAATTAACTATCTTGCAATCCATTGCATCGATACAGCTAATGCATAGCATCGATACATCTGTAAAGACAATCTTGAAAGAGCAGTACAAACCGACTCAAACGCTATCGAAATTTTGAATCGCCACAAATCCTTCTGACTCCGACGAGTGATTCCCAAGTCGTACTGAAAAGAGCGTTTGCATTCCAGCACCCTGAGCAGCTTTCAACTCAGCAGTTACGTCCGAGATAAAGAGAATCTTTTCTGGCACCACTCCAATAGCATCGGCTATTTTGCGATAGCTTTCGGCTTCTCGTTTGGAACCAGTTTGGGTGTCAAAGTAACCGCGGATAAAACCAGTCAAATCTCCCTCCTCACTGTAGCGGAAGAGGAGTTTTTGCGCTTGGACACTGCCAGATGAGAAAATAAATAGCCGTTTGCCAGCAGTTGTCCAGCGTTCAAACGCGGGTTTTACGTCTGGAAATATCTGCGATCGCAATGTACCATCTCGATACCCTTGATCCCAAATCTTGCCCTGCAACGATTTTAACCCCGTTGATTTACGGTCAATGGCAATCAAATGGTGTATGTACGCAACAGCCGCCGTCGCCTCCGTTCCTTGCCAATCAGGAACTGACAACCCCTGCGCCAAATCAGTTTCGTACTCTTGCCTTAACCATTGCAAATCGGTTTGCACCTCTGCTTGGTGCTGATGAGTTGTGAGAAAATCGGCTACATGGTCACGGGCAAACGGAAATAACACCCCAAAGACATAGTCAACTGGGGTAGTCGTGCCTTCAATATCCAGGAGGATAACGTCTGCTGTATCACAATAGGGTGCAGTCATAGCTAAATCAGTGAACAGTTAACAGTTAACAGTTAACACTAACAACTGATAACTGATAACAGATAATTAATAACTGACAATTCAGCGACACCCCAAGCTGTCACGAGTTGAGACGCCTGTTACCGGATTGACTCCATCAGCACGATCGCACATCAACTTCGCCTCGTAGGTATCCAGGATTGCACCAGAAAAATCTGCCCCTGTAATCACCGCATTGAAGAAGCGACTGCTGGTGAGAATAGCATCGGTAAAATTGGCGTCCTTTAAATTGGCTTCAGCAAAAATGACGCGATCGGCAAATGTTCCCGAAAGATTCGCTCCGCTTAAGTCTGCTTTAAAAAACGACCCCTTGGTGATAATTGTTGCACTGAGATTCGCTCCTTGGAAATTTGCCTCCTGCATATTCGCACCTGCAAAGGACGTTCCGTGTAAATCTTTATTGGAAAAATTTTGATATCGCAAGTCGGCAAAAGTATAGTTGACGGTGTTTTCCTGTGCTAGAACACCAGGGGTATTTACGAGGAACCAGCCAAGAGTCAGCCAAAGGAGGAACACGGCACCGCAAATAGAGTTTAACCAAGTTTTAACTTTCTGCATCATTGATAGTCTCCCGAATGCATCATCATTTCAGATACTACCCTTCGGCATAGCTTGATTGAGCGTCCTGCTTTGTACTCAAGCTCGCAAAATCGAATAACTGGGTATCGGCGAGATGAGATGGGCAAACATTCTGAAGGCTACTAAATAAACTCTCAATCCTACCTGGATTTTCTTTTTCCCACGCTTGCAGCATCTGCTTGATTTGTGTTCGTTGTAGGTTCTCTTGAGAACCGCAAAGGTTGCATGGAATAATAGGAAATTGTCTGAGCTTCGCGTATTGCTCAATGTCATGCTCGGAACAGTATGCTAGTGGTCGAATGACTACGTGTTGGCTGTCGTCACTCAAAAGCTTTGGTGGCATCGCTTTGAGTTTTCCTGCATGGAACATATTCAGAAACAAGGTTTCCACGATGTCATCCCGATGATGTCCTAGTGCAATTTTCGTAGCGCCTTCTTCGCTGGCGATACGGTAAAGAATAGCACGCCGCAAGCGTGAACATAAACCACACATCGTCTTTCCTTCTGGAATAACGCGTGTCACAATGCTGTAGGTATCTTCTTCTACTATCCTGTAAGGTACTCCCAGTGATTCCAAATATTCTGGCAACACGTGTTTTGGAAAACCTGGTTGTTTTTGGTCTAGGTTCACCGCGAGAATCTCGAAGTTCACTGGGGCTTTGCGCTGGAGGGTGAGCAGCAAATCAAGCATGGTGTAGGAATCTTTACCACCAGATAGGCATACCATGAGGCGATCGCCATCCGAAATCATGTTGTAATCACCGATAGCCTTTCCTACCAAACTACGCAGGTGTATCTCCAGCTTTTTCAAGGTTTTGGAAGTTAAAACCTCCGTTGCTTCCATGAAATATCCCTCTGTTTTACGATTCTAAGAACAAATATAAGGAGAAAGACTTAACATTGTCAGAAATCTTGACGCAAAATATCGACACTGCAAGAATTTCCATTATCATTCCGGTTCTTAATGAGGCAAGAAATATCAAACAAGCAGTCGCTAGCACTCAACCCAGCACAAATGTGGAAGTGATTGTGGTAGACGGCGGTTCAAATGATGGAACTGTGGAAATTGCTGAATTATTAGGTGTAAAGCTTATCTCTGCTCCTCGTGGTCGTGCTGCTCAAATGAATGCGGGTGCTTTGGCTGCAAGTGGAGAGATTCTGCTGTTTCTCCATGCAGATAGCCGCTTAAGCGTTGAGTTTGATATCATCGTTCGCACCGCACTGCAACAACCTGGAGTTATGGCGGGTGCTTTTGCAGTCAGGATAGACGCACAGCTATGGAGTTTGCGGTTAGTAGAATGGGGGGTGAATTGGCGATCGCGTTTTTTGCAAATGCCTTATGGAGATCAAGCCATTTTTGTGACAAAACAAATATTTCACGGAATAGGTAAGTTTCCAGAAATCCCTATTATGGAAGACTTTGAACTTATCCGACGCTTAAGAAGGACTGGACAAATCACCATTATTAATGTACCTGTTTTGACATCTGCACGCCGATGGCTGAAAAACGGAGTTTTCAAAACCACCCTGATTAATCAAATCATTATTCTGGCTTATTTACTTGGTGTTTCTCCAAAGCGGATTGGAACCTGGTTCCGACAATAGAAATTAAGAAATATTTAAGCTCCACATCATATAAGTGTCGTATTCTTAGTTTGATATAGCGATTGGAGATATTGTCTGCAAAAGGTATTGAAATCATTGACTCAAAGTATAAGCAAATACTAGCAAATATTCTTAAATTGGAATTAGAGTATTAAAATTACATTCTTCCGTGTTTAGTAGAGAAATGCTTGGAAAATATTTGTCACTTTTTTAACTGACAAACAATTGCAAAGGTTGTCATCCTTCTGAAGTTAGCAATCTAGATTTTGCCCTGTGCAAAAGTAACAGCTATAAGGATTTTGCATTTTCAATTCTCAAAGGAGGTACACCAATGTCAGAATTCCAAAGAGTTACAGTTCGCCCGATGGATGAGTATAACCAGACATTGGTTTCTTACGTACATCCACAGGATTGGGTGAATCCTCAACCTGCTGATTATTACGACTTAGTGGTTATTGGTGCGGGTACAGCAGGCTTGGTGGCGGCTGGAGGTGCAGCCCTTGTGGGTGTGGGTTTGAAAGTTGCCTTGATTGAAAAGCACCTTATGGGTGGGGATTGTTTGAATTTTGGTTGCGTACCATCAAAGAGCATTATCCGGTCTTCTCGGGTGGTTGGCGAAATGTGGAATGCAAAACAATATGGAATTCACGCACCCAAATATGTTGATGTTGATTTTCCTGAAGTCATGACACGGATGCGACGCATAAGAGCCGGGATCAGCCATCATGACTCAGCCGTGCGCTTTCAAAAGATGGGGGTGGATGTCTTTTTAGGGAGCGCTCAATTTGTCAGCAACGATACGGTGGAAGTTGGCGACAAAACTCTTCGCTTTAAAAAAGCGGTGATAGCTACGGGAGCCAGACCGATGTCACCTTCGATTCCAGGAATTGAAGAAGCGGGTTATCTGACCCATGAAACAGTGTTTTCTCTGATCCAAAAACCCCAAAGCTTGGTGGTGATTGGTGGTGGACCAATTGGCGGCGAATTGGCGCAGGCTTTTCGACGCTTAGGTTGTGAGGTGACACTTTTCCACAAAGGACCTCATATCCTCAATAAAGAAGATGCTGACGCAGCCGAGATTGTCCAAAAAGTCTTGATCCGCGAAGGAATTCGCTTAGTGCTGAATTGCCAGATACAGAAGGTGGAAAAGGGTAACGAGGGTAAAACCGTTTACTTTACCTGTAATGGCAAGCAGGATGTTGTGACAGTTGATGACATTTTAGTAGGTACGGGACGCGCCCCAAATGTGGAAGGTCTGAATTTAGAAGCAGTCGGGGTAGAATACGACCAGCGCCGGGGTGTGATGGTGAATGATTACCTGCAAACCACGAATCCTAGGATTTTTGCAGCTGGGGATATCTGCATGAACTGGAAGTTTACCCATGCTGCTGATGCTGCAGCACGGATTGTGATTAGAAATGCACTGTTTTCTCCTTTTGGTTTGGGACGACAAAAACTCAGCAGTTTAATTATGCCTTGGGTCACTTATACTGATCCCGAGATTGCTCATGTCGGAATGTACGAACACCAGGCACAGGAAATGGGTATTGATGTAGCGACGATTAAAATACCATTTACTGATGTAGACCGAGCGATCGCCGATGGTGAAGAGGAAGGATTTGTCAAAATCCACCATCCAAAAGGGTCTGATAAAATTTTGGGCGCTACCATTGTTGCCCGCCATGCGGGTGAGATGATTTCACAGATCACAACAGCAATTGTTCATAATATTGGCTTGAACAAGCTGAGTCAAGTGATTCATCCTTACCCAACTCAAGCTGAAGCCATTAGGAAGGCTGCAGATGCTTACTATCTCTCGACTGCCCTCACACCAAATACCAAACGACTGTTAGCATGGGTGAAAAAGTTTTCCTGACCCGTAATAAAACTTGTTTGTAGTGAGGACTGAAGTCCTCTCTAAGCTAAAGTCGTGACTACGAACTTTCGGACCGAATGAAAATCAAACCACAGATGCACACAGATGCACACAGATGATTTATATATCTTTCAAAATGATGTGGTGTTTGGAGTCCAAACCGATTTTACCTTGTTGTTGTAAGTTGCCCATAAGTCGTGTAATAGTTACCCTGGTCGTGCAGCAAGCGCTAGCAAGTTCTTCATGAGTGAAGCGAACACTGAGGCGAATTCCGTCTGCCACTGGTTGACCAATTTCCTGTTTTAAAAGTACTAATAATTGCTGAAAGCGGTCTTGTACTCGTCGTCTACCAGCAACCACCAAAAAAAATTCTGTTTGCCGTAATCGTTGATTAATTTTTGGTAACAGGGTATGGCTCAGGTTTGGTGAAGCTGCTATTTCTGCAAGGTCAATTGACACTAATTCCACTTCCGATAGAGCTGTTGCTTGGTAAGTGTGTAACGTGGTCAAACTTGAACCAAAAACCATTCCTTCTCCTGCTAACCCAACGATCACTTCCTCGCCTGTTTCACATAGCGTACTCAGCTTGACGCAACCTTGACATACATACCAAAGAGTGCTTAATGAGTTGAGGGAAATAGATTCTCCTCTGGAATATTTATGCCCGAGGCGGTTTTGAGTTAGGTCGCCGTCATTTTTCAACAGGGCTAATTCTACTTGTTTGCGGTCAGTAATATCACGTATCAGCCAGCGGAGTGCTATTGGCTTACCTTGCTGATTGCGGACAACTCCCACTGTCATGGCGCCGTCCAATAACTCGCCATCACGTTTTTGGATGCGTACGACTAATTCTTTTACCTTGGTGCATTCGCATATTTGGGTTAGGTAGCTGCGAAAAGTCGCACGATCTGGGAGCGCCACAAAGTTTACTATTGGTTTGCCTATCACATAGTTCTGTGAGACTTTCAGTAGCGTCGCCGTCGTATGGTTGGCTTCACGAATCATGCCTAAAGTATCTGTTACTAAGTAGGCATCTGGTGCAAACTCGAATAAATCCTGGTAGCGTTGGCGTTCTGCTTCTAGCAAAGTTCGTGTTTGTATGAGTTCTTCATTCTGCTGATGAAGTTCCTCTGTAGCCAAACCGACTATTTCTGAAGCACTACCAAGTTCGACAAGAGCTTGCGGTAGCACATCTGGCATGATAGGCATTGTGTTCAGATTTTCGTATAAATCTGTTAAACGCCTGTACATTCGGTGTGTGCGTTGGGTAAATTTGTCTATTTCTAATTTGTCTATATTCATTATAAATTCCTACGATAAACCCTACGAAGTTTCAAAAAAATATCCTACTCAATGAAGTATAAACATAATGCGAATTAGGCAAACCTACAGAACCAAATGACTAATATAAAAAAATTAAATTGCCTTATTCTCAGAGGCTAATCAAATTCACTCTAGCGCAGTCCTAAATAATTTATGAATAGGTAAAAGCTGGTTGGTAACGACCAGTCGGTGTTAGGTGTGATTGTTTCCCTCTCTACTACACAACAACAGTTTCACAACACCAATAGAATTGTTATATAAATTTACACTTCAACGTTTTCGGTAATATCCAATCAACGACAATATTTTTTTAAAAAGTGTTGAAGTATAGGAGACAAGGAAAGTGATTATTCCTAAATCCACAATAGATCTAACCAACATAAAACAATAGCAGATATAAGCCAAATGTTTCTTCTATCTGTAGTCAGAGTAGAGTAAAAATTTAAGCATATACAGAAAAATATCAGGTCTTACTTTTTACGTTTCCACTTTCTCGTAAACTAAGGTCAGAAACAGTTTTCAATTTCAATACCCAATTTTCACTCCCTGCTGGGGATTGATAGCTAACCTGCCCTGCTCTATACATATTAGGTACAATATACTATTTCGCATCACCCTCGTTGTATCTTATGCAAACTCCAAACGGTATGACTTCTACCTTCCAAGACGTATCGCGCAGGGAATTGCGAGAGTTAGTGAGAGTTCAATTGCAAATGCTGCTGGAAGCGGGGGATTTGCAGGGAGCAAAAGCCATTCTGGTACCTGTACAGGCTCCGGATATTGCCGAGGCGATTGAAGGGTTACCAGAAGCAATGCACGCTTTGGCATTTCGCTTGCTTTCTAAACAAGAAGCAATCGAAGTTTATGAACATCTCGACTACAGCGTCCAAGAACGGCTTATTGAGGAATTGAGAAGCCAAGAAGTCCTCGATATTGTCGATAAAATGTCGCCAGATGACCGAGCTAGGTTATTTGATGAATTACCAGCAAAAATCGTCAATCGATTACTAGAACAACTGAGCCCAAACGAACGCCAAGCCACATCTCAACTATTGGGTTATGAAGCGGGAACGGCTGGGCGGATCATGACGCCAGAGTTAATCTCGCTCAAAGAAAATTTTACAGTGGCGGAAACTTTAGAGCGGATTCGCCGCTTAGCTAATGCGAGCGAGATGATTTATTATCTCTACGTCACGGATGGAGCAAGGCGTTTAACTGGGATTTTGTCCCTACGCCAGTTGGTGACGTCTCAACCTGAGCAAAAAATTGGCGACGTGATGATCCGTGATTCAGTGTTTATCTATACCGATACAGACCAGGAAGAAGTCGCCAGGTTGATACAACGATACGACTTTCTGGCTGTGCCTGTGGTGGATCGAGAACGGCGTCTTGTAGGTATTGTCACTGTTGATGATGTTATCGATATCCTGCAAGAAGAAACCACTGAGGATATATACACCTTGGGTGGTGGTGTGCAATCCGGAGGCGACAACTATTTTCAGTTGGATTTAATCTCAGTAGCTCGCAAGCGGGTTGTGTGGTTGTTGGTCTTACTTGTGACCAACACTGTTACCGGAACTATTATTAGGTCACAAGAGGATATTTTGGCAAAAGTCGTGTCACTGGCGGCGTTTATTCCCTTGCTGACTGGTACTGGCGGTAATGTTGGGGCGCAGTCTTCCACAGTGGTGATTCGCGGGATGAACACTGATGAAATTCGTGCTATGGGACCTTTGCAAGTTATTGGACGGGAAGGTCTTGCAGGTGCATTGCTGGGAGGAATATTGGGGACGATCGCCACGGTATGGGCTTTCTTGCTGCAAAATAATTTAGAGGTGGCGATCGCAGTCGGAATCAGTCTTGTCGCCATTTCTATTTTAGCTTCCGTCTCTGGTTCCGCGCTCCCGTTTTTATTCCGCATCCTCCGTTTAGATCCGGCATTAATGTCAGCACCATTCATCACCACAGCAGTGGATGTATTAGGTGTTTTGATTTACTTCAGCTTGGCGCGCGTCATTTTAAGGATGTGAGTTACGAAGAAGAACTCAGAATGAAGTCTTTATTCGCAATTCTGAATTCTTCTTTTGCCACTCCTAACTTATCATTCCTAATTCCTAATTCTCATAGGTTTGATGCCGTGTCTGGGGCAACGATTTCCCCAGCCCCCAAATTCAGTATCAAGTCCTGATCGGTAATCAAGTCGGTCAGTTCCTTAACTTGTAAATTCATTTCCTCACAGGCTTGCCGTAATTCTTGTGCAAAGGTGTTGAGGTCATCTCCATAGCCACATTGATTAGCAGCAGTTTCAATTCCCTGCTTGGCATTCGCTCTTGCACAATCTACCAATTCGGTGCCTTTGAGTGGTCTTTGAGATGCCATATCTGTAGTTATTATCTTTAATGAGGGTTTTCTTTGCTAACTTATCAGTTAGTTTAAGATTATCTCATCTTCCCAGTGGTTTAGGAGAGTCAAGAGATAGAAATTATGAATTATGAATTATAATGATAAAAAATAATTCATAATTCACAATTTACATTTCCTCATTGAATCGCAACTCTTAACCTTTTACGCGTTGACAACGGTACCACCGTTCGGGTGTAAAACTTGACCAGAGAAATAAGAAGAGTCATCTGATGCTAAAAATACATAGCTGGGTGCGACTTCTTCAGGTTGTCCAGCTCTTTGCATTGGCACTTGTTTGCCAAAACTTTCCACTTTCTCTTCTGGGAAAGTAGAGGGTATCAAAGGTGTCCAAATTGGACCTGGTGCTACGGCATTTACACGTATTCCTTTTTCTACTAGACTTTGTGACAAGGAACGCGTAAAGGCAACGATCGCACCTTTTGTAGAAGAGTAATCAAGTAATTCTGGACTGCCTTTATAAGCCGTTACGGATGTGGTATTGATAATAGCACTTCCTTCTTTAAGGTGCTTCAGCGCCGCTTTAGTTAAGAAAAACATCGAGAAAATATTTGTGCGGAAAGTACGCTCTAATTGCTCTTTGCTTATCTCCTCAATGCTTTTTTTTGGATGCTGTTCAGCGGCGTTGTTAACTAAAATATCCAGCTTGCCAAACTCATCGACAGTTTGTTGTACAGCTTGCTGACAAAAAGTTTCATCCCCAATATCGCCAGCTATCGTGACTGCACGACGCCCAAGCGATTCAACCAAATGTTTTGTTTCTTTAGCATCGTCGTGTTCGCTGAGGTATAATATCGCTACATTTGCTCCTTCTTTAGCAAATGCGATCGCCACTGCACGACCGATACCACTATCTGCACCTGTAATCAAAGCGACTTTGTCTTTTAACTTGTCACTTCCCTTATACTGCGGATCATCTGCTTTGGGTTTTGGCGTCATTTGTGATTCAACGCCTGGTGCTTCCTGAGTTTGAGGTGGCTGTAATTGTTCTTCTGGCATACTATAATTCTCCCTATAAAATAGACAACGCAAAAAATCGGATTTCAAAACTAAACCTTGGATCGATAATTCAATCCAAGGTTTGACTTTTGTGTTCGCTCCCAATTGCCATTTACCAGTTTAGGCTTTCCCCCGTTTGTCAGCCTATCGTACTCATTGCCAAAGCAACTGTACGCAACTGTTGTAAATTTTCCTCACACCTAACGCACGCTCTTAATCTGACAATTGAACACAACTACACAACTCTACCGTCATGAAAGATTTAAAACTTTCATATGCCTATTAAGTTAGCTATTGTGTTGCTGCTATTTATCACTCTTTAGATGTAAACAAACTCAAAACTAGTCAATCTAAAGACGTAAAAACAATTTATACAAAAAAATCAGAAGAACTCACAAACCAGTTATCAGCCATGAGTTCACTATCCATTACACTTGTTGCACTCATTCCTTCTTTTTGAGATCTTCTTTGCGGCTTTGCGCCTTTTCTACGAGAAGTTGCTCCTTTGTCTGCGCGCGAAACAAAAGAATTTATGCAAGAGGTCTACTGAACTTATCTCTCAGCCCTACAGAATCAAATCTGAGTTCTTCCTTACGGATTATTTCAAGTTCGATTTTTTTCTCCCTCGGATAGTAGAAATCATGAGAAAAAAAGCCGTATGTAAAAGAAGTGTTGCAGATGCTCGGCATTCAAAGATTAATTAGGATATACCATTAGACAGTGCTAAACAAAGCAAGGCAGGGCTAAACAATTCAAAACTCCAAAATTTAAGAGCCAATCGAAGCAATCAGGCTGCTAAGAGTATAAAAGCTTATTTGTGGAACAGATTATTACTATGCAAACGCTCGATATTTCCTCTTTAGAACTAACTGACAAATTTCGGGATCTTCAGTTAACTTTACGCGATCGCTGGAAAACTACCGAGATATTTGATAACAGTGACGCGGATATTTTAGTTATTCCCTCCCTGAGCATCGACCAGCGAGAACTCAAAAAAATAGAAGGTTGCGAGCATTATGAGGAACGACTGCTATTTTCCTTGATTCGGTTGCAGAATCCCCGGACTCGGGTAATTTATATTACATCAATGCCGATGCATCCCAGTGTCATTGATTACTATCTGCAACTTTTGCCGGGAATTCCTTTTTCTCATGCTCGCAATCGCTTGCTGCTACTTTCCACTTACGATTCCTCTCAAAAACCCCTCACTCAAAAGATTTTAGAACGCCCACGCTTGCTCAAGCAGATTCATCAAGCCTTGAGGCTCGACAAAGCATTTATGGTATGCTATAATTCTACGGAATTAGAAGCGGAATTGTCTTTAAAATTAGGAGTGCCGCTGTACGCAGCTGCGCCAGATTTGCAAATTTGGGGAACGAAAAGTGGCAGTCGGCAAATTTTTGCTGAGAGCGAAGTTCCGCTTCCAGATGGCAGCGAAAGAGTTTGGAATGATATAGATTTGGCAGAAGCTGCTGCCCAGTTGTGGGAACGCCAGCCAACATTAAAACGGATGGTGGTGAAACTCAACGAAGGAATTTCCGGAGAAGGAAATGCGCTGTTGGACTTGAGACCGATTAAGAATTTAGCACCTCCCGATGGTTCTCATGGCGAGCGAGTAGAAGCGATGAAAGAGCGCTTCCAAACTATGCGCTTTCAAGCAAAACAAGAGAATTGGGAGAATTTTTCTGGACGAATCGCTGAGTTGGGGGCAATTGTTGAGGCATTCGTGGAGGGGGAAATTAAGCGATCGCCCTCTGTGCAAGGACGCATCACACCCAATGGCGAAGTGGAAATCCTCTCAACCCACGACCAAATTCTCGGAGGACCAGACGGTCAGATTTATCTTGGTTGCCGATTTCCCGCCGATGAAACATATCGACTGCAATTGCAGCAGATGGGGTTAAAAGTTGGCAGAAATTTGGCAAAAAAAGGCGCAGTAGAAAGATTTGGAGTTGATTTTATCGCCGTAGATAAGGGTGATGGACAGTGGGACATTCAAGCGATTGAAATTAACCTGCGTAAAGGTGGTACGACCCATCCGTTTATGACCCTGAAATTAATGACTAACGGCCGCTATGAACTCTCGACGGGTTTATTTTACAGTCAGCAAGGGCGTCCCAAATACTACATGGCTACTGATAACTTACACAAAGAACGCTATCAGGGGCTTCTGCCCAACGACTTGATGGACATCATCGCTCACCACAGATTGCACTTTGACACCGGAACCGAGACAGGAACGGTATTTCATTTGATGGGTTGTCTTTCCCAGTTTGGCAAGTTGGGATTGACGAGCATAGGCGATTCTCCACAACAGGCGGAAGAAATTTATAACAAAGTCGTCAAAGTCTTGGATCAAGAAACGCCTAGCAACAATAACGATTTCTCCTCGGAATCGGAATACACCTTCCCTATCACCTGGGATGGATGTAGCTGTTAATTGTAGAGACGCGACGCCCTTCGGGTGAGTCCTCCGGACACGCTACGCGAACGCCAGTTCCCTACGGCGGGAAACCCGCCTTCAGGACTGGGCTCACCAGTCGCCTGCGGAGGGATACCCCTTCGGGTATGCCTGCGGCACGCCTGACGGCGAACGCCAGTTGCCTGCGGAGGGAAACCCTCCTGCAGCACTGGTCTCACCTCCTGCAGCGCTGGCTCGCCATGGCGCGTCTGTACATTAGTTGGTTGTTAGTTGTTAAAAATACCACTAACTATTAGCAACGAACTGTTTCTCTGTCCCCAGTTATGTACAATCGACTCAGGCTATGTCTTTGAGCGCTTGTGTTCCACATCAATCAAAATGCAGTTCATTGCATTAATTCAGATTGTCCGCGTCCTTATCCCCAGCCTTGGGGAAACAAATTTTGCCACACCTGTGGCGCACCGCTACACCTTTTAGACCGCTATGTCCCACTCCAACGTTTGGGATCGGGCGGATTTGCTCAAATTTATACAGTTTGGGATCAAAAGACGCAAACAGAAAAAGTGCTGAAAGTGTTGGTGGAAAGTTCACCAAAGGCGTTGGAATTGTTTGTCCAAGAGGCTGCGGTTTTAAGAAGTTTGCGACACTCAGGTGTTCCCAGAGTCGATGCTGATGGGTATTTTTCTGTAGAGATGTTGTCTGCAACGCCTCTACAAAACAATCTCAACCCTCACCAGTTCCGTTGTTTGGTGATGGAAAAAATTAACGGTCAAACTCTAGAGGAAATATTTGAGCAGTATCCCCAAGGGTGTCCCCAGGACTGGGTGTTAAATTGGCTTGTCCAAGCTGTGGAGATTTTACAGGAGTTACACAGCCGCAAGATAATTCACCGCGATATCAAACCTTCTAATTTAATGCTGCGTACCCACCCAGCGTCCTTAAACAAAGGGGGGACAAACAGAGATCAGCTCGTACTTATTGATTTTGGTGGAGCAAAACAATTTAGTTCCAACCAGTTTGGTTTAAAGGCTTCCTCAACTCGGTTGTATTCTTCTGGCTACAGTCCCCCAGAACAAATTGCTGGGGGAGTCATCGGGCCTGGTGCTGATTTTTATGCCCTCGGTCGAACGATGATTGAGATGTTAACGGGCAAATCTCTGTGTGACTTGGAAAATCCGGTAACGGGAGAGTTCCTGTGGCGCAATAAGGTGAATGTCAGTCCTCAACTCGCAGATTTTCTAGATGAGATGATACAGGAGGATGTGCGATCGCGTCCAGCAAACGCCGCAATGATTCAAAAACGTCTCGGAAAAATTTCCCGAGTATCGCCACAGCAGGCGATATTCTCCCAAATAGAGCAATCTTTTCGCTCTTGGTTTGGACAAGCAAAGGGATTTTTATCCCAAGTTGAAGACTCCGTTGGACAAGCACTGACTACCTCTGTTCACGCCGTCGGTAAAACGACCTTCTTTATATTCAAGGCGATTTTCAACATCTTACTCGCCTGTCTGGACACATTTTGGACAATGCTTCTCACCGGCATAGGCGCTAGTTCTGGTGCAATAGCTGGGTTTGTTTTGGCTTCTGGGACAACCATAGACGAAGACGTTACCAGATTCATGTCTCATCAGCTACCCGCAATGGTGACAACGACTCCAACTATCTCAGGGTCAGAGTTTCTTTTGTTTGCAGGCGCTGGCTTGGGAACCGCATGGGGACTAACGCTTGCAGGGGGTTTTGGTCAGAAGCGGCGATTTTTTGTAACGTCGTTGATGGGTATTATTAGTTATGGATTTGGTTGGCTAGTTTTACAATTAATCACACCACACCAGGGAGGTGAGGGATTAGTAGGATTGATTTTAGCGGGTGTTTCTCTGCTCACCATAAGTTTAGGTCTTCGCAGCCATCATATCGTTCATGCTGTCATTGCTGCATTTGGCACCGCTGTTGTCTTTGCGGTTTTCATCGTTTTAGGGTTTCCAACCAATATATTTGACTTGTTGCGATCGCCCGGCTGGAACGAGATATGGCTTCCGGTGACTTTTTTTGGTTTTGTCGGCGTCTTGCTTAGTTTCTGGTTAGGGGTGAGTTACTACCTCATTGTGCCTGGGTTGCGCTTGTTGGGCTGGCGTTAACTGCGGGGATCGAGGAAGTAATGACTCTCTCATCCCCCTCAATACTCGCGCTCGTCGCAAAACGTCCCGTGAGGGATACGCTCTCTACCCTCATCCCTCTCATCTCCCTCATGCCCCACCTAAAAATTAATTCCCCCCAGCCCTTCTTATATTAGGCTTGGGGGGAACAAATAAGTCGTAGGCTATAGAGTTTCTGTATAAGTCTCAAGATATTTCTATTCTATTAACCATGTTCACTTTTGAACAGTGTAATTATAACAATTTACGCAAATTTAACAAGTTCTTTATTAGTTCTTTATTTTTACTATTTTTTAAACTAGTCCTATATGTAAGTATAACAGTACATATTCGTCCAAATTTTCTAACTTGAGTCTATCTGTAAAAATATGAACATTAAGATTCTCACCACTACCGTCCTGTTTACCTTTTTTGGGTTGACAGCACAAGCCTTTGCACTTAATGAGCAAGACTTGGAACTCTTGAAAACAACCAATGCTTGTCCGCGTTGTGATTTAAGTGGTGCTGACTTATCTCAAGCTAATTTAAATAAAGTAAATTTACGAGATGCAAATTTAAAAGGTGCTAATTTATCTCAGGCAAATCTCTCAAATGCGGATCTCACGGGTGCCAACTTAGAAACAGCGGTATTAACTTCCGCGAATCTAAAGGGCGCTTCCTTAACAGGTGCGAATCTCAAATCCGCATCCCTGGAAAATGCCGATTTGAGTGCTGCTGGGTTCATAAGTACCAATTTGGAAGCGGCTAATCTTAAAGGCGCTAAATTGCAATACACAAACTTCCGGGGCGCAAACTTCCGACTGACAACAATGCCTACAGGCGTCGTCACTTCTAACAAACCGTATTGGTGGTCATTACAGCGTGAAACTCAAAAAGAATGTGACAAGTTTAAAACTGAGAAGGTTGCTGGTTCAACCTGCTACGGGGAGTGAGGGAGTGAGGAGGAGTGAGGGAGTGAGGAGGATGAGGGAGATGAGGGAGATGAGGGAGATGAGGGGGATGAGGGAGATGAGGGGGATGAGGGAGAAACTCCGAATTTGAATTTTGAATTTTGAATTTTGAATTTTGAATTGATTTGTCCCCTAGCCCCACTTGCAAAAAATATGGAAGTTAAATCAGCAGTTGGTTAACATTTCTTTATCATAAGAAAAATGCCAAAACAGTATGTAACTTAATTCACCAATGCTTACTCGTATTAAAGACTTAGCAACAAAACTGGCACCCCGCTTAATTGAAATTCGCCGTCATATCCATTCTCACCCAGAACTCAGTGGTCAGGAGTACCAAACATCTGCCTTTGTTTCTGGCGTTTTATCTTCTAGTGGTCTTCACGTACAAGAAGGAGTGGGTAAAACCGGCGTCATTGGAGAACTGCAAGGTACTGGCAAAGATGAGCGTTTATTGGCAATTCGCACCGATATGGATGCATTGCCAATTGTAGAACGCACTGCTTTAGAGTTTGCCTCTCGCTCACAAGGTATCATGCATGCCTGTGGTCATGATGTCCACACGACTGTTGGCTTGGGAACTGCAATGGTATTGTCTCAGATGGCAGAGGAGTTACCTGGTCGGGTGCGGTTTTTATTTCAAGCAGCAGAGGAAATTGCTCAAGGCGCTTCTTGGATGGTGAACGATGGGGCAATGGACGAGGTTTCAAATATACTGAGTCTTCATGTATTCCCCTCCATACCCGCAGGTTCGATTGGTGTGCGTTACGGCGCTTTGACGGCAGCGGCTGATGATTTAGAGATTATTATTATCGGGGAATCAGGACATGGCGCTCGTCCTCATGAGGCGATAGATGCTATTTGGATTGCTTCGCAAGTCATAACCACACTCCAACAAGCGATTAGCCGGACACAGAATCCTTTACGTCCGGTAGTATTGAGCATCGGGAAGATTGAGGGTGGTAGAGCGCCGAATGTGATTGCTGATAAAGTGCAGTTGTTGGGAACAGTGCGTTCTCTCCATCCGGAAACCCGTGCCAATCTGCCAAATTGGATTGAAAAAATCGTTGCTAACGTCTGCAATTCCTACGGGGCAAAATACCAGGTGAATTATCGCCAGGGTGTCCCTAGCGTGCAAAACGATTATTTCCTCACGCAGTTGTTGCAATCCTCTGCAGAGGAAGCATGGGGTAGCGATCGCGTTCAAGTGTTACCCGAACCTTCCCTGGGTGCTGAAGATTTTTCTGTTTATTTAGAAAAAGCTCCTGGTTCGATGTTTCGCTTGGGTGTAGGTTTCAGAGATAGAGTCCTGAATTACCCGTTGCACCATCCCCTATTTGAAGTTGATGAATCTGCTATTATCACTGGGGTTGTCACTATGGCGTATACGGTTTATAAATATTGGCATCAGAATTGTTAAACGAAAACACCTAAACAAATACAACAAAACTCCCATCACTAGGTGCTGGGAGTAGCTATTAGAGCGAGAGTGATCACCAGACGCAAATTTTTGCGTCTAGTGATTCCTACCAACTACTTAGCGCCGACAACGCCCTGTTTTTGTTGAATTTGGGTCTTAGCAGCTTTGAATTCTGTAGCCATTTGCTCGCTTTGATCACTGCTCAAGTTGTTGCGAATAGCAGCGAACATCGTGCTTTCTTCTTGACGAATATGGTCGCCAACAATGTCCATGAGATTTTTGATTTTACCTTTGAATTGATCCATGTTAGAGGGGTTGATACCCTGAATTTCCGCTAACATTTTCTTCATTTCAGCTTGCTCGTCAAAAAGTTCTTGAGTCTCGTTCTGACCGTAGAAAGGACGGACTCTGGGGTAGACGACTTGCTCTTCAGCTTCAGCGTGAGCGCTCAGATCCTTGAAGAGTTGACCGAAGTACTCTTGAATCTTTTGTGGATCTTGGCTAGCCAGAATTTCGGTGAACAGGGTATTTGTCTTGTTATGATCCAGGCGGATAACATCCTGGATGTTCATATCCTTCTTGTCAGTGTTTTGGGTAACAGCGCTACCTACCACGCCACTTACTGCAGCCATAGCGTCTTGAACGCGTGCCCAAATACCTTGATCTGCTTCTTGTCCGGTCAGTTCGCGAACACCCAAAATTTCCAGAACGCCTTTGAGTTGCTCTTGGTGAGCGCGGTTCTCAAAGTTGACGGTGTTGAGAGGTCCAATTGCCAGCAACACGTCAGCACCAACTTTTTGTGCTGCCTTGTGAATTGTCAAGCCGGTCATGGTTTGCTGGTGCTTCAGCAATTCATGCTGAAATACTTTTTCGTACACGCTCAGTTCAGAGCCTTGCTGCAATTCACGAATCTTTTGAACCATTTGTGTAACGGTGTTGTCTGGCTCGGCTTGGATGCCATACTGACCGATTACAGTTTCCAGAATGCCGAGATTTTTTCTGTCACTCTCGAGAAAGTCCCGGAGGCGCTGAGCGATTTCTTGGTCGTTGACTTGTCTGATCAACTGTTCTTCATTTTCGATAATCAAGTTTTGAATCGCTTTCATATCTGCCAGTTTAATGGCAATGGCAGAACGCTTGGTATCGTCTAATGTTGTAACCATTTTTCTGGTTCCCCTCTGGAAGTTTTTCGTGTTCATTTCTAATCTCAAATTTGCACAATTAGCGAGAAGGTTCCATCTTTCTTTTGACCGATAGGCTGCAAAACTTCGGGTAGAAAAATGAAATTAAACTTCAAAAATCTTTATATATACTTTTAGATAGATAGCCGTTATACCTATGCTCCATCGCTAGATAGATAAATTTACTATGCCAATTTTCTAGATTGACGCAAAGATGGTCAAATAGGAGATAAAGTCATAATGCCCGAGAATCAGGGGCTTGGAGAGCAGGCGCTGAATAAAGCCGCAGAAATAGGGTTATCTAGCCAATTAGATGAAGTAGAAAATTTGAATGTAGATGTCAAAACAGACCCACTGAAACTGCTTGGGGGAGAGGTCGATGCAGTCAAAATTGAAGGCGAAGGATTGGTAATGCAAAAAGACCTCCGTGTGGAGGAGTTGCAAATGCAAATAGGTAATGTCGCCATCAATCCCTTGAGTGCTGCTTTCGGTAAAATTGAACTCACCAAACCAACTAAAGGCAGTACGCGGGTTGTTTTGATTGAAGAGGATATCAACCGTGCCTTCAATTCGGAGTATGTTCGTTCACAACTGCAAAGCCAGAAAATTCATGTGAACGGGCAATTAATGACGATTGTTCCTCAACAGGTAGATTTTCGTTTACCTGGTAATAGTAAAGTTGCAATAAGCGCCTCGATTCTATTAAGAGAAACGAATGAAACTCACCAAGTCGCGTTTTCAGCAGTCCCCAAAGTGGGTGCTAACGGACAAACAGTTTCTCTAGAAAATGTTGAGTATGGTGACACAAAGGAAATCTCTCCAGATTTGACAAAAGCTTTGATAGATGCAACAAGCGAAATTCTGAATTTGAGCAACTTTGATTTAGAAGGAATGACCCTACGAGTTAAGCAACTCGAAGTGCAAACAGGTAAACTGATAATGCAAGCTGAAGCTTACGTGGAGCAAATTCCCTCCGCATAAAATCAGGATACAAAAAAATACTAAAAATCATGGAAACTACAGAGAGAGCTTCGACACCGTTCCCAAATCTCCCACCAGTTATTGAAAGTGACGATAGAGAGTATAACGATACTGGTGTACCTAGCACAGTTGCGATCGCAGGGCATCCCTTGCACCCCCTGAGTGTCATTTTTCCTATTGCCTTTTTAGCCGCCGCCTTGGGGAGCGACTTCGGCTACTGGTTAACTCGCGATTTCTTTTGGGCAAGGGCTTCGCTGTGGTTAATCGGACTCGGATTGGCTGCAGGCGTGGTAGCAGCGCTGATCGGCATGAGCGACTTTTTGCAAATTGAACGAGTCCGTAAGCGCACCGCAGGCTGGGCGCACATGATTCTTAACGTGAGTATCCTAGTCTTGACACTAGTCAACTTCATCCTGCGTCTAGGCGATCCAGCGTCAGCAATATTACCTTGGGGAATTATAATCTCACTCATTGTTGGTACCCTGACGAGTGCTTCTGGCTGGTTCGGTGCCGAACTATCCTATCGCCACAAAATTGGTGTGGTGGGTGCTGGTAGCAGAAGATATCCGTGACAAGATTTTAGATTTCGTTTAGATATCGCAAATCGCAACCCAAAAAGCTTTGGTGCAAGGGCTAAAATCTTCTTTAGTCCCTAGTTCTGAGAAAATGCTATCAAAACCAACTCAAAGCTTTTATATCATCCCCTCCTTGCTCATCGTTATAGCGATGGGCTTTTTCTTTAAGTACTACACTGGTCCTGCCCATGAGTGGTTTAATAATTACGGAGCCGCTGTCTTTTACGAAATATTTTGGTGTTTGTTTGCATTTCTGTTTTTTAGCAGTGGAACCGCAGTCAGGCAAATTCCTTTATGGGTATTTATCATCACCTGCATACTGGAATTCATGCAATTGTGGCATCCACCTTTATTAGAGCAGTTTCGCGCTACGTTGATAGGTAAATGGTTAATTGGAACCACCTTTGCTTGGTGGGATTTTCCGCATTACCTGTTGGGTTGTATTTTGGGTTGGTTGTGGTTGCGACAATTACAAGCACAAGCGTATGCAAAAAAAAGTTAAAGTTAAACCGAATTCAAAAATTCAAAAGATTGAGGAACAAGCTGACGGCAGTCTTAGCGTGCGTTTAAAATCTCCTCCTGTAGATGGTAAGGCTAATGAAGAGTTAATTAAACTACTAGCAGAAAAATTTGATGTGCCAAAATCGCATATCACAATTAAGTCTGGTTTATCTTCTCGGCAAAAGCTGGTTGAAATTGACACTGACTAAACGATTTAAAATTCAAAATTAGACTTCGCTTGAAAATAAATAATTATATGTAAAAATTTTATTGATAATTAGATTTGTTGCAACAATCTGGTTTCGGGCTATTTGGAACCGCAGATGCACGGGGATAAACGCGATAAAGTATCTGTGTCCATCTGTACGGCAGTTGCTATCTCCTGCGGAGACGCTGCTTTGTAAGTCCTGCGGAGGCTTGTGCCAACGCGTAGCGTGCCCGTATGCGCAAAGCGTGCCGCAGGCATACGCGCAGCGTGTCCGTAAGGACTCAGGGCTTACAACGGGGGGAACCCCCCTCCGGGTATGCGCAAAGCGTCTCCGAAGGAGATACACCAGTCGCCTGCTGCGGGAAACAAGGACTGCATAGCGCTGGTTCACCGCAACGCACGTAAGAGTCCATCTGTGGTTTCATATTCCAAAAAATTGACTTTTGCATCCAATAGGTGGATTGAAAAACCCGTCCTAGAGGAGGACGGGAGAGACGCCAGCTATACATGAAATTAATTCTTTTGAAAGCAAAATTACCAAGGCTTCAATTCTTCCGTAATACTGATATATCTGGATTCTGCTTTCACTCGCTCTATCCAAGCTTGGATAGCAGGAAATTGTGTCAAATCAAATCCACCTTCATCAGCTACATGAGTGTAAGCAAATAAGCTAATATCAGCAATCGTATAACGCTCTCCTACCAAAAAAGTACGGTTGGATAAATGTTTTTCCATCGTCCTAAGAGCTGCGTAACCAGGTTCACGTTTTTGCTCTATGGCTTCATGGTATTCCTGAGCTTTACCTAGAATAGAAATCCAAAATCTCGATGTAGCAATATAAGGCTCATGGCTGTACTGTTCAAAGAATAACCATTGCAGTACTTGCGCTCGTAAAAAACGGTCATAAGGTAAAAATTCTGTCCCCTCACTCAGATACACCATGATCGCATTTGATTCTGCTAAATATTTCCCTGGTTCAACTTCCAAAACGGGAATTCTTCCGTTTGGATTTTTACTTAAAAATTCTGGCGTTCGAGATTCACCTTTAGTGATGTTAACCTCTACCCTTTCAAAAGGCACACCCATTTGCGTCAATAAAAGACGAATCTTGTAGCCATTGCCTGAGGGTAAAAAATCATACAAACGCAGGATTTCCATGCCAAAAAAAATAGGGATGAAATGGTTAATTAATCATGCAGTAAAAATACAGCATCTCATCGAAAAAGACAAATAGATATGATAAAATCAGTAGATATATAGCATTTTAGTACGATACAGAATTCTCTGAAAGATAAAAATTAAAAGTAATATTTGTTGCAGTATTTGGGTGTTTAATTTTAATTGGTGGTCAAGGAAAAAATATGTGTGGAAGATTTACTTTGAGCCAAACAGCAGAAGCTATATACCAAACCTTCCATGTAAACAAAATTCCCGACGTAGAGCCGCAATATAACATTGCTCCCACGCAAATGGTGGCGGCAGTCTTGTATAATCCAGAAAGCAAGCAGCGTGAATTTCAAAAGTTACGCTGGGGGTTAATTCCCTCTTGGGCAAAAGACCTAGGAATGGGAGCAAAGCTGATCAACGCTAGGGCAGAAACAGCAGCAGAAAAACCAGCTTTTCGCTCTGCCTTCAAGCACCGTCGCTGTTTGGTAGTGGCAGATGGCTTTTACGAGTGGCAGACAAAAGAAGGGAAGAAACAGCCATATTATTTTCATCTGCAAGAACGAAAACCCTTTGGCTTTGCAGGCTTGTGGGAGCAATGGCGATCGCCTCAAGGAGAGGAAATCACCTCATGTACAATTTTGACTACGAAGTGCAACGAATTACTGCAACCGATCCACGAACGTATGCCAGTGATTCTTCAACAGCAGGATTACTCACTGTGGTTAGATCCCCAAGTGCAAACAGCTGAACCACTACAGCAGCTATTGCAGCCGTACCCATCAGAGGCGATGATGGCTTACCCAGTCAGCACAGTGGTCAACAGCCCGCGTCACAATAGTCCAGATTGTATTAAGCCTTTGTAACGCGCGAATTAGCTACCAATCAGTTACATTAGCTTGTAGTGAGCGCTTAAGCAATCGCTACCAACCCAGTCCACAGTGATGATTGTGGCAAACCTATCACATAAGCCCTTATGTCAAGAAGCCAGAAAAACAATAACTTTATTGACAAAACCTTTACAGTCATGGCGGATCTGATAATGAAGATTCTGCCAACCAATCAACAAGCCAAAGAAGCTTTTGCCTACTACCGAGATGGTATGTCAGCGCAGGCAGACGGAGAATACGCCGAAGCTTTGGAAAACTACACAGAAGCCCTAACACTAGAGGAAGATCCCAACGATCGCAGCTATATCCTGTACAATATGGGGCTAATTTATGCTAGCAACGGCGACTACGAAAAGGCACTAGAGTTATATCACCAGGCTCTTGAGTGCAACGCGCGCCTAATCCAAGCCTTGAACAACATCGCGGTCATTTTCCACTATCAAGGCGAAAAAGCGAAGGAAGCAGGAGACGACGACTTGGGAGAAGCACTGTTCAACAAAGCCGCCGATTATTGGATTACAGCTATTCGCATGGCTCCCAACAACTACATCGAAGCCCAAAACTGGCTGAAAACTAGTGGGCGCTCTCAAATTGATATATTGTTGTAGTCGTTAGCGTTAGTCAGCCTGCTCAGGACTAATGACTAATGACTAATGACTAATGACTAATGACTAACCATGATAGACAGTGAACAAGTTCGCAAAGTAGCTCATTTGGCTCGTTTAGAGTTGACACCCGAAGAAGAAGAGAAATTCACAACTCAGTTAGGAAGTATTCTTGACTATTTTGAACAACTGAGTGAATTGGATGTCAATAATGTGGCACCGACAACACGGGCAATTGATGTGAGCAATGTCACACGCGCAGATGAACTGCAACCTTATCCCAACCGTGAAGACATTCTCCAGAGTGCGCCTGAACAAGAAGGCGACTTTTTCAAAGTGCCTAAAATCCTCAACGAAGAATAGCCATTAGTTCTTTGTCCGTGTGCAAATAGCCAATGAGTAATGACTAATGAGTAATAAACGCCACTTGCAGGACTCGGGGAGAACCCCCTGCAGTGGCTTTTAATGACCAAGGAGTTATTTATGGGTTTGGGAATCCTCAGGGATGGTAAGTGGATATCTGAACGCGAGCAAGAAGACTCACAAGGTAAATTTATCCGTCCTTCAACGACTTTCCGCAACCAAATTACAGCTGATGGTTCTAGCGGGTTTAAAGCTGAAGTGGGGCGCTATCACTTATACATTTCTTGGGCGTGTCCTTGGGCAAACCGCACTGCAATTCTGCGCCAGTTGAAAGGGCTGCAAGATGTCATCGGTATGTCAGTGGTAGCGGCAGAAATTCATGAAAACAGTTGGGAATTTTCTGATGAACCAGGATCTATTCCCGATACAGTCAACTCAGCTCAGTATCTCTGGCAAGTTTATCTCAAAGCTGACCCCAACTACAGTGGACGGGTGACAGTTCCGGTTTTGTGGGATACACAAAAAAATACAATTGTCAATAATGAATCCCGCGAAATCATCCGGATGTTGGATACAGAGTTTAACGCCTTCGCCAAACAAGATGTAAACTTTTATCCAAAACATTTGCAAAAAGTTATTGACGAGACAATTGATGCAATTTATCAACCGATAAATAACGGTGTGTATCGGGCAGGATTTGCTACGACTCAATCGGCTTATGATGAAGCGGTAACGGAACTATTTGATGCTCTTGACCACTGGGAGAAAGTGTTAGGAAAGCAACGCTATCTTTGTGGCGAACAAATCACTGAAGCGGACTGGTGTATGTTTACGACCCTGTTTCGCTTTGATGCTGTTTACTATGTGCATTTCAAGTGCAACTTACGCCGAATCGTAGATTATCCCAATCTGTGGAACTATCTCAAAGACCTTTATCAACATCGGGGAGTCAAAGAAACTTGCAATCTTGACCACATCAAACGGCATTATTACAGAAGCCACCCCAAGGTTAACCCAACTCGCATTGTGCCGAAAGGTCCGATCATTGATTTTGATGCACCGCATAACCGGGATCAACTGCGTGCTGCTTTGGAAGTTTGATCACTAGGTGTTAGTACTGTACTACTCAATTCCTATCTATTCCGCGCAAAGCGCAGCCCCGAAGGGGCATCGCAACTGAAAATTTTGGGAACAAGTTGAGCATGGTAGCATTTATGGCTTAGGTTCAGTGATCTCAAAGAGTTTGTGCGATGGCGCAAAGTGCAGCCCCGAAGGGGCATCGCCTGTTGGAACGATGCTTTCAGAGGAAGCCTTTGCAAGGCGCGATCACATTGCAAGTTTAATTTGGATCAACTTCAGACCTTACCGAAAATTTGGGTTTAAAGCCCCGTCCTAAAGGAGCGGCTTTCTCTTTGTCTTTAGGCTTCTGATGAGTTCTCTAAGCACATCAGTTTTTGTTCTACCAACGGATAAGCAGTAGTCTTCAAGAATTTGAAGTTCGTATTCTTCTACTCTAAAATCTAATCGTTTTTTCATATTATTGTACAGCTTTATTGTGTACAATAATATCATGAAAACACTGAAGTTTAAGTTGTACTCACACAAGCGCAATAGATACCTCAAGCAGTCAATTAACGCTTCTGGGGTAATTTATAACCATTGCATTGCCCTTCACAAACGGTACTACCGAATGTGGGGTAAACACTTGAGTTGTACGAAACTTCAATCTCATATTGCCAAGTTGCGGAAACATAACCCATTTTGGCAGTTGGTAGGTTCTCAAGCAGTCCAGGATATCTGTCAACGCATTGAGAAAGCATACCAATTGTTTTTTAAGCACAATAAGAAGGGGGTTCGTCCACCAGGGTTCAAAAAAGTTAAGAAGTATAAATCATTCACCTTAAAGCAAGCAGGGTACAAGTTTTTAGGTGGTAATAGGGTCAAGATTGGGAATCGGGTTTATCAATTTTGGAAATCTAGGGAGATAGAAGGAAAAGTCAAAACACTAACCATCAAGCGCACACCATTAGGTGAATTGTTTATGGTTGTTGTAGTTGACGACACACCTGAACCAGAAATCAAATTCACGACTAGTAGAATAGCGGGCTTTGACTTTGGCTTGCGGGTATTTCTCACTTGCTCGGATGGCTCCAGCATTGAATCTCCTCAATTCCTCAAGCAGTCTCTCAACAGTATCAAGAAAGCGAGTAGACAGCACTCAAAAAAGTTAAAAGGTTCATCCAATCGGGAGCGAGCCAGAAAGAATCTGGTACGCAAGCATGAGGATGTTTCCAACCGAAGACGTGATTGGTTTTGGAAGTTAGCCCACGACCTAACCAATAAGTTTGATGTGCTGTGCTTTGAAACACTCAATCTCAAAGGAATGCAGCGTCTTTGGGGACGCAAGATATCAGACTTGGCTTTGGGAGAGTTTTTGCAAATTCTGGAGTGGATTGCCAAGAAAAAAGGGAAGCAAGTCGTATTTATAGATCAATGGTATCCGTCTAGTAAGACTTGTTCTAGTTGTGGATACGTTCTAGAAAGTCTCGATTTGTCCGTTAGGGAGTGGCGTTGTCCGTCCTGTCAGTCAGTGAACGGGAGGGACGAGAACGCAGCCAAGAATATTTGTGCAGTTGGGGCATCAACTGTTAGGTGAGACGATGTAAGACGGGCAACGCCTGCAATTGTTGTTTGAGCCTAGAATCCCCATACCTTTAGGTTGGGGAGTATGTCAACAACATTTCTGCGATGACTAAAGCAACTGAATACTCCTCTTGAGAGAGGTGCAATTTTCTTAACCTGTCACGGATGCGGGGTTGGCATCTGTTGAGGGCTGGCTATCGCTGCATTTCAGTAGCTATGTAGCCCTTTAGGCTGGTTATGGGCTTTTTGTACGGGGATAGGCGTACTTCAAAAACAAGCCCCTCACAGGCAATCCTGGAAGGGGTGATGACGAGGCGAGAGGGTGGAAAGGGCGATGGGGGATTGGAGGGCGTGGGCGCGATGGGCAAAGCCCAGTGCCGTAAGTCCTGCGGACGTGCCCTCTCGGCGCGTAAGCTCCTCGCTCCGCGTGCCTCGCGGAGCGTCTGGGCTACTGAGAAGGCAATCGCACTGGGAGAACTGCATTAGTCAGTTTTGTTTGCAACTAGTAATCATCGTCTGTCAGAAAGATGCAATTACACCCTCGCCCCTTGACACAGGAAAGAGGGTTTTATTTTGGCAATTGGCGAAATATCCCGTTGCTTGCCGTAGGCGATCGCTGTAAAGCGGGCGCTTTGCGTGATCGCCCACTTTCGGCTTCGCTTATCGCACTCCCACGGGAACTCCCCTTCACAATCGCCCAAATCCTCATAAAATCCTTAGAATTAACGAGAATAATAACCTTAAAATCCGCCTATTTTGGGGTACTCCCAAATCTCAACCGTTTTTAGCTCGAATGAGCATTTTATTTGTCGTTGCCCTTTCACTTATAATAAATTTTTACAACGCAACAGAAATCTCCTGGGTGCAATACCGTAAGTACAAACATCTGCCTTGGGAGAATAAAATGAATTCTGACAATTTGAATAATCAAAAGCTTATAGTATGTAACCATTGTGGCTATGATACAAATCCTGCTACGGCTAAACGCTGTGTGAAGTGCGCTAAACCCCTGAATGTAACTGTGCTAAAAAACAGCAACAAGGTTGCCAAAGCTGAGCCGAAAACTTTGGCAGATTGGCTGTTGACACCTTGGATGATTCGGCTTCTTTCTGGTCTGGTATTTCTGTTCGTGAGTTGGTTAATCTACTGTGCGTTCGTAACTGTTAGCAGTGTGAACAAGTCCTCAGATATCGGAGTTGACAATTCCAGTGACAGCAGTCAGAAAATTGCCCCTGAGATCAAATTCTACAATTCCATGAAAGAGGTGCGGAACGTGCCATCTGGTCTGTTCAACTACGGTGGTGCTCACACCTTTGCACCTCTGACTGCATATCGCATGAACGATGCTATCAGCCGAGCTCACCCAGAATTTCGCCTGCGCTACACTGAGCCCTTTAACAGCCAGCCTGGTTCTGGTACGGGTATCAAAATGCTGATCAACGGTGAATTGAGCCTTGCTCAGAGTGCTCGCCCCCTTGAAGAAAATGACCACCAAAAAGCTAAAGCCCTCGGTTTTTCCTTAGAACAGGTGCCAATAGCCATTGACGGAGTGACCTTCTACACCCATCCAAACCTAACTATCCCTGGGCTTTCTATAGACCAACTCCAGGCAATCTTTAGAGGCAAAGTGACGAACTGGCAGCAGGTGGGAGGACCAAACCTGCCGATTGTACCTGTCGCTTTGAACCCCAAAATTACCAGCGTGCTCAAGTTACTGCTAGGCGGTGAGGGCAATGATATCGGTTCTAATGTGCAGATCGTTCGCGATTACACTACAGCTATTCGTAAGGTTACCGCGACACCAGGCGCAATTGCTTACGGTTCGGCTCCAATCTTTGCTAACCAGAAGTCAATCCGTCCCATTGCGTTGGCTAAAGCCAACACGAAACAGTATGTGCAACCTTATACAGAGAATAGGCAGGTCAATGCAAAAGCGTTTCTAGATGGCACTTACCCAATGACTCGCCGCCTGTTTATAGTCCTCCGCCGCGATCGCTCAGTCGATGAAAAGGCTGCAATTGCCTATACCAGTATGTTGCTCTCTAGAGAAGGTCAGAAAATTGTTGAGCAGGCTGGGTTCGTTCCCATCCGTTAAAGTCAAGGATCAAGATTATAGCGGTTCTCATGTGGATGAAGTACGGGTTTGTAGCATCCGTGACAGGTTAATAAAATTGCACATTTGTCAAGAGGAGGCAGGAAAAGGGGACGAATCCAGCTTGGGGACAAGCTTTCAGAGAGATTTAACCACACCTAAGTCTTGATTTTCTTTCTTGTGCGAAGTACTTATGCGATAACAGCGTTGTAACTATAGCAGTCCTAATGATAAGCCCTACGGGCTGCCGTAGGCTACGTGAGATTCTCTGTTTATCTTTGACAAAAATTAGCTCTTACCAATAATCCAAAAACTGCTCAGGTACTAACCTTAATTCTCCTGATTTGAAATGGTTAATATCTACCCACAAAGCTGTTTTCTGCCGCTCACCTTCAGAAAAATCTAACTTGTCAAGTTGATAAAATTTGGGGTCAACAAAGTCACTTTCAAAAAGTTGAATAATTTCGTGACCTGACTGACCGTTGAAAGTAAATATGTTTTCCAAACAGCCTAAGTAGCGAATATTTGTTAATTCTGCTTGGATTTCTTCTTGGAATTCGCGTTTTAGAGCTTCTAAACTTGTTTCGCTAAAGTCCACTCCACCGCCCATTGCGCGGTAAAAAGTGAGCTGCTTCACTGGATCGTAGCCTTCAGAAACGAAGATTCGATTACCATCTCGAATCAGCCCCAATGCTAGGACACGAATTTCCCCTGGTTTATGCATTTGTGTTGCTAGTTATCGTAAATAAAGGCAGAACGACCATTTTCACTATCCTCGACGGACCAGTCTTCATTTTCGCCGCCGATGTACAATTGCTCAATATTGACGTATTCCTGGCTGAGCTGCTTGAGAGCGTTGATGAGAATATCGAGGGCGATCGCGTCAGAAGTTCCCAAGTCAAACCAGCAACGCGCCCATGTCCCCTCATACTCAAACTGACCCATATTGTGCATCAGCGCCAGCAAACTTTTGTCATACCCTTCGGGGTCGTAATCCATATAGCTGAGGTCTAATCCAGTTTCCTGTACCTGGAGATTTTCGGCATTAAATGCACCCAACTTGCCCAGGTAAAACCAGGAATTGAAAACCTCTTCTACATACTTTTTTTCTTGTTCAGAAGGAATTGTGCTGAACTCCAACCAAATCCACAAATCAAAAGGATTAATCTCGCGAAACTGTATTTGCATTTCTTCTAGATATCTCATCTAAATTACTGTTTCAAAGCTAATTGTAGAAAACTAGGGGAAGCAGGGGAAGCAGGGGAAGTGAAATTAATCTCTTTTTCTGCCTCATCCCCCTCATCTTTCCAAATTGCGCCTACTTAGCAGGACTACTCAAGCTTTCCGCCGCCCTCCGCCGTTCGCGCTCAATTTGTTTTGTCAAATCGCTTGGGAGTTGAGACTTCTTACTTAGGGCTTTGTCAAAATTACCAACTGCTTCTTGCATCAGTTGCGAGTTTTTCTCTTTTCTCGCTTGTTCCCGAAGGATTTGAGCTTTAAGATAATACGACTCTGGGTTATCGGGTGTCACCTTTAAAGCACGATTGGCATACTCTAGCGCCTGAGAGTACTGTTTTAAATCCCGGTAGGCAAGGGCAATACCCCGATCAGCTAAATACTGAGGAGCAGCATTTTTTTCTAGCCTTTGAATTGCCTGTTCTGGGTTAGAGAAAGGCAAATTGACGGCAAGCATTAAATCCATGTATCCCTTGAGTAAATTTAGCTCTGGATCGTTAGCAGAAACTGCTTCGGCTTTGTCCAGATGGTCATAGACTTGCTGCAGCCTACTTAAAGCTTGCGGCGCACCTTTGACTGTACCCTCACGCTGTAAAATCGCCGCTCCCTCTAAAAACAGACCAACTGCAGCATACAAATTTCCGCGCAAGGGGTCGCTGGGAATTAAATTTTGTGCCGTTTCTAAAGTTTTCTTGGTGTAAGTGTCTAGTGTAGCCAAATCCTTATTTGTATATGCTAGGCATGCCTTCATAGCATAAGCTAAAGGTTCAGGTTTCTCTGTAGATATAGCGGATTGCAGGTAACGATCGCCAGTTTGATAGTCTCCCTGTTGGAAAATGGCTTTGAATGCTGCCTCTGTTTTGTCGCCAATGTTACGTGGTTCTTTAGTCCGAAAGGGGTCTGCTGCCCAAGACGGGTTTGCCCAAACATTGAGTGCCAAGGTAGCTGCAAAAGCTACCGTGACTAGGCGGTAAAGTTTTGTAGGCACAATACTTTGCACAACTGGGAACCGTACAGTCATTTTTGGCTTCAGCATATTTACCTTAAAAAATGTTTTATATTTTACTTATAATTCTAAATATTATTGCTTTTAACGCGCATCTGTATTCAGCTAGAATTTTCCATATCATTTGACTTTGGTAATTTTTCTAGGTTCCCATGCTTGTTGTAGCTATTGTTCAACAGTAATTTTGCCACAATAAAGAGAAGCAGGATGTTTCTTGCTGCAAGATAGACGTTGCTGGCGGATCGAATGCGCTAGAAATTTTTCGGAATTTTGCAGTTGCTTGCAGTGTAGTTAATTAAATAAGTTGCTGACTTTTTGGTAAACTCAACAAATGCTCTATCTCAGAAACCTAATTTATCACCCTACGGCTTGCCCGACAGCTATTCTTAAATCAATCAACCTGGAATTAGAATCCAAACAACTGGGTCTGATTACCGGACCAAGCGGTTCTGGCAAAAGTACGTTACTCGAAATTTTGTCTGGACTTGCTGAACCGACATCAGGTTCAGTCTTCTGGCGCGAACAAGAACTGATAGCCGAACAGGTGCAACAATTGGCTGGCTTGGTCTTTCAATTTCCCGAGAGGCATTTTTGCGGCGGTACTATTTTAGAAGAATTGCGCTTGGGACATCCAGAGTTAGGAATAGAGCGAGTCAAGCAAGCACTAACAGAAGTAGGATTAGAGCATTTATCGCTTAGTACACCACCCCATGCTTTGAGTGGAGGTCAGCAGCGACGTTTAGCTTTAGCAGTGCAGTTGATTCGCCAGCCACATCTATTATTATTGGATGAACCCACAGCTGGGTTAGATTGGTCAATGCGTCAGCAACTGGTAACTTTATTGGCGAAACTGAAAAAAGATTGGACACTGCTGGTTGTGACACACGACGCAGGAGATTTGTTAGCGATCGCCGACCGTTGTTGGACTCTTAAGCATGGTGAACTAGAATCAGTTGATCCAATCGCACTAGCACAAGAAAAAGAACCTCAACCAGCAGCGTGAAGTGGGAGTAGGAGGGAGAATGGGCTTACAGGTGCTTTTTGAAACAGAATCAAGTCATCTTTGCTCATCTTCAGTGAGAATTTCCTGATACCAAGGGGATTCTCACAATACTGGCATATCCCACCTTATGATTTGTTGCACAATGGGTGTATCTAACACAAAACTAGCAAAAAATGCCAGCAATGATTCTAATTGCTTGAGTTGCTTGGATGCTCGCAGCTGGTGTAATGCTCGTTGTACAGATGAAAGGCATCATAAGACCTCGTGGGAAGTATGGAAACTCAGCGTCTTCAGACCTGAGAGGAAATACGACTCGTGCGACTTTAGTCGCTTTGTTCCATTACCGCCTTGGGGTTACTTGAATCGGTGTACTTTTG
>JAHHIB010000075.1 GCA_019359075.1 Kalymmatonema hyalinum WJT4-NPBG1
CTGTGGCGACGATAGTTGGCGGGTAGCTGCCTGTGACAATAGCTCGGTGCCAGGATTATTTTTACAACCATAAAGCCTCTTTCTAGATTAGAAAGAGGCTTTTGGTCATGTAAATAGACATTTGGGTCAATGGCTGGCGATGTCCACCCTACAAAAATCCTGTTATTGCAACTGCTGCAAGATTTGAGTAAAAACGGACACAAGGCAAGTAACAACTTTCAGTGGCATGCCTCTACTGGGGTGTGTAGGCAAGGCTGCTATCGCGTCCTTAAAATGCAACTGCTTAATGAGCCCAAAGAAAAAACGCTACGGATTTATCAAATGCTGTACTTAGAATTTTAGTCAGTTTTAATCGGCTTAAGCTACTCGCTGTGGAACTTGAGTTCCTGCTGGGTTGACGAAGAATGAAATAACCCTGCTAAGTATATCCGAAACTTCACGTTCCAAGGACACTGGGGAAAACCATATGCAAAGTTCTTTAAGATGATTTTCCAGATAAAAAGTAGTGTAACTACCCCCCACAAAAGTAGGGTTTACACCTCCGCAAAGTGAATGCTGTGAAGTTACCTTAAAGAAGTGTCAAGCAAAGCAAAAAATCTAACGTAATGCTTTGACAGGAAACCGGAAATGAATGGTGAGTTTTCCTGCAAAAGTATGGTTTACCTGTGATAGTCGGATTTCAACTAGAAGCCCTCTTTTTTAGAAGGAGAGGAGGGCTTTTAAGTTATAGGTCTTTTAGTTAGCGTGAAAAAACAAATTTTTGCAGCAGGACTTGCTCTTTTGTCTGCGATGATGGTTGCACTCGTAGCTCCAATGCAAAGCTCTAATACAGTACAAATTTCTCATCAAGTCAATCAACTTTACGTCTTTGGCGACAGCCTTTCGGATGTTGGCAATGTATTACAAGCCACGGGGGGAGCCTATCCCCCCAGCCCTCCCTACTTTCAAGGACGTTATTCCAATGGTTCGGTTTGGGTGGAATATCTTGGCTCTGATCTGGGATTAACCCCGAAGCAAAACACCAACTTTGCCTATGGTGGTGCAACCACGGGAAGCGCCAGCATAAATGGAGTACCAGGTCTGTTAGCGCAAGTTCAGAGTTTTACAAAAGCCCACCGGGAGATGAATCCGAATGCGCTTTATGTGTTGTGGGCAGGTGCAAATGATTATCTTCACGGCGCGACCACCAATTCCACGCTGTCAAGCGAAAATTTATCGAGAGCAGTTCAGTTTCTCTCGAAAGCAGGCGCTAAAAAAATCTTGGTTGCTAACTTACCGGATTTGGGAAAACTTCCAAGCACAAGCAATAGTTCTTATTCTAGTGCCCTCAGTTCTTTGACTGTCGCCCACAATCTCAGTTTGACTAAGTCGTTGGATGTGCTGAAACAGGAGTTAGGTTCTGACACTCAGATCATCAAACTAGATGTATATTCTTTGTATCAACAAGCCATTACAGAACCAGCAAAATTTGGTCTTACGAATGTGACTAGCGCTTGTTTAAACAATGCTGCTAGCTGTAGCAATGCAAACAAGTTTTTGTTTTGGGACGGTATTCATCCAACAACTGCAGCGCATCAAATCTTGGCAAAAACAGCCTTAAGAGCGATCAGTACCGAGCTTTCGCTTCCTCCTCGTCCGCAAACAGCGCGCTAACTTAGTGCTACGTGTTGGGACGCTAGTAACCGTTCAGGGGGGTACAAAAAGAAGCAAAGCACCCCCGATTCAATCAAACAGGAAGCAAGCAAATTAAGCGGCTCTTAACAAGCCACAATCATCACAAGAGGTAGCAACTTCTGGGAGTAAAGATGGAGCAGGCTGACCGCCACGAGCGGCAACAACAGCGTGTGTCATAAACTCCAGTACATTACGGCGTTGAGACTTGAGCGTAGTAACCACACTCAGCATCCGGGCAACAAAATCACTCCCAGCTTTACTTTGAGAGCCAAAGCTAGTACGTCGCCAGATCACAGCAGGACGAATAGCCCTTTCAGCAGCATTATTGGTTGGTTCGACACCCTCAACAGTAATAAACAACCACGCCCCATCTCCTCCACCAAAACTTTGACACTGGCTGGAGTTGCTTCCCAATCTTCCTGAGATATGTGTTGTCTGTAGGCAGGGCACTGTTCTTCCATACCTTTGACATTACCAGAATTTGGTTCCTATTTTTGGCGAACGCGCTTCGGCGTGTCGCAAAGCGACTCAGCGCCCGCCGCAGGCGATCGCACTTCTACCCCCCCTGAACGGTTACCAAATATCTCCACTAAAACTAGCTTTTTTAAAATTAACTTTGTGCAGATTGAAACCAGCCGCCCAGCCAACGCGAATTCCATCAAAAGCTTGCTGAATGTACTTGATTAAAGTTGAATTTGGAAGACGATGCGTGAATTTAAGACGCAGAATTCTCAGAACGAGCCGTGGAAAACTCACTACAACTCTTTTCAATACGAAGTCTGGTCGGTGTTTTTGCCAACAATAACAAAGATTGCGCTCATCGTAATAATTAATCCAGGGTCTGCATTTAAAATCTGGTGAATAGTGCCAAACAATTGAAGCTGGATTGACTGCTTAAGGTGCATCAATATGATTGAGCAGTTTGAATCTACCTGGAGATAGGGTATGTCTCACAATGAAAGAGTCTAGGCTTGTCTAAATACCTTGCTACCTTAATGTGGTAAGCAAATGACATCCATACCTGACACGTACAAATATAAATTATGGATACCTTATTAAGCATTGGGATTGGCATCGCTTTGAGCGCCGCTTGTGGCTTTCGGGTCTTTGTACCCCCGCTTGTCATGAGTATTGCCGCACTTTATGGGCATTTGCAACTTGCACCGGAATTTGAGTGGATTGGAACCTATCCAGCGCTTTTTGCGTTTGCCGTAGCGACTAGTATTGAGATTGCTGCTTATTACATTCCCTGGGTCGATCATGCCTTGGATATAGTCTCCACACCAACGGCGATCGCCGTCGGCACTTTCATGACCAAAGCCTTAGTTCACGGCACAACTGACCCTTTGCTTGAATGGACAGTAGCAGTCATTGCTGGTGGTGGTGCTGCGGGTATTTTCCAAACCTTGACGGGAATGCTTCGCGTGTCTTCAACAGCACTAACAGGTGGAATTGGTAATCCTGTCGTTTCAACAATTGAAGCTGGCAGTTCGTTTATCTTATCGGTACTGGCTATCTTTGTGCCAATATTAGCTGTGGGATTGGTGGTAACTGGAGTCACCTTCTTGATTCAAAAGGTATTACAAAGAGCGAATGTAGGCGAGTCTTAGAAGATGTTTATCAACTTTTTCTTTTGAATGAGAAATAAGTAAAAAATTAACTTTTCCTTAATTTAAAAAAGCTAAAAAACGAAAAATATGAGATTGATTCATTTTAATAATTGGTTACGACGCTCTCAAGAATTTGTTCTGCTGTTTGACTCAATTGCTGCCGCTAAAGACATTGCTTATATGCTTAACGCTCAGTGGGATGAGTGCAACGGTGTAGTGATGACCAAATGTGACCAGGTAGCTGTTCACACTGCAGCTAGCCTTATGGAAGCTTCATGGTGTTATCAAGGTGCTTCTGTCGCCGTTTTAACTAGATTGACAACTGATGAGCTTCTGCGTCGTTATGCAATAGGAGAAAGGAATTTTAGCAATGCGAACTTGAGGTGTGCAGAGCTTTGCGATCGCAGTTTAAGTGAAATTAATCTGAGTTGTGCTAAATTGAGTTTGGCTAACCTCAGTGGGGCTAACCTAAAAAGAGCCAACTTAACAGCAGCAGATATGAGGGAAGCTAACCTACGTGATACAAACTTAAGTGAGACACACCTGGTTAGGGCTAACTTGGTATCAGCAAATTTGTCGGGTGCAGATTTAAGAGGGGCAAATTTGAGTCATTGTTGCTTGGATGATGCCAATTTAAGTGAAGCAGACTTAAGAGGTGCCAATCTGACGCAGGCAGACTTAAGAGGGGCTAACCTAATTGGAACACTTTTTGATTAGGTGCGTAGACGCCCTCAGCAGAAAGCGTTCCGGAGGGCGTCTACGATATCCCCAGTCTCACCCTGGCAAATCCCTCTACACCATTCTCGTGCCGGCTTCGTTCACTTCCTGTGGTGACACTGGTTCCACGAACCCAAAGTAGGCTGCGATCGCTGCCGTTACACCATGAAACCAGACATTATTCCCAAAGATTGGGATGAGACCGAACATCGTGTTAGCGCCTGGAATCAAACCCAAAACAGCTAGCAATGCATACGAAATTGCCACAATCTGTGCATATGACCGTGCAAAGCCAAAGCTCCAAAAGGCAGCGATACCCAAAGCCCCAACTGCTAATTTGATGACGTTAAATATGACATTGGTTGGAAAAAGACCGAATTGGTAGCCATATCCAGCATCAACTTTGATCACAGGTGCGTTGTTAGGTAGTGTAAGCAAACCTGGCACAAATCCTGATATACCAAGGAGCAGAATGAAGATTCCCAAGATTAGAGCAAAGTAGCGCGTTCTCATACTAAAACCTTCTGTTGATATAAGCTTGATATTCTTCAACAGGTAACACTGTTTCTCTTTGGAGTTCCTCTCTCTTAAGAAGAAGCTACTGTTAAATTTGCTCGTGTTTATAAATACAAAATATGCAATATGCAATAAGCAGTAAGTCCTTCTCGCGCTTTGCTGTTAATATCGCTAACGTGGAGTTAAATGCGGAAATGCCAAAAGTCACAGTTGCAATCGGACTGAGTGTCTTGGCTATCATTCTAGGTACTCTCATAAGTGGGGCGTATTTTGCCATGATTCAGATGCCAGGAGAAAGCTTCAGGGGTCAGTTGCCTGCACTGACTCAGAAAGAAACCACACTACGGGATGCCCTAAAACGAGATGTGGAAAAGCTTGCCAGTGATATTGGACAACGCAACTACGTGTACTATAAAGGTTTGTCAGCTGCTGCTGATTTCCTCAAAGCTTCCTTTGCCTCTGCTGGGTACTCAGTCACACAGCAGGGATACACAATTAATAACCAAACCTACTACAACCTTGAAGTTGAAATTCAAGGGTCAGAACGAGCTGACGAGATTGTCATTATCGGCGGTCATTATGACTCAGTGTCTTTTAGTCCGGGAGCAAACGATAATGGCACTGGTGCTGCAGCTACCCTAGAGCTTGCTCGTCTATTTGCTGGTAAAAAGCCTGAGCGAACCTTACGCTTTGTCGAGTTTGTCAATGAAGAACCGCCCTTTTTCCAGACAGAAAATATGGGCAGTCTAGTCTATGCCAGACGTTGCAAACAGCGAAAAGAAAAAGTTGTTGCCATGCTTAGCTTGGAAACAATGGGCTATTACTCCGATGAGATTGGCAGCCAGAAATATCCCGCTCCTCTGAGTTCTATTTATCCGTTACAAGGAAACTACATTGGCTTTGTTGGCAACATCGCTTCTGGAGCATTGGTTAGGGATGCGATCGCCTCCTTCCGCCGCCATACTCAATTTCCCTCTGAAGGTGCTGCTCTTGCTGGCGAGATTCCTGGCGTTGGCTGGTCAGATCATTGGTCATTCTGGCAGCAGGGCTATCCTGGCGTGATGGTTACAGATACCGCGCCTTTCCGCTATCCTTATTACCATACCCAAGGAGATACACCGGACAAAGTTGACTACGAGCGCTTGGCACGAGTCGTTGCTGGCTTGGAGCGTGTCATTGCCGATTTAACGTGAGTTCGACGAACTAAAAAACGGCAGGAGGCAGAGCAGGCAAGTCTTTTGGGTAAATATAAGCGTGAGGGTTTTTTCGGGAGATAAGTATAAGCAGCCAAACCTGCCATCAAATTGACTAAGAATCTGTAATCAGTTGCTGCAAGAAGTACGATGTTGCTAGGTAACACTTACAGTACATTGCAAGTAATTGAAGTACAATACTGAGGTCTAAAAGCCATACTCTAAGCCCTTTTTACTTCTCTTTTCTGACTTCTGACTTCTGAATTCTGCTGTAATATGCGTCGGCGCAGAGCGTAAAGCAGCGACAGTATTCTAGTGTAAGCATTAGAGCCGAACCATTGCAGCATGGCGATCGCCAAACTCAAGCGAAAGTATTCCCGCGAGTAACGTAACAGAGGGAAGTGAGAAATGGCTTGTTGCTGAAAATGAATCGCCCTCTTGTAGTCTCTATTACCACTTTGCAGGGCTTTCCAAGCTAAAAACATGTTGGCATGAGCATAGCTTCGGCTTTTTAAATACAGTAGTTCCGGCGGTGCACAGCTGAATGCTTTCTCAATAATCATCTCAAAAGCTTCTTCCACCACTTGCCAGTTTTTGGTCATATTATTAAGGTGGATTCGATAGCGCATTAAAGGTTCTTTGATCACTGCAAAGGGATAACGAGCAGCAATACGAATCCACATATCCCAATCGTCTATGTTGCGTAAATTTGGGTCAAATTCCCCAACCGTGTCAAAACAACAGCGACGAACCATAACTGAAGACGAAGGTACTGTATTTTGCACCACGAGTTGTTTCCATACATCACCCTCAGCATTTGAGATCATGACTCTACCTGTGGGCTGACTTTGTGCATCAATGACAGCCATCCAAGTATGCACCAAGCCTACTGCGGGATTATTTTCCAAACAACGCACTTGTTTTTCTAGCATGGTCGGGTCCCACAAATCATCAGCGTCCAAGAATGCTATATACTCTCCTTGAGCATTAGCAATACCTGTGTTGCGTGCTTTGGGTACGCCCTGATTTGTTTGGGAAATCAGTTTCACTCGTGAATCTACTAGCTGAGAAACCCATTCGATAATATTGTCTGCGCTACCATCATTAATAATTAATACTTCAAAATCACTAAAGGTCTGCCTCAGAACGCTCTCCACTGTTTCAGGGAGGTAGGTCATTGCATTATAAGCCGGAATAACAATAGAAACCTTGACCATTTTCGGTCTTCCTCAGTATTTTAGTAATCGAAAGTACATTATCTATACAGACTATCGCTATTAGAATGACTTGATACTGATGCCAGTTCTGAAGCTTGCTGTGATTCGTTGTTCATCAAAGACAAAGGGGTATTGAGTGTGCGAATAACTCTTGCTGGATTTCCTACTACCACGGTGCAACTAGGAACGTCTTTCACCACAACAGAACCAGCTCCAATCACAGCATTATCCCCAACTGTAATCGGTCCGATAATCACAACATTGGAACCTATTTCTACGTTATTTCCAATTTTTGGAGACCCACTGGCTGTACCATCTGGTAGCATCTTATTTCCAATAGTGGTTGAATGCCTCAAGGTACAATTCATACCTATGATCGTTTCATGATTTACGACCAAACCTTGACAATGAAGTAGCTTAAGATTTGGTCCTATCTGTGTATCCCAAGGTAATTCAACCCCTAATATCCACTCTATTAAAAACTGGTACAAAGCTCGATAAAAACTAGAAAACCAAGAAAAAGGCGCAGGCAGATTCCCAAGTATTTTTGTCGAGCGAAACATCAATAATATGAAACGTGATTTGGAGCTTGTTCCCTTATTTACTTGCCAATCTTGCAGCATCGAATTAAGAAAAATAATCATTAATGATGACATCTGCTTGCTCCAATAATAGGGAGTTTAACCGTATTTTTAGACTTAAAATACCTAGTTTTAAAAAAGTAGAAATTCAAAAAATTTAAATCACAAGCTTTTCGCTCCTCCTTTTTGACAATATCTTCAGAGCCATGGTTTGGACAATTTTTCACCGGAAGGATGAAGTGTGAAATTTTAAGTATGAGATGAAGTAGCTCGTATTTCATTATTCATCCTTTAGGCTTTATTCTGTCATGTATTCTGACGTAGTTTTCAAAACATTAATTTTTGTCTATAACCTTACTTTTGTGTGAATACATGAATTTTAGAATCTTTTTCTCAAAAAGTTACCTAATGGCTTATCTTTAATCCTTTGCCAAATACCTACCTTTGTCAGTTGACCTCGCAAAAAAAGTGTTCTGTCTTCAGCCAATTTGCGAATAACAGCCATACCGTAGTTAACTGGATTGGTTCTAATTTCGAGTAAATCAAAATGAGGAGACTTTTTAATGAATTTATCAATAATGTATCTTGGACCGTACCAACCACAATATTTTGGGTTAATATCATGCAAAACGATATATCCACCAACTGAGACATGCGGATAAAAAAGCATAAAATCATTAAAACATCCTTCTACAGTATGGTCTCCATCAATGAAGAGAAAATCAATAGGCTCACTGAGAAATTCATGAATTTTTCCTCCTACTTCTTTAGAATTCTTTTTATAAAACTTGACTTTATGTGAAAGTTGGGCAGCATCTACAGATTTCTGGGCGTATTCAAGGGGATTAGTTAAATATCCACGATGATGAGGTAAAAGTGGAATAATATCATTAAATAAATCAACCGAGTGAACAGTGCCTTGACTTCCTATTTGCTCTAAACCAGCAGCCAACCAAATTGTAGACACACCAGTAAAACAACCAATCTCTAAAATATTCTTTGGTGCAACATTGCAAACTAAAGCTCTGAGATAATCTCCTTGCTCTGGTGATATAGAGTCAGGGTAAGTAAATTTGTCTTGATACATTTTGACTAATGTAACAGCCCAAGGAGATGTGCAGTTTTTTAAATATTCTGGTATTTCATAATATTGATATGAAATACCTAAAGAGAACCAAAGCTCATTTATCAAATTTTCAAATTCATCTTTTTTGATATACACTTCACCATTTATGCTTTGTTGCTCAAGTTCTTTTTCTGTTAAAACTTTGATGATGTCCTCCTGTTCTACTTGAAACAATTGAGATAGGTCTTTGGTAGAAAATAAAACTTCTTTTTCATCAAGGACAGTCATAATAAATTCCTTTCAATTTTAGTCATAATAAAATGTGTAACAAAATATATTTGATAGTCAATTTATTCACTCAAAAATTGATTTATATTTATAGCTATTATCAGAAATTTCAAAGTAGTATATTTCTGTTTAAATGTTGTTTTTCTAATCGTTATTTATGACAGAATAAAGACAAAAAGTATATTTTCAAATTGGTAAGAATTCTTTGATATAGATTTTGCCAAATTCTCCAGTCATCTATGGATGTCATATCACATATTGTACCAAGAAAAAAATTGAAAAAAAGCCGCAAAACTTTACGAGGCTGGGGTTCGAGAGTTTATCGACTCATGGGCTAAAATTGGTCTACAATCTGACAAAATTGGGTAAGTTTGTCCGGCTTTGGCTATGGTTGTGCATCTGCACGGGTGTATCTTTTTTCCCTGTTACTCGATGCCTACAACTGCATAACTCTTGTGAAAGTATTCCTGTTGGTTTTCCTCATTGAGCGCTTGTTTAGCTGCTTCAATTATGGTGTTGAGATGAAATTTACTCAGTCCATTCCTGGCAGATGTGGAGATGACCTTGGTCAACTGCTCCGGAGACAGATGCATGATTTCCATTGCAATTTTATTAATCATTATGTCTTGAAGGTTAATCGTTTCTGTTGAGGGCGTAGGGTAAGATTGATGTTCAAGTTGTTGGTGTACATTGGTCAACAGCTGTCCATTGAAAAGCTGTACCTCGGACTCTTTAAAGCTGGGAGTTTGTTCACCATTAGCAACGTACGTGCTACTATCAAGCTGCTGTATTAACAGGTCAATTTGGTGATCACACTGACTCAGTTGAAGGTTGTCTGTACACATAAGCACCCGTTCACATCCGTCGTCTGGATGTGGTTTTGAAGATTCTGCAATGTTTATTGATGTCATCCCCTCGCCAATGTGAGTCGTGTCAAGTGTATAAGTTTTTCCTTGGCGTTGTACAGTGCGTTTTTTGGTATCTGCGTTTTTATCGCAGATAGATTCACGCATTTGACGAACCATAAATTCAGAAACGCCACAACGTTTGGCAATCTCCCGATTACTCCAATGATTCCACTCCTCATCCTGTAGCATTATATTCACCGCACGGCGTTTATCTGCGTTGGTACGTCGTAGACCATGATTGGCATTGGCTCCCACCGAGTACAGCAAAGCGTCGCGGCGGTTACCCTGGCGTATTTCTACGGCAATCTCCTGACGCCCAGCTTTTTTAGTTGCATGCAGCCGATGGAAACCGTCTGCCAGCCAGTAGTTCTTGCTGTCGTAAAAGACTAAAATCGGGGGAAAAATGGCATCCAACGTTATCGCTTCCGCATATTCTGCAATGACATCCCAGTTGAGTTTGACGCGTGACTGAGTACCACCATTGATGAGAATGTCTGCAATGGGAAGGTACTTGACTGTTGGCATAGATATAGTCGTCATAACTATTGTGTTTTAGAAGCTTTAAAAGATATGGGTGAATTCTAGGAGCTACCAATAAAAGCTAAAACTCAATTCTTCATGCACTGGAAAGTGACATATTTTTTAAGCAACTTCTTGAATCAATACAAAACCTTAAGTAACAATTACTTTGATATTGCAGATTTTTCAATCTGCCTATTGATACACTTTCATCTACTAATTCTACAATTCTATGTAATTGGATATAAATTAGGTAAAGTTTGAGAGTTATCTCAGATACTTTTTAAGTTTTCCAGAAATTTTAATAGAAATAAATTTACAAACTCTCAAGATGTTTTTCGGAAAATATGTTAATTATTTAATTAACATAATGCCTAATTGCTGCCACTAGCCTTGGCTCTGCACAATGTTATTAATGAAAAGTTTACAGTTAGGTTTTGTCAGTTCATCGGACTCATAATACTAGCTTGTGTTTTCCTAGGATATTTATTCTTTTTCCCAAATTTGTGTGTTTAAAGTTAAATTATGCTGTATACTTTGAACTAAGAGGTTTCACTAAGCTTAAGCATATCAATAACCCCACCCAAAGCAGCGAGCGGAGCTTGTGGATACTCAAATTCATATAACTAGCTAACTGGGGGCAATCTCGAAAATTTTTATCTAATACAGACATTCGGTTATTTCTTTAGACTTGATATCTGTAAACCGACTGGTGTAACTAGCCATAATACCTTCCTTAAAGGAATGGCTCAAGGAAAGAGGATTAGCCGAAATCAGCCACATTAACTAAATAGGTCATGTCGAACAGAGATTTAATTTCTAGTGGTTCAATTTCTGTCAGTTTAAAGCTAGCTTTTTCATAACGCTCTTGCATTAAGCTTTGAACCAAAAGTGTAAATGTCGGCGTCTAACACCTATTTAATTGTTAGTCTAAATCATGATTTGATTATCCAATGTCAAATCGGAAGTTTTGTGATGACGTGTATAAATCATGTCAGGCATTCTTCAGCTTTGCATAAGCCTAAATAGTGTTTACATAGCTAGCATCCAACAGTTATTTGTAAATGGATACTACAAAAATTATTATCAAAGCCAATCGAACTGAAAGCCAGTATTGGAAAGATTTGTGGCGCTATCGAGAACTATTTTACTTCCTAGCTTGGCGCGATATTTTGGTGCGGTATAAGCAGACTGTGATTGGGATTGCCTGGGCTTTGCTTCGACCATTTTTAGCAATGATTGTTTCCACAGTGGTGTTTGGCAATCTAGCGAAGTTACCCTCGGAGGGTGTGCCATATCCAATTTTAGTATTTGCAGCAATGCTACCCTGGCAGTTTTTTGCTAGTTCCTTAACAGAGTGCAGCCTCAGCTTGATCAATAGTAGTCACCTCATTTCTAAAGTTTATTTTCCTCGCTTGATTGTGCCAGTCAGTTCGGTGATTGTTAGCTTCGTGGATTTTCTAATTTCCGGTATCATCCTGTTAGGATTGATGGCTTGGTATAACTTTGTGCCCGATTGGCGCATCTTGACGCTACCGTTCTTTATTCTGATTGCTTTTGCAGTGGCGATTGGAGGGGGACTTTGGTTAGGGGCGCTAAATGTGAAATACCGTGATTTCCGCCACATTGTACCGTTTCTTGTGCAGTTTGGCTTTTATATATCTCCGGTCGCTTATAGTAGCAGCGTGATACCCCCAAAGTGGCGCTTACTCTACTCTTTGAATCCAATGGTAGGGGTGATTGATGGCTTTCGTTGGGCAATTTTGAGTGGGCAGCCAAAACTCTACTTGCCGGGATTCATTTTATCTACGGGATTGGCTTCTCTGCTTCTTGCCAGTGGTATTTGGTACTTCCGTAAAACTGAACGCACGTTTGCAGATGTTATTTAACTAGGGAGTGAGAGTGTGTCTGATAATGTAGTCCAGGTTGAAAATTTAGGCAAGAAATATACAATTAGCCACCAAAAGCGGGGAGCAAACACAACTTTGCGGGATGCGATCGCCACTAGCGCCAAAGCCATCAGTCGTAAATTCCTAACACCCTTTGGCAAAAGAATGCCCAACCCAACTCATGAGGAATTTTGGGCGTTAAAGAATGTTTCTTTTGATATTAAGCAGGGCGAAGTTGTTGGCATTATCGGTCGCAATGGAGCAGGAAAATCAACTCTTTTAAAGATTTTAAGCCGGATTACTGAACCCACAAAAGGACAGATTTTAATTACCGGAAGAGTCGCAAGTTTGTTAGAGGTGGGAACAGGTTTTCACCCAGAATTAACAGGACGAGAAAACATTTTCCTGAACGGTGCTATTTTGGGTATGAGCAAGGCTGAGATTAAAAAGAAGTTTGATGAAATTGTGTCTTTTGCGGAAGTGGAGAAGTTTTTAGATACTCCAGTGAAGCATTATTCATCTGGGATGTATGTACGCCTTGCTTTTGCTATAGCAGCACACCTAGAACCAGAAATCCTGATTGTGGACGAAGTACTAGCAGTGGGGGATGTGCAATTTCAAAAGAAATGTCTGGGAAAAATGGGCAACGTGGCGAAGGAAGGGCGAACTATTTTATTCGTGACTCATAACATGAGTATGGTGGAATCTTTATGCGATCGCGGAATTCTCCTTGAAGAAGGCACACTGTGTGTAGACGGTACTTCAGAAGAAGCTGTTAGGGTTTACCTAGAAAAATCTTACAGTCTGGCTCAAGAGTTGCCCTTAAGCCAAAGAAAAGACCGCACTGGTTCTGGAAGAGTCAGAGTTTCTAGTTTTAGAATCTTGAATGAAAAAGGTCATGAAGAGCAAGTTTTACAATCTGGAAAAAATTACTATTTTGAAATAGGATACTCTAACTACATAGGAAAGCGTCTGAGTAATGTAGTTGTAAGTCTTGCTGTAGCTGATGAGAGAGGTACCTTTGACCTCTTGTTAAGGAGTAATTTCACTCACGATTATCTAACTCTTAATTCTGACCAAGGTTATATTCTCTGTGGTATAGAAAATTTGCCTTTAGTGAATGGCTTGTATCAAGTTTCGATATATCTATCACACGCAGATAGCGAAACGCTAGATGACCTTCAAGAAGCTGTATCTGTGGTTGTAGATGGAGGTGACTTTTTTGGTACTGGTAATCCTGGTTTGCCAAACTTCTGTAAGTTTTTAGTTAAAGCAGAGTGGTCTACATCACACGCTCATTTATTCTCCCATATGTAATGAATTTGATTATCAAAAACTAAAGATTCTGTTCCTAAATATGAAACAAAATTAAGCGAAACTGAAATTATTTTTTCATCTAATTTCGATATTACCTTTATCACAGGTTACTCTCATTAATGGAGGCAAAGATGTCAGAGAAAATTCTTTATTACAACTGGGATCCTTACTTTGAAAAATCATCGTTAGGGGGAGGTGTATCTATATACTGCCGGAGTTTAATTGAGCATTTTAGTCAACAAAGTGACTATCAAGTGAATTTTCTTTATAGTGGTGTTGACTACACCTTTTTCGGTAAACAACCCTACATTAAACAGGTTCGTAACAATCGTCATCCTAGTGTACCGACCTTTTCAATAGTTAACTCTCCTGTTTTCTCCCCTTCTCACTTTTATTTTCACAACCCTGTAGGAAACGTTAAAAATCCTGAGCTAGAAAAATATTTTCAACAGTTTTTAGCAGAACATGGACCTTTCCAAATTATTCACTTTCACAACTTGGAAGGATTAACGGCTAGTTGCCTTAAGATAGCTAAAGAGAGCGGTGCTCAGGTCGTATTTAGCTTGCACAACTATTGGTCGGTTTGCCCTCAAGTCAATTTATGGAAATTAGAAAGTAGCCCATGCTCAAATTATCTTGAAGGAAGAGCTTGTGTTTCCTGCCTGGACACAAAAATACATGTAGATCTAGAACTGACTCTCAGAAAACTGAATCATTTAGGAAGCTTGCTAGGTCAAGATCAGCAATCACTTCCTATGGCTATAACTAAAAAAATTTACAGGGGGATCTACAGCCAAATTTGGTATCAAATCATAACTCGTACAAAATCTCCCCTGAAGAAACCTCTAGAAGTGACTAGTGCAGATTTGCCTCAAGAAGCCGATTTGTATCGTTATCGGCGAGAGGAAATCGTTTCTCTTATAAACCGCTATGTTGATGTAGCGCTGTCTGTTTCTGAGCGAACCGCTACCATTTATAAGCAATACGGAGTTAACCCAGCTGTATTGACGACAAAATATATAGGCAGCCAAGCGGCTCAATTCCAAGTGCCACCCAATAACCCAGCAGCCTACACTCCAGACCAGCCCTTTAAATTAATCTACATGGGACCAACAAGAAGAGATAAGGGATTCTACTTTTTCTTAGAAGAACTACGTTCTTTACCACAGGAAGAATTGAGTTCGCTTGAGTTGGTTGTAGCAGGCCGAATTTATGATTCGGTCGAGTTGGGAATGTCAATTGAGCAGAAAGGACGGTTGTTATCTCTGGCTCAATCTCTTCACCGTTTCCGTTTCTACCCTGGCTACAAATACGAGAATATTCCCAATATGTTAGATGGAATCCACTTGGGAGTTGTCCCATCACAATGGGAAGATAACCTGCCACAAGTCACTTTTGAACTCATCGCATGTCGCGTGCCAGTACTTTGCTCAAATCGAGGAGGTGCACAGGAGTTTGTTCGCCATCCGGCTTTCATTTTTGACCCTTCAAAAAAAGGAGACTTCGAGTACAAACTCCGTACTATTCGAGAGAACCCGTATTTACTCACCGAGTTTTGGCAAGAGGCGCGAGCAGTCAAAACAGTAGAACAGCATTTTCATGAGTTAAACGAAGTTTATCAGACAGACATCGGAAAATCGCTTTCGCTTGTTGGCGGGAGTTCTAGTGCTGATTAATGATAGTTATAGCAGTCCTAGATCATTCGTGAACAACAAAATTCCCGACTTCGCCAAAGTTGTCGGGAATCTGAGGATGCGCAATTTTCACAAATCAAATAAGGCTTTTTTCTAACCGTCGAACTCACGTCGATTTATCACGACTCAACAAACAGAATCAATAAATAATGTGAAGCAAAAGCCCCCTCCAAACAGGAACGGGCTTTTTGCTGTAATATTTCCGTTGCTGAGCGGACAAGCTTACTCCCTTCCCGGTGTAAGATTACCCATCTAATTTCTGCTCCCCTGCTGCCTAAATGGTAAGCTTCGGGCGGGAAAGGAGTAGTCCCATTGTTCAAATTTTAAGCCGCTGGGGAATCATAAATGCCCCAATATTCAATGTTGTGCTTCCTCAACACTGCTTCTGCAGGGTGAATCTCTTCATCAGAGCCGTCTACTACCACCATAAAATTCCCCTGATGAAGGCGATCGCTATAAACTCTAGCTCGTTCTTCGGGAATACCTAAATCAGCCAGCGCCTTCACCAAATTATGAGTTGCTGCAGCTCCCACAGCGACACCTCCAACACTGCTGGCTAATGCTACACCAAGGGAACCTGCTGCTAACACGGCTCCTAAGCCAGGAAGTGCCAGACTTGTCAGACCAACTAAAACGCTGCCCCAAGTAGCTGCTGTGAGAGTATCTCCAACGACTCCTGTGGCAGTATTTACATTTTCATCACCAATGCGCGAGGTCACCTGGGTGTTAGCAACCTGTTCCCCCTGGTCTACATCTTTAGCAATGATAGACACTTTTTTCATGGAAAAGCCTGAATCTTTCAATTCATTGAGTGCTTGCTCCGCAGCTTTACTGCTAGCAAATACTCCTACAGCGTGTTTTTGATTGCTTACAACCATATCTTCCTCATACTTGCAATGCAAGGTAAATGCATATTTTTTTGTTATTTCCATTACTATTGTTGGAATTTAAGTTATATAATTCATCATTCTGTTGATTGACAAATTGTGTGCGAACACTTCACGGCTTCTCTATCTCAAGAGTCAGTTCTTGTTAAATTATTAAGAATTGCTATCTACAAATTCATTGATTCAAAGCTACCTGAAAACTTAAAACCTACTTTTCAAATTATTGCTTACTACTAAATCTTACTTATAATACCATGTTTATGTAAAGATTATTAAAGAAGTATTGCTCTTACTTACGTTAGATGGGGAACTGGATTATTTCAGGTATTTTGGTAACCGAAAATACCCTCACATGAAGTTGAGCCATGAAAATTTAAGTGAATTTTTTGACAAATATACACATACCTATAACAGTAGTGTAGGTTGAGCTAATAACTTTAACCCCATCTACCCTAACTACTGCCAATTCATTTTGACAGGTACAAACCAGGAACAGTTGAAAGTAAGATGCAAAACTCAATTTTGAAAGATGATCCCCTATGGTTTAAAAACGCCATTATTTACGAAGTGCCTGTTCGCGCCTTTGCAGACAGCAATGGTGATGGCATTGGCGACTTCCGAGGGCTGACAGAAAAACTGGATTACCTGCAAGACTTAGGTGTGACTACCGTTTGGGTGCTGCCGTTTTTTCCCTCGCCACTGAAGGATGATGGATACGATATTGCGGATTACACCAGTGTTAACCCAATATACGGCACCTTGGAAGATTTTAAAGAGTTCTTGGAAGCAGCCCACCAGAGGGGCATTCGCGTCATTATTGAGTTAATTGTCAACCATACTTCTGACCAACATCCTTGGTTTCAACGGGCACGTCGCGCACCCAAGGGCAGTAAAGAACGAGATTTCTATGTTTGGAGTGATACTCCAGAAAAATACCAAGAGGCGCGGATTATTTTCAAAGATTTTGAAACCTCAAACTGGGCTTGGGACCCAATTGCCAAAGCATATTACTGGCATCGCTTCTACTCCCATCAGCCAGATTTGAACTATGATAATCCCGCAGTGCGGCAGGCGGTGTTCGATGTCCTCGATTTTTGGTTGGGGATGGGGGTAGATGGGTTGCGCCTAGATGCTGTGCCTTATCTGTACGAAAGAGAGGGAACAAGCTGCGAAAACTTGCCAGAAACCCATGATTTCCTGAAGCTGCTACGATCGCACATCGATGCAAAATTCCCCAACCGGATGCTTCTAGCCGAGGCGAATCAATGGCCCGAGGATGCGGCACAATATTACGGGGCTGGGGATGAATGTCACATGAACTATCATTTCCCCCTGATGCCGCGCTTATTTATGTCGTTGCGGATGGAAGATAACTTCCCCATCATTGATATTCTCAACCAAACTCCTGCCATTCCCGATAATTGTCAGTGGGGATTGTTTTTGCGTAACCACGATGAACTGACATTGGAAATGGTCACGGATGAAGACCGAGACTATATGTATCGGGTCTATGCACAAGACCCTGTGATGAGAGTAAACTTGGGCATCCGCCGTAGGTTAGCACCGCTTTTGGGAAATGACCGCCGTCAGATAGAATTGCTCAATAGTCTGCTGTTGTCTCTGCCAGGAACGCCCGTGCTTTACTACGGAGATGAAATTGGCATGGGAGATAACGTGTATGTAGGCGATCGCAATGGTGTTCGCACGCCTATGCAGTGGAGTTCCGACCGGAACGCTGGTTTTAGTCGTGTCAACCCCCAAAGGTTGTATTTACCCGTGATTGTGGAATCAGAATACCACTATGAGGCAGTCAACGTTGAAGCACAACGGGCTAACCCCAATTCCCTGTGGTATTGGACAAAACGCCTGCTTGCCACTAGGAAGCGTTACGAGGCATTGGGTCGAGGCAGCTTTGAAATACTGCACCCCAAGAACCGCAAAGTTCTTGCCTTCACCCGCACCTATCAAGAAGAAACAATTTTAGTGGTGGCGAATTTGTCCCGCTTTGTGCAAACAGTCGAATTAGACTTATCAGCCTTCAAGGGACTCGTGCCAGTGGAAATTTTTGGTCAAATAGAGTTTCCACCCGTTGGGGATTCGTGCTACTTCCTCAGCCTTAGCCCCTATGGATTTTACTGGTTTGCTTTATCGCCTAAACTCAGCTTGACCCAGCCGCCTAAACCCGAATCCGAGTTGACAACGCTGGTTGTGAGCGGTCAGTGGCACAATGTTTTTAACCAACGAGAAGTGAAAACGACTCTGGAGTATATTCTACAGGATTACCTGTATACCTGTAGCTGGTTCCGCAGCAAAACCCTGAGTGTTCAATCTACACAAATCACTGAGTCGGTTTTAATGTCCTACAAGGGCACAGAGGCTAAGGTGGTTTGGTTGCGAGTGGACTACATCCAGGGAGACGCCGAAACTTACCTTTTGCTCTTAGCTTACGCAGAAGGTGAGCAAGCAAGGCAAATTTTAGGAGAATCCCCTCAAGCAGTGGTAGCTCGCCTTGAGGTTCAAGGCAGAGAAGAAGTAGGGATTTTATTTGATGCCACAGCAGACAAAAACTTTCTCAATCTCCTGGTGGATGCAATTGTCCAGAATCGCTCCTACAAGGGGATGGCAGGAGAATTGATTGCGACTGCGACTGATTTATTCCCACATTTGAGCGGTGAGGACTCCTACCTTGAACCGACTGTCCTCCAGGGAGAACACAGGAATAGTTCTATAATTTATGGTGATCGCCTGTTTTTGAAAATACTCCGCAAAGTCGAGGAGGGGATGCACCCTGATTTAGAACTCCGGCGCTTCCTCAGTGAGAAAAAATTCTTAAAACACTATGCTCCCGTTGCTGGAGCGCTGGAGTACCGCAGCTTAACTAAAGCAGGAACTCAGCCTAGCCTACCCATGACTGTAGGAATACTGCAAGAATATATTCAAGATACCCGCATTGGCTGGGACTACACTCTCGATAGCTTGCAGGACTACTTTGAATTGGTGACGACACAGCAGGCAGATATTACAGAGGTACCCGTTCCCTCAGGTTCCCTGTTAGAGTTGCTGAAACCTTTCAATGACGCAACAACGCAAACAGAGCCAGACACGAAGACAGAAAATTTATCCGCGTCGGCAAGTCCCCTTGTCCCCGAGTCGCTAGAATTAGCGAACCAAACCATCGGTTCCTACCTAGTCAGCGCCCAACTGTTGGGTCAAAGTACAGCCGAACTCCATATTGCCCTAGCTTCTGATCCAGAAAATCCCGACTTTGCCCCTGAACCGTTTTCATCTTTTTACCAGCGCTCTATTTACCAATACGCCCGCAACTTAACCGGGCAAACATTCCTTTTATTACAAGATAAGCTCAATGGTCTGCCATCAGACACTCAAGAACTAGCAAGGGCTGCCCTTGACCGCCAACAGGAAATTCTGGGTCGTTACCAGTTACTCCTGAACCAAAAAATTACTGCCATGCGTACCCGTTATCATGGGGATTACCATCTGGGGCGAGTGCTATACACGGGCAAGGATTTCATTATCTTTGACTTTGAGGGCAGAGAGGGTCGCAGTTTGAGTGAACGGCGCATGAAGCGTTCTCCCCTTCGAGACGTGGCAGGAATGCTGTTATCGTTCGACTACGCTGCTAGCCACGGGCTTCGCAGCGAAATAGAAAGAGGGATGATTCGCTCTGGAGAACTCCCCTTGATAAAAGCTTGGAGTAGATTTTGGTCTGTTTGGGTGAGTGCGGCTTTCTTGAATAGTTATCTGGAAACTGCTTCAAAAGATAGCTTCTTGCCAAAGACAACCACAGAACTGCAAGTGCTTTTGGATGCCTTTGTTTTGGAGAAAGCCATTGCTGCATTAAGTTACGAACTCAACAACCGCCCGGATTTAGTGGATATTCCTCTGCAACAGATTTTGCAGTTGCTCTGAGCACATTAACAGGGGGTAGGTGAGTAGGGGTGTAGGGATGAAAAATTTACTACACCCCATAGCCCACAACAACTGTAGCTGCTTCCCTAAGGATGACAGCTAACAGTATCCATAGTTACAGGTTGGCTTAAAATCAAGCCTATTCCTCTAGGTTTAGTCAGTTTATGCCTGCGGTACAAGGTTGGATAAAACAATAGAAGTTATTCTACTTATTGACGCTAGTAATAAGAAAAATAACGAATTTTATAGAATATAAATTTTTTGTTCGTGTAAGTACTAAATCATCAAATGATGATTGGCAAAAGCTTAGTTGAGTTAGCAGATTTGAGTTTTGAATTTATTAACTAGATTAGCAGTCATAAATTTTGACAAGTTTATTACTTAGGGTCATACAATCATCACTTTTTTTGAGTCATTCTTACTTAAGACATTAGCTGATTAAGTAAGGTAAATAGCGTTTTAAGAATCAAAAAAGTGCCAAAACTTTGAATGTCAAAGGAATTACAACTATGAAGCTTTCTGATTTTGCAAAAAATGTTTGGGCTAGTGCCTTTGTTGTTAGTTTAGCCACTTTCTCTTTAACTGTGCCTGTTTCTGCCCAATCTGGCTCTTCTGGTTCTGGTGCCGGCACAGGTACAGGTAGCACAGGCGCTGGTACTACAGGCACTGGTAGCACAGGCATAGGTACAGGCGCTGGTACTACAGGCACGGGTACTACAGGCACTGGTAGCACAGGCATGGGTACTACAGGCACTGGTAGCACAGGCACTGGTACTACAGGTATTGACACAGGTTCAAGCACAGGCACCACAGGCACTGGTACTACGGGTATCACAGGTAGAGGCACCACAGGCACTGGTACTACGGGTACCACAGGTACAGGCACTACAGGCACTAGTACTACAGGTACCACAGGCACTGGTAGCACAGGCACTGGTACTACAGGTATTGACACAGGTTCAAGCACAGGCACCACAGGCACTGGTACTACAGGTATTGACACAGGTACTGGTACCACAGGTATTGACACAGGCACAGGCACCACCGGGACTGGTACCACGGGTACGGGCACCACGGGTACGGACACCACGGGTGCAGGTACTACAGGTACAGGGACCACGGGTACAAGTACCACTACGGATGGTACGACAACAGGTACTGATACCACCACGGGTACCAGCACTACTACCACCACAGCCCCAACCACTTCTCAAGGAACTAGCGATGTGAGGGGCGATCGCGGTTTTGATTGGGGCTGGCTTGGCTTACTTGGTCTTGCAGGTCTTGCAGGTTTTGCGAAAAAACGCTCTGAACCCCAAGCATATCGCGATCCCAATGAAGAAGTAAGCCGTCCTGGCTCCACTAGATATTAAAGCGTCGCTTGCGGCAGGGGCGCAATGCATTGCGCCCCTAGGGGTGTAGCGAGGGAAGGGGAAAATAATTCAGCTACACCCGCACACCTCATTGGAAGTTTTGTAGGAATGACTTTTATACAGGACTTACGCAAACCGGACGAAGAATCAGGCTTTGCGATTGCTTCCCTAGCTTGCGGGAAGCCGCAACAATAGACTTCTTGCATTCATTCCAAAAAAATGAAGAATTAACCGCAGCCTGTAGCAGATGGATGCATATGAAATCTACTTATGCAAAAGGTCTAATGACTTCTATAAAAATAAAGACTTTCAAAGCGATCGCAATTATGCGCAGCGAAACTGATCGCTTTGCGCTTACAGAAGTAAAAAGGGCTTAGTGTCTCGGCTTTTAGACAAGAGCATTGTACTTCACGCACGAATAATGTGCTGTATCACTGATAAGTTTATATTTCTATTATATTTCTAACTGTGGGAGAAAAGTACTAGCAAGGAGGGCTGCTTGAGTGCGATCGCGCAGGTGCAACTGGCTGAGAATACTCGTGACATGATTTCTAACTGTGCGATCTGAAATGTAAAGCGCATGGGCAATCTCGCGATTACTCAATCCCATTGCAATTAAACGCAGAACCTCTTTTTCCCTAGGGGACAGTTCCGCTAGTTCTGGTGGGATAGCTGAGTGTACTGAATCAGATATCTGAGGCGTTGTCAAAGCTTTTTCAAACAGTCCTGGTCCCATATGGGTGTAGCCTTGATGCACGGCTCGAATGGCGATCGCCAACTCCTCAAGCGGTGTATGCTTCAACAGATACCCTCTCGCCCCATGACGCATAGCCTGCGAAACGTATTCATCATCATCAAATGTCGTCAGCACCAAAACGTGTATTTCTGGAAAACGCTGGCAAATCAGCCGAGTTGCTGCAACGCCATCCATCACAGGCATTCTGACATCCATCAGCACCACATCTGGTTGCAATGGCGTTCTGTACAGCGCCTCCACGGCTTCAATTGCACCTTGACCATTCTGGGCGTCTCCAACCACCTGGAAATCTGGTTTTGATTCCAGCAAGTTCTTGAGTCCCTGACGAATAATGATTTGGTCGTCTACCAGCAACAGACGAATCATAAGATTTTAGATTTTGGATTTTAGATTTTTGTTGCTCTTTGAGAGTTCACCATACTAGAATCCATTATGGGTATATTTACCTGAATTCGGCATCCCTTTTGGGGTTCGCTGATGATATGAAAGCTTCCTCCTAGTGCAGTCGCTCGTTCTCGCATTCCTTGAAGTCCGAAACCTGTCGTGTTTTGTTCTGGATAAAAGCCTTTGCCGTTGTCTTCCACAAGCAGGTGTAGTCTTCGATCCTGAGAGTGCAACTGTAGGGTCACTTGAGTCGCTACGCTGTGTTTGGATATGTTGGTCAATGCTTCTTGCAAGATGCGATAGATAGCAGTACCCACCTCAGGAGTGACAGGATGTGCAAGACTAATTTTGCAGTCTGGGGTGAGAGTTGTGGCGCTACTAAAGTCTCGGATCAGGTTATTAATTGCATTTTCTAGTGACTTTCCGCGCAAGGGATCGGCTCTCAGTGTTGCCACAGAACGAGAGACTTCCTGCAATGCTTGGTATGCTAACTGTTTTGCTTGTTTGAGAAAATCTGTGGCTTTATCAACATTCGATGGCAATAGTAGCAAAGCATTCTCTAGCTGGATAGTCTGGGCGGTTAGCGCGTGTCCCAGGGAGTCATGAATTTCACGGGCAATGCGGTTGCGCTCTTGTAAAGTTGCTTGGTTTTCAATTCGCAACGCATATTGGCGTAGCTGCTCATGGGCAATTGCCAGTTCTTGCCGACTTCTGCGTTCTGATAGCACAGCATTAACCAACAGCAATACAAAAGTTAACGTCAAAGCAAAAGAAATCGCGTTGTTCAGTAGCAAATTGGCTGTATTCGTCGCAATTTGTTCCGGAAACGGTCTTCCCTCCCCTACGTGCATTCTGAATAAAACAGTGGTTCGACTTCGCAAAAATACTATGTAGAGATATGATACGTATACTAGACTTGCAACAATCAAGCGACCCTGTAAATTGAACATTTGGCAACTGCGAATGACCGCAATTAAACCCAGCAGGGGAGCAAAGCGAAGATGACTGTTTGTAAAAGCTGGCAACAAAACAATCCCTAATTCCACTGCCGTGTACACAACTTTGTGACTGAAAGATCTCGTTGGTAACCTTAAACCCATGACCCCAAACGCAACAATACTCAGGACAGTCAACCACGGAGAAGCTTGGGATGGGTAGATGGGGGGAATTAGGAATCCTGCCAGGAGACTCATACCCAATAACAGCCATTCCAGGTAAAGTAACAAGCGCAGGGAAGGGAGAGAACGGGATATATAACTGTTCACGGCAAACAAAAATAGTGGAACTTTTAGGTTGTTTCTTACCGTATTTTATGTAGGGTTTCGATACCAGCGCTTGTTATCCTATTTTACTGGGGTAAAGAGTATGACAAAAGTCACAAATTAATAGTTACTTTTGTCCCAATATGTTTGGGACTTTTGCTTCATATAGTCTATAAGGGGAACCACCTACGATAGGGATGTTGCAATCAGCAGCAACGAAAGTTGAGACATGAGTGGAGTTGTTATGAAATTTAAAGTTAGTGCATTGATTGCAGGGATTGCAGCAATTGCCATCACAGCCGCACCCACAGTTGTACAGGCTGAACCAAATAACTCCAGAATGGGTGGGGCAGAACTCAACCTGACTACGGAGCAAAAAGCCCAGCTTCAGCAAATAGGACAAGAGACTCGCTCCCAAATAGAAAGCTTGCTCACCCCCGAACAGCGCGAGCAGCTCAGAGCAAATGCATCTCAAGCACCCCGCACAGGAAATAGACAAGCGGCAACTGCCCAACTCAATCTCTCAGATGAACAGATATCCAAAATTCAGCAAATCAGGAAATCTTCTGAGGAACGGATGCAGGCTGTTCTGACAGCAGAGCAATTGGAAAAGATTCGCCAGTTTAGGCGCAAATGATATTCGTAATTAAGTTGTCAATCAGGAATTAAGAATTACGAATTATCAATTATGACAAGTTTCATGCTCCAGTTCCCCCAGTTCCTTCAAAATAAAGGATTGGGGGTTTCCTTAATTTTTAGTTAAAATTTAGAACCTGAAGAATCTTTGGAGCCGTTGTATCACAGGAGATTTTCAAAGCATATGGCAGAAGTAGAGGAAATATCCGATTTGGCAAAAAATTCGCAGTCCTGGAAAAAAACCAGTTCTGTAAAAGATTTGAAGCAAATCAAAATACCAAAGTGGCTTGTAGGACTGCTGATTTTGGGGCTTCTGGGTGGAGGAGGCTACCTAGGAACACAGCAGTTCATGATGACACAGCGTCAAGAACGCCAACGTCGGATACAGACGGCTGTTGTTGAGCGGACAAATCTTCCTGTGACAATTTCGGCAAATGGCAACGTTAAGCCTGAACGCTCAATAAACCTTAGTCCAAAAACGTCGGGCGTGTTGAAGCAACTGCTGGTGAAGGAGGGCGATCGCGTCCAGCAAGGACAACTCTTAGCGTATATGGATGACTCAAACCTGCGGGGGCAACTCACTCAGGCTCAAGGGCAACTGGAAAATGCCCAAGCAAATCTGCGGTTGGTGCTGGCGGGTAGCCGTTCTGAAGACATTGCGAAGGCACAAGCTGACGTCAGGAGCAATCAAGCACAGCTCATCCAAGCGCAATCTCGGTTGGACTTGGCAAGGGCACGGGTGAAGCGGTTACAGGCTCCCACGCAGGAAGGAGCAGTTGCCCGCGATACCTTGGACGAAGCTTTGACCGAAGAGCGCAACGCCAGAGATAATTTGGAACAGGTAAAGGCGAGTCTTGCTGCGGCAAGGCAGGAACTTGCTAAACTCAACAATGGTTCTCGACCCGAGGAAATTGAGCAGGCGCGCGCCCAAGTCGTGTCAGCCGAGGGGAGTTTGCAGACAATTAAGGCACAAATTAATGATACAGTGATTCGCGCCCCATTCACTGGACTTGTCACGCGTAAGTTTGCCGATCCTGGTGCGTTCGTGACTCCCACTACAGCAGGAAGCGAGGTGACTTCGGCAACTTCTTCTTCTATCCTGGCATTAGCATCTCAAAATGAGGTGACGGCAAAAGTGGCTGAAACCAATATCTCTCAAATTAAAGTGGGACAGACAGTGACTATCCAGGCAGATGCTTACCCGGATAAAAAATTTACAGGAAAGGTCGTCCAGGTCGCTGCTCAATCGACTGTAGAGCAGAATGTGACAAATTTTGAAGTCAAATCATCCCTTTCTGACCCAGAAAATCTCCTGCGGGCGGGGATGAATGTGAATGTGGACTTTAACGTTGGAAAGTTAGATAACGCGCTGGTGATTCCCACAGTTGCTATTGTCCGCCAGGAAAATGCCAGTGGAGTGATGGTGTTCACAGGGGAAGAAAACAATAGAAGACCCAGATTCCGACCAATTACAACTGGGGTGACAGTGGGCAATAAAACGGTAGTTCGCTCTGGGCTGAGTGAGGGAGAGCGAGTGATGCTCAGTTTCCCGCCAGGGGCACGTCCTCAAGGTAATGGTACACCCCGTGGTATGACGCCTTTCGGCGGACAACCAAGGCGTATGCGTTAGGAGGGGTCATGACAATTCAAAATTCACGCATTCGCTCATTCAATCCGCAAGAACCCGATAAATAAATTTAGGCGGCTCAGATCCTGAATTAGTTAAAACTATTTCTCGTAATTGTGTAAAGTGCGTGCCGTAGGCATATTTTGAATTCAAAAATGGTCATTTAAATGGTAAGGTCTATTCGCCCAACGAAAGTCTCGTTAGTTGAAATCCTGACAATGGCAGTAGAAGCTATGTGGAGTAATCGTCTCCGCACAGGGCTGACGATGTTGGGGGTAATCATCGGTATATCCTCTGTAATTGCTGTAACGTCTGTGGGTCAAGGTATCCAGAAAGCTACTGAGCAGCAGATTCAAGCTTTAGGCTCGAATGTTATACTGGTACTGGCGGGAGCGGCACGCTCTGGAGGTATCAGCCAGGGTTTTGGTTCTGCATCAACGCTAACATGGGAAGATGCCCAGGCTGTTTCCCAACAAGTTACTGCTGCCGAGTCTGTCACCGCCTATCTACAACGTGCGGTACAGGTCGTTTATGCAGGACAGAACGTTTCCACACAGGTACTGGGAACTGATTTGAATTACCCAGAGGTGAAAAATATTCATCCGCAAGAAGGACAGTACTTTACTCAGGAGGATTTAGACGGCGCTAATCCTGTTGTCGTTCTGGGTAGTAAGGTACGAGATGATTTATTTGGTGTTGGATCATCTGCTATTGGTTCTGATATTCGGATTCAAAACGGACGCTACAAGGTGATTGGCGTGATGGAATCGAAGGGAGCAGCGGGCGCACAGAACGTAGATGACCAAATGTATATTCCTCTGACAAATATGTCTGCGCGAATTGTGGGCAATAATGCTCTTAACGGTACTGCTATTAATGGTTTATGGTTAAAGGCTCAGGACGAGGCGCAGCTTGACGCAGCCCAGTTCCAGGTAACGAATTTGCTCCGTATTAGGCATAATATCTACCCGCCACAACCAGACGACTTTCGCATCATCAATCAAGTTGACATTATCAACACCTTCAGCAATGTTGTGGGACTGTTTACAATTTTGGTGGGGGCGATCGCAGGCATTTCCCTACTGGTTGGGGGCATTGGTATTGCAAACATCATGCTGGTTTCAGTTGTAGAGAGAACCCGAGAAATTGGCATTCGCAAAGCCGTAGGAGCGACCTACAGCGCGATTTTGAGCCAGTTTCTCACTGAAGCAGTCGTGGTTGCTATTGTGGGTGGAGTGATTGGGATTGGATTTGGGATTTGCCTTGCCCTGGCAGCAGCTAACATATTTAAATTTCCGTTTGTTGTGTCTTTCTGGTCAATCATTGCCGGATTTGGATTTTCGTTAGTGACTGGGCTGGTAGCAGGGGTGATTCCAGCCCGCAACGCCGCCCGACTTGACCCCATCGCTGCTTTACGGAGTGATTAATATGGCAACCATGATTTGGATGGAAGATATTACCAAAACCTATCGGTTAGCTGATACAGAAGTACCGATTCTTAAAGGTATCAACCTGACCATTGAGGAAGGAGAATATGTTGCCATCATGGGAATGTCTGGTTCTGGCAAGTCTACCCTGATGAACATCATCGGCTGTCTGGATCGCCCAACCGATGGACACTACGTCTTGGAAGGTCGGAATCTCACGACTCTAAATAATGACGAATTAGCATACATCCGCAATCAGCGCCTTGGCTTTGTCTTTCAGCAATTCAACTTACTGCCTCGCGCCACTGCTGTTGAAAACGTTATGCTGCCGATGGTTTATGCTGGCGTTTCCAGACAGCAACGACGCAAGCGGGCAATTGAAGCTCTCACGCGAGTCGGACTGGCGGAACGGTTGCACAACCGCCCCAATCAACTTTCTGGCGGACAACAGCAACGGGTGGCGATCGCCCGTGCTTTGGTCAATCGTCCTGCATTGGTGCTGGCAGATGAACCAACAGGAGCATTAGATAGCCAGACTTCTCAGGAAGTGATGGAGTTGCTTACTGATTTGAACAACCAAGGTATCACGATTGTTATCGTTACCCATGAGGCTGATGTCGCCGCCCAAACCCAGCGAGTCATTCACGTTAAGGATGGTTTGATTGTGTCGCCAGTCATTAGGGGGTAGAGTATACCCAAACCAGCCATCTCTACAATTTGGACTTTGGCTGAACGAATCGCACTACGTGCATTCTGAGCACATAATGTAACGAACTGTAACGCTACGTCAGTCAGCAACACAATTGCTTAAGATGTGAATACTGGCATTTAAAAAGCACTGCAAGACACAGGGTTCTGCCATGAACCATGAGACGTGATGGTGGGTGGATTAGCTGTGAGGACTACCTCACCTTTAGAGTTTATCACCCATCCAGTAGCTTCTACGATGTGTTCTGGTGTAGCAGTAGTTGGTTTGCTGGTAACAGATGGACTCTTGCGGTTATCGCTGCTAGGATTGAGACTCACCCAATCTACCTGCACTGCATCTGGTGTCAACATATCTAAGGGACTGGCGGGTATGCCACCTCGTCCGGTGACAAGAAATGAACTGGCTCTTTGCCTGCTACCAGGATTGCAGCTAGTATCAATTCGTTGTGAAACATCAAAGAAATTTGTAGGTAGTTCCACTAATCCCCGATTTGGGTCAATATCAGGTGTGTTGAGTTCTACAGTGCCGTCTACACCAAACTCTGAACTGGCAGTAATGTCACTCAGGGAAGTTAGGCTTTGGCGGGGTTGAATGCCATAGATGCCAAATGCTTTAATATCTACTCTTCCACCAATGCCAGTGTAAGCATTGGCAGAGATGTCGCTATTTTCACCCCTGACGCCGACGATGAAACCGTTAGGAGTATTGATGGTGATGTTGCCGCCGTCTCCAGGCTGTTGTGCTGTGCCTGCGGTGGTGGAGATGAAACTTCCACGACGCAACAAAAGTAAGTTTCCTATCTCTAGCCCAATATTTCCACCCTGACCCGTTGTGGTCTTTGCATTAATCTCACTTTCATTATCAAGTTCAATCGTATCTGCCACAATGCTGATATTTCCAGCGTTCCCCTTGCCAGAGATATCGGTATTTACAGATGAACGGTTCCGTAACTCCATACGGTTTGCTTGAATGTTAATTTCTCCAGCGTTCCCTGTGGCATTTGCCCCCGTAGCACTCCTGATCTGAGAACCGTCCATCTGCAAAGCATTTGCACTGATGTTGAGTTTTCCACCATCACCCACGCCATAGGAATCAGTAGATATACCTGTTCCTTTGGTTACAAAAGAGCCTGCAACCTGAATGTTGATGTCTCCAGCGTTACCTGTTTCTATCGTACGGCTAAACACTCCGGAATCTTCAATCTGCAAAGAATTTGCACTGATGTTGATGTTCCCAGCGTTACTATTAGAAGTATCACTCAATATACCTGCATATTTTATGACTAAAGAATCGGCGACCCGAATGTTGATGTCTCCGGCGTTCCCTCGGCTATTTTCGTTGGTATAAGTATCGATTCCTGACCCTTCAAGTAAAAAAGAATTTGCGCTAATATTGATGTTTCCAGCGTCACCGTTGCCAAAGCTAACAGTACCTATACCTGTGCCTCGTACTTCCAAAGAGTCGGCGACCTGAAGGTTGATTTCTCCAACCTTACCTGGCTTTCCTGTACGGCTAAACACTCCTGAGCTTTCAATCTCCAAAGAATTTGCACTAATACTGACTTTTCCAGCATTATCCGTGACAGTATCGCTTAATATACCGGCACTCTTTACCACCATAGGGCCTGCGACTTGAATGTTGATATCTCCAGCTTTTCCTGTACTATCTCGCTCCGTACTGATAACGACACCCGAATCTAGCAAAGAAAAAGAACTTGCCCGAATGTTGATGTTTCCAGCGTCACCTGTGCCCCATGCTTCAGTGACCACGTTAGTGTTATTCTTCATTGTGATGTTGTTGTTGGCAACCAGGTTAATTTGTCCGCCCTTACCCGTACCCCATGCGGCACTTCCCACGCCAGTATCGTTAAACGTGATGTTGTCGGCAACCAGGTTAACTTGTCCTGAGTCACCCGTGCTGGATGCTTGAGTACTCACGGCATTCTGATTCTCAAACGTGATGTTGCTGGCAACCAGCTTAATTTGTCCGCCACTCCCCAAACTGTAAGTGTGCGCTCTGATGTTGGACTCATTGATACCTATGTTCTGGCCGACAACGCTAACTTCTCCCCCATTTCTATCGCCAAGGGTATCACCTTGTACAATTGACTGCTGAGTGAAATTGATGTTCCTACCAGTCATCGCAATCGAACCACCACCTACTCCTGTGGTACTCACGAATGTTTTCTGTGAAAACTGGATATCACCAAAACTGGGAGTGTCATAACTGAGCTTCCAACCTTGTTGTATCGGTAGGAGACTCACAGATCCATTGCTGCCAACACTGCCGATTTCAATACGTCCGGATGGTGACTTGAGAATGCCACCCTCGAAGGACACATTACCTCCCACGAGTGCTAAGGTTTGCCCCGATTTGACTTGCAATCCCGTAAAGCTAGTGTCCACTGGGGGACGGGGTTGTCTGATGAAAACATCCTCTGCCTTGACAATATTTTCATAATTAATGTCGTGCCCAGGTCCTTGTACCAGAATCGATCCTGGATTGCTGCCCATATTTAGTCCAACAGGTGCGGTTATTGTCAACAGGGGTAAGTCTTGTGATGGAGTGGCACTGAATTTAGTACCATCGGCAAAATTTATACTGTTAGCTGTACTTGCAATAAACGAACCCCCAATATTTAAACTGGCATTCGGTCCAAATACAATTCCCTGAGGGTTAATCAGAAAAAGGTTAGCCGTCCCTAGGGTGCGGATCAACCCATCAATATTAGATATCGACCCACCTGTGACTCGACTGATAATGTTTTGAATATCTACAGTATTGTTAAATAAAGCTCCCCCACCAGTGGGAACAGAAAACTGTTGGAAGCTGTGGAACAGATTAGTGCCTGCTTGTGTTCCGCCTGTGATATTGAAGATATTGCCATTGATGTTGACGATGGAATTATTCGGTAAAGTGGCATCAGGGGTAATTTGAGCTTGAGTGGAATCTGCCGATAAAGTATAGACACCAGCGATCGCCATTCCTAAGAAAGCGCCCCAACAAGTACTTCGCAAACCACCCATTGTACTCTCCCAACCTGTGTAGTAATTGCACCTTAAATCAACCACAATTAGTCGAAGTCAAGTTAACACCTGTATACTTCTCAGCTAGAGAGTGGCGATTTTACCCAAACCGCTAATTCTTTATAAAACCTCATCAAACTTGGCAACGTGTCTTCAGAATGCACGTAGTCAGATTCGTTTTTTCAACTATTACATTTTGACAGAATCAATCACCGGAAAAACACGGCTGTTGTTTAAATTAACAAATGCACCTGCGAACCCTGTTGAGTTTTACTCACTTCAATTCGGGCTTGAAAGGCTTCTTTAAGATGGGGCATATGAGTTACTGTCAGGATACAAGCAAAATCAGATGCGATCGCATTAATCGCTGCAATTAGGCGATCGCATCCTTCTGCATCTTGTGTCCCAAACCCTTCATCCACAATCAACAATTGCAACGCCGCCCCCGCCCGCTGCGCTAATAATTTCGCCAACGCTAAACGGATCGCAAAGTTAATTCTAAACGCTTCTCCACCAGAGTAAGTTTCATAAGCCCGCGTTCCTCTAGCATCAGCAATCAAGATATCCAAAGTGTCTATCAGCTTGGCATTTTTCTTGCTTGCCTTACCACTCTTTCCAGCCCTTTGTGTAACAAATTGAACGTGTAGCTGATTGGCACTCAGTCGCGAAAGCAGTTGATTTGTCTCAATTTCCAATTGCGGTAAGACATTCTCAATCATCAATGCTTGGATACCATTTTTACCAAAAGCTTGTGATAATTCCTGATAAATGCGATGTTGTCGTCTTGCTTCTTGCAATTGCTGCTGCTGTTGTTCATACTGAAGTTGCAATGTTTCTAGTTGGTGAGCCTGCTGCTGCAAGCGTCCCAACTGACCAATTTGTTCGTCAAGTTGCCGTCGGCGTGATGCCAATTGCTGCTCTAATGCTGGGATTTGAGCAGATGGATTTGCTGATTCTTCGAGCTGCTGGACGATGCTTTCGATTTGGGTAGCAAGTCTTTGCCGCTCAGTTAATCTCGCTTGCAAAGATACCTCTAACTCTTGTAATCTTGTTTTCAGTTGCGGATACTGTTGCTGCGCCCCCACAAGTTGTTGATAGCGTAACTGCCAAGATTGAGCTTTGCGTACAGCCATGCGAAGATTGTTATGCTCTTCTGACACGTAACCAATTTCAGCTATGTGGCGCTCAAGAGCGGCGATTTGCCTGGCACATTCAGATTGCGTTGCTTCTTGCTGGGTTCTAGTTTGTAATTGGGCAATTTGTGCCTGAATCTCTGGTTTTCGTGCGTCTATCTGCGCTTGACGCTTTGCCGCATCTTTAATTTGGCTGAGTCTAATTTCTGCCCACCGCCACCGCTCTACTTCGTTACGGGCAAGGGCGTGGTCTTGTTCATTGTAGTTGAGTTGTTGTAAATATTGTTGAAGTTGCTGGAGTTCGGCTTGGGTTTCATGAGCATAGTTACCCATTTGCAACCAGCGCTCTAATTGCTGCTTTTCAGCGACTATTTCTTGTAGTTGTTGTTCGACATCACTTGTCGCCTGCAACTGTGCTGCCAATTGTCCCCTTTGTTCCCGTAAGGCATCATAATGAGACAATTCCTGTGATATCTCACGATATTCCTGCCTGAGTACCTGAATTTCTCTATCAGAGACAGCCATTCGCTCCCTGACTATCCACAACTCATCTTGTGCATCTTTGTACTCTATTTTGGTTTTATCTACGACACGATTCCAGTAATGTTCCTCTAGAGAACGTTCGCACAAAGGACAGATAGCATTGGGATTTTGGAGCATTTGCAGCTTTTGCTGGAGTTCTCCCAGCAGTTTTTCAAAGTCCCGTTGATGAGCCTGCAAACGTTCGATCAGGTGACGCCTTTCCTGTCCTTTTTCCTGCACTCGTTGTAGATAAACCCGCTTCTTCTCCAATTCTTCTATCTGTATTGCCACTTCCATCACTGCTTGTTGCAGTTGCGGTTGGCGTCTGTGCTGGCGTTGTAATTGGTTGGCTGTTGCTTCGAGTTGTTCGAGTCGAGCAACTAAACCAGCATGAGCGCGATCCAATTGGCTTTGCAATGTTGCCCGTTGTTGCAACAGGGGAGCGACTTGCAGTTGTAACTGATCCATTTGAGCAACACGGTTGCGTGCAGCAGCAAGTTGTGCTATGGCAGCTTCTACTTCATCTGACTTAGTCAGAGTTTGCTGAAGTTCTTGCTCTTGTTGCTGCACAGCGGCGAGTTGTGCCTCTGCGTGTTGTAATTGCCGTTCAATTTCGTTAATTTGTTTGGTAAGCTGCTGTTGTTTTTGTTGCCGTGCTTGTTGGGCGCGAGTGTATTCTTCAAATTGAGCGCCCATCGCTTCTTCTTGAGATTGCAGAACTTGGTATTCGTTGTACCCAGCTTCAATCTCAGCTGCTTGATTTAAGAGTTCTTCTAAAGAAGAGAACTGAGAGTGAATTGCTGAGCGCTCTTGTTGCAGGCGATCGCAGTCTTGAGTAAGATTCTGGTACTGCTGCCTAACAAAGTTCAGTTGTTGCTCCCAGTTTTGCCGCTGATGCTGGACAACTTGCAAACTTTGTAATTGAATATTTTCAAAGGCTTGTACCTGTTGCAACTGGTTGATTTCGGCTTCCAAGTCGCCTTGTTTTTGGGCAATTGCTTCACGTTGTTGCAGTTGAGATCTCAGCGAATCCAAAAGGCGCTCTAGTTCTTCCGTTCTTGCTTTAAACTGGCGTGAGAGTTCTTTTGCCCGTTCTTCTAATTGATCATACTGATTGAGTTTTAATAATTCTGCTAATATTTCCTTACGCTCACTAGGTCGCTTGAGCATGAATTCATCGGCACGACCTTGACGCAGGTATGCCGAATTGATGAAAGTTTCGTAATCAAGCTTAATATGTTCTAGAATCAAATCTTGTGTTGCACGTACCCCTTTGCCGGTAAGTGCGCGAAACCCAGTGGGTATTTGTATTTGAAATTCCAGAGCACCACTTCCACCCCGCACTCGGGTGCGAATCACTTTATATGTTTGCTGGTTTGCTTCAAAGATGAAATCAACTCTAACTTCTTTTGCACCTGTTTGGATAACGTCATCTTCGCTAGAAGCTCTGCTTTCACCCCAAATTGCCCAAGTGATAGCTTCGAGGAGGGAAGATTTTCCAGCGCCATTGGAACCACAAATACAAGCCGTATGTAACCCGCGAAAATCTAAAGTAGCATCGCGGTAACTGAGGAAGTTTTTGAGAGTAAGTTGGATTGGAATCATCGAGGATTGGGCGCTAGACCTTTTTTTTATAAATAACAGTACATATGCTCTTTTTGTTAGTTTAGCTAGCTAAAAATAATGTTTCTAGTCTTTAACACCTGAAGTTAACGAATGTTAACAATATAATGAGTGTTTTTTTCATATTAGGCAAACATTTTTTACTACCAGCGTGGAAAAATTCATCTTTGCTTCGGTTCTTTCCTTTTTGCCTTCCATAAATAACCAGCTAGTTTGATTCTTTAAACGCTTTACAGGTAAGGAGGATGAGGTGAAAAAAGAGGGCGGAAAGGGGGACAAGGGGAGCGACAGACAAGGGAAATTCTCCTTGTTCCCTTGTTCCATCTCGCCTACTTTTAATTAAGAACGGGGGTAGTGGCAAATTTTATTTGCCAGGATTTTCTGGTGATGGTAGACGAACGCTTGTGTGCATCATAAAAAAACAAACCCGTTTGTGCAGGTTTAGTTTTACAAGCAGCGACTAGAAGTCGCAAAGGCGTATTTTGGTGATTCCTAATTCCGTTCACTCTCGTTTAACCTAGAGCGTGGTATCAAAAGTCCAACATATGTACCCACAGCAAATTTTGTTAAATCCAGAAATTGAGGACGGCTTTTCTCGTCGATAACTGCAAGAATCAGAGAACCAATCACGGTAATCAGCATAACAATACCCAGCACTTCATCTTTTGAAAGAAACTTCTTGGATAACATCTACTTACTCCACCAATTGCTACATCCCTAGCTTTACAGGTGTGTGGTTGCGAAAAGATTGCATACAGGTTTGAGTGGTGGGTGAGTTGTGGATGAGAACGGCATGATTTGAAATTTTCGCAGGTACAATCGATACAAGTGTTGTGGTTCAACTATGACAGGGCGATCGCTTTGCTGTTCTATTGAAGGTATCGAAAAGGCAAGAAAAGCTTTAATCCGCTTCTCTTTGACTCAAAAGGCATTAGCACAAGAGTTGGAAGTAACTCGCCAACCCATTGGAAAGTTTTTTACAGGTAAGCCTGTTGACCGCAATCTCTTTGTCCAAATTTGCGACAGGCTAGAGCTAGAGTGGGAAGAGGTCATTGCTGAACCACCCAGCGAACCAGAGGTAGAAGCAAATCAAGATAATAACATTGATATAGATGTCCTTGTAAAAGAGGTACGCGAAAAGATAAAACCCCTTATACAAGAACGCTGCGATACAATGCGCGTGCTGGAAATGACTCAGCCAATGGGGTTGAATGACATTTACACCAGCGTCAATATCCTAGAGAAAATTACTGGGCGTAGGCGCAAAGATATTGCTGAATTACTGCAAGAGTGTAGGAGCGAAGATTTTGACCGCTTGGGACTGGGTAGAATTACTCAAGAACGAGTGCCAGGGCTAGAAGCGGTCAATAAACATCCTAAGCTGATGATTTTGGGAAAGCCAGGGGCTGGTAAAACCACGTTTTTGAAATATTTAGCGATTCAGTGCATTGATGGTGTATTTCAGGCTGAACGCGTGCCAATTTTTGTCACCCTTAAAGATTTTACAGAAGCCCCAAAGAAACCGGGATTACTGGAATACATTAGTCAGCTATTCTCTAGTTGCGGGGTAATGGCTACTCAAGTAGCTGATTTATTCAACCACGGTAGGGTTTTGGTTTTGCTTGATGGGTTGGATGAAGTCAGAGAAGAGGATAGCAGCAGAGTTAGAAATCAGATTCGGGAGGTCTCTGACAATCTTTATCTTGCTGAAGAATTTACAAGAGACTCTCAACAATACTTTGAAGACTTCAAAATAGACTTAGAGAAATACCAAAGCACACACAAAATGCCATCGCTAGATATAATTCTAAAATGGCTTTGTGATAATTTTCCTAAAAATTTTTATACAAACTATTTTGTTATCACCTGCCGTCTTGCAGCCTGGGAATATACCTTTGAAAAGTTCACAGAAGTGGAAGTAGCTGATTTTGATGATGAACAGATTGCCACATTTGCAACCAAATGGTATAAGGACAAAGCTGTAAAACCAAAGAGTTTTCTTAAACGCCTCGAAGACAATAACCGCATCAAACAACTCGCCGCCAGTCCGCTGCTGCTGACGCTTTTATGTTTGGCATTTGAAGAGTCAGGGGATTTTCCAGCAAATCGTTCTGAGTTATACAAAGAGGGATTGGATGCGCTGTTGAAAAAATGGGATGCCAAGCGGGGAATTCAGCGCGATCTAGTTTACAAAAAGCTGTCAGCCCAGCGCAAGGAAGATTTACTCAGCAAAATTGCCCTGACTACATTTAAGGGCGGTGATTATTTCTTCAAGCAGAAAGTTGCAGAACAATACATAACAGAATACATCCGCAATTTACCAGATGCTAATACTGACCTGGAAGCTTTGCAACTGGATAGTGAAAGAGTTTTGAAGTCAATTGAAGCACAACACGGGCTATTGGTGGAACGGGCGAAGGGTATTTACTCGTTTTCCCATCTGACCTTTCACGAGTATTTCACGGCTAGAGAAATTGTTGTAGGGAAACTGTCATCAGATGAGGCGTTACAAAATTTGGTCTATCATATCACCGAGAAACGCTGGCGGGAAGTCTTTTTGCTAGCGGTTGGGATGTCGCCAAGTGCAGATCGTCTGTTGCAATTGATGAAAGAGAAAGTTGATGCAATCGTAGCTACTGATGAGAAGTTGCAGCAGTTGCTAATGGCGGTGAATCAAAAATCTCGTTCAGTGAAGCTTTCCTATAAACCTGCAACTATTCGGGCTTTTTACTTGTGTCACCATCTAGATCGTACTCGTGCCCTTTTTCTTGCCCGTACTCTTGAGGGTGTTACTGACATCCACACTGCGTTGGATCATGATTATAGACTTTGTAGTGCTGTTATCGATATTCTTGACTGCGCTCTTGAACATATTTTTACTCTTAAGCGTATTGTTGCTAATAGTCCATTTTTTGGCTATGACCTTGACCTTGTTTTTGAGGTTAACTTGGATATTGTACATGAGTGTGCCTTTGAACTTGACCGTGCCCTTGCCCGTGGCTTTGATCCAAAACAAAAGCAATCTCTCCAACAACTTAAAGATGAACTCCCAGATCCAAAGAAAGACAGAGAAAAATTTAAAGAGTGGTGGCAAGCTCACAGTCATATTTGGACTGAGCAGTTAAATTCCATAATGATTGAGCATCGAAATCTTTATCACGGCTGGTTGAGCAAGCAGCGGCTGTTCAGGGAACAGCAGGAGGAATTGCTAATGCAGTATTACGACGCAAATAAATTGCTAGTAGATTGTCTAAATAGCGATTGTTATGTCAGCCGTGAGGTGCGACAGAAAATAGAGGATGAATTGTTATTACCAATTGCAGAGATTAACAAGCGTCAGCAACAAATTTTATAGCAAATGTAGCAGATGACTTGTCTAGTACATTCCACTACAAAAATACCTGGCGATTAGAAATCGCGGCTACACAAACAAAGCGCGCCTACGCGCACTCAATAATACATAGCCTGCGTAGGCTCCAGAGAAGTCCTGCAGGCGGGTTTCTCGCGCCCTGGGAACTGAGCGCAAAGCGCACGCTACGCGAACGGAGCTTCGCTTGTATAGCCCCAGACTTCCAGTCTGAGGTTGTACCAATACTGGATGTTCACGATTGTCTTTGTGTCCTACAGATTTACAGCAAAGCAATAAGCTCATTGCTTATCTTTGCATAAACAAGAGGTGTATCACTATGATACTCTACCATCACAAGAAATTAACATTACAATAGAAAGTAAGAGATTGCAATTTCCCTCACTCCCCTATTACTGGGCATACATCAGCAGATAGAGATAATGTAAAAATCTTCAGGAACTATTTCACAAACTTTGCGTCATATACATCCTTCGTTACTATTCTCTAGCGCCAAGAAGCGGTATAAGAATAGAGAGGAACAATTGCACATTCTTACCGTCATAAAATCGATTTAAGCCTCGGAATACGCCTAGCGACAGGTTTAAAAAAAGCCAGAAACAATCTCAGTAACAGCACGTCAAACACATTAAGAAAGAAACAAAAAGGCTCTGCTATGACTCACTTTCATCGTTGGAAAACTGGAACCGCTGCATTTATGGCAATGGCAATGACAACAGGAGCCATTGCACCCATGTTTGTCTCTGATCCTGCTTCTGCACAATCAATCTTTCGCGGTCAAACACAAACACAAACACAAACAGGAACAGTTTCAATTCCTGCTGGAGTAACACTTCCAGTCACCTATGACAAAGATAAAATTGTTGTCACTCCAGATGAAACTGCACCCATAAAGCTGAAGGTAGCAAGAAACATTGTAGATAGGGCAGGAAATGTATTAATTCCAGAAGGAAGTCAAATTGATGGACAATTGCAACCAATAACCAGAAATGGTGTCAAAGGGACTTATTTTGTAGCGCAAGAGTTACTGCTTCCTAATGGTAATCGGCAGTCTATTAATGCAACTTCTCAAATCATTACCAGAAAGGAAACAATCAGCAAAGGAGCTAAAACTGGTACCATTCTGCAAGATGCTGCTATTGGTGCAGGTGCTGCTAGTGTCATTTCACTGCTGACAGGTAACCGCAGAATTGAAACTTTAGAGCCTATACTCGGTGCGGGTGCAGGTGCTGCAGCAAGCGTTCTATTGCGGCGCAACAAAGCTGAGGTTTTGGTTGTTGAACCCCAAAGAGGAGATTTGAATCTCGTACTGCGCTCTAATTTGTTAGTATCTCGTGGCTCTTACTAGGCTAATCTTAATTTAGATTGTGCGCCTGATCAATTGGCAGTGCGATCGCGCCTTGCGCGGCTCCCTTCAGGAGCATCGCGAAGCGATTCCGAAGGAGTATCGCCCTTCCTTTGCCTCCAAGACGCTTTGCGCCGAGAGTGCCATCGCCCGTATACTGCCAAGGGGTTGCCAAAAGAGCAACCCCTCCTCTATTTGCGCAGGAGATAGGACAACTAGCACGAAGTGCAACTACGGAGAGTAACAAAAGAAGCGATTGCAACAGATGCACCTTTAACTATGGTGTGCAGTCGCTTGATTTTTCACTCAGGAAAACTGCGTAGTCTTACCCATAGGAAATTACTTTAACAGTGCCATACTTATTTCTAAACTTACATATAAAAAGGCAATTAAGTTGGTTGCTACACAGCCGTCTGTTGTCAACAAATTGTTGCTAATACCGTTGCCTTGAGATAGAGGCAATAAACTAACTATAACTTGATTCCACCTATAACCCTTGCTCATTTGTCGAGAGGGAAGAAAACACTTGTCAATTTCGAGCTTGCAGAAAGGGAGTTAGAGTGTGATTTTTTTTATCCTTATAGGTAGCAGTCACGTAAAAAAAACCATTCTTTTGCAACTATTCTCTCAATGGCACGTCTAGCTTAATTAACTGGAGAAAAATAGTTTTTAAATTGGCAAAAAATAGGTTTTTTTTGACTGAATAAAGTTTCAAGGATTCAAGAAAGGAGAAAAGTGAAAATGAACTATTTTATTCTTACTTGAGATTTGATTTTTCATACTTTTTGCCTTAACTTTATCATTTAAATAACTCTTATAAGCGAATAAAATATTAATAAAACTAATAATATTGGGAAACTTCTTAACTCAAAAATAGTCTAATTAACAAGCGAAAAAGAGCATAATTTTGTGGGGAGCGAAAATATAATGTTTGGTCACCTTCGTTGGCAATCTGGATGTGCTGCATTCATGGCTTTGGGCATAACAGCAGGTACTATCGCACCTCTAGTGGCACCTACAGCTTCTTTCGCCCAAACAAGTTTTACGGATGTTCAATCCAACTATTGGGCAGCAGAGTTTATTCAACAACTGGCACAACGGGGAATTATCGCTGGATTTCCAGATGGTAGCTTCCGCCCAGAACAGCCAGTCACACGCGCTCAATTTGCTGCCATGATTGGCAAAGCTTTCCAAAAAGCCCCAGAACGGCAGGCAGTCAGATTTTACGATGTACCAAGCAGCTTCTGGGCATCGAGTGCGATTCAGGATGCATATACCACCGGTTTCTTGTCTGGATATCCTGGGAATCGTTTCGAGCCTAACCAAAATATTCCCCGCGAACAGGTTTTAGTTTCCCTCGCTAACGGTTTAAAATACAACGCTAGCGGTAATGCCGAAAGCAACCTGCAATATTACAACGACGCTAATAACATCTCTAGCTATGCCGGTAGTCCAATTGCTGCGGCTACAGAGAAACAAATTGTCGTGAACTATCCTAATGTTAAATTCCTAAATCCGAAAGCAACTGCAACTCGCGCACAAGTAGCAGCTTTTGTCTACCAAGCACTGGTTAGCTCTGGTAAAGCCGCAGCAATTAACTCACCCTACATTGTAGCTCTTGGTGAACCGACTCCATCAAAACCAGTAGCGGTGACAATTCCTGAAGGTACTGTGATTCCTATAAAGTATGAAAAAGCAGAAAAAATTCTTGTGACTAAGGATGAAACAGCGCCTCTAACCCTCACCGTGTCACAAAACGTGATTACTGATAAAGGAACTGTAGTCATTCCGACTGGCAGTCAGGTGGTTGGTGAACTGCGTCCCATCAAAGACAAGGGTGGTTCTCAATTCATCGCCCAAAAACTCATCTTAACTAATGGTCAGGAGTATCCAATCAATGCGACTTCGGAAGTGATTACTAAGACCGAAACTGTCAAAAAGGGCATCAATACAAAAACAATTCTCAGAAATACCGCACTTGGTGCAGGTGCAGCAGCAGCGGTATCTGTTGTAACTGGCGATCGCGCTATTGCAGCAGAAGAAGTTCTGGGGGGCGCTGCGATTGGTGGATTGATTAGTCTGTTCTTTGGTAAGAACAGTGTGGACTTAATCGCCATTGCTCCAAACACCGACTTGCAAATGACCATCGGTCAGAACTTTCAGGTTTCGTTGAAATAAAAGATATTCTTGATTCTTCACTCTTGATTCTTCCCTCTTGATTCTTCACTCTTCACTTTGGGTAACCAAATAATAAACGTCGTTCCTGGTGCATCGGCTGATGTAATAAGCGAGGTCACAGCAGGGCTGAAAACTTCTATTTCGCCCTGCATTTGCTCTATGAGCTGTTTGGCAATTGATAATCCTAACCCCGTCCCTGGAATTTCCGTTTGAGCTTGCACACCTCGGTAATGTCGCTCTCCAAGATGCTCTAAATCTTGTGCTGGAATGCCAGGACCTGTGTCAGTGATGGTAATTCCTTGAAAATGAGCTTTTTGTTGCCCCGCCTGGATGAAAATCTTGCCACCAGTGGGCGTGTATTTCAAAGCATTGTCAATAATGTTGCTTAATACCTCTCGTAATGCTTTGAGGTTGGCGCGTACCAGAGGTAAGTTAGGAGGAATTTCAGATATGAGTTGCAAATTTCGCTCTTGAGCGATCGCTTTGGCTGACACTAACAATGGTTCTAATATATCAAGTACAGAACAGTTAACTTCTTTTTCTCCTGTACCAGGCAACAAAAGCGGTGCTTTCGCGTCTTTCTGCACGTTTGCTTCTACAAAGGCTTTTTTTTGCGGTAGCGCCAGTGGTCCTAAATCTTCTGCTGTCAAGTCAATAATTTCATCAAACTGTTGCAACAATTCTTTGAGGCGATCGCTTTCCCGCACAATACTAGTTGCTACCTCTCGGTTAGCATCTCCTAGTCGTATTCGCTTCAGCAATAGTTTACCAAAAGTTTGCAATGCCGTTAACGGGTTGCGAAGCTGGTGCAATAAATTATCCAGTAAATCCTGCTGTTTTTCTTGGAGAATTTGTTGTTGCTGCAACTGCTGGTGTAGCCATGCTCGACGCTGATCCAAAACACAGGCTAGCAATAGCGTTTGAGCAATCCGTTTTATTTCACTTTTTTCTTGTTCATTCCATGCTCGGTCTTCCCTGACTGTGACGAGCAACCCTATCATCACATCCTCATGGACAAGAGGTAAAACAATTTGGTCACCTCTTAGTAGATAGTCCTCTGTTGAATGAGGTGATGCTGCATCTGGTGTCCCAGTTTCTCGTGAACGGGCTGGAAATTCCTCTGCTGCTTTCAATAACCTCCGCTTAGAACGGTTGTTTTTGGGGTTGAACACATCGCCCATACGAGAACGCGCTGTTCTATCCAAGGTAGTGGACGCTGAGGTGTACGAATCCCAATTCTTTTTGGAAATAGGTATTGAGATCGGCAATACCAAAGCATTGGCTCTTTGCTGTTCTACTGCCGTTTCTGGGTAAACCACCACAGGAATGAGTTTTGCTTCATTTGTCGAAGCTTCTATCAATTCTTGTGTCAAATAGACAACGCTCAAAGATGCTTCCAGCCCTTGGGCTAAGAGTGCCAATTGCTCTCGGCATAGAGCAACAAACTCAGAACTGGCAGACATTAACATTTCAAGAGCCCTTTTTAAGATGACATGACTATAGGGACGAAAACGAACAGGAGTTGGCTTGTTCTATTTAACAAAGCTTAACTGAAGAAAGCAACTAACGATTCGTTCCAAGGAATTATATTGGTCGCTACTTCTAATTTTTCTTTTACAAAACAAATTATCTTTCTTGTATCAAAAGGTTAACAACTCTTGTGTTTTTGAACTAGAACTTTTATAATGACGACGGATTTTGTAGCTATCACTACAATCTATAGCTTGTAAGAGGAGGACAGAACGTTGGCAAGGAGACGCAAGAGGAAGAGCCGTCGTCGCCAAGAAGGGCGGCGAATTTTAGAACACGTGCCTCAATTTAGCATCGAAAGCGGCGAAGATAAGCCTGTGACAGCAGCTAGAAAATTCATTCAAGCTGAGGGAATTTTGCCACCCGCGTTGCTACTTGTAAAGCGAAATGAACACACAACAGATCGTTATTTTTGGGCTGAAAAGGGGCTGTTTGGTGCTCAATATGTTGAAGAGAACCACTTCTTATTCCCTAGCCTGAGAGTGCTTGAAGCTTCTCCAGGCCAGGAACCACTAGCTGTTGCTAGTCGATGAACTAATAATGGTTATCATAAAGTTTGAGTTTGCCTTATGACAACCATTAACTGACAAAATTGCTAGGTTTTTTCAAAGTTTCATTTTTTTTTAAGGATGCAGTTCACTTGCCAGTGTTAGCCTAGCAATTTTGGCTCAGGCTCTCAACTTCAATCAAACCTTGTGTTTGTATGAGTTGATTACAAGTGTCAGAACGTATAAGGGAGTGGGGATAGAGCGAGCCCGTTTTGAGCCAAGCTTCGGCACGCTCTTTCAAGCGATATAGCTTTTTTCTACAACTTGTGGAGAAGAGCAATACAGCAGGAGTCGTTCGTTTTACCTCCTCTCTCTATTCCATTTTTTTAAAATTCAAAAGTGGCTTATAGTGTGTCTTTGCGACTGATATCATGTTCGGTTAATCAATTGTCAATCACAAGCATTGCGTCCCTCCTAGGTCGGAGCTACGCTCATCTTACGCGTGCGCTTCACCGCTTAGAACTTTCTTGATGCGACTTACCCTACTCTTTCTTGAAACCCGGTTTGGAGTCTACGCTTCACAAACCCTGCCCTCAAGCGATAGGTTGCACAAGACTCAGCATGACAACACCACATCCTGATTGTCACAGTGTCAACAACCCAGGTCTAAAGACGCTGGGCTTCTAGCCTAAGTCCAAGGACAGTAGTTGACCCGACTAAGTACCTCGTGTACTACGTTATTGGCAAGTGTTCAAGTTCCTACCTACAGATGCGA
>JAHHIB010000076.1 GCA_019359075.1 Kalymmatonema hyalinum WJT4-NPBG1
AGACTCTTCATTGGAACTAACTCTGAGTGACGGTTGCGCTCTGCGCAACCGCTAAATTGGCATTGGCGATCGCATTAATCTCAGACTGCGAAGCGCTCGAACTCAGATAACCCGCAACTTGGGTTAGTAGTTAGTAGTATTTTTTGAGGAAGAAAGGATTCTGCAGCTACCCCACTGAAAGCATTGCTGATTTCTGAGTTCTGCGTTCTAAGTTCTTCTTCAAAACTAACTACTAACTACTAACACTAAAAAAATGGTATTACCTAACCCTAACAACTTGGGACAAGGTTTGAGGTACCAGTATTATTTGATGCCAAAGATCTTGAGGACTAATACCAAAAGCAGCATCCAATAAAACAATAGTAACGGCAGCAATAAACGCAGTCTTCATCGTCGTTTTCACGACTTTTACTAATAAGGTGAAGACAATCCAAGACACAATCACGGTCGCAAACATAGATACACCGCTTCCTTTAGAATAGTCTTACCAATGAAGGTATTGGAGGAGAAAAAATTTAGTGAATGTAACAATTACAGATGTAAACGCTCTTTTACCCAAGTAAAACCAAAATTTTACTTGAGCTTTTTCCTGTAATTGTTCTGCGCTCACTATACAATAAAACAATGAAAAAATTAGTATGCCGTAAAACCTTCTTTAAGAAATAATTAAAAAAAATCTTTTGATTCTTTGCTACACTTTTTTGATACACTTTATATAGGAATTTTTCACGATAAGAAGTATAAAAAAAATTCTATTATCCTATTATTTAAAATAAGAAAAATTAATCTTTCGTCAGTTGAAAAAGATACCCGAAAACTGTATCAAGAAATAAGATAAGCAATCTTGTAGCAGGAAGAAATTACTTCAGAGGGGAAATACTTTGAATCTCTCGTTAGGTAGTTCTACTATAAAATGAGTGATAAGGGACTTCCAAAGTAAAAAATATCCAACTTTTCTTGTGGGATGGAGAGAAGTCTGAGGGTCGGTCTCCTCCGTTAGCGTTAGCTCCTCGCGGAGCGAGGCTCAGAACTTCGGGGCTAGAAGCCCGTCCTATAAGCTGGGAGGAACCAGGATGCCCAACGCCAGTCGCCTAGGTCGGGAAACAAGGACTGCATAGCGTTGGCTGCCCCACACAAGATTGGATAATTTATTTATTTGTTGGAAATCGCAAAGTCAATGGCTAGTTTGTCTTGTTATACTCAGCTAGCAAGTAAAAATTACGCATCAAAATAATTTAGCGTTCAACTGAGTGCTGAACGCTAAATACAGAGGCAGTAAAAACCGACCGTTGCTAGTAGCTTTTTATCGCAAAGATATTATACGCGAAGGAGTTTGCAGCTTTTCAGTTGCTTTTAAAACTTCCTGTCTTGCCCATTGATCTGCAGCCAAAATATCATCTAAAGAAGGATTTGGATGGTTATCGTTTGCGTGGCGATCGCACACCCATTCAATGCACCGAGGAATATCTAAAAACCCAATTTTTTCTTCTAAAAACAAAGCCACGGCTTGCTCATTAGCCGCATTTAATACAGCAGGCATCGAACCACCAGCTTTACCTGCCGCATAAGCTAATTTCATGCAAGGATACTTCTGATGATCAGGTTCACGGAAAGTTAAACTGCCAATTTTGACTAAATCTAGGCGTTCCCAATTGGTGTAGATGCGCTCAGGCCAAGATAAAGCATACAGTAAGGGTAAGCGCATATCAGGCCAACCGAGTTGGGCCAGTACCGAGGTATCTTGCAGTTCAATCAGCGAGTGAATAATACTTTGGGGATGAATGACAATCTCGATATTTTCGTAATCTAACCCAAAGAGGAAGTGAGCTTCAATCACTTCCAACCCCTTATTCATTAAAGTCGCAGAGTCAACAGTAATTTTACGTCCCATTGACCAGTTGGGATGTTTGAGGGCATCAGCAACTGTCACCTCTGCTAACTTTTCTACTGCCCAATCACGGAAAGCACCACCAGAGGCAGTCAGTAAAATACGTCGCAAACCTCTATCTGGAACACCTTGCAGGCATTGAAATATGGCAGAATGTTCCGAATCAGCAGGTAATAACTTTACACCATGTTTTTTGATAAGGGGTAAAACTACAGGACTGCCAGCAATTAAGGTTTCCTTGTTCGCCAAGGCGATATCTTTGCCAGCTTCAATGGCTGCTATGGTAGGTAGCAACCCAGCACAACCAACAATACCCGTAACAACGGTTTGGGCATCTCCGTAGCGAGCAACTTCTATGACTCCCGCCTCGCCAGCCAGTATAATCGGCTGGGGATCAAGGTCTTTGATTGCTTCTTTCAGTGCTGGCAATTTCTCCTCAGAGCAGATAGCTGCTATGCTTGGTCGAAACTGCCGAATCTGAGAAGCCAACAATTCTACATTGTTCCCAGATGCCAACCCCACAATCCGAAATTGATCGGGGTATTGAGCCACAATGTCTAAAGTCTGAGTACCGATAGAGCCAGTGGAACCAAGAAGAGTTATTGCTTTCACAATTGTTTAAGGATTGACAGACTACATTAATATAAATTGCCAGGGATGCACAAATATGCGGCTTGGTATCTAATTTATTTATTTAGGCTGATAAGGAGATCAGGAAATGGGGAGGTTGGGAGAAGAACTGAGTAATTTTCTCTAATAATAAAGATATGCAAAGGCGAATCGGGTTTAGGGGTGTAGGTAAATTTTTCAATTTTGAATTGATTTGCTCTACACCTGTCTACCTGTTGGGGCGCAAAGCATTGTGTCCTTGAACCTCTTTCCAAATCAATTTTCCTTGGTCAAAAAAATGTGTATATAAACACTATATATTTAAATAGAATTGCTTAGAATCATATCGAAGGCAGGTAAATTATAACTACTGATAGTCAATAGTTGAAACTTTGTCAGCTATGTTTATTTTCAAGTAGTTACTTATTTTGGTGGAGGAGTGGAATGTGCAAAATATTACTAGTAACTGACAAGATGACAGCCATAGGAACATGGATGCATAAAGGAGTTTGAAAAACACTCAAGCTTATGGCTGAAATTCAAATATTTATCAAAAAAGCCTTATGGAAAAATGGCTTTCTTTTCCCTACAGCAATCTGGCTTGTCAGCCGATTATTAATCTGGGCTGGTATGTTAGTGATTGCTCCACACCTAGAAGCACCATTAAAAGGGATTACCCCTGAATTTGGCTGGGGGGTGTTTGATGCATGGGATAGTGTCCATTACCGGGCGATCGCCACATCCGGTTATGAATTTGCCAATGATGGGAAACAACACAATCTGGCATTTTTTCCCCTATTTCCCTTATTGATTTGGCTTTTCATGAAGCTGGGCTTGCCATTTGAGGTAGCAGGTACGCTGATCAACAACCTGGCATTTTTTGCAGCGCTTTATTATATCTACTTTTGGATAGAGGAAAATTACGGCAGAAACGAGGCGCGTTGGACAACAGCTGTGGTGGCTTGGTGTCCGTTGTCCATGTTTGGCACGGTCATTTACACTGAGGGGCTATATTTACTATTAAGTACGGCGGCTTTACGAGCCTTTGACAAACAGCAATATCGCTGGACTATCCTTTGGGGTGCAATGGCAACTGCAACACGTCCCACAGGATTAGCGTTGATACCTGCATTTTTGTTAGCAGCATGGAGACAGCGCAGGTCCTTCATTGCCTACGTTGCTGGGTTTGCCACTGCAATTGGAGTACTTCTGTTTAGTCTATACTGTGCAATTCAATTTGGCGATGCTTTGGGATTTCTCCATGCACAACGCGGATGGCGGCCCACATTGGGGTTTTATTGGCAGGGTTGGTTAGAGATGCTGCTGCAAATCACGCTAGGCACATCCGATGGGCAGTATCTTGGCATAAAAGACTACTTACATCCCCTGTTTTTTGGCATTGTTGTCGGCTATGGTTATTATTTATGGCGCTTGGGCAAGCACCTTAGTTTACCTGTTGTCTGCGGTTTTTATACTTTAATCTCGTTTTTGTTGATATTGGCAGATGATTGGTTTATCTATAACTTACTGAACGCGGTTGTGGTATTGGGTGGCGCTTATATGTTATGGCATTTACGCACTCAGTTAACTCCAGTCACTGTGATGTATGGCTTGTGCGGCATAAGTTTGCTGCTTGCCTCTGGAGGTACAATTTCCTTGGGTCGTCTGGCTTACGGAATTGTGTCGCTAAATGTAGCTTTTGGTGTGTTTTTGTCTCGCCATCCTCGTCAAGGATACTTAAGTCTGGGCGTGTTTGCTATTTTACTTGGCAGACTGGCTCTTAAATTTGCCCAAGAACTTTGGGTAGGGTAAGCTGAAAAACATTTCATTTGGTGTAGGACTTTAATAATTCAAAATTCAAAATTCACAAAATTCCTACACCTCTATAGCCGACTTATGACTAAAGGTCAAATATTTTTGAGCAAAGCTTTATGGACAAAAACTCTCCTGTTTCCAGCAGCAATGTGGCTTGCCAGCCGACTCCTGATCTGGATTGCAATGTTATTGATTGCGCCATTGCTGCCAGCACCACCAGGAGTGATTGCTCCCACATTTGGTTGGGGGGTGTTTCATGCTTGGGATAGTGAACATTACCGCATAATTGCCACCTCTGGGTATGAATTCGTTAACGATGGCAAGACACACACCCTTGCCTTCTTTCCCCTGTTTCCCTTAATCATCCGAGTTTTGATCAACGTGGGCTTACCGTTTGAAGTGGCTGGGACGTTGGTCAACAATCTGGCTTTTTTCGCGGCGCTTTACTTTTTATACTTTTGGGTTAAGGAAGAATATGGTGAAAGTGTGGCGCGGTGGATCACTGCTGTGCTGGCTTGGTGCCCATTATCGTTATTTGCAGGGGTGATTTACACCGAGGGTCTCTATCTATTATTGAGTACGGCAGCTTTGCGAGCCTTTGATAAACACCAGTATGGCTGGACTGCCTTTTGGGGAGCAATAGCCACAGCAACACGTCCGACAGGAATAGCACTGATCGGGGCGTTTGCGATCGCAGCTTGGAAACAACGCAGACCCCCTATTGCTTACCTTGCGTCTTTTGCCACTGCTGCTGGAATACTTCTTTTCAGCATATACTGTGCGATTCAATTTGGCGACCCTTTGGGGTTTATCCACGCACAACGCGGATGGCGTCCCTCGCTGGGTTTTGATTGGCAAGGTTGGTGGAAAATGATCATGCAAGTCACTGTCGGAACATTGAATTGGAAGCATGGCGGGATCAAAGACCCCCTGCATCCCCTATTATTTACGATAATTATTGGCAGTGGTTATTGTTTATGGCACTTCCGTAAAAGGTTAGGTTCAGTAAAACTGGATTATGGCTTTGCGGCTTTATTCTTGGTGTTGTGGATACTAGCAGGCGATCCGTTGATTAATACTGTCGCTGTTTTTGGTAGTGCTTACCTATTGTGGAAATTACGCACTCAATTGACTCCAGTCACTGTTATCTATGGCTTGTGCGGTATAGGTTTGTTGCTATCGTCTGGAAGTACTATCTCTTTGAGTCGTCTCGTGTACGGTATTGTGTCTCCAAGTGTAGCTCTCGGTATGTTATTTTCTCGGTATCCTCGTTGGGGTTACCTGACGCTGTTATTTTTTACGATTTTACTTGCAAGCTTCTCTATTCGATTTGCCCAAGAACTTTGGGCAGGGTAGATCGAGAGTAGAGGACTAGGGGAGAAGGGGACAAGGAGATGAACAAATGGAGTGGAAGAAAAAACTGATCGAGCCTAATCCTGTAATTTGGATGATCGGCGTAAGTACGTTGATTTTATTTGGGTGCAGCCTTTTAAGACATGAACTCTTCCAATCAAACGCTTATGACTTAGGAATATTTGATCAGGCAATTTACTTAATCAGCCAAGGGCAATCACCTATTTCGTCTTTCCTCCGTTTCCATATTCTTGGTGATCATGCCGCTTGGATTTTTTATCTTTTAGCCTTATTTTATAAAATACACCCCAGTGTTTACTGGTTGTTTGCGGTGCAAGCAGCTTCTTTGGCTTTAGGGGCTTTACCTACATGGCATTTAGCGCGTCATGCTGGTCTGACGGTGCAGCAATCTATAGCAGTCGCTGCGGTGTACCTGCTGTATCCACTGGTGTATAATATTAATCTTTTTGATTTCCACCCAGAAGTCATAGCTGTGCCAGCATTGTTAGGGGCAGTTTTAGCAGCTAGACTGGATCGCATTTGGTGGTTTTGTTTATGTATCGTCCTAGCGTTGGGATGTAAAGCTGTATTGTCTCTGACAGTTGCAGCAATGGGAGTCTGGCTACTGGTGTTTGAAAAGAAGCGACGATACGGTGCGATCGCTCTAATAAGCGGTATAACTTGGTTTGTGATTGCAACCAAAATCGTCATTCCCTTTTTTGGTGGTCAAGCAGGCTCAGTGGAACGTCATATCACTCGATATGCCTATTTGGGACACTCTTTTTCAGAGGTTGCTCAAAATTTACTCCTCAAACCAGGACTTGTCTTAGGACAAATTTTTTCATTAGGAAATCTGGAATATTTGCTGCTTTTATTAGCACCTGTGATTTGGGGGCTTTCACTGCAAGGGATACAGCCTTTAGTAGGTGCTATTCCCACTTTGGGGATCAATCTTCTCTCTGACTTTGCAACACAAAAAGACTTGGTCCGCCAGTATTCTCTACCAGCAGTCCCATTTCTTGTGTTAGCTGTCATTTCCACCCTAGCAGCGGGTCGGGGATGGTTACGCAACAAACGACAAATTATACTGTGGTCTTTAGTCGCTTTCATGGCTTTAGCCAAATACGGCTACTTCTTCTCTATTTACGTTGATTCACTGGATACTTGGCAAGCCACACGGCAAGCGATCGCCCTCGTTCAAACAAAAGGACCTGTTTTGACAACTGCCGAAATTGCCCCGCATCTAGCCCACAGACCAGTGGTCAAATTAACAAGTGTCTACTCACCACCACATAATTTAGCAGAGTTTGATTATATACTGTTGGATGTAACTCATCCTGGCTGGCAAAGCAATCGAGAGTTTGCGACTAACTTAGTCAATCAACTCAACAATACTCAGTTGTTTCAACTGCGTTACCAACGCGATGGGGTATATCTGTTTGTCAAAGAAGTTTTTCACAATAGTGTTTAACAGCAAGCAGCTAGGGATGCTTGAAGGTTAACTAGCACTATCCTCAAGCCAAATCTGTTACTTAGGGCGATGTTATTGAACTTTATTTGAACTTGACTTCATAGTATCTTTAAAATACAAAATTTTATTCGCATATAAATTTTATTTATTACTAGATAAAATTACACAATTGAAAAAATAATATGCTTTAATAAATACACATTCATTTAAGCGTAATTAAACATAATTAAGGTATTTTTAATATTTTCCGTGTATGTACTGAAAACATACATAGCAAATTGGAATAAGAATAAAGTAATCACCGTAAATAAATTTGTGGTTAGCCCTTTAACAGTAAAGCCAGCAAATCATTCAAAATAACTCATAACTTCCATAGCTGAAATCTCAGCATCTGAAAAAATGTTACATAAATATCGGCTTAATTATACTGACAAAAGCATGATTCTTGGTAAACTCTGCGTTTAAAAAAAGTTACCTTTGACGATCAGAAACTCTCTTAAGCTTGTTAGCGTCTACTACTCAGTAAAGGGCTAATAATAACAGACACTCGGTTAAAAAATTAACTTTTTTTTCCAAGTACAAATAACTTTTAGCAGTAGAATATACAATGTTATCTATACAACTCATGCTTCATATTGAACAACACAAAACATTGTTTATGCCTTGGATTTCTGATATTTCTAACTATTAGTAGATATGGTAGTTTAAAGCTAGATAGTATTGGTTTTATTTAAAACTGTCTTATTTATCAGCTTAATTCTTATATTTCTGTTAATCTATCTTTAAATTTTCAGGATTACCAGAAAGCACCTAGGTAACTAATATCTAGAGAAAATGTGCTGAAGCACACTGTTAGACACATAACTCATGATTCCACCTTAAGGAGCTTTGACGTGGAAACGAATAAGTCGTATGTTTGGTCGCATGGAATACTGATTGCCCTAGTTGGCTTTTGTGCTAGTTTAAGCATTGGTTTGGTCATGCCTATAAACCCAAATGCCTCAAAAGCTCAGACAAAGCAAGCTACAAATGTAAAGGATACAGCAGCAAAAGTAGGAACTCAACAGCGCATTGAGAAATTCAAGGCGGCGATGCTGACAACTTGGCAGCAAGAAGCAAATGTAAAGGGGCTATCACATGCTGTACCATCGCGCTTTCAAGGTGCAATTGTCAACCATGCAAAACTGACCAAAGGCGAAAAAGTTATTGCACTTACCTTCGATGATGGTCCTTGGGCTGAGTCTACCGCACAGATACTAGATATTCTGAAAAAAAATAATATAAAGGCTACATTCTTCGTTGTCGGACAGATGCTCAAGACTTATCCAGAATTAGGGAAGCGAATTGCGTTTGAGGGTCATGTCCTTGGCAACCATACTTGGCATCATTGGTATCACTACTTTAATTCACAGGCAGCCGCCTTTGAAATTGACAATACATCAAACCTTATTTATCAAACTACAGGTGTTAAAACAACTCTGTTCCGTCCACCTGGGGGGATCATGCACAATGGCGTGGCTGATTACGCTAGAAACAAAAAGTACGCGATCGTCATGTGGTCTGCTGACTCCGTAGACTACAGTCGTCCCGGTGTGCCAAGGTTAATCCGTAACGTGACTAAACAGTCAAAACCTGGTGGTATTGTTCTCATGCATGATGGAGGCGGCAATCGTTCCGACACTGTTGAGGCTTTACCACAAATCATCAGCCACTTTAGAAAGCAAGGCTATCGTTTTGTCACTGTACCAGAACTCTTACAAATAGAAGACCAAGAACTACAGTTGGCGGCAGCTAAGAAGAGCAAGAACCAATAGTTATTAGTTATTAATATTTATTAATTCCAAAATCTAATATCAAGACTATTGATAGCAGCAAAAAATATAAGGGTATGGCAAAGCCATACCCTTATTCATTGTAAACATCTGTCAGTCATTAATCATTCGTCAATAGACCTCTTGCCCTCATCCCCAACCCCTTCTCCCAAAATTGGGAGAAGGGGAGGCAATTTCAAAGCCCTTCTCCCAAGCCTGACTTTTCACGTCATGTGGAAAAGTACACAAAAAATCTAACTTTCAAACCCAAAATTCAAAGTCTCTCTCCTTATAGGAGAGAGATTTAGAGAGAGGTTTTCCAGATACCGTGAAAAGTAAGCTCCCAAGCTTGGGAGAGGGATTTAGGGTGTAGAGCTTTGCTCTTCTCGAAGAGTGGGTAAAGATTCATGCAAGAAGTCTAATACTCCAGGAGTCGGAACAATAAGATTCCCGACTTCTTAAAGAAGCCGGGAATCTGTCTATAGGTAGGGACTTACGGCGATTTTGTTAATAACTAACAAGCTGCTTTTCTTCCACAACTTGGGGATTGGCTTCTGGACTATCCGCTTCAGAAGGCGGAACCAATTGCCAGAACTTGGGCAAGAATTGCTGCCAATTTTCTAGAATCATTTTCGCCTTTTGTGAATCGGTCCGTTCAGCATGAGCTTTGATTAACTCTTGCAGTTGCTTCTCACCAGATGAGGTTATGACTCGTTGGAGTTTGACAATTTCCCGGTTGACTAACTCAGGGAACATACCGTCTTCATCCAAGAAGTAGGCAAGCCCACCAGTCATCCCGGCGGCTACATTGCGTCCGACTTTTCCAAGGACGACAATGATACCACCAGTCATGTACTCACAGCAGTGATCCCCTGCTCCCTCAATCACTGCCGTACCTTTGGAGTTACGTACAGCAAAACGTTCTCCGGCTAAGCCTTGAGCAAACAAAACGCCACCAGTAGCACCGTAAAGGCAGGTGTTGCCAATAATCACGTTTTGTGCAGGGTTATAAGTGGCATCTGCTGGGGGCTTGATGATGATTTCACCACCGTGCATCCCTTTACCTACGTAGTCGTTTGCTTCCCCTTCAAGGGTGAGAAACATACCAGGAAGGTTAAACGCACCAAAACTTTGTCCAACACTCCCCTTGAAGTTAAGGTTAATTTGTCCTTCAAAGCCGTTGTCACCATAAAGGGATGCGATCGCCCCTGCTAAACGTGCGCCAATGGTTCTATCGGTGTTAACAACCGCCACTGTTTTGGTGACAGAAGACTGGTTACGGATGGCAGCTTGAATGTCGGGATCGGCAAGCAATTGGTCATCCAAAACCACGCCGTTGCTATGAACTTCTTCATGCACCAACCAACTGCGGTTTTCTTTTGTCTCTGGTAGCCGAAGCAAACAGTCTAGGTTGAGCGATCGCGTCTTTGTGATATGTGAGTCTTCTCGAACCTTCAACAAATCGGCACGTCCAACGACTTCTCTTAAGGAACGATACCCAAGTCTTGCTAACAGACTACGAACTTCTTCGGCTATGAAGTAGAAGAAGTTAACAACGTGTTCTGGCATTCCGGTAAACCGCTTGCGCAGTTCTTCTTTCTGAGAAGCGACACCCACAGGGCAATTATTGGTGTGGCAGATCCGCGCCATGATACAACCTTCGGCAATCATGGCAATCGAACCGAAGCCAAATTCTTCTGCGCCCATCAATGCGCCCATCAGCACATCCCAACCACTCTTTAAGCCACCATCTACGCGCAAAATTACGCGATCGCGCAGGCTATTTTCCATCAACACGCGATGCACTTCTGTCAATCCGAGTTCCCACGGTGAACCAGCGTGCTTAATAGAACTCAATGGTGATGCTCCTGTACCGCCGTCGTGACCAGAAACCTGGATGATATCGGCGTTAGCTTTCGCTACACCAGCGGCGATCGTACCGATACCAATTTCTGCGACCAACTTCACCGACACCTGTGCTTTCGGGTTAATTTGGTGCAGGTCAAAGATGAGCTGCGCCAAGTCTTCAATCGAATAAATATCGTGGTGTGGTGGTGGTGAAATCAGTGTCACTCCGGGTTTAGAACGCCGCAACATCGCAATGTAGGGGCTAACTTTTGCTCCTGGGAGTTGTCCACCTTCTCCTGGTTTTGCACCTTGGGCGATTTTAATTTCAATTTGTTTGGCGCTCATCAGGTACTCTGGCGTCACACCAAAGCGTCCTGATGCGACTTGTTTAATTGCACTCGATGCAGTGTCGCCGTTCCGCAATCCTTTCAAGTGCGGTAGGGTTGCCGAGTGACGTGTTTCGTCTACGTCATCCAGGACTTTGTATCGTACTGGGTCTTCGCCACCTTCTCCAGAGTTGGATCTACCACCAAGACGATTCATGGCGATCGCCAAAGTTTCGTGAGCTTCCCGTGATAACGCTCCCAGCGACATTCCACCCGTACAGAAGCGCTTGACAATCTCACTCACTGACTCAACTTCTTCAATAGAAATAGGTGAGCGATCGCTCTGGAAATCTAGCAAATCACGCAATGCTGTTAACGGTCTATTTTCCAGGTGCTTCTTATAAACTTCGTAGTGGTCGTAGTCAGCGCCGTCCACTGCTTTATGCAGCGCTTTTGCGAGTTCTGGGCTGTTCATGTGGTACTCACCGTTCGGACGGTAGTTGACAAACCCAAGGTTTTGCAGCTTCTTGCTTGTCAGGTCTGGGAAAGCCTTACTATGGATTGCTAAAACTTCTTGAGCTAGTTCTCTGACGCTAAGACCACCTATGCGGGAAGTCGTGCCATAAAATCCCAGTTCTAATAAATCCTGACCAATGCCAATTGCCTCAAATATTTGCGCTGCTTGATAGCTGGAGAGCAAGGAAATCCCCATTTTGGAGAGAATTTTCAGTAAACCACTTTCTACTGCCTTGCGATAGTTGACAAAAGCTTGCTCCAAGCTGATGGCAGTGATTTTACCCCGTTCCATAAACTGTTGAGTTTTCGGGTCGAACCACCAATCACGTATGGTATCCAAAGCCATATACGGGCAAACAGCACCTGCACCGTAGCCAATAAGACACCCAAAGTGATGAGTACTCCAGCACTGGGCAGTATCAACCACCAAAGATGTTTTCATCCGCAGTCCTTCGCGGATCAAGTGATGATGTACTGCACCCACCGCCAACAGAGGAGGGATATAGCTGTACTCAGTATCAATGCCATCACCTACGCGATCGCTCAGAATCAGTATCTTAGCTCCTGTCCGCACCGATTCAGCGGCTTGTGCTTGCAAAGACTGAACTGCTGCTTTCAATCCTTCTGGACCTGAGGCTATTTCAAATAGAGTTGATAACTGTGCTGTGGCAAATCCCGACAGCTTGATAGCTTCCAATTCTGCCTCATTGATCACTGGTGAATCTAGCTTCAGTCTCTTGGCATATTCTGGCTTGGGATCGAGTAAGTTACCCCGCTCACCCAATTCTACTTTCAAGGACATCACCAGACTTTCTCTCAAGGGGTCAATCGGTGGGTTCGTCACCTGCGCAAAGCGCTGTTTGAAATAGTCATAAAGCAAGTGTGGTTTTTCTGACAGCACTGCTAAAGGAATATCGTCCCCCATGCAGAAAGTCGGCTCTTTGCCTTCCATTGCCATTGGCTGAATCACCATTTCCACATCTTCTGTGGTATATCCAAAGCCAATTTGCTGTCGCAGCAAGGCTTGTCTGTCAATTTGGTTGGTGGAATGTCCGTTTTGGTTAGTGCTGGCATGTCCATTCTCTTTGACACCGTTACCATTAACCACGACTGACTGACCATTCACGAGTTGCTTGAGTTCTTGGCGGTACTGGCGCAACCATTCCCCATAAGGTTGCTGTTTGGCGATGCGCTGCTTGATCTCCCAATTCTTCAGCACCTCTTGGCTTTCTAAATCCACAGCAATCATTTGCCCTGGTCCAAGTCTGCCTTTTTCCAGAATGTTGGCTTCGTCTATGTTCACCACTCCTGCTTCGGAAGCCACAATAATGTAGTCATCCTTGGTAATGCAGTAACGAGCTGGTCTTAAACCATTACGGTCTAGTGTCGCCCCGACTTTGCGCCCATCGCCGAACACCAATAATGCTGGTCCATCCCAGGCTTCTTGCAAACCACTGTAGTATTCGTAAAAATCAATTATCTCCGGGAAATTACGCAACTCTGGTTGATTTTGGTAAGCCTCTGGAACCATAATCATTAACGCTTCCAGCGGGCTGCGTCCAGAACGCACGAGCAACTCCAACACATTGTCTAAGGTGGCTGAGTCGCTGTTGTCAATGTAAACAAACGGTTTTAATTCATCAATGCGAGATTTCCAAATTGGATGATGCAAACTGGCTTCTCGTGCCATCATCCAGTTGATGTTACCTAATAGGGTGTTGATTTCACCGTTATGACCCAAAAGTCGCATCGGTTGAGCTAAAGGCCATTTGGGCATGGTATTGGTACTAAAGCGCCGATGGTATACAGCAAAGGCGCTCTTGTATGCCGGATTTTTTAAATCGTCATAGAAATCTCCTAAGACAGCTGAACGCACCATGCCTTTGTAAACAATTGTGCGGCTTGACAGCGAGCAGATGTAAAAGTCTTCAGACCAGTTGCAGTTGAGGAAATTGCGCATCGCTTGACCAATTCGGCGGCGGGTAATATACAGATGCCGTTCTAGTTCATCGCCACTTTTGTCTTCGGACGCTACAAAAATTTGTTCTATTTGGGGTTGATTTTCTCTTGCTTGGATCCCGAGTAATTTAGGCTGCACTGGCACTACTCGCCAGCCCAGTACAGTCAATTTTTCCGACTCTGCTACTTGCTCAAGTGTTGCACGAGCCTTTTGGGCTGCTTCGGGATCTTGTGGTAAAAATATCATCCCCACAGCAATATTTTCGGTGGAGGGAAGTTGGATCCCGCGCCCAACGAAATCCTCTTGGAACAACGTCCAAGGTATCGCGGTCAATATTCCCGCGCCATCACCAGAGTCTTGATCTGCACTACAACCGCCCCGGTGTTCCAAGCAGGTCAAAGCAGCCAAAGCTTTTTCTACTATTTCATGACTGGCATAGTTTTGGCGATGGGCAATAAAACCCACACCACATGCATCTCGTTCTTCTACGAGCCATCTTTGTCCTGGATAGATAGACCCTAAGGAAGTATCTGATGATGTCATTTTTTGTGCTTGATTCATCCGTTTTTTATTCATAGACTATCCCTGACGTCTTGGTTACAATTTTTGCGACTTCTTGTTAGAAAAATTTTGCTAAATCAGGAGATGCAGAAATATGGAGAAATACAGAATAACTGAAAATTAGGGAAAAAAAATTTAACTTCAGGTTTAATTTTTGCTTCACCCGTGTTAAAATGGTTTCGTTATTTCTCGTGTTTATACTGAGTTAAGGAAATTACTTTTACTCCGACCGTTGTTTATCTATAATTAATTCGAGTCGGTATGCATTTCCTCAATTCTCTGTTCTTGAACGCTCGCTACTTTCCAGGTCTAGCGTTTCGCGGCTTACCTGAAAAAAACTCAAACATATGGCTTGACTAGTTTTAAATCTAAAATTATCCCGATTTGGCAACAAAATCAGCGTATTACACTATATACCCATTTGACAATTCCTATCCTATATATCCTTAATTTTTTCTAATTTTTTATTGATTGCTCATTGTCACTGTTGCTACCAATATGACTTTACGTGCACAACAACCTTGGTAGCACAGAAGATTTCATTACTTCAATTCTGGCAACGAAAACAGCTGTCATATCTCAGTAGCGCTCATGTTACTTAGCGCTCGTAATTTTGATAGTTGTACCGGAGAAATTATTGGTTGTTTTATAAAGATAAAAAGCCCATATATACAATATCACATCCCGTTCTCGATCAGAACCCATGTCATTATTTCTTGATTTTGACAACTTACGCACTACGCTTGTGTGTTGAAACTGGGTGTCGGCTTTGACATATAGGATTTATTGAGCGATTCAGAAATTTCCCTACATTTATACCCTACACCTGATAATGAGTTACCCAGTGCCTTAAGAAATTATTTTTAGAAGTATATTGCGAATCATGGGAGAAATACTAACTTTTTGCCGACAGCAACACCGCAGTGGTATTCCCAATGCAGGTAATAGCAGGTTTGTCAGGGTTTTTGTGTCACCCATACTTTTGACACTACTGTGCTTAACAGCTACCTGTAGAGATGCAAAAGCACAGTCTTCTTCATTAAAGACTGGCACGACGGAGACACAAAGACACAGGAACACAGAGAATTCTCCCCATCAACAGGTCTCTCAGTCTCCACGTCCTCTTGCTCAACACTCACCTGCACCTCCGGCTTTATTAGGTGTAATTTCCTATGGTACCCAAATTTCTCTCAATGGTCACACCTTATCTGGGGCTTGGTTGCAGCAACGCCAAAAAACAGGCTCGTTGAGCATTCATCTAAGTGACGGGGCAGTTAAGCAATTATTGGGTGTAGATTTATTAGACACTCTTCATCCAACGACACAACCAATACAGTGGTTTTCATCTAATACTAAACCACTGGTTTTAACTAGTTTATTAACAACAGGATATCGGTATCTAGATATTACAAATATAGCAAAAACAGCCAGATGGCAGATGCAAGCTAATGGTAAAACGTTAGTAATTACCACACCAAAGGCAAAAATCACAAATATTTATCAGGATAAGCAACCTGTAGGCGATCGCATGATCGTAGATTTAGATCGCCCAACTCCCTGGCAAATCACACAAGGGATACCAGCAAGAAAACTTCAACCTCAAATAGAGGACAAAGGGATAAGGGGACAACGAGACAAGGAGAATTCCTTAACACAGCTTCCCTTGTCGCCCCCAGTTTCTTCCTCTCTACCAAATAGAGAGTGGACAATTACGCTTGATGGAATAGCAGATCCAGCGTTGGTACAACGCTATACTCCCCCCTCTCCCTCATCTCCCTCATCTCCCTCATCTCCCTTATCTCCCTTATCTCCACCAGCGACGCCAACACCTAAATCACTGATACAGCAAGTAGAGGTAGTTAATAATCAAACAATAATTTACCTCAATGTTCCTTTTGGTTTAGCTCCTCGGGTTAGCACTGTCCCTAACCCCAACCGTCTGATTGTTGAAATTCGACCTGATGCGATGGTGGAGAGAAATATTGCATGGGCACCAGGGTTGATATGGCGACAGCGGTTTGTGAATTTAGGTCAAGAACGCTTTCCAGTTGTGTGGTTAGAAATGAATCCTACTAGCGCCTCTGGGATAAAACTGAAACCTATTTGGACAAGCACGAACACCTTAGTAGGCACTGCTCCCCTGATTCAAACGGCACAACAATACTCAGCAGTTGCTGCAATTAATGGTGGTTATTTTAACCGCAATAATCGATTACCTCTGGGTGCGATTCGTCGCGATGGTCAATGGTTGTCAAGTCCCATTCTTAACCGGGGAGCGATCGCGTGGAATGATTCTGGACAATTTTACATCGGTCGTCTCAACCTGGTAGAAACTCTGATTGGTAACAATAATTTACAGTTACCAATTTTGACTCTCAACAGTGGCTACGTTCAGAGTGGTATTGCCCGTTACACCCCTGCATGGGGAGCAACCTACACTCCCCTCACTGACAACGAAACCATTCTCGTTGTCCAGAAAAACCAGCTTATCAATCAGCTCATAGGAGGTAAAGTTGGGGAAACTGCCGTTCCAATACCACAGGATGGCTACCTGCTAACATTACGCGGTAAGGCTACAACCAGTGCCTCTAGCTTACCCGTTGGGTCTTCCGTAAAAATCACCAGTTCCACTGCTCCTGCTGATTTTAGCCGTTACCCACACATTTTAGGAGCAGGACCACTGCTTGTGCAAAATCGTCAAATCGTCCTTGATGCCAAAGGCGAAAAATTTAGCGATGCCTTTATCGCCCAAAAGGCTGTTCGCAGTGGGATCTGCACAACGACAACAGGAAATCTCATTATTGCGGCTGTACATAATCGCGCTGGCGGTGCAGGACCTACCTTGGCAGAACACGCTCAACTCATGCAGCTTTTAGGGTGCGTAAATGCTCTTAATTTGGATGGTGGCAGTTCTACTAGTCTTTACTTAGGAGGGCAACTCCTTGACCGTTCTCCTAATACTGCTGCTCGTGTTCACAACGGAATTGGTATTTTCTTGCAACTCCGCCGCTAAGGCTTTTACAGGAAGTAGTTAGTGAGACTTTTTGACGACTCACCTCTAACCATTGACAACTGAAAATTCATATAGCAATCCGGTTTTATTTTTGAAAAAATTTAAGTATCTTTCGGGTGAGCAATACCCACTATATCTGGGTTATGTCTGGGTTTTGCTGAGTATTGCCCACCCTACGTGTATTTCAAAAATCAAATAGGAATCCTATAGATACATAAGTAACCAATGATGCTTGACTTTAAAGCTGAGAATAAGTTGCGATATGACTTGATAAAGACTTGGTGTAGACACAGTAGTTTCAGGGATTATTAATGACACTCTACTATCTGATTTTGCTATGTTTGGCAGAAGTGGTATGAATTGCTCATCTTCGCAATTGCAACTTCGTGCCTTGTTTTTTCATCAATGGTTAAAGAGTACTGACGGTTTGTTGTATCACAAGATGAGGTAAATATGGCTCAATTTCAAGAAGCAACACAGACTAACACATTGCCCCTTCCGCCCGCTGTTACCCCAAGAGGCGTGGCGGCAACTGAACTTCGCCCTTGGGGTTCATTTACTGTTTTAGAAGAAGGACGTGGATATAAAATCAAGCGCATTGAAGTTAAGCCCGGACACCGCCTCAGCTTGCAAATGCATCACCACCGTAGTGAACATTGGATTGTCGTCTGTGGTACAGCCAAGGTTGTTTGTGGTGATCAAGAAGTCTTGCTGAGCAATAATCAGTCAACCTATGTACCGCATTGTACAACTCATCGATTAGAGAATCCTGGCGTGATTCCCTTGGTGTTGATTGAAGTTCAAAATGGGGAATATTTAGGAGAAGATGATATTGTCCGCTACCAGGACGACTACGCCCGTGTTGAAGATAAAAAGAAATCATAGGGCGAGATCAAAATTCCCAAAGTCATCTACACTGCTTTAAGCGCTTTGAGCGAAAAATTGAATATACCGATGAGGAAATTCCTGCCTAAGCTAGCAGGAAATCAAACTCAGGCAAAGTGTGCTATTCTATGTGAAACCCGGTTCCTTGATGAAACCGGGTTTTTTAGCTCATGTGTCTGGTTTTTAGCTGCTTTATTTTTTCAACTATTTATCGAGGTTTATTAAGATTTTTGCTTAACTGTTACAACCCCGCTTGTAATATAAAATTGGTTTTTCAATTGCATTGCTACTTTTATGATTCAATTGAGCAAAGCTGCGGCAACTGAAATAGGGCGATTAAAATCAAAGCAGCACCCAAATGTCTTGTTTCGTTTGGCTGTCAAGCCTGGTGGTTGTTCCGGGTGGTATTATGATATGTCTTTTGATAAAGCGGTACAGGTAGGTGAGCGCGTTTTTGACTCTCAAGGTATTCAAGTCGTCATAGATGCTGAAAGCTTAGAATACATTAAGGGGTTGACTTTGGATTATTCAGAAGATTTGATGGGCGGTGGTTTTCGCTTCCACAACCCCCAAGCAAAAGCGACTTGTGGATGTGGTAACTCCTTTTCAGCAAATCATGACTAGTGATCAAAAAGTTTGACACAAAAGCATAAAAAAAGATATAATCAGGATTTGTTAAAAGTTAGACTATAGGCAGCTTTTCGCGCTGTAACTCATGCCAACTATACAGCAGCTCATACGTAACGAACGCGAACAAACGCGTCAGAAAACCAAGTCCCCAGCTCTAAAGCAATGCCCTCAACGTCGGGGTGTTTGTACTAGGGTATACACGACCACACCGAAAAAGCCAAACTCAGCTCTACGCAAAGTAGCAAGGGTAAGATTGACCTCTGGATTTGAAGTCACAGCTTACATTCCAGGGATTGGTCATAACTTACAAGAACACTCTGTTGTAATGATTCGCGGCGGTCGCGTCAAGGACTTACCAGGCGTGAGATACCACATTATCCGTGGAACTTTAGATACAGCCGGAGTCAAAGACCGCAAGCAAGGTCGTTCCAAATATGGAACAAAACGTCCTAAAAAGTCCTAAAAAGTAGATCAGGTGCGATTAATCGCATCAAGTAACGATTAATCGCATTTTTTTGATTCCTTGCTCTCATGAAAGCGCTTTTCCCTATGGTTCTGTAAAAACAGTGATCACAGCTATTCAAAAGCGCCTATTGACACAAATCAAGTAAGATGAATTTCCGTTCGCGGGAAGTCCAGCTCTACGAGCAACGTGTATTTGTTAAAAACTTAGCTTAGAGTCGGGATAAAAGCGCGATAGGATTTTTCTGGTAATACCCATCGGTCGGTCAGGTAGACGAGGCGTGAAACTGGTACAGGAAGTCTAACAAGATTGACCAACTGTATCTACCGATGTAAAGCTCAAAGTACGCAAAACTCTATGAAATGAACACGCCCAGTAATTATGTACTTGCTGAAGGAAGTTTTTTTCAATAGAGTCAGTCGCAGTATATAATTTTGTCGCCTCATAATAGTTGAGGACAGCAATTTTTGCCAGTTAGGGTAGCTGCAATTGTAGTGAAACAGCCCAAGAAAATCTGATGACGGGCATTTGCCCTTCAGCACTTCTGGTGTTCAATAGCATATAGTCTCGTTGCCAATTCAAAACTAAAGGTTAAGTATGTCTCGTCGTGGTGTTATTCAAAAGCGTCCGGTTCCGCCTGACTCGGTATATAACAGTCGCCTTGTCAGCATGATAGTTAGGCGGATAATGCGTCATGGCAAAAAATCTCTAGCATCACGCATTGTTTATGATGCTATGAAAACAATTGAGGAACGGACTGGAAGCGATCCGTTGGAAACCTTTGAAAGAGCTGTGCGTAACGCCACGCCTTTGGTAGAAGTCAAAGCTCGCCGAGTTGGTGGGGCGACCTACCAAGTCCCTATGGAAGTGCGTGCCGAACGGGGGACAACCCTAGCAATGCGTTGGTTGGTGCAGTTTTCAAGATCAAGACCAGGTCGTACAATGGCAAGCAGGCTGGCAAATGAATTAATGGATGCTGCCAACGAAACCGGGAACGCGATTCGCAAACGTGAAGAAACGCACCGGATGGCAGAAGCCAACAAAGCCTTTGCTCACTATCGTTACTAAGTAGTAAACCGATATATCGTAATTGAAGAGCGATATATCGTGTCTTTACTAGAAAAAGACGGTTTTCCGTAAAAGATATAATATCTTAACAAAGTGTAATATACAAGATACATGAGCCGAAAACTATAGGAGGCAGCTGTGGCACGTACGAACCCGCTAGAGAGAGTACGCAATATTGGTATTGCGGCGCATATAGATGCGGGCAAAACAACGACAACAGAGAGAATATTATTTTACTCTGGGATAATTCATAAGATTGGTGAAGTCCATGAAGGAACCGCTGTCACCGACTGGATGGAACAGGAACGGGAGCGGGGAATTACCATCACAGCTGCTGCAATTAGCACCAGCTGGAAAAATCATCAAATTAACATTATTGATACTCCAGGACACGTAGACTTCACGATTGAAGTGGAACGTTCCATGCGGGTACTTGATGGTGTAATTACAGTTTTATGTTCTGTAGGCGGTGTGCAGCCACAAACAGAAACGGTGTGGCGTCAAGCAGATCGCTATAAAGTGCCTCGCATCATTTTTATCAACAAGATGGATCGCACGGGGGCGAACTTCTATAGAGTTTTCGATCAAGTGCGCGATCGCCTGCGAACTAATGCCATCGCCATTCAGTTGCCCATTGGCAGTGAAACCGAGTTCAAGGGTATTGTTGACCTGGTGAAGATGAGTGCATACATCTACAGCAACGACCAAGGAACCGATATCCAAGAAACGGACATCCCCGAAGATCTGCTCTCTCAGGTAGAAGAGTACCGCACTAAATTGATTGAGGCGGTATCGGAAACCGATGATGAACTGATGAACAAGTACTTCGAGGGCGTGGAACTCACCGAAGACGAAATCCGCAAAGCTCTACGTAAAGGTACGATTACAGGTAGTATTGTGCCAGTACTTTGCGGCTCGGCATTTAAAAACAAAGGTGTACAACTGCTGTTAGATGGGGTAGTAGATTACCTGCCAGCACCAATCGATGTACCGCCAATTCAAGGTACACTGCCAAATGGTGAAACTGTTGAGCGCCGCGCCGACGACAACGAACCCCTGTCGGCTCTAGCGTTCAAGATTATGGCTGACCCCTACGGTCGTCTAACCTTCGTTCGTGTTTATTCCGGTGTTCTGAAGAAGGGCAGCTACGTCCTCAATGCCACTAAGAACAAGAAAGAACGAATTTCTCGTTTAGTGATTTTGAAAGCAGATGACCGGATTGACGTAGATGAAATGCGGGCAGGCGATTTGGGAGCCGCGTTGGGATTGAAAGACACCTTGACAGGTGACACACTTTCTGATGAAGGCTCGCCAGTGATTCTGGAATCGCTGTTTATTCCGGAGCCTGTGATCTCGGTGGCGGTTGAACCCAAAACCAAGAACGACATGGACAAACTGTCCAAGGCTCTGCAATCTCTCTCGGAAGAAGACCCCACCTTCCGCGTTCACGTCGATCCGGAAACCAATCAAACCGTGATTGCAGGCATGGGAGAACTCCACCTGGAAATTCTCGTAGACCGGATGTTACGGGAATTCAAAGTGGAAGCGAACGTCGGTGCGCCGCAAGTCGCTTACCGCGAAACAATTCGCAAGCCGGTTAACAGAGTTGAAGGTAAATTCATCCGCCAAAGCGGTGGTAAAGGTCAGTACGGTCACGTTGTGATCGACTTGGAGCCAGGACAACCAGGCACCGGCTTTGAATTCGTCTCTAAGATTGTTGGCGGTACTGTACCTAAAGAGTACATCGGACCAGCAGAACAGGGAATGAAAGAAAGCTGCGAATCGGGTGTTCTAGCTGGATATCCGCTTATTGACGTGAAAGCGACGCTGGTCGATGGGTCTTACCACGATGTAGACTCTTCGGAAATGGCTTTCAAAATCGCTGGCTCAATGGCGATGAAGGAAGCAGTCCTGAAAGCTGCACCCGTCCTGTTAGAGCCTATGATGAAAGTTGAGGTAGAAGTTCCGGAAAACTTCCTTGGGGATGTCATGGGCGACCTCAATTCCCGTCGTGGGCAAATTGAGGGCATGGGATCTGAGCAAGGTCTTGCCAAAGTGACTGCGAAAGTCCCATTGGCAGAAATGTTTGGCTACGCCACTGACATCCGGTCGAAGACCCAAGGTCGGGGTATCTTCTCAATGGAGTTTAGCAACTATGAAGAAGTGCCTCGCAACGTGGCTGAGGCAATCATAGCTAAAAGCAAAGGGAACGCTTAGTTAGTAAAGGAAATTAGCATTCATGGCACGCGCAAAGTTTGAACGGAATAAACCCCACGTTAACATCGGTACTGTTGGCCACGTTGACCATGGTAAAACCACATTAACAGCAGCCATCACCATGACTTTGGCGGCTCTAGGTCAGGCTGTAGCTAAAGGCTATGACCAAATCGATAACGCGCCAGAAGAAAAGGCGCGGGGTATTACCATCAATACTGCTCACGTTGAGTATGAAACCCAAAATCGGCACTATGCTCACGTAGACTGCCCCGGGCACGCTGACTATGTGAAGAATATGATCACCGGCGCTGCCCAGATGGATGGTGGTATTCTGGTGGTTGCTGCTACCGATGGCCCTATGCCCCAGACCCGCGAACACATCCTGTTGGCAAAACAGGTAGGCGTTCCCAGCTTGGTTGTCTTCTTAAACAAGGAAGACTTGATGGATGACGAAGAACTGCTGGAACTAGTGGAGCTAGAACTTCGAGAATTGCTTACCAGCTATGATTTTCCTGGGGATGACATTCCCATTATCAAAGGATCAGGTTTACAGGCATTGGAAGCAATGACTGCTAACCCCAAAACACAAAGGGGTGACAATAAGTGGGTAGACAAAATCTACGAATTGATGGACGCGGTAGATAGCTTTATTCCTACCCCAGAACGGGATGTAGATAAGCCCTTCTTGATGGCTGTAGAAGATGTGTTCTCCATCACAGGTCGTGGTACCGTAGCTACCGGACGTATTGAGCGGGGTAAAGTCAAGATCGGCGATAACGTCGAACTTATAGGCATTAGAGCGACTCGCGCCACCACTGTCACCGGGATCGAGATGTTTAAGAAGAGTCTTGATGAAGGTATGGCTGGTGATAACGCCGGAATTCTGTTACGCGGTATACAGAAAGCTGATATAGAACGAGGCATGGTCATCGCTAAGCCTGGTTCTATTACCCCTCACACCCAATTTGAAGGTGAAGTGTACGTCCTGACAGAAAAAGAAGGCGGTCGGAAAACTCCCTTCTTCTCAGGCTACCGTCCTCAGTTCTACGTGCGGACAACCGATGTGACCGGCACAATCAAAGCCTTCACAGCTGATGATGGCAGTGAGGCGGAAATGGTCATGCCCGGAGACCGCATCAAGGTGACGGTGGAACTGATCAACGCGATCGCGATTGAGCAAGGAATGCGCTTCGCAATTCGCGAAGGCGGTCGTACCATTGGTGCTGGTGTTGTTTCCAAAATCCTCAAGTAGCACCTTTGCACTTTAATTAAAAGAGGAGCAGAGATGGTATAATATACGCTCTGCTCTTTTCGCGTCTATAAACGCGTTATGCACCAGGATAGGGGATTGGGAAGGATATTTCCCAGTCGCTAGTCCCTATGCCCCAATCCCTAAATAACTACTCATCCGAACCAAAACAATTAAAGATGGCAACTCTACAGCAGCAAAAGATTAGAATTCGCTTACAGGCGTTTGACCGCCGCTTGCTTGATACATCTTGCGAGAAGATTGTAGACACAGCAAACCGCACCAATGCAACAGCGATAGGACCTATTCCTTTACCCACGAAACGCCGAATCTACTGTGTGTTGCGATCGCCCCACGTAGACAAGGACTCACGGGAACATTTTGAAACTCGCACCCATCGTCGGATTATCGATATTTACCAGCCTTCTTCTAAAACTATTGATGCCTTGATGAAACTGGATCTTCCATCCGGTGTGGACATTGAAGTGAAGCTGTAATTATTCATTAGTCAGAGGTTATAGGTTAGAGGTTAGTCCTACTTTTTAACAACCAATAACTAACAACTAAGACAAGAATTTAATTGTATAAAGAATGACAAAGCCTTGAAGAAATATATTTCAGGGCTTTTTATTACCTTTAAAATTGAAATGATAGAATGAAGAAAAAGCACGGGAAAAGCAGAGAATAAAAGCTTTTTAGGATTAAAATTATACCAAGGTAACAATGACATCCTCTTCTAAAATTGCAGTTTGCGAACTACCTCTGTTCCCGTTACCGGAAGTCGTTCTATTTCCGACAAGACCCTTGCCTTTGCATATCTTTGAATTTCGCTATCGAATCCTAATGAACACAATTTTGGAGAGCGATCGCAGGTTCGGGGTCTTGATGGTAGATCCGATCAGAGGTACGATTGCCAATGTGGGCTGCTGTGCGGAAATTATTCATTATCAGCGGCTACCAGATGACCGAATGAAAATGCTGACGTTGGGTCAACAAAGATTTCGCGTCTTAGAGTATGTTCGTGAAAAGCCATATCGAGTCGGTTTGGTTGAGTGGATTGAAGACCATCCTCCCGCCAAAGATTTACGACCATTGGCTACTGATGTAGAACAACTGCTGCGAGATGTTGTGCGTCTGTCAGCTAAGTTAACTGAGCAAAACATCGAACTGCCAGAAGATTTGCCAGATTTACCAATAGAGCTATCTTACTGGGTAGCTAGTAACCTTTACGGTGTTGCTACAGAGCAGCAGGCATTGCTAGAAACGCAAGACACTGCTGCTCGTTTGGAACGCGAAGCAGAAATTTTGACTTCTACTCGCAATCACCTCGCTGCTCGTACTGTTCTCAAAGACACCTTGAATGAGAAGTTGTGAATTGTAAGTGGTTATTAGTTATTAATCATTTATGTCCCAACAACTAACTATTAACCACTAACGCCTTTATTGAGGGCACTAATAGGCAAAACGTTGTAAGTGCCGAAGATTTTTAATATCTCTGTGCAGGGAGATATTTCTGCTAAAGCAGATTGAACTTGTGGTTCAGATGCATCTGCTTCCATATCTATAAAAAATAGGTATTCTCCAAGAGAACGCTTCGTCGGACGAGACTCAATTTTACTGAGATTAATGCCTATATGAGCTAACACTTGTAAAGGTTTTACCAGTGCTCCCGGTATATTAGCAGGAGTACTGAAAGCAAGGGAAGTGTGACTTGCACGTCCCGAACAACTGGGGCGGGCGTCTGGCATATGACTTTGGCTTACCACCCAGAAGCGAGTACAGTTTTCAGGATAATCGTTAATACCGCTAGCTAGTATAGGCAGGTTGTATAGTTGCGCCGCACGTTGAGATGAGATAGCCGCCACCGTCAAGTCCTGCTCTAGTTGCAGGAGCGCCTCGGTTGTGGAATTGGTTGGAATAAGCTGTACATTGGGGAGTAACCGCTCCAACCATCCCTGACATTGTGCTAGGGCTTGGGGGTGAGAATAAACTGTTTTGACTTCCTCCAAGGTTTGAGCGCAGGAAATTAATGTATGAGCAATTGGCATGACCAAAGCTAACTGAATTTGCAAACTATTTAGTTGCCACAGTGTATCCAGCGTCATGGTCACACTACCTTCAATAGAATTTTCCACAGGCACAACAGCCAACTTTGCCTGACCTTTATCGACGGCTCGCAATGTCTGAGCGATGCTGGGATAAGGGCATAAGATAGCTTCAACTCCTGTAGTTTTAGTAAGCCAATTGAGATAAAGAAGAGCCGCTTGTTCTGCGTAAGTGCCAGGAGGTCCTAAATGTGCAATTGATAAAGTCATAGAGTTTAGTTTTGTGTGGATAGTTTGATTTGTATTCAATTTTATGAGTTGTAATCAGACATCATAAACTTCTTTCCACACGAATCATTTATTAAGTCATAACCAATGACTGATAACATAATTTCTTAAGAAAATATTACAATTATTTAACAGATATTTTAATATGCTCATGCCTACTCGGTTTACTGCCTCTCAATCGGTTGAAATTGCTATCCCAGAGCAACCTATTCCAATTCACCACTACTTGCGTCAGCCTCAACGCTTGGTTAACGCTTTAGTTGACCCTACTCGTATTCAGCAACTGAGTACGGAAATTTTTCGCTTGAAAATGCGTCCTCTAAACTTTATGTCACTCAGCATTCAACCAACTGTAGACATGAGAGTCTGGGCTGAATCAAATGGAACGATTCATGTGCGATCGCTAAGTTGTGAAATCCTTGGTATAGAGTATATCAACCAACGCTTTGCGTTAAATTTAAAAGGGCATTTGTCTCCTGAGCAGCAAGGTATTAATACCCTTTTAAAAGGAAGAGCCGATTTAGAAGTGTTAGTAGATTTACCACCGCCATTTTCCTATATGCCCAAGCCAATATTAGAAGCAACAGGCAGTGGTTTGCTCAAGAGTGTTTTGTTGACTATTAAGCAAAGATTGCTACATCAACTCCTAGCAGATTATCGCCGTTGGGTGATGTTGCAAACGCCAGAAAAAGGGCTTGATGATCAAAGTCTCCCCATCCTCAATCCGGACTAGTTATTGAAAGGTTTTAGTATTTTTACATTTTGTTGACCAAACCACAGCTTTACGTAGATATACGTAAATATCAATACAGCGTTTGATAAATTTGTGCCTTTATACTTTGTAGCTGTGCTAAGGCGCTCACAAGTAGAAGCTTTACCAACTTGTCGGAATTGTGTAGTAAAGAAATTTGTGTTTATCTCTATAAATCTGTGGTTATACCAAGCGTGAAAAAAGAATGCAACACATGAATAAGACCCTTCCCCAATCCTTATGACATAACTTATACCCCGCTCTATAAGTCATTAAAAATATGCCCTACGCGTAGGCTAGGCAAATCAGCTTCACAAAAGGAGTCTCCGAAATCATCTTGCCAAGATACTGGGTGCCAATTAAATGTGCATGACTCTTATACCAAGTCCGTTTAAACAGTCATCATTCACCCCATGCCTAACCCCAAGGGGAGGGGTGGTTTTGGCGTAAGCCAAAGCCGGGGTGGGGTTCTGGGGGAATAGACACTAATCAACCGGACTTGATATTACCTATCAGGAACTGAAATTATTTGTTTTTTCTTGCTTGTTTGAGAACACTCTGAATCAGAACTAAGTACGGTCATCTGACAAGGACGAAAGGACGTGCGATGTAATGGTGAAGGTCCGTACTGTTGTAGTGCCATCAGATGTCGTTTACTTCCATAACCCTTGTTGCGTTCCAAGTCATACATACAGTACTTTGAGGCAAGGCGAAGTATCAGGTCATCACGCCAAACTTTAGCAACAATGCTAGCAGAGGCAATAGCAACAGAGCGCTCGTCCCCCTTGACTATCGTTTGTTGCGACAGTGGCAAGTCTTTTACTAACTGATTGCCATCAATCAAACACAGAGCAGGCTGCACCTTTAGCTTGAGAATAGCGCGCTTCATTGCTAGCATCGTTGCTTGGAGAATATTCATTCGGTCAATTTCGGCTGTTGAAGCAAAACCGATTTTCCAGTCGATAGCCAGCGCCCAAATGAGCTGCGCTAGCTGAACTCTTCGAGAACTAGACAGCTTTTTACTATCTTTAATTTGGGCTGCTATGAGTTCTGGCAAAGCCGTATCTGGTAGTATCACTGCTGCTGCCACTACAGGACCAAACAGAGATCCTCGCCCTACTTCATCCACGCCTGCAATCAGCCCTTCAATGCTTGAGTGCGTGGAAAACTCCAGCCACCTCATCTGTTTCATAGGTACTGGCAACCCAATAGAAGCAACAGCTTGCTCCGGTTCTATCATAAGTTTGTTAACTTTCAGATGCAGTGGATTTACCTACTCCACAGAGGAAGAACGACGGCGACGGCGGCGCTTATCGCTTAAGCTGCTGTTAGCTTCACTTTCATCCGTCATCAAGTCAAGATCCTGTGCATCAGTTGCAGCTTCTGGCTCGGGTTCGCTTGGTGGCTCAACTACTGTGACAACAGCGCTTGCTCTTTCAGAGACAGGTACTCTTTCAGAGACAGGTGCTCTTTCAGAGACAGGTGCTTTTTCAGAGGCAGGTGGTTCTGAGGTTGATTCAGTCGGTGTAGCAGGGCTGTGCCCAGGCAAGGTGACGTTGATAATCACAGACTTAGGATTTCTGACCTCCCGACCCAACTTTTCCAAGGGAGAAACTCCCATCTGGGCGTAGACATCCTGTTCCTCGGTTGACATTTCTACAGTCACAATCTCTGGTGGTTCTACGACTGGCTTGACTAGCTCTACCTTAGTCACTTTGCCACGCTCGGCTCTATCACCCCAAGAGGGTTTGCTAATACTGGGTGGAGGTAGTTCTGATGGGGCTCCAAGCTCGGCGTCGTCATCCATTTCCAAGTCTGGCTCGTTAAGAAACGCCAGGGAGTTTGCCGCAATCCGTGGCTCATCTTTGCCATTCCCCCCATTCACCCTTTCTACGCGAGTGCTGCGGCGGGTACGACGCTTTCTGCTGTCGCCAATTTCTTGATAGCTGGGATGATTGACCAGATTCGAGGCACTCAAGTCATTGTCAGTCTCGTATGCTTCTGCATATCCTTCATAGGTTTCCCGTGGTTCAGCCGATCGAGCAACTGGCAGACGTGGTTCTCTATGAGGCAAGGAGGATACAAGGCGCTCTGGTAATTCTGTTGGTGCTAGTGGTCGGCTTTCTGCTTCTCCCGGTAAATGAACAGTATGCCCTAAACCACCACAGGTGGGGCAAAGTTTACCAAACAATTCGTAAATGTTTTGACCTTGACGCTTGCGGGTGAGTTCAACTAAACCCAACTCGGTAAGTTGGGCAATCTGAGGACGAGCTTTATCTGCTTTGAGTGCTTTATTAAAATGTTCTAGAACATGGAGTTGGTCACGCCGCGATTCCATATCAATAAAATCAACGACAATTACCCCAGCAATATTTCGCAGCCGCAACTGACGGGCAATTTCTGTGGCGGCTTCGCAATTTGTCCACAAAACAGTTTCCCTAGCAGTTGCCGATCGCGTAAACGAGCCGGAGTTGACATCTATTACTGTTAATGCTTCTGTCGGCTGAATAATGATATAGCCTCCAGAAGGTAGATCGACTCTGGGTTTGAGGGCTTCTTTAATTGCCGCATTAATCCGGAAGTACTCTAAAATGGGAGCGCGATCGCGGTGATGGTCGATTAACAACCCTTGTGGTGTTTGCCCGCCACTCCAGTTCTGCAAGTACTGCTTCACCCGCTTCAAACCAGTACTGGAGTCTACCACAATCCTATTCACATCTGCGCCGTACATATCCCGCAGCACGCGCTGAATAAAATCATCGTCCCGATTCAAGAGTGCTGGAGGACGTGTTGATTGCGCTTCTTGTTGAATTGCTTCCCATTGCCTTTGCAGCGATTCTAAATCTTCGATAATCGCTTCTTCCGGCTTGCCCTCGGCTTCGGTACGAACCAGCAAACCCATTCCTGCTGGTTTTATCAAAATTGCCAGCGCACGTAAACGGTTGCGCTCGCTTTCACTTTTAATCCGACGTGATAAATTTACACCCCGACCGTATGGCATCAACACTACGTAGCGTCCGGGTAAGGTGATGTTGCCCGTGAGCCTGGGTCCTTTGGTACCCGTTGGCTCTTTCATCACTTGCACTAATACTTTTTGCTGCGGCGTTAATAATTCTGTAATAGCTGCTGCTGTCCGCCTCAGCCTTAATGGTCCTAAGTCAGTGACATGAATAAAACCATTGCGCTCTGGATCACCAATATTGACAAATGCTGCATCTATCCCAGGTAGTACATTTTCCACTACTCCTAAGTAGATATCACCAATTTGGTGATGACCTGTGGCAACAACGAGTTCTTGTATTTGGTCTTCCGAAAATACTGCAGCAATTTGATGCTGTTCCGCGATGATAATTTGTTTTGGCATTCAATTATTTTCCTCAAGAACTGGCAGCACAAACAGACTATTTGGGGGTTTGTTATACCTCTCGCCCCGGCAACAAGTCCGCTCATGCGCTGCTTTTTAAAAATTGCGCTTCTTCGCTCAAACTTAGGGAGCTATTTACGCGCTCGACTGCGTTTACACTGTTGATTCTTCCAGAACGGCTGCATATTATTTAAGCAATTAAATCATCCGTCCGTGGTTAATTTTTGATCCAATACCCTTTCCCTGGAGAGTCCTAAGTCCTGAGTCCTGAGCCCTGAGTTCTAAGTAATAAAGTCTTGAGTTCTGGGTAATTTACACTCAGCACTCGCGCTCTCGTTACTTAACACTGTCTCAGCACTCGCGCTCTCGATACTTGGCACTACATTGTGGATTGGGCGTTCAAATTAATTTTAAAAATCATAGAATCAGAGAAGCCGACGAACCTTGCTGTTGGTAATTGCTGATTCACGAGCTTTGAGCTTAAAGAGAGTGTTATTTAATCTGCCTGGTGTTTGTCTGGGATAAAAAACCCGCGCTTAGTTTCACTTCTTTTATCTTTGCTTTTGCGCCCTGAATACCAGGGTAGTGAATCAGTTTACTCAATGCAGCGCCAGAAAATTTCTCTTCATCTCATTCTAACGCAACCTTGTCAAAAATCAATTCCCAAGATGTGCTAATAGAGGGCAACCACAAGCAAATTGCCCCAAGCGATTAAACTCCCAAAATCAGCCGATTTCGATGAATTTGCAGCAGATGAAAATCTGTACCTGCTACTTGTTCTAGCATAGAGAGGATTTGTTCGGGACGCAATAGCACTCCGTCATGACGACAGCTGCCCACATAACGCAGGATAACTGTAGACTCTTCTTGATGCTCAGGGCGTTTTGGTAACTCAAATAATTCTAACTCAAACAAGCGATCGCGCAGATTTACCAACTGAGTTTTGCCTGACTTGGTTGTGTGTTCCCACCAAACCTCATCTTTGGCTTTGATGGCGTCAATCCAGCTTTCCCATTGTATCGGTGTCGCCTCCTGCTGACAAGCCACGGTGATTAGATACTCCGCAGCCTCCAGAAGTTGGTTAGCCGAACTCGCTTTTAAATCGAGCTGTTCCACCTGATATATAGGAATGTCTAACGGCAGAACCTCAGCCAGTTTTTCGCGGAAAGTCTCCACATCAACTGGCTGTGTTAGCTCAAAATCCACAATTTCACCACTGCTTGTGACTCCCAAAGGCAAGGCATATGCAATGGAAATGCGGGGGGTAGGATGAAAGCCACCAGTAAAAGAAACTGGCAATCCTGCTCGCCGTACACTTCTATCAAATAGGCGCATCAAATCTAGATGACCTACTAAAGCCATACCGCCCAGCTTACCAAACCAGACACGCAGCCGTTGTGCTTTGGTAGTATTCGGGACAAACTCACCAGCAAATTCCGGGATAGAAGGCGGGGAAATGACAACATTATGACCAAAGTCAGTGCCGCAGACACCACAGTGAGAACAACCTTCAAAAGAGCAATCTGGTACAGTTGCTGCATCTAAGGCACGTTGCAAGTCTTCCTTGAGCCATTTTTTATCAATACCAGTGTCGATGTGGTCCCAAGGTAGGGGGGCGTCGAGGGGAGATGAGGAGCCAGCGCCGTGCGGGGGTTCCCCCCGTTGAGGCGACTGGCGTGGGGATGTTACTTGCTTATCTTCCTCATCTTGTTTCCCAAACAAATTCCACTCGCCTTTCTCGACTTGGCGGTATTTCCAGTCTAAGCCAGCTTCCCAAATGGCTTGTCCCCAAGCACTAAAAGCTTTTTCGACACTGTCATACCAAGAATCCATGCCTGCCCCTAATTCCCAAGCACGGCGCACTACTGGGGCAAGAGAGCGATCGCCTCTGCCAATAAAATCTTCCATTGCCGAAATACGGACATCGGTGAAATTCACCTTGACTCCTTTGATTCGCCGGAATGCTTGCCGCAGTAATGCTTGCTTGCGCTCAAACTCAGCTGTGGAAACCGAGTGCCACTGAAAAGGCGTATGGGGCTTGGGCGTAAAGTTAGAAATTGTCAAGTTAAATGACAGTGGTCTTCTGTCTTTTCCTCGACACTCCCGTTGTAACCAGCTTACCGTTTCCGCAATGCCAAACACGTCGGCATCGGTTTCACCAGGCAAGCCGATCATGAAATACAGCTTAATTTTATCCCACCCTTGTTCCCAAGCTGTTTTTACACCCCGCAGCAGTTCTTCGTTGGTCAAACCCTTGTTGACTATGTCCCGCATTCGTTGGGTTCCAGCTTCTGGAGCAAATGTCAGTCCCCCTTGCCGCATACCGCCTAGGATGTTAGCAATATTTTCATCAAATCTGTCAACTCGTTGGCTTGGTAGAGTCAGGGAAATATTTTCATTTTTTAACCGATTTTTTATTTCCGTCCCTACTGCTGGTAAAGATAAATAATCAGAACAGCTCAGGGATAGTAAAGAAAATTCGTTGTAACCGGTTTGCCGCATTCCCGAATCTATCGCTTCCACGACATCCGCTGGTTCCACATCCCGCGCTGGTCGGGTGAGCATTCCTGGTTGGCAGAAGCGACAGCCGCGAGTACAACCGCGCCGAATCTCAATTACCAAGCGGTCATGCACCGGCTCGATGTAGGGTACTAGCCCAATCGAATACGCTGGTATTGGGGTTGCAACCCGCCGCACAATTCGTTTTGGAACATCTGGGCGGTTGGGATGAACTGAACCATCCTCTGCCATGTCGTAAAACTGCGGAACATAAACGCCTGGTATCTGCGCTAAATCCAGCAATAGTTCTTTACGGCTCAGCCTTGCTTTTTTCCCCTCTTCCAACACTAAGCCGATTTCTGGCAGCAGTTCCTCGCCATCTCCTAAAGCGAAGAAGTCGAAGAAGTCGGCGTAGGGTTCAGGATTGGATGTCGCCGTCTGTCCCCCTGCAAAAATCAACGGGTAACTAAAGGATGGAGAACATGAAGAAGATGTTGCTTGCTCATCTCCCTCATCTCCCTCATCTCCCTCCGCCTCCAGGCGTTCTCGCCAAGTCAGAGGGATGCCAGCCAAATCCAACATTTCTAGAATGTTGGTTGCTCCGAGTTCATAACTGAGGCTAAAGCCCAAAATGTCAAAGTCCGTCAGCGATCGCCTTGACTCTACGGCAAACAATGGTGTTTTTGTTGTCCGTAGTTTTGCTGCTAGATCCGGTCCTGGTAGGTAAGCGCGATCGCATAACTGGCGCGGTTGGGAATTCAAAATATTATAGAGAATAATATGCCCTAAGTTGGATGCACCTACTTCATAAACTTCTGGGTATGTCAATACCCAGCGGATCTCTGCCGTATTCCAAGGCTTGTGAATCGCTAAGAGCTCGTTACCTAAGTAACGAGCTGGTTTTACAATATCCGATGTGATTAACTTTTCAACTGCAACAGCCACTGTGGTATCTTTTAGCTACCTTAATTACAGCTACTCACCTCCAACATTAGCATTTATTAGGTGTTTCAAGAGAACTACTCGTTTCCCGTAAGACTTTTTTAGGCATAAGTCAGTGTTGCTTCTTGATTTGAGAGGTAAGCAGCTTCAAACGCGGCTTTCCCTTCAAATATTTCAAAAACCCTATCTACTTGGGTCAGTTCAAATATAATTTTGAGCGACGGTGAAACCGAGCAAAGGCTGAAGCGCCGTCCTAGCTTTTGAGCCAGTTTGAGCGCAGACACTAATGCCATCAAGCCTGCACTGTCTAATGATTCTACCTGCTCTAAATTCACGAGCAAGATAGAAATTCCATCTTGTGCTAGCGCTTTTGTTAATTTGGTTTCAAATTCTAAAGCGTTTTTGGCATTTAGGCACCCGTGAGGACTAATAACAGTTATTTTTGGATAGTCTAGTACTGCTTGCATCGTTACATCCTATTAAAGTTATCGAACTTTAAAGTTAGATGTATTTGAACATAAACTTTTTTTTCTCACATCGACCATTCGTATTACGTCTCTTTGCTGAATCTTTATTGCTATTGCGTTACTCTTTAAAGATTGTTATAAACGCAAGAAAATTTGTGTTTAAATATACTTTTTTTACTTTTTAAACAAATATAATCTCCACAAGCAGCCGCACAGGTGAGGATGAATAGCTTGTTCTAGTTATAAAGTTTATTTATCCTAGAATTTTATTTGATTTGTATTCAAATACCTATAAAGCTAATAACCTCACGTTATCGCTTCATTATTGGCAGACAGTTGGCTCAATAGTGAACCATTTCCTCCTATAGCTGTGATCCAGGTCACTGCTATAGGAGTGTTTGGATCACTTTTTATACCAAATGTTACCCTGGATAATGACTATTTATATAGTTGGTGTAATCGCTATGAGAACAAAATACTCTATTCGTCTATTGGTAGAAAAAGCTCTCGATATTAAAAAGTTGACTCCTGAAATTGAAAATGAAATTAACTCAGAACTGACCGAAATGGGTTATATTTCTGACGTGGACTACGAAGCTTTGGAACTATTAATGGCAGAGATGGACGCTGGTCGCATTCAGTTGGTTTCAAGTCTAGGCTTGTTATCCTGAGGGCTCGGCATTACAGTCGGCTTAAATTGAGTGAATTTCAATAAAGACTAAAGTCATGAAACTTCAATATAAGCAACAGAAATTATAGTAACAATAGCGACGATACTTTGGCAGCGTCACTACTCATATTTTTTTTGTAAGATTAATTATATATTTTATCGTAGGGGGTAAACAGAGAAGACAATGCTTCCACATTTGCATTAATCAGTAGTTATCCCCATGCCGTAGGCGGTTTGTTAAATCGGTACTCTTTTACTGACAAGGGAGTAGGGAGTAGCTTTGGTTCAAATGGGAGATTACACCCTGATAGCAGATCTAGGTTATCCCGTCTACCGTACATCTAATATTTTTACTGGTAGTAAACCTTTTGCCATGCCCCTAAAGATAGAAAATCAATTTTTGCCGCTTCTCAATGCTATTCCTTCTGAGGGATGCAGGCATTCGCTACTGTTGCTCAGGGGACTGAGGATTAGATGGGCAAGAATTTACCCAATCCCTAATCCCTAATCCCCAATCCCTAATCCCCCTTTTTGTGCTTGCCAAATTTGGTGAATAAAGTGATTGAATTGTTGCTTGGCAACACAGATCTGTCCAGGTTTTGGTTCTTTTGCCAAAACGTGACTCAAAAAACTAATAACTTCTGTGTCTAAGGCAGGTTGAAATAAATTGACAGACCAAAGCAGGTCAGATGTATCTCGCAGATCAGTGATCAGCGGCGGTTCTTGGGTAAAGTTGACTAGCACTAAAGGACGCACCCAGCACAACTGACGAGAAACCACGACTTGAATGACTTCTGCATACAGCTTCATGTCGCCATGCTCTAAAGATAAAATTTGTCCTGCTTGAAACTCCAAGGTTATCTCCATAGTCACACGGATGATAGCGACAAGTATATTTTTATTGGTTATTCAATTTTAAGGGGATAAGGGGATAGGGTGTAGCGGCGCAGTCAAAGCTGTGCAGCCATCAGTCCAAAGTAGCAAAAATTTTGACCACCCCGTTATTTGCGTGTCTATGCTATAAAATGGGTTAATAAGTGTTAAGCAGTATTTGGACAAAAATTCTGTTGTAGTAATTCATTCACAAAAGAGCAAAGAACAGTGTCTGTCGAAACCATAGAGAAGCGTTCAACATCCCGCAAGCTAGCGCCTCGGTATCGCGTTTTGCTCCATAATGACGACTACAACCCTATGGAGTATGTGGTGCAGGTTCTACTAACCACAGTACCGAACCTCACCCAGCCTCAGGCTGTCAGTATCATGATGGAAGCCCATACCAACGGGCTAGCCCTAGTCATTACTTGCGCTCAAGAACACGCCGAGTTCTATTGCGAAACCTTGAAAAATCATGGTTTGAGTAGCACAATTGAACCTGAAGAATAAAAGGTCATAGGCAATAGATAGATTGTTCAAAACAAATCTCCTCCGTTTGTCCCAGTACCCTGCCCCTATTAGGCTGGGTGCGTTTCTATTGGCTTTGTTGGTACTCTGGTTGCCTTTCGCGGCACCGATTTACTTACTCGTCCATGATGCCAACTTAGTCAGTATATTGACAATCGTGCTGCTGTATGGTGAGTTTATCCTTTTACTCAGGCTATGGGGCAAGTACGTCTACAATCAACCTCAGTTGCTACGGCATTATGGTTTAGAAATGACGCGACTCAATGGCGTAGAACTGCTGCGCGGTTTGGCTATTGGGATAATTAGTCTTCTAATTTTGTTTGGGTTGGAAGGTAGCTTGGGTTGGCTAGTGTGGCAACAACCCAAAGTTTTTTTTCTTAAACTGATTTTAGAGAGTTTAATTGTTGGCTTGGGCATTGGTTTTGCTGAGGAATTATTATTCCGAGGTTGGTTGCTGGATGAGTTGCAACGAGATTACAGCAAAAGTGTAGCCTTGTGGGTTGATGCGGTTGCTTATGCGGCATTACACTTTATTAAGCCGCTGGAGGCAATTATTCATACACTACCGCAATTCCCAGCCTTAGTCATACTAGGGTTAACGCAGGTATGGGGAAAGCGTTGGCGTAGGGGACGCCTCGGTTTACCCATTGGATACCACGCGGGTTTGGTTTGGGGTTATTACATTATTAACGTGGGCAATTTGATTACGTATACAAAAAAAGTGCCAGAGTGGATAACTGGAATTGATCGCAATCCACTGGCAGGAGTGACGGGTATATTACTTTTAAGTGCGATCGCCCTCAGCGTGCGAGGATTCCTCAACAATGGACAGATTTCAAAGAACAACTCTGGTTAAATTCAGTTATATAAATCTCATCTGCTGAAGGTACTTGCTGTTAATTAGCCTTTTACAAAGCCATCTCCACCACTGTTCCTACCACGCATGCGCGCTCCAAATTTACTCCACTTAAATTAGCACCTTCTAATTCAGCACACAGTAAATTCGCAGCCGTCAAATTCGCACCCGCAAGATTCGCCCCCCGTAAGTCGGCTTCTTCCAGATTTGCCTCACTCAACAACGCTCCTTGCAAATCTGCACGATTCAAGTCTGCACCTTTGAGATTAGCTCCAGTCAAGTTAGCGCCTCGCAAGTCAGCACCTCGAAAGTCAACACCCTGCAAGTTGACATTCATCAAATTAGCACCGCTCAAAAAAGCACCTACAAACGACACTTCACTGAGTCTTGCTCCCATTAAGTTAGCGCCACGCAAATTGCTACCCCGCAAGTCAGCACTCGTCAAATCTGCTTGCATCAAATTTGCTCCCATAAGGTTTGCTCGCAAGTCGGTTTCTACGAGGTTGGCTCCCATCAAATTGGCACCTTCTAAATGTCCACCTTCGAGTTTTGAACCTGTAAAAGTTGTGCCCACAAGGTGAGCGCCAGCAAGATTGACGCGACTTAAATCAACGTTTGATAAATCCTCGTCTTCTAAATCTGCTCCTGGCAGGTGTTTGAGTTTTCCTGAGCGAATTTCGTCAACATTCATCTTCTTCGCGTCGTGGTTCATTAAAATTTGCGATAATTGCCTATCTGACTATCTGCTTTACTTTCGCTATCTAGCCTACTATTAAGTAGCCACATACCAGTACTAAGTTTGGGTGTCATCAAGGGTAAGTCGAGTCCCTGTTGCAAACCCATGACTAACAAAGCTAATGTATCTACAAGTTTGGGGTCAAAGCGATAGGATTGTAATTGTTTGCACTCTTCTAAAGCTTGAGTAAATATTTCCTCGGGACTTAAGTGAGAGGTTTTTTTCTGATTAACCCGCCACTGGAAGTCTGCCACTAATGCGAGAATTCTTGACTCTAAGGGAATTTCATCTCCAGCTAACCCTGCTGGTTCCCCTGTACCATCCCACCACTCGCTTTGATGTGTAATAATTTGTGCGATCGCTCGCAGCCGTGGCATTGTTCGCAGTACCTGCGCTCCTGGTACTAGAGGACAAGTCAAGGGACAACAGGGTGCATCTTCTTGATAGCGGGTGGAAGAACCAGGAGAAAGAACGCTTTCGGCTCTTTGCAATGGATCTATACGTTGCAGCAACCCTGCTAGGCGTAGACGTTTTGTTTGCCACGCGGGAAGATCCAAAAGTTGCCCCATTGTTTCTGCTAATGCTACCACTTCCGCTGCTGCCATTGGATTGGTAATATCGGCAGCATCTATCATTTGCGCCATCCGCAAAAATGCCTGGATTTCGTTGGAAACCAAATTCCGATCCAGTGCTTGGTGGCGAGCCCCTGTGGGGACAGATATATTCACTTGCCCCGTCTGGAGGTAATCTACTACGAGAGAAACGACTGCACTCAAGTCTTCTGGTGTGGCAAGGCGCGGCTGGATTGTGTCTTTGTGTGCCTTGAGTTCTTTTGCCAGTTCTGGGTTGTAGCTTTCGATGTGGGAAATTGCTAATTGAGCTGTTTCTTGCACTAACTCCGGCTCAAATGTCCACAAACCGTAGAATTTGCGCTCTACGTCCGATGCGGGTACTCCAGTGGAACCATAATCAGCTTCTGATAATTCTTGACAAATTACCATTGCTGTGTAATTTTGTGATACAATAATCAGATGCCACTCCTGCGCTACTGGATCGGCTGGATCTATAGCAACTAGGTTCACATTGGGCAACTGGCTTGTAGAATGTTCGGCAAAGCTTGTATCCGGGGCTGCCATTATAGCAACTTGGCTGGCTTTTTTGGCGATATCTGCGTATCTTTCGGCTTCTTGCAGATACCACTTTCCTCGTTGGAAGGCTGTGATGACTAAGGGTGTTCCCTCGTCTTTTAATATGTGGTCTTCCAGGGCATGGCACAGGGAAACCAAAGTATTTTTATAGTAAACGCCGTATTGAATTGGTCTTTTACTATGGCGATGAGCTGCTTCTAGTTTTTGTAAAATTGAGCCTTCTAACATGAGATTTGATTAAATAAACCGCACAGGAGTGGCGAGATGAGGGTAGACGAAGCGAGTATTGAGGGTAGAGAGCAAAGCGAGTATTAAGGGAGCAGGGGAAGATGAGGGAGAAATTACTTCCTCATCCGACAGCATCCCCCTCATCCTCTTCATCCTCTTCATCTCTAACCCTTATCCCCGTGTCTTCTATGATACACTAACGAGTTGTTTTTCTTTCGTCTCAACGGGTGCAGAAAGTGCTTCTTCTAAGTCGGCACAACCCAGTTTTTCTTCTAATATTTTCATGACTTCGCGTCCGAAATCGTTAGGGTTTTGTCGCCAAGCTTGTAAGCAGACTTCCCCAAAGAATGAACCAAGGGGTTCGGGGTTCCAGAGCATTTTCTGGACAGTCCAAGGTGTAATGTTCATTGGATCATACCCTGGTTTAAGAATATTTTCTTTGAAGGCGTATTCTTCGAGGTGGGTATGGGGTTGCAAACCGATGAAGAAAATCGCAGGTTCGACTTTATCCGCACCGAAGATGCGTTCGAGTTCACGGTGGTAGGCGATGGTTTGACGGATGGTTTCGGGACGTTCGTCAATGACGTTAAATGAGTAATTGACGGAAACTAAGTCGTTGAACCCAGCGGCTTTCAAATCACGGCAGTTTTGCAAGACTGTTCGCAGGTTGTAGCCCATGCGCATTTTCCGCACGAGTTCTTGAGAACCACTGGTAATACCAATTTCAAAGTAGTTCATCCCGGTTTTCGCCATCAAGTCACACAACTCTGGTGTGAGGTTGTCGGCTCTGATGTATGCTGCCCAGTGGATATCCGTCATCCCAGAATCAACGATTTTCTGTAAGAGTTCTACAGCATCGCTCATAAATTTTCGAGCTGGGATAAATTGGGCGTCGGTAAACCAGAAGTTGCGAATGCCGCGATCGTACAATTGCCGCATCTCAGCAACAACTTCCGAAGCTGGGTTGATGCGTACTTGCTTGCCTTCAACAACGGTGTAGACGCAATAACAGCAGTTGTGGGGACAACCACGCTTAGTTTGTACACCTATATAAAAGTCTTCTTCTTGCAGGTAATAGTTAAATTCCGGCCACATACTTTCGATATAGTTGTAGTCGCAAGCGGATTTTTCTAGGGGAGTGGGTTGTTCGTGAATCAGGCGATCGCGTGGTTTATCTTCTCCTACGACATAACACCTTTCATCGCGAAATTCTTGAGCGCTTAAAAGTTTTGTCAGCAGGGTTTCGCCTTCTCCCACGGAAACAATCGTTCCCTTGGGTAAGCTTTTACCCACTTGCTCGTAAAAGACGCTGACAGCACCACCACCAACGATCACTCGAGCATCGGGGTTATAACGTTTAGCGCGTTTAATGCCCCGTTTAACTAAGCCCAAATTCCGCCACAACTCACCGTAGTATCCCGACGCAATCCGCAACAAACCAATAGCCCCTTTTATCTTGAGTAATGGATTGCCGGAGTAGAAAAACTCGAAGGAATACTGTAATGGGTTACCACCACGTCCACCCACTGGAGCATAAATTTGAATATCACGCCACGAATACACAAGTAGTGTGGGCTTGAATTCATTGATACAGCGATCCAGGGCAGCAGCATAATCTAGAGGTGGCACTGTTCCCAAATCAAAAATGCGCTGTTCTATGGTAGGAAACTGCTTATGGACGTGATCTGCCAGATAAACTACCCCAATCGGAAAGATCGGGTTACAAGGAAGGCGAACATAGAGAATTCGGTTGTCCATCACAGGTCTTTTAACTTCCATCTTGCTGTTTTTAAGGGAAAGTGAGATTAATAGCTTTTAAAAGAAGTATTGAGATTAATTTTTGTCCTATATCTTAATATTACTTGACATTTAGGCAGATAAGGATTTAATCTGTCCTTTTTGTTGATATTCAGTGGAACTAGTTAAATTCACTTAGGCGTCAGATACATACTCTCTCAACAGAAATATTATTAAATTATAAAGATTTTTCTATAGATAGCTTTACAATAACAACAACTCTGTTTGCCAAGCGATGATCTACATATCTTGGTTATGGGGTAGAGGCGTGAGGATTGACAACTAAATTTCGCCGTTTATGATTTTTTGTGAACCACAGAACATTATGTGTGTGGGAGCATAATGTACAATTGCAGAAAAGGCATAAATTTTCACAAATTTTTCATATATCGGCAAATCTTAAGATAGAAATAATAATAGAAAAGCTCAGTTGGTAGTCGGGGTTACAGCAACTGGGGATCAGCCGGTGCTAGCTTGACAAGTGTAAGATAAGATAGTGGCGTAAAGCTCCTCAGCAGTTATGGCTCAAATATTAGATCCTCTACCACCTGAACAATCAGGTTATCTTTTCTGCTGCTACGTTAATGCCACAAGCAAAATACAGGTGGCTCGCATCTCGAATATTCCCAACTGGTACTTTGAACGGGTTGTTTTTCCTGGACAAAGGTTAGTGTTTGAAGCTCCAAAAGAAGCTCAACTTGAGATTCATACGGGCATGATGGCAAGTGCAATTTTATCGGATAACATTCCGTGCGATCGCCTCGCAATCAGCGAAGCTAGCAATTATGAGTTTCATACAGACTCACAACCAGCAATAGACCCTATCAATAAAAAACCAATTGTGCAGACGATTAATACAAAAACCGGAGATTCCAAAAAACCTTTGCAAGTCGCTGGTTTAGTATACATTGATTAAAAAAAACAATTTTCTTTAGTAAGAGGGTTGCTGAACTCAGCAGCCCTCTTTTGTTTAGTTATTAGTTGTCTAGACGTACCATGTCACGTCTAGACATTAAATTTTTTCATCACTCCACTTCCCCATCTACAATGTTTACTATGAACCTACCTTCCTTTCTTTGGCTGTGGAAAATAGCAGCATGGTCGATGGGGTTATCGTTGTTAGCTTATTTGCTATTGGCGGTTACAGGCTTTTGGATGTTTCGTAACAGAACATCGCAGCGCCCCTCTTTTATTTCCTCATTTACCCAGGGAAATACAAGTATACGTTCCCTTCACTATCTAATCGGCAGTTGCATGGTAAGTTTAGTACTGCTGCTGCTACTAATTGGCATTATTGGCACTTTCGGTCACTTTGGTTCCTTAGGACACTCGTCACACCTCATTGCTGGGGTGATAGTGGTTGTGTTAGTTTTCCTGTCTGCTGGAAGCGCATTGCTTATCAACGGGAGACGACCTTGGGCTAGACGTGTCCATGTTGGCGCTAATATTGCCCTGTTCGTTGGCTTTGTCTGGGTATCGCTCACAGGCTGGAGTGTGGTGCAAAAGTACTTACCATAATGAGTACTAAAAAAGGTGTCAAAAGTTAGAATGTTTAGGTTAAGCTAGAACGAAGCCATGAACAATTCACCTGCTTTGTAAATTTCAAAATTATCTGGCACTTATTCTGAAGAATTATTTGTCACCCGACAGTGCACCAGTTAGTGGTAATACGGAGTCAACTGTCGTGTAGTGGCAAATTATAAGCTCTCAGCCCGTGCGATCGCTATCTAACAACTCACTGCTTTATCTGTTCCTAATGCAGAGCGTGGGAGATATTTGGATTGAGGGATTTCCGACGCATCAGCAGCAGAAAAACAGCAGGTACAAAATAGAGAGACACAAGCGTAACCCCTCCCAACCCTCCAGCAATCACAATCGCCAGTGGATTCCAGAAGCCAGTGGGATCAAACAGCAGGGGGGTGAAGCCTGCAATATCCGTGATGGTAGTAGCGACAGACCGCCAGCCCATCATGAATGCAATCACTGCGATCGCCAGCAACGACCCAACAATCAATTCCTGAAGCACGCCATTGACTCGTCGGCTCACATAACCACTCTGATCGAGAATCGTCCGAATGGTAATCCCTGTCGGTAATTGAGCCTGAAACTCTTTGAGAAACTGACGAGCTGAAGCCGCCCACCGATCCACCCGCTTGCCGGACTCCACGGTTGCCGATAAAACAATCCCTGGCTTACCAGATACAAAGGCCAGACTATCAGCCCAAACTGGCTCAACATTCTTGACTGTTTCCTTGAGGTTAACAGTGATAATTGAAATTCCCAAATCGGATGTCGATTCCAGCGTGTCAATTTCTTCGACTTCCGATAATTCGTCCTCAATGACTTCCGTTACTTGAGCTTCGACGCGATCAGCACTGGCTCCTGGAAATAGGGTTGTTACTGTAGCCGTGCGCTAATTAAGTTCTCGGTCTTCCAAGCGTGGCAAGGAGAAGAAAGACGAAAGTCCCCATACCAAAATTAATATCAGGGTGAGAATTAACAGTTGTCGATTGCGGTAGAAAAGGGTAAACATGATCGCTCGCTTTCTCTCTTCTTTACTGCCTTAAATCAACTAGTAGTTCACCACAGAGATTTTGACAGGTGTCCAGGTTACTGAGAAACTAGTTGAAAATCTCGGTATTCACAAATGGCAGAAAAATACATCGTTAACCTCACACAAGAGGAATATTCATCA
>JAHHIB010000078.1 GCA_019359075.1 Kalymmatonema hyalinum WJT4-NPBG1
CCTACTCTCGGTGTGGATGGGGTCGATGACCCTTTTACGTGAGGACAAGGCGAAGAACAGCCTTGGAGGCTAGGAGCCTCACTTATTGGAGGGAGTTACCCTCTTGGTGTACGACTTCGTGTCGCACAATATTAATGTAGTACGTGCCATTCTGCCGCTTCAGCAATGTTGCTGTTTTAGGTGTTTGTCCCTTCAATAAACCTCGCTGGTAGTTGCCAATAGCGAGTTTAAACCGCGAGCGCCCGCCAAGCAGTCTCAAGCTAACTGTCCAGTCATGTTCCCGAAAACTGAACACCCGTTCATCATAGGTAGCGCTAGTTGGAGCAAACTTGCGTACAGGCTTACTCTTGTGTTTTGCTGTCTTGCGGTTGCTAGCAACTCGTCTAACTGCCTGAATTGCCAACTGGGAAGACAGACCAAATCTAGCTCTGACATTGCTGTAGACCAACGACTGCATAGCCTGCTCGTTAGTCAACCCTGGCTTTACAGTCCTGTTCGTATATTCGCAAGCATCGGCGAACGCCTGCAACAACTCGTCAATTTTGGCAACTTGTTCAGGTGTGACTTGGAGCTTACAAGATACAGTCAGGACTTGTTTCATAGCCTAATCATATCTCAAAGGCAAGAACTATTTGTTATTCATCCAAAATTATTGGTTGCCTCCGTTCCTACGGCAACCCGGCTACCTCGCCCACCTTACTTCGTTGAAGGTGGGGACTCCCGCGCTACCGTTGAACATCTGAGTTGGAGAGCGAACTGAGGCAAAAAAAAACTGCGATTGAGCAAGTGGTATGGTAGAATCCGATGTTGGTACGATATGCTCAGCACAATTGTGCAAGCAAAGCAATTCAACCCTGATGATGCCAAATTGGTTGTCATCTGGCGAGACTTGTTGGAGTGTGAACGAATAGGTAATTAAGTCTAAATCTTTGAAATAATTATGTTAGCGAAGCTCTGTGCAAAGCGGAGCATTACGAATGATCTGCTCAATGAACGCCAGATTTTCTTGGCTTTCAGCTTGCTTAAGATATTCAATGGCAATCTGTCCGACAGCAGGTTGCTCGCTCGAAATAGCAACTAACAACTCTACAGTCTGACGAAGTTGAATTTTTTCTAATTGCCGATTCGTGACAATCGGCAGGGTAATAGCAGTAACCACAAGTCCAATCATCGGTGGGACAGTCGGAATCCACCAAGCCTGTAAAAAGGCAAGGTAGGCAGTTCCCATGAGTCCTCCCCCTGCGATCGCAACAGCAGTGACTATAGATGTGGGTGACTTGATCTGCCAACCTAACGCAGCCCCCACTCCAGACCAAAGCAAAACCCAAAGCAACTCAACTGGTTTAGACCAAACCTTTAGCAGTGGTCGTCCTTGCAGCGCAGCATTCAAAATCATGCTAGTGATATTAGCATGGATCGTTACTCCTGCCATTTGTTTGGGCGAACCAAACGTCCGACTGCTGTAAGGTGTTTGAAACAAGTCGTTGAGGCTTTCTGCCGTGGAGCCAATCAGGACGACGCGATCGCGCACCAACTCTTGTGGTATCTTATTAGCTAACAAATCTGTGATCGAGAACGTCTCAAACTGTTTTTGAGTGCCGTGAAAATTGAGCAAAATTTGATAACCCCCTGCATCAGCCCGGACATAGCCTCCGTCATTCGGTTGAAAGGGAACAAAAACTGCTTTCCCGATCTGAATTTGCTCGCGATTGTTGCCTTGGGGTTTGGGGGTGATGCCAAGAGCTTCTAAGTAGCGTAGTGCTAGCTGCAAACCTAGATTGAGGTGTAACGAAGAGTCTTCGAGTTGAATGCTAAGCAAGGCGCGACGTAACTTGCCATCCCCATCTAAAACCTGATCGGCAAGACCCACCTGACCTAATTGTGCTAAAACTGGGGGCGGTGCAACTTGGTTACCCACCGCCTTCTCAATGCCAATCAGATTCGGAGTCGTTTTATATTGTTCTACTAATTCCTGAGAACCTGGTTTCACAGGCAAATCTCGATACAAATCCAGTCCTATCGCTCTGGGTTTAGAGCTTTTTAATTTCTGGATTGCTTGAGCCAATACCCGATCCGGCAGAGGATACTGACCTATTTGCTGAATATCTGGCTCGTCAATTGTAATAATGGTAATGCGAGGGTCAACTTCTGCTGGAGGACGTGTCTGAAAAAAGCGATCTAGCATCGTCCACTCCATCCCCTGTAGGAGCCCGGTAAAACGTACAAGAATAACCAAACTAGCAACTCCAGAGGCAATGGTTGCAATCCAACATTTGCCCAAATTTAGTTTTTGGGCGTTTCGTTTCGCGGTTTTGCGTGCGTCAGCCAGTATTTGATTCGCTTGCTGCGCGGCAAATACGGCAAATTCAGCCTTTTCTCGTTCGATTTGTCTTGCTTGTTTTTCTTGTGCTAAATCGGTTTCAACTTTTCGCTTCGCAAGTTCCTGGCTGGCAGCGAGAAAGCGATAATCTAAGTCACTGAGCCTTTTATCTTTTGACCAAGCCAGTCCTTGCTGCAATGCGATCCCTACTAGAAGCTGTGACTCATCTTGTTGATTGGAAGCAATCCAAGCCTTGAAGTGTTGCGCGTAGGGACGCAAATTCTCCATGTGTCTCGCAACCCATTCTGAATTAAAGACTGCTTGATAGATTGGGTTTTTCACCTTCAGGTATCCCTGGTGATTCACAACCAAACCTGACAGAAGCAGTTCAATTTGTTCTCGACTGTCATCGGTTGGCACGTCTTCAAGAGCGAGAATTTGTTGATATATGCCAAGTGTTCGACTTGCAATTTGCTCCGAAGCAAGCAGGCGATCGCGAATCGTCCGCAAATGTTCCGGCTCATCCTGAGATTCCCAGTTGTGGATGATGTGTGACCTAACGATACTTTCCACCCAAAATGCTTCTGTACCAGGGGGAATCGTCAGCGTCCCACTTACTGTATCTTGACTTGAACTGACAACCAACTTACACAGCTTTTGCGTCAGAAACGGTTGTCCTCCTGTCCAAGCTAAGATTTCTTGCAGAATGACCTGGGCATCACCGGCTTTAACTTCTAATCCATGAGCCAATGGCTGCACTTCGTTTATACTAAAGCCTTTGAGCTGTATCGATTTACCAATATTAAACGGAGTACGCTTGGGATCTTGAATTAAATCTGATGGTGTTGTCACACCAAAGATCACAAATGTGATGCGGTTGTATTCTGGATCGATCGCTCTGCGATTATAACAAAACCGAATCAAGGCAAAAAAGTCATCAACAGAAAAATCAAGGCTCTTGATACTATCAACTTCATCAATGAAGATAAACAGTCTCTCGTCAGGAAACTGAACCAGCAGCACTTCGGAAATAAACCGACTCAGTCTCTGAAGTAAAGGGATATCTTCGTGATCCCGCCACCAAGCTTTTAAGTTAATTTTCCCAAGCAGCTTGAAACCTAACCATAACTCAGCAACCACTCCCTTGTACCACTGGTCTGGAGTAATATTTTTACAGCCAATATTGGTCATATCTACAGTGCTGCATCTAAACCCATCTTGTTGCAGCCGATGCCGAGTTCTTACCAGAAGTGAGGACTTGCCCATTTGTCGGGAGTTAAGGACATAGCAAAATTCACCCCCCTTCAGCGCTTCATAAAGGTGCTCATCAGCTTGTCGTTCTACATAGCTAGGAGCATCAATCGTTAGACTACCGCCGACTTGATATGTGTAACGGTTCATTTGAAAATCTGAAGGTGTAGTAGACTTGGTAGCTTAGCATAATTTTATACTTACTATTATTTAGCAGTGAATCAATTCATTATGACGCTATCCACAGGAACCACGTTGGAAAGACAAATTCTTCACAAATTTTTATTGGTATAGAACCTGAATTGATAAATTTAGGTTTATGTGTTTATTTTTTATCTTCTATAGATTGTATTTGTCAAGTTCATCATTCTTGAAGCTTATAAATAGTGACGTTTATAGGTCTCCCAGCTATTTAGTGTAAAAACGAGTCACTCCAACGCACTACAGCAGCACTTTCATTTGTAGAAATCCCTCGTCACAGACGCTTTCTACAAGTCAACCATTGCTTGGCTCAGAAGTCTTCCCGTTTTCAAAATAATTGAAAATCTAATATTTACGAGAAAAGACAGGTGGAAAGCTATTCTCAGCCTTTTAGGGAATTGACTTAATATAATTGTAAATCTAACATAGAAAACCATCCTTCTCAAGACATAATTATGCCAGATCAGGGTAAGTAGGTCAATGTTTGTAAAGGGGTTATATTGGTGAGTGTATTTCCCATAGAGCAATTCTTGTCAAACTATAAGCAAAAGTTTATACATACTTTTCTTACCTTTTCTACCATTAACAAAATATTTCTAAAATCATGTTTAATTCAATTCAATTTTTTACCTACTTTTCTTACTTTTGCCACATTATTGATTGTCAAATCATGATTCAAGTACCCCAATTATCTAAGACATGAATCATTTTTTTTTTGAAATTTTAAAAAATATAAAATAATTGCCGAATAAATCTACAATGTTGTATGATAATTCACAGAAAGTACTACTTGCGAAAAAAAGACTGATGCTGTATTATGACCGCAAGCACTACTAAATTTAAGAGAATGTTTGGGGATATGTCGTGCAAACCATCTCCGAACGCAACACTCTGTTTAGGTAATTTGAGAAATCAAATTTTAGCTTTTATAGAGCCTAAAGATGTAGACTCTTAGTTTAGACACTTACAGCGTCCGAATTTTTAAACTGTTGTTGACTAGCCACATATCTGTATGTAAATTAAATAGCTAATTGTTGAGTTTTCTTTCTTTGTGGGCATTGCTCACCCTCCTTTGTATCTCCTGCGGAGACGCTACGCGCGTTGGTTGCGCCTGTCCTCCGGACTTAGGCAGTTCCTACCCTGCAGGAACGCGTTCCGCCTACAACGGGGCGAACCCCAACGCCAGTGACCTGCACTGGCTTCTGGATCTAAGCCCTGAGTCCTTACGGACACGCTGCGCGAACAGTGCTGGCGGGAGCAACGGACTGCGAACCAATATCTCAAATGTTCATCACATAGGCTTTTATGGGCTTTAGCCCTACCTAGGATTTGTAGCCTAACCATAGAATAAGCCCTGTCAATAGCTAATTGTTCAGGCGCTTTCGTTGGGCATTTATTAAACCACAATTGAATAAATAATTGTTCAGGCGCTTTCCTTGGGCTTCGATGGTCTTTTTGATCTCAGTCCCGCCAACGGAGCCTTCTTGTTATCTGTGGTGTATTTATCAATGAGGGAGGTTGAATTGCAAAGAAGGTGTGACCAAAATCGAAAACGTTCAAAACGACGCCCTCTTTACTGTCCGATTCATGGATGCTATCTCGATAGTGTCAGTCAAAAATATTCATTGTTTGCTAATCGCACCGCACCACTCCACCCAGGAAGACTCACTAGACACAATGCCCTCATATTGCTAGAAACTGAAACCGCAGTTCATTTAGAAAGTCAATGGTTGGAAGCATTCTGGTGCGATCAGTGCCAAGAAACGAAGTGGTATCACGTTCAAAAGAGCGTTAGCAAAGGGGCTCTTCAAAAGGTTTGCACTTATGACGTGTCGGTAGCACCACCAAAAATTTGGCAGCAAGCAGTGGGGGTCATTCACCCCAATGGAAATCCTTCTGTAGGAGAATTTATCGCAGACATGCAAAAAGGTTTGACTACGAAGGCTGCAAGGACTTCCGGTTTAAAAGTTGAGCGGTGTTGTAGTCGCCAGTCAGTTAAGTATGCTCGCTTAACATCGATTCACTCATCACAAACCTCACCGTTCCCTATACACCAATACCGTTCAGTTATCGTTCATTCTAAATCTTTTGTCTGGAATCCGGTCAATAATACTAAGCATATCGGATAATGTTAAGAACTCCTTTCATCAGGTCTGTACTCTACTGGAATGCTATTAACGATACTAAGCATATGTACTCTAAGTTACAAATGCTAGTGTTAACCATGTTCCCCTCCCAATGTATTTTGGAGGGGATTCTACTATGTCATCACCTGTTAGTCACTGAAAACGCAACTTGGGTGAAAAAGTCAGATCTTCTTGGTTTTAGTTGCCTTTATTTATATGTTTAAAAACTCCTCAGTGAGCAGACGTCGTTTGTTATACTTCGGTGCATCAGGTCTGGCAGGGGCGATCGCTGTTGCAGTCGCAAAAGATAGATTACCAATGTACCCTAGCCAAGCGCTTGACAATCTAACAAGAGATTTTAAAGTTGCTGGGCAAACTCCTTTAAAGGGGCGTGCTACGGCTAAGGGATTAATTTATGGAGCAGCTTCTGGACAAGATTTTCTTGCCTCAGACAAAAAATTACAGGCTAGTATTGTTCGGGAGTGCGGCATTTTGGTGCCGGAGAACGAGCTTAAGTGGCAATTTTTACGCCCTCGTCCAGACGTATATGACTTTAGCAGATCAGATTGGCTTGCTCAATTTGCCCGCACTCACAAAATGCTTTTTCGAGGACATACTTTAGTTTGGTATCAGCAGTTACCTGAGTGGTTTAAGGAAGTCGTTAACCGCCAGAATGCGGAAAAATTTTTGGTGGAACATATAACAACTGTGACTAAACGCTACGCTGGTCAAATGCATTCTTGGGATGTCGTCAACGAGGCAATTGAACCAGATGATCGACAAAAAGCAGGCTTGCGAAAAAGTCCGTGGCTCGAGTTTTTAGGTCCAGATTACATAGAGCTTGCCTATCGCGTTGCAGCTCAAGCGGACCCGAAAGCTATGTTAGTCTACAACGAAAACGCGCTGGAGTATAGCGGTCGCAAAGAAGAAGTCAAAAGAACCGCTGTTCTGAAACTATTAGAACGTTTGAAATCTAGAGGAACACCGATTCATGCCCTTGGTATCCAATCTCACCTAGTTGCTCAAGAAGCTGCCTTAAATGCCAAAAAACTACGGAGTTTTCTCTCTGATGTGGCTAGTCTTGGTCTCAAAATTCTGATTACCGAACTAGATGTGTCAGACCAAAAATTACCTTCAGATCCTGCTGTTCGCGATCGCATTGTCGCCGGTGTATACGAAGACTATCTTTCCGTGGTGCTAGATGAAAAAGCTGTGATTGCGGTATTAAATTGGGGATTGAGCGATAGACACACCTGGCTTTCAACGTTTACTCCCCGCTCAGATGGTGCGCCAGTACGTCCTTTGCCACTAGATTCAAGCTTCAAACCCAAGTTGGCATGGAATGCTATGGCAAGAGCGTTTGATCAAGCTCGGAAACGTTGACCTTACACCCTTCTCAAGTCATCGAGCTTTTCTTTGTTGCAGAATTGAAAACTTATTGCTGATTCGGCTCAAATTATGGAAAAAATGCTTGTCAATAAGATTGCAGTGATTCGACTCAAACGTTCTTTAAATGCCGCTAATGCATTGGACTTTGAGCGGGAACTGACAACAGCCATAATGCAAAACGATTGTGCCACCTTATTAATAGATTTAGAGCAAGTAGAATCCTTGGACAGTGCCGGATTGATGGCTTTAGTATCAGGGCTGAAGTTGGCTCAGCGATTAGGACGGAGTTTGAGTCTTTGCTCTGTTTCGCCCACAATTAAAATCATTTTTGAAGTTACCCAACTTGATAGGCTATTTGAGATATTTGAATGCCAATCTGCATTTACACGCACTTACTCCCTAAAGGTTTAAGTGGAGGGTGAAAACCGCTTTCCCAAAAAAAATGGTGTTTGGTTTTTAGCAGTTCTGTAGAAAGTCTTTGGAGGAACTATTTGAATGAACAAATTTGATGAGATAGTCTTACTTGGAACTAGGTTTCATAAACTCAAAGTTAATCAACTCATCGATTACGCTGTCAAAGCGGCAAAACTTGACAAGAAAACCACCATATGTCACGTAAATATTCGGGGAATGAACTTTGCCTACGAACTCCCTTGGTATAGAGAGTTTCTCAACAAATCTGATTTAGTATTCTGCGATGGATTTGGTGTTCTAGTAGGAGCGAAACTCTGCGGCTGCAGCGCAGATTCATCTCATCGCATGACGTGTCCAGATTACATTGAGGATTTTGCCAAAGCTTGCGAGCGCGAAAATGTTTCCTTGTTCCTGCTTGCTGGCGAGCCAGGTACGGTAGATAAAGCGATCGCCAAGCTGAAAGTGGTTGCACCAAATTTAAAAGTGAAAGGACATCACGGTTATTTTGACAAGTCTGGTAAGGAAAATGAATTTGTCATCCAAGAAATCAATAAATTTAAGCCAGATATTTTGTATATTGGCTTTGGTATGCCATTACAAGAACGTTGGATTCTAAATAATGCAGAGCAAATAGATACAAAAGTCTTTCTCCCTCTAGGTGCATGTCTTGATTTTTATACTGGCAACGTCAACAGAGGTCCACGTTGGATGACCAATAGCGGACTAGAATGGTTAACACGATTGGTCACACAACCACAACGTCTGTGGCATCGTTATGTGGTTGGCAATCCGCTGTTTTTTTATCGGGTTCTACAGGAACGGTTTACAAAACTTTTGAGAAAGCGTGGAACCTCATCGCAATACTAAGCTGAGACGCCTACACATTGCACTTTTTTCCTTCGGGCTGCGCATAGGGGACATGCGCCATGCCCTAGCGCAATTGACTACCTTCACAAGTCGGTGTGCAGATGAAATGCGTAATTGCTTAAGCTGTTGCCCATTTAACTTGCATATTGATTTGTACAGTTTAAATACAGGGGTAATAGGAATCGTGACATCTAAATCTTTATTAGTTCCAGGGTTTAAACCAGATTTAAGGTCAGCAAGTGGCACAAGGATACACAAAGGATTAACTAGCAAATTTCTGCGGGTAGGAACACTTATCTCGCTAGATGTCATTTCTCTGACCTTAGCATGGAAGTTGGCAGTATTTTATGGCACTCCATTAGAATCGCCTTGGACACAAAAAGCCTCTTTTCTACTGCTCATTTTGACAGTTGAAATAGGCATGATTGCAACCAAAGGACTCTATAAATCAGGTGGAAATCGTCGTAACTATCCTGGTTTGATTAAAGCTGTGACGCTGTCAGAAGTTCTACTGTTGCTCATTGCCTTTCTCTACGAGCCAGATAGTTATGTCTCGCGCTCAACTTTTCTACTGTTTTGGCTGTTGTCTGTAGTTTTCATTTGTATCGCTCGCTTTACCTGTGATGTAGGCACAAGAGTGCTTCGTAGTAGAGGAGCAATTCGCCATCCCGTTTTTCTGATTACGGATCTGGAAGACAAAGAAAGCCATATTCGGTTAATAGAGAAAGAGAATTGCTACACGGTACAGGGAATTACTGACTCTAGCAGTTTGGATATGATGAACCGAGAAGCAACCTTTGAATATCTACGCACACAGGGTATAGAAGAGGCTTTTGTTTCTTGGAATGCCATTAAGAACCGTTTATATGTTTGCTGGCGTTTCCAAACAGCTGGCATTACCCTACGAATACTGCCAATTCAGAGTGAAGTTCATCACCCTAAATCAGCCGTATTTTGGATGATTGGTGAAGTCCCTTGTATGACAATTCCAGCACCAATCATCGCAGGTGGAGATTTTTGGGTAAAGCGGAGTTTTGACCTTTGTGGTTCGATTGTTCTGTTACTCCTGCTGTCTCCTGTTTATCTGGTGATAGCTACACTCATTAAGTTAGATTCTTCTGGGCCAGTATTCTTCCAGCAAAATCGAATTGGTCTGCATGGTAAGAGTTTCAAGATTTGGAAATTCCGTACGATGGTTACCAACGCGGAAAAGTTGCAGGCGGCGCTAGAAGCAAAGAATGAAATCAAGGATGGGGTTCTCTTTAAGATGAAAGACGACCCTCGGATCACACGCATAGGCAAATTCCTGCGCCGTTACAGTCTGGACGAATTGCCACAACTGTTTAATGTTGTCCTTGGAGAGATGAGTTTGGTTGGTCCGCGTCCTCTCCCTATGAGGGACGTAGAAAGGTTCAAGACAAAGCACTTTATCCGGCAAGAAGTTCTGCCTGGTATTACCGGGTTGTGGCAGGTTTCTGGTCGCTCCGATATCGAGAATTTTGAAGATGGGGTGAAATTAGATATCGGTTACATAGAAAATTGGTCTGTGTGGCTGGATCTGCAAATTTTGCTGAAAACTGTCAAGGTTGTCCTTGGTAAGACAGGTGCCTACTAAATAGCACGCAGCAAGGTTTTTACAGACTTTTCTTGCTTTTCCTACCTTGTTCTAAAAATCTAAGCACACGAGATATAGCTTGTCATGAGTGCTTAAGCCCTCATGACGAATTTTTTTGGAGACTGATAACGCTATAAACCCATGCAAAAATGTATTAATTTTTACAAACACTTAAAATAGAAATTGCTCTTTCTTTGCATATCATTTTTACAGGAACTATTCCTAACTAATCTGAATCTCAGTTCTACAAGCCTTTGCTTACAAAACAGACTTTTTTTACTTTTCTTACTTAATTATCAAATCCGGAAACTTTACATTTTCTTTAAAAATATTTTTTATTTCTACTTGAAATTACTGGCATTTCAAGTTATATTTAACTTCGTCACTTGGCAATCTCAACAACTGAAGATTGTTAGAAATTAGATTGTGCCTAGAGCAAAACGCTTCTGATGAGAGCATATTTTATAGCTAGTAGGCACTCATTTGACCAGTGTTTTGTAGTTCTCAAGAATTGAAGTATAAATAGGGTAAAAAAAATATGCAAGTTTGTGCATTTACCAAAATCAGTAAAAACGGCAGGCAATATCGTAAACCAAACACCACTGTCCATACAACACTTGTGAATTTGATTGAGTAAGTAGGATTAGCATCACAGGACGCACTTACTAGTCAATAACTTCATCACTCAAACTACATTAGACATATCTTGAAACTCTACGTCCATCCAAGGCTTGGTACCCGAAGGGAGCGCAAAGCGCTCACGTAGTGCATGGAGTAAGATTGCAAAAATACTTGAATTGTCTTGTTGAGCGCGCCTCCACAGTAGGTACGCTAGTACCATAGTATTATTATGCTTAAAGCAATAAAAATCAATTTCAATTTGTTAAAAGATAGCCGATGCTATGAAGCTAAGGTATTCATATGAAATTTCATTTTTGGCTCCAATTTCGTAATGAACTACGGCTAGGAAACTTGTATGGAGACTAAAGGCTATCAAGAAGAAATAGATATTCAAAAATATTGGCTGGTTCTGAAACGCCGTTGGCCAATTGTGGCAGGAGTTGTTCTAGCTTCAATAGGATTATCGTCGTTTGCTGTGTTCCTGCAAAAACCTAAATATCAGGCGAGCGGAATGCTTCTTTTTAAATCAGATCGAACCTCATCACTTACAAAAGTAGGAGAAAAGATAGGGGATCTTGAATCATTGATGCGCGAGGGAAACCCGCTAGAAACGCAAGCTGTGATCTTGAAATCTGAACCGATTTTAGAAGAAGTAATCAAGACCCTAGGGTTAAAAGATAAAAAAGGGGCTACTCTTGATCCAGAGTCACTACAAATCAAGGTTGAACCAATTGTAGGCACAGACGTACTGAAGGTTTCCTACACTTCAGAAAACCCTGAATTGGCGGCATCAGTAGTCAATCAGTTGATGAAATCCTATGTTGCAAACAACATTCAGTCCAATCGAGCTCAAGTCTTTGCCGCAGGTGAATTTATTAAAAACCAACTGCCATACGCTCGGGCAGAATTAGATCACTCAGCAGAGGCATTACGTCAATTTAAAACTCGGTATAAGATTATCCAGCTTCCAGAAGAGGCGAGCGCTGCTGTTCAAAATCTTGGTCAGATAGATCAGGAAATAAATCAAGCGCGGGCTGCGCTAGCAGATGTGAGCGCTCAGGAAGCAAAAATGAACAGTCAATTAAATTTGGCTGGGGATCAGGCTGTGGAAGTGACTTCCATAAGTCAGATACCTGGTGTACAGGAAGTCTTAAGCGAGTTACAAAAGGTGCAAACTAAGCTCGCAAATGAAAAAGCACGCTACACCAGTGAACATCCATCTATTGCTGAGTTAAAAAATAAAGAAGTCACTTTAAATGCTTTATTACAGCAGCGAATTGAGCAGGTTTTAGGAACTAAAGGGATAAAGCAGGTTTTAGGAACTCAACAAAACGTTCCTCCTGGTAAGTTGCAGGTTGGGAAAATCAAAGAAAACCTAACAAGTGAATTTGCAAGAATACAAGCGCAACGCCAAGGTTTGGAAAGCAAAATACAAGCTTTGTCTAGCATCCAAGCCAGTTATAAGCAAAGGCTTGCGATGATGCCAAATTTGGAGAAAAAGCAAGGAGATTTTGAGCGAAAGTTATCTATCTCGAAAAAGAACTATGAAAACCTTGTCAGCACACTACAGGAAATTGAAGTCGCAGAAAAGCAAACCGTTGGCAATGCTAAAGAGATTCAACCTGCCCAGGTTCCCAAAAAACCAGTTCTCTCCAAAGTCGTACTGCTTTTAGCAGGAGGTGGCCTATTTGTTGGCTTGCTACTTGGTGTTGCTGCTGCGTTTTTTGTAGACCTAGTAGACAGATCCTTGAAAACAGTTAAGGAAGCCGAGACATTTTTTGGCTATACTCTACTAGGGCTCATTCCTAAGTTTGAATCAAATAGCACATCTGCTCCTCCTAAATTGATGTCAGAAGGAGTTTCTGCTCGAGTGATTGTCGCAACTTCTCCTCGCTCGGTGATTCATGAAGCATATCAAATGCTTCAGGCAAACCTGAAGTTTATTAGCCATAAAAAAGTTCGCACAATTGTGGTAACGAGTTCTGTGCCAGGGGAGGGGAAATCAGAAGTTTCTGCTAACTTAGCTGCGGTACTGGCTCAGGCAGGACGGCGAGTTCTGCTAGTCGATGCAGATATGCGTAAACCAACGCAACATCACTTGTGGGGTGTGATAAACTCAGTCGGTTTAAGTAACATCATTGTTTGTCAGGCTGAATTTCCCCAAGGTGTGCAAACAGTTACACAGCACCTGTCTGTCCTCACCGCTGGAGTCGTACCTCCCAACCCCCTGGCTTTGATTGACTCTGATCGCATGGCTACTCTGATTAAAATGTTCTCTGACAAATACGACTACATCGTGTTTGATACTCCTCCTTTAGTTGGGACAGCTGATGCAGCAGTTTTAGGAAAAATGGCGGATGGAGTTTTGCTAGTCGTTCGACCGGGTGTTGTGGATTCAGCAAGCGCTACCGCAGCAAAATCGCTGCTGGAACGTTCTGACGCTAACATTTTGGGAATGATTGCTAACGCTGTCAACGTGAAGCACGAACCTGGCAACTACTTTTACTATTCCAGCGCTCGAGTGGGACAGACTGTGGTAGAAACTGAAGTGGGGACTGAACAATGGAAGCACAAATCGACTTAAAGGCAAAGACAAAGGGAGACAAAGCTTCTGCTTTTGGTCTTTGGCAACAAATTAAAGAAGACTGGATTGCCCACGGACGGGATTGGACTAAGCCTGGATTCCGAGCCGTAGCAATTCACCGTTTTGGAGTTTGGCGCAAGAAGATTAAACCCAAACTTTTGCAAGCGCCTTTCAGCCTTCTCTATGGAATGCTATATCGCAAGGTTCGCAATACGTACGGAATTGAACTGCCTTACACTGTCCAGCTTGGTCGCCGTGTGGTTATTCAACATCAAGGAGCAATAGTCATTCACTCACACTGCTGTGTTGGCGACGACTGTATTATACGCCAAGGAGTGACTTTGGGAATGCGTTACCTAGATCGTCCCATGGATGCGCCCAAGCTGGGCAAACGTGTCGATGTTGGTGCTGGTGCACAAATATTGGGCAACGTCACCATTGGAGATAACGCAAGCATTGGTGCTAATGCTGTGGTTTTGTGCGATGTTCCAGCAGGAGCAACAGCAGTTGGGATACCTGCAAAAATCATTTCTTCAAAAGTCCGATAACAATGCTCTTGTATTGAGGTAACAATGCCATGTCAGTTAGCCAGTTCGTGGCTTCGTGTATTAATGTTGTGCTGTTAGTTAGCGCATCGGGTTTATTTATTGTTTGTCTATCTTTTTTGATTGAATGTACTGCGGCTTTGTTCCCAAAGGCTTCGACTTCTGAAGCTGACCGCAAAGATGCTAAAGATACTAAAGTAACTGTCTTAGTCCCAGCACATAATGAAGAGATTGTCATCGGTTCAACTCTCAAAAAACTGATTCCTGCATTGAAAGAACAAGACCGTCTCGTTGTGATTGCTGACAATTGTAGTGATGCGACAGCTCAAATTGCTCGTACAATGGGTGCTACAGTGATTGAGCGTCAGAACCTCGAGCAAAGAGGCAAGGGATACGCCTTAGACTATGGCTTACAGTTTATTGAGTCAGATCCTCCTGATGTAGTTGTGATTGTTGATGCTGATTGTACAGTCTATCCAGGTGCAATTGAGCAGTTAAGTCAGTGTGCGATCGCCACACAGCAACCTGTCCAAGCAACCTACTTGATGCTCAGACCTAAAAACTCTCAGTCGTCAAAAGACTTCGTTTCCCAATTTTCCAACATCGTTAGGAATCTAGCTCGTCCCCGTGGATTAGCTCGCCTGGGGCTACCTTGCCCGTTGCTTGGCACAGGTATGGCTTTCCCTTGGTCAGTCATTCGCTCAGTGAGTTTAGCCAACGGTCACCTCCTTGAAGATTTGAAACTAGGCTTGGATTTGACTATAGCTGGACACACACCAGTGTTTTGCCCAGAAGCAAAAGTTACTGGGTATTTGCCGCAGCAGTTGCAGGCTGCTAGAAGTCAGAGAACCCGTTGGGAACATGGTCATTTACAAATTATCCAGACTTATGTCCCTACCCTGTTGAAAGAAGCAGTCTATCAAAAAAGATTCGACTTGTTGGTGAGCATTCTGGATTTGTGTGTGCCACCTTTATCTCTGCTTGTTGTTCTTTGGTTAGGGCTAATGGCAGTGACTTTGCTGTTTGCAGTCTTAGGAGTGTCATGGATACCAGCAGCTATTGTAGCTACAGCGGGACTTTGTTTCCTCGTGGCAATTATGACAGCTTGGGCTAAATTTGCTCGCCAAGACCTTCCTCTGTTGCAACTTTTAAGTGTTCCTTTTTATGTTCTTTGGAAAATTCCAGTTTATCTCAAGTTTTTAGTGAAACCTCAAAGCGCGTGGGTTCGTACCCAAAGGGACTCAGTTAATCCTGCTGATTCTTAATGGATATATTGCAATTCCAGATTTAAGGAAAAGGTTATGAACAAAATTCAACAGCCATCGACCCAAAAGAATACGATTTTGCTAGTAACGGCAGTTCCCCTTCGGGAAGTAAACGGTCAATTGGGGTTGGATGACCAAACCTGCGAAGGTTTGGTTCGCTGGGCAGAGAATTTTGAGCGAGTTGTCATGGCTGGTCCTGGGTTACCAGAACACATGGCTGTAAAACAAGATTCTTCAACTAGCGGAACCACATGGTTACCAGTTGCAAGTTTACCATGTGCAGATCGGCTGGAATTAGTAAGACTGCCGTATGCATACAAATTACAAGACTTTATAAAGACGTATACAACTACACGCCAATTGTTGAAAGAAAATATACAGAAGAGCCAGTATCTTTGTTTTACACTTGGTGGACTTATTGGAGATTGGGGAGGAATCGCTTGTTTAGAATCTATGAAGCTTGAACGACCTTATGCTGTCTGGTTTGATCGCGTTGAGTATGAGGTTATCCGTCGAACGTTGCATACTCTGCCTCTAAAGCGCCGCATTAAAGAGTTTTTGACTCTACCATTAATGAAACGCTACCAACAATACTTAATTCGTCAAAGCAGTCTAGGACTTTTTCAAGGGCAAGATTGCTATTCGGCATATTCACCTTTTTCCAAACAGCCTCATTGCGTTTACGATGTTCACACAAAAAAGTCTGATCAGATTGACGAACCAAGCATAAACCTCAAAATCGAGGAACTATTGTGTGGTGGACCTTTGCGGATTTGTTATGCGGGACGAGCAGCAGACATGAAAGGTCCACTCGATTGGCTGCATACTGTACATCGCGTTTGCAAAGCTGGTGTTGATGTCCAAGCCACTTGGGTTGGAGATGGACCACTTCTGCCAAAGATGAAGTCGTTAGCTCAAGAGTTGGGCATTGCTGACCGTGTCCATTTAGTCGGGTTTGTTAGTGACCGAAGCAAAATTTTACAGACGATCCGAGAAAGTCATATCTTCCTATTTTGCCATAAAACGCCAGAATCGCCTCGGTGTCTGGTTGAGTCAATAGTCTCCGGTTGTCCTATTGTTGGTTATGGTAGCTCCTATTCCCAAGGGCTTGTCTCTCAACATGGAGGTGGTGTATTTGCGCCAATGAACGACTGGCAGAAACTGGCTGACCTAGTCATTGAACTTAATTCAAATCGAGCAAGATTGAGTGAGTTAGTTCGAGCAGCCGCACTGTCTGGTCAGTTTTTTGATGAAGAAACTGTTTATCAACAGCGAAGTGACTTCATTAAGAAATATTTGACATGATTCACTTTTTAGATGTTTATCATTCTAAGTGAGTGGCATTAAAAAAATAAAGCTCAATTCCACATAGAGAGATACAGTTGTGAGTAAATCTCTAAGATTTGCCGAGAAAATTTTTATCATTTTAGGCTTAAGTTTCTTCTCTGGAATATTTGGTGTAGAGTCTATGGGCGATGTGCTTCCAAAAGCCATTGTCACATTAATTAGATTCTTTGTTTGGGGAATGTCAAGCATTCTCGTTTGTATCTTCTGGAAAAGTGCGATAATTACAGCAACTCGAGACAAACTACTCTGCATATTAACGGCATTAGTCTTGGTATCATTTATCTGGTCAGAATTTCCAAGTTTTACCTTGTTTGATACCAGAGATGTCTTGATGATGACCTCATTTGGCTTATATTTTGCTACACGATTTAACTTAAAAGAGCAGGTACAACTCGTTGCCTGTACTTTATTAATAGGTAGTATCCTTAGTACAATTTTTGCTCTTGCATTTCCTGCGCTTGGTATACATATATCAGATCATCCAGGAGCATGGAAAGGAGTATATGGGCACAAAAATTCTTTGGGTAGTATGATGGTTTTAAGTTCATTAACATTTTTTTTGCTGCCCAAGGAAAGTTCAATACTATACAAGTGGTGTGGTTTTATTTTTTCGCTTATTTTGATGATACTTTCAACTTCAAAAACCTCTCTTGTTCTCTCTATTCTACTTTTATTAATAATAATGTTCTATAAAAACTTTCATTGGAAAGGAAAGATCAGCGTAATTTTCATAGACATTGGAATTCTTATTCTGGGATGTGTTGCTGTATTAGTTTTCACTTATTGGGTAGAACTCATAACTGGTTTAGGAAAAGACCCAACTTTAACTGGGCGCACGCCTCTATGGGGTGCTACGCTAGCTAGATTAATGGAAAGACCATTGTTGGGTTACGGTCGTGGTGCATTTTGGGCACCTAAAAGTCAGTATGCAATCGAAGCAGGTCAAGCAATAGGTTCTGGCTGGGTTCCACCTCACGGTCACAATGGCTTTCTTGATTTAGCACTTGATGTTGGCTTGATTGGTTTTTCACTTTTTTTAATGAGTTATTTCACAAGCTTTGCTCGCGCATTGAAAAGATCTTATGCAACTAAAAATCTAGAGGAGCTTTGGCCCTTAGCTTATCTCACTTTCCTAGCAATGAATAATGTGACAGAGAGCTGTTTGCTGTATCAAGCTAACGTGTATTGGGTTTTGTTTATAACAGTTTGTTTGACTACAAATCAAAAACGTAAATTCAAAAAAAATAGTAATCTAAGGAATAAAAGCGATTTGCATCTTATTCAAAGCTAACTGTGTAAAACATAAAGACATATTACAGGAGGTTTTGCCTTGCAGCTTATTGGAGTTGTTGTCATTGGACGCAACGAAGGAAATCGTCTCCGTCAGTGCTTGCTATCAGTAATAGGAGAACGGAGAACCGTAGTTTATGTTGATTCTGGCTCAACAGATGGTAGTGTGGCACTAGCGCGCTCCCTTGGTGTTCATATTGTGGAACTCGATTTGTCTATTAAATTCACCGCAGCCCGTGCTAGGAATGCAGGGTTTGAATACCTATTGCAAGTACAACCAGAGTTGGAATTGATCCAGTTTGTCGATGGAGACTGTCGGGTTGTAGAGGGATGGTTGGAACGTGCTGCAAGTGAATTAGTTACTCAACCTGAGGTTGTCGTAGTGTGTGGTCGCCGTCGGGAAGAATTCCCAGATAACTCTATTTATAACCGCTTGTTCGACATCGAGTGGAATACTCCTATAGGTGAAACAAAGTCCTGTGGTGGTGACTCCATGATGAAGGTGAGTGCATTCAAAAACGTGGGAGGGTTCAATCCAAAATTGATTGCAGGAGAAGAACCAGAATTGTGTTTGCGACTGCGTCAGGCTGGTGGCAAAATTTTACGTATCGATGCAGAGATGACATTGCACGATGCCCAAATGACCCGTTTTGATCAGTGGTGGAAGCGCTCAATTCGCAGTGGTTATGCTTTTACTGAAGGGGCTTGGCTGTACGGTCGCACTCCGGAACGGCATTGGGTGAGAGAGAGTAACAGGATTTGGTTGTGGGCTGCGGTTTTGCCTTTGTTGGCGGTTGTTGGTTTATTGCCAACTCGGGGGCTAAGCATACTGTTACTGTTAATCGTTCATACTTTGGTAGCTTACCGACTGTATCGTCGTACACTGGGTAGAGGTTTTCAGCAAAAGGATTCTATTTTCTACGCCCTGTTTTGTGCCATAGAGAAATACCCACAATTGCTGGGTAAAATTCAATTTTACATCTTTAGGCTATTGAAACGACAGCGCAGCATAGTGGAGTACAAAGGTACAGCTTCAGCCAGTTGAGACAACCTTTCTTTTATATGTAGGGAGCGTTTGAGCGCTTGAGCCCTCACTACAAACTATCTCAACCTATCAAAATAAATGCAATAAATCACTAATTGACAAAACAGTATAACGGAGAGTAAAAGATATCAATGGTAACAAAACTAAAATCAGCAGTCATTGGCACAGGGGCAATCTCCAAAGAACATCTCAGTTTTCTTTCCAAATCTGAGCGCGCACATTTAGCCAGTGTTTGTGACCTTTCAAAAGCCGCTGCCAGGTATGCAGCCCGAAGGTTTGGTGCTGACTCGACTTACACCGACTATCGTCAGATGCTCGATGAAGTGAAGCCTGACGTTGTACATATTCTCACTCCGCCTCATACTCATAAGCGGATTGCAAAGGACTGCCTGGAAGCAGGTGTACATGTATTTTGTGAAAAGCCTATTACACCGACCTACGATGAGTTCAAAGAACTTAGAACCTTTGCACAGTCTCACAACCGCTGGTTGATTGAAAACCAAAACTACTGCTTTAACGAACCAATCCTGGCTATTGAGAAGTTAATTGCAGATGGTATTCTGGGTGAAGTGCAGGAAGTTGAAGTCCGGATAGCGCTTCCAGTTCGCGATGGTGGAGCCTTCGCAGACGAGAACCTACCGAATCCTATTCATAAAATGCCCGCAGGCGTCGTTCATGATTTCATAACACACTTATGTTCCATGACGGTACGCTTCATACCAGATTTTGAACGCGTGAGCGCTGCATGGAGTAATCACGGTGGTGGAGACTTGTTCCGATATGATGACCTTGATGCGATCGTCATCGGAGGCTCAGCACACGCTCGGATTCGATTCAGTTGTCACACTCCACCCAAGGCTTTTGCCGTTACGGTGCGAGGTTCAAAAGGTTATGCAGAAACTGATTTGTTTCAACCGCATCTGCGTTGTGTCATACCCCGCGCTGGAGAATTGTTATCTCCGCTGATTAATCATTTTGTGAACGGATGCGATTTGGTTGGAGCGTCATTTACTAACTTTCGCCGCAAGATTATGCAACAAACGACATATGAAGGTATGCATCGGCTTCTAGATAAAACCTATGAAGGACTCATCGAAGGCAAAGCGCCACCAATCAGTTTTGAAGATATGGAGCGTACGCATCAATTAGTTAATGCCCTACTATTGGAGGCCAATCGAGTATGAAATTATTGATAACAGGAGCATCCGGTTTTCTAGGACAGTATGTTGTCGCTGAAGCACTGCGACGAGGACATAAAGTGCGTGCGGTTGTGCGACCATCTAGTAATGAAAAGCGTATACCTTGGCATAATCACCCAAATGTAGAACTTATCCGTATCGATTTGCGCCGCAAGGATGGTATTACTGATGCTGTGCGCGGTGTGGATGCAGTGCTCCATTTGGCAGCCGTCAAAGATGGTGACTTTTACTCACGATTTGCTGGCACAGTCATTGCCACTGAAAACTTGCTCGATGCCATGATTGAGGCTAATGTGCTGAGGCTGGTTGACATCAGCAGCTTCTCGGTGTATGACTATTCATCCGGCAAAACAATTACTGAAGACACACCCCTTGAGGATCATCCCCTTGAACGGGATGAATACGCCCAAGTCAAGCTGCTTCAGGAAGAACTTGTTCGGGAGTTTGAGCAGAATTATGGGGCACCCGTGACGTATATTCGCCCCGGAATGATCTATGGACGAGACTGCCTTTGGAATACTATTCTTGGAGCTAAATTGATCGGCAACTTATGGTTGAAAGTCGGCAGTCACGCACAGATGCCATTGACATATATTGAAAACTGTGCTGATGCAATTATCAGTGCTGCGGAGCGTGAAGAGGCAATTGGTCAAACTTTGAATATCGTGGATGACAACTTGCCGACTCAGAAAGTCTATGCCCAGAAACTGGCTCAACGCCTAGACTCTCTGCCCCGCACGATTCCCGTCAGTTTGTGGTTCTTGAACTTGCTAGCCTGGATTTTCTGGACTTACAACCAACAAGTGCTTAAGGGGCAGGCAAGACTACCTGGCATATTTATCCCAAGAGCAATAAATGCCAGATTTAAGCCGTTTCGCTACAGTAATGCTCGTGCAAAAAAAGTTTTGAACTGGAGCCCCAGGTATTCACTGGACACCGCACTTGAGCGCAGTTGTAGCAATGCCGAACTGTTGGACGTGCCTTTGCCGACACCGTCGTTGCAACCTTTAGGAGGCTGAAGAGAATGCGGATTGCTTACCTAACTGGTGAATATCCTCGGGCAACGGACACTTTCATTCAGCGAGAAGTTACAACCCTGCGAGAAATGGGGGTGGATGTACACACATTCTCTGTTCGCCGAACAGGGGATGAACATATGGTTGGGACAGAACAGAAGCTAGAGCGCGATCGCACTTTCTATATTCTTCCTCCCAATCCCATTCATTTACTGTTGGCGCACCTCAGTTTATTGCTTGCTTCCCCAAAAAGATACTTACAAGCAATCAAGCTCGCATGGTCAACCAGCCAACCTGGGTTGCGAGGTGCGCTTTTTCAAGTCTTCTACTTTTTGGAAGCAGCGATCATTGCCAAACAAATCAAAAAAAGGCAAATCGTACATTTGCACAACCACATTGTAGAAGCTAGCGGTACCGTTGCAATGCTCGCCGCCGAAATGGGCGGCTTTACTTATAGTTTCACCTTGCACGGTCCGTACATCTTCTTCCGTCCCCATCAATGGCGACTTGACGAGAAAATCAAACGAGCGCTGTTTGTATGTTGTATCAGCCATTATGCTCGCAGTCAGGGAATGATATTTGCACCCACCGACAAGTGGAATCGAATGCATATCATTCATTGTGGTATCGATCCAGCGTTATTTGATGTCGTTTCCCACAACGAGTCAGGAAAACGCTTGCTTTTTGTAGGACGACTGGCTGCGGCAAAAGGCTTGCCTATTTTACTAGAAAGTCTTGTGGCTTTGAGGCAATCGCATCCAGACATTCTATTAACAGTCGTAGGCGACGGTCCAGATCGTTCAAACTTAGAACAAACAACTGCCCAGTTAGGATTGAGCCAGAATGTCAAATTCGTCGGCTATAAGTCCCAAGGTGAAGTACGTAAGTATTTGCAGCAAACTGGTATTTTCGTGATGTCCAGCTTTGCTGAAGGCATACCAGTCGTGTTGATGGAAGCAATGGCGGCTGGTGTTCCTGTAGTCGCGACCCAGATTGCAGGTGTTAGTGAGTTGGTAGAAGATGGTGTCAATGGCTACCTTGTTCCACCTGGAGATGCGATTTCTCTAGCGGAGCATATCGAAAAATTACTGACTAACCATAAACTTCGAGCAGCATTTGGCACAGCAGGTCGAGCCAAAGTAGAAAAAGACTTTAATATACACCATGAAGTAGCACGGTTACATAACTTAATGAAGAGCGCTTTGCAAGGCCATGTTGAACCCATTCGTCCCAATTATTTAGAAGAACAAGTTCACTTGACCGAATCTGATCAGCAACTGAAGTTAAAGCAAAATTTAATACTTACAAAATCAAAGGGGGGGTTGTACATATGAGATATCATATTGCACTACACCGTGCTATAGATATTGAGGGCATTACCGAGGATGCTAAGGCACATAAATGTCCTCAACACTTAATGTGGATGCTTAGTCAAAGACTAAAAGCCACTGTGCATGAGCCGAAGTTAAATTCACCGTCACCACTAGACAAGATTCGATCTAAGATAGCGGGGCAACCTGAATACTGGGAACTAGCTCGAAGTTTATCTTCTCAGCTTGGAGAGAATGACGTCATTTTTTGCTTAAGTGAAGCAGTAGGTATTGAGATTGCTACTGTTTGTGGTGCTAAGAAAAATCGTCCCAAAATTGCTGTCTTTTTCCACAACATTATTCGACCTCGCGGACGTTTAGCACTAAAGTTATTCGGTCTTGGAGATAAAATTGACTTATTCTTTGCCTGTTCTGGTCCTCAAGTTAAGTTCCTTCGTTCTTACCTGAATCTGCCTGCGTCTCGAGCCTCCTTTGTTTGGGCTCATATAGATACTCACTTCTTCACACCTGGACCTCCATCTTCTGACAAATTACGTCCTGTGATTGTGAGTGTAGGTTTGGAAAAGCGAGATTACCAAACCCTTGCGAAAGCAACTGCAGACTTGGATGTTGATGTGAAGATTAGCGGCTTTTCACAAGATGCATCTGTACTAGCGCGGACATTTCCAAAACAGATGCCAAACAATATGTCACGTCGATTTTACGAGTGGCCAGACCTCGTTCAGCTTTACCGTGATGCTGATGTTGTCGTCATTAGTCTTATTAAAAGTCAATGCGGTGCTGGGTTACAAGCTTTAATGGAAGCAATGGCTTGTCGGCGACCTGTTATAGTCACTCGAACCGATGGACTGATAGATTATCTGTTACATCCAGGCAGTGTTACGACTGTAAACCCAGGAGATGCTGATGAATTGCGCAAGGCAATTATTCACTTATTAAATAATCCCCAAGAAGCTGAAAAACAAGCCCAAATAGGTTACGAGGTAGCATTAAAACGATATAACACCGAACAGTTTGTCGAAGTGATAGCAACAAAACTAGAATCTCTCAATCATTAACCATGATTATTTTGACAATGTTAGATTTTCTTGGAGAATGCGAGCGCGTAGCGTGCCCAAAGGGCATCGCGCTTGGAATTTGTTCAAACGAGAGCGCATATGCTTGGCTGCACTTGGTTACACTCACAATGAAAAAAAGTAAGTCATCAACGGAACTTGATGTTATCTGATGACGCATCATTTCCTCTATGGAGAGTATCATTCCATCCATTAGTTTAAGAAATTATGAAATCTGTCAAACAACTTGCCATCCGTGGTGCAATCTGGACCATTATTGGTTTCGGAGGTATTCAAATTTTACGGTTTGGTAATAATTTAATTCTAACTCGCTTGTTGGAACCAGAGTATTTTGGTTTGATGGCTTTGGTCACGACGATTAGAGTTGGTCTGGAACTATTTTCAGACGTTGGTATTGCTCAAAATATAATCAACAGTAAACGAGGCGATGACCCTACTTTCTTAAATACTGCTTGGAGTATACAAGCAATTCGTGGTGTGGTGATTTGGCTTCTTTGCCTACTTATTGCCTATCCAGCTGCAAACTTCTACAATGACGTGCGCCTTTTCTGGCTAATTCCTATTGTTACACTGTCCTCAGTTATTGACGGATTTAGCTGTACTAGCGTACACACTCTCCATCGCCAGATGGTTCTGGGTAAGCTTTCCTTGTATGAACTGATCATGCAAGCAAGTTTTTTGTCTACCTTAATTCTCTTGGTTTGGTTTTATCCAAATATTTGGTCTTTAGCTATTGCACCGGTGATAGGAGCAATATACAAATTAGTCAGCAGCTATTGGTTAATCCCAAAATACTCCAACCGCTTTGAATGGGAACCGGAAGCCGTCAAAGAAATTTTATCCTTTGGTAAGTGGATGTTCCTTGCATCCACGCTCATGTTTGCTGCTGAACAAAGCGATCGCCTGGTTTTGGGTAAGATTTTGTCATTACAAATGCTAGGTGTCTACACAGTCGCTTATACCTTGGCAAGCATACCCCGAGAAGTTATTAAACAGCTTAGTTATAAAGTCATTTTTCCTCTAATTTCCCAGCAATCTGACTTGCCAAGACCAACATTGCGAGCGAAAATCATCCGCCAACGCTGGCTCATGCTATTTGCCTGTGCGATCACATTAGCCGCTCTAGTAAGTGTTGGTGATTTAGTTGTTGGAATATTATATGACAAAAGGTATGCTTCAGCTACCTGGATGATGCCAATCTTATGCAGTGGTATTTGGTTTTCGCTGCTATTTTATACTATTAGCCCTGCTCTATTGGCAATTAGCAAGCCCTTATACTCAGCTCAAAGTAATTTTGCTCGATTTGGAATAATTACTCTGGGTGTACCTCTGGCACATTACAGTTTCGGTGAACTAGGGGCTATTATCGTCATTGCATTCAGCGATTTCCCTTTGTACATAGTCAACCTTTATGGACTTTGGCGGGAAAAACTCACTTGTTTTGCCCAAGATATTCAAACGTCAGTCTTTTTTCTCGCAATACTTGCTTTATTTTTATTCATTCGGAATTCTTTAGGATTTGGGTTGCCAATTCAATTGTAAAGGACGTACACCTCTGCCCGACTTTGATTTAGACAATGAGGATCACTGTAGTTTGCGGTAATTGCTCACAGCAAAAAGCAGGGCTTGTTGAGAATAAGTAAACAAACAAGCCTAAACATGTCCTCAAGTGATATTCAACCCAGGAGAACTGCGACCAGCAATAGACAAAATTAGGACTTACGCATTAACAGGAAAAACCAAATATGGGGTATGAATTTCAAACATTCAAATCTCATTTTTCGATCATCTTGAGTCCGATTGCGCAGAGCGCAGACACAATCATGCGTATCGCCACCCATCTGACGGTAATTGTCAAAAGTCTGGAACTACTAAATTTCCTTCATACACACATATGATCTCTCATTTGTACAGTGCATAAGTCCTAGCTAAGTGAATTCTTAAATATTGCTTTTCAACATCTAGTTTTGTTCAACTCATAGCTTGAACTTATACTTTGTGGGTATTCTAGCGTTTTTCTTTCTAAGACTTAGACTTTAAAATTTAACCTCTCAGCTAGTACAACTACAGACGAGTAGTTGAAGATTGAATAGAATGGCATTTTTTAAACAGTAAAACTACTGAGAAACGTGATAATATATCAATCAAGTAATGAAGAAAAAATGGTCAAAGGTAAAAGGTAGTTGGCACTTTTTTCTTAGAACTTTAACGATCTACTTAGGTAGATATAATCATCAACAGAACAGTTTTTTATTGCTTAACAGTCATGATAGAAAATATTAGCCATTGCCATGAACTTCTAGCGATAATTATATCGACAAAATTTCATAAGCCAGGAGTTCACTTCTTTACCCCTGACGAATTTTCTCAACAAATAGCTTATATGAGTCATCCAAAGGGGAAAGCGATTCAGCCTCATATCCACAATGCAGTAGATCGGAAAGTGATTTATACACAAGAGGTTTTATTTATCAAAAAAGGCAAACTACGGGTAGATTTTTATGACAACCAACAGCAATATCTAGAAAGCAGAATTTTGGAAAGTGGAGATGTCATCCTCTTAAGTTCTGGGGGTCACGGGTTTGAAGTGCTTGAAGAAATTGAGATGATTGAAGTTAAGCAAGGTCCCTACGTTAAGGAACTGGATAAAACTAGGTTTATTGGGATCACCTCAGAACAAGCAAAGATCATGGAGTTAAACAAGGTTTGATAATGCCTATTCCTGTAAACGAACCACTCCTGAATGGTAACGAGAAGAAATACTTAAACCAGTGTATTGATACGGGATGGATTTCTTCTGAAGGACCTTTCGTCGAACAACTTGAACAGAAATTTGCTGCCCGTGTTGGACGCAAATATGGCATTGCTGTCAGTAATGGTTCAGTTGCTCTTGATGCAGCAGTTGCAGCATTGGAAATTGGCAAAGGAGATGAAGTTATTTTGCCCACTTTCACAATTATCTCCTGTGCTGCTGCTATTGTCCGCGCTGGTGCAATTCCGGTTGTTGTAGATTGCGATCGCAACACTTGGAATATGGATGTTAGCCAAATTGAGGCAAAGATAACATCTAGAACGAAAGCAATTATGGTTGTCCACATCTACGGTTTACCTGTAGATATGGAACCAGTTTTAGCCTTGGCAGACAAGTATGGTTTATATGTCATAGAAGACGCAGCTGAAGTGCATGGTCAAACCTATAAAGGTATTCCTTGTGGTAGCTTTGGCAACATCAGTACATTCAGCTTTTACCCGAACAAACATATCACTACGGGTGAAGGTGGAATGCTGCTTACAGATGATGAACAGTTAGCACAAAGGTGTCGTTCGTTGCGGAATCTGTGCTTCCAACCTCAGAAACGGTTTGTGCATGAAGAGTTCGGTTGGAATATGCGAATGAGTAATCTACAAGCAGCGATTGGAGTTGCTCAGTTAGAGCGCTTGGATGAATTCATAGCACGTAAGCGACGAATGGGGCAAGTTTATACAGAGTTACTTGCAGACATCCCTAGTATACAGTTACCCTTGGTACAGACTGAATATGCAACAAATATCTACTGGGTTTATGGTTTAGTCCTTTCTGACGAAGTACCATTTGAGGCTCAAGAAGTGATGCAGCGTCTTGCTCAGAAGAAAATAGGGACTCGTCCTTTCTTTTGGTGTATGCATGAGCAACCTGTGTTGAGAAAGATGGGATTATTTGAGGGAGAATCTTACCCCGTAGCGGAAACAATCGCTCGTCGGGGTTTTTATATTCCTAGCGGGTTGGCACTGACGGATGAACAAATTGAACAAGTGGTACTGGCAGTTAAGGAAATATTGAAATGAATATTTTTAACAACTATGCCCGTTATTACGACCTTCTCTACCAAGATAAGGATTATGTTGGAGAAACCCAGTTTATTCAGCAGCTAGTGAAGACATATGCAAAAGAAACTCAGAAAATCCTGGACTTGGGTTGTGGCACAGGTATCCACGCAACTCTGTTGGCAAAGCAAGGTTATCAAGTTCAAGGAGTAGATATCAGTCAGGAGATGCTACAAAAAGCTAGCGATCGCCTCTCCCATCTTCCACCAGACTTAGTCTCTAGGCTGAAATTTACTCATGGAGATATCCGTACAGTAAGGCTAAATCAGACTTTTGATGTCGTCTTGTCATTGTTTCATGTCGTTAGCTACCAGACAATAAACGAGGATTTGCTAGCAACTATTGCTACAGTCAAAGAGCATTTGAAGCCTGGGGGAATTTTTATCTTTGATGTCTGGTATGGACCAGCTGTGTTGAGCGATCGCCCCACGGTCAGAGTTAAACGTTTAGAAGATGAGCAAATTCTCGTAACTAGAATTGCAGAGCCAGTCATGCATCCTAATGAAAATTGGGTAGATGTAAATTATCAAGTCTTCATTAGAGATAAAAGTAGCAACGCTGTTGAAGAGTTACAAGAAACTCATCGAATGCGCTACTTATTTAAACCAGAAATTGAGTTGCTATTGCGGGAATTTCAGATACAGGTTGTTGCTTGTCGTGAATGGATAAGTAATCGAGAGGCAGGTTTTGATACCTGGGGAGTTTACTTTATTGGGAGAACCTGACTGAGAGTTGCTTTAAGAAAGGAGTGGAGTATGATTGGTGACAAGTTAAGGTCATCAATCATTTGTCCATAAGAAATAGTACTTAAAATTATGCGGAAGGACAGGCTACGCGCAATTTGTAGCCTGTCTGTTAGGATTTGAGCCGATTGCATAAAGCGCAGTGCGCGAGGCGATCGCTACCGTTTTGGCTGCTGCGATCCGAAGCTAGGTCCCTATTGTCAACTTCGTACCGTTGCGCGAAACTGTTGTGGACACTGTTTTACTCACAAGGTCTTTGCTTGCGGTAACTTCATAGTCTCCAAGGAAGCCCCGGATCTTGTATTCTCCATTGGCGTCAGTTTTCCCAACCACGTCAGTCCACCACTCCTTAAACACCAAGTCCATATAAACCTTGCCACTCGGCTTGAGGCTCCAGTCCTTGTAATAAATTGGTGCATCTTCAAACCACTGTGCGCCATCCCAAAAACCCCACATTGTGAAGCCAGCTGTCCCCGGATTGCTGAAAACAGCCGTCATAAAATCGCGCGTTACGTCAGCCTGTAACTGCTTATCAGCTGTTAACATATCGAACTCGGTAATCTTAATTGGAAGGTTGAACTTACCTAAGCGGTCAAGGATGCTTAAAAACTGCGGTATCGAAATAGCACCTTTGAAGAGATGACATTGTAGACCAATACCACCTACTGGTGCGCCGTTATTAAGTAGGTATTGAATCTCACTTTCATATAACTCAGCCTGAGTGTTGTTCTCGAATAAGTTCTCGTTGATGTAGAGAACGGCATTTGGATCTGCCTCACGGGCGGCATTAAACCAATCTACAAGAACCGAGTCACCTAGAATTTTCAGAAAATCGTTATTGTCAGATGGCTCATTGACAACATCCCAGTCGGCTATCTGACCCTTCAAGTAGCCTACCTCGTCGCGGATGTGGGTGATGATGCGATCGCGCAAAACCTTATCAGCAGCTTCCTTTCCCTCCTGGTTCAGGGTATTGTCGTAGAGCGTTTTCAAGCTGGGTAGCGAATTGTGCCAACTAGGCCAGACAAGATTGTGACCACGTACTTTGAGGTTATTGTCCCTAAGCCACTTGACTGCTTCAATCGCTCGCGGACGTAACTCCAAGTCGTCCCACTTTGGCCACTTAAGACCATCTTCGATCACCCCTTCATTAAATAGCTGTACGATTTTGTTTCGATAGTTGTTGCCATCAGGGTTGTCTGGGCTTGACAGTAGAATGTTTTCCCTAATTGCAGTACCAAAGCTGTAGGCGTGGCGCTTCATCGCAACGTGTACGTCCGCATTAGGGACAGGTGTACCGTTGGCATCGGTTACTACAACTGTCAAATCACCTTTGCGGTATGTGTTGATATTGTTGGCAGCTGCTTCACGCCACCCAGCCTCAGAGGAAATCTGCGCGATTAGGTTACGGTCTTTTGTCTGTTGAACTGGGAAAATCGGTTCTTGCGCTAGCGTCAGTGCAATATGAATACCGAACATCATTAAAAAACTGACGAAACCCGCTACCAGTATGCTACTTGTCCGCCGCCTCCGTTGCGATTTCTGCTGCTTGTTATTATGACGCATATCCACTATTTCTTGCTTTCTTTGACACAAGTGCTTTTACTTAAAAACGAAGTGTTAGGTAAATCAGCACTGTTAGCATATTACATTAAGAGGAAGTTTTCAGGCACACAACGATGTCGTGCTTGTACTGGAAGGGCAGATGGAACTCCACTCAAAACTTTCAAATCCGCTCTAGTTAAGTATAAGCGCTTTTCGCTTAGGGGAACTTCAGACTACAATGAAATCTTTGTTTATTGCTTTTGTGATCATTTGAAAATTTCTAAGCGATCGCTACAACCTAATTGGCAACAACACTGGCAGCAGCGAATTTGGAGCCACAGGAGACATCATTGGCACCAGCACCAATCCAATTAATCCTCGCCTAGATCCGTTGAGCTTCAATGGTGGTTCCACAGTAACCATTGCCCTGCTCCCAGATAGTCCAGCACTTAATGCAGGCGACACAAACCTGCTGCCAGGTGACTCCACAACCGATCACTGGTGAGCACCGAATACGAGTACTTAGCACAAATGTTGTAAAAATTACTTAACAAAAAGTTATAATTTTTACCTATAGTAAAGCAATATATTGAATCTTAAATCTTACTAAGTTTGACTTTACGATTTTATACTGAGTATATTTATGTATAAATTTGTTTTTCAGATATATAATTATTTATACATAATATTATTTGTCTATAGCTCGGAGAAAAGTTTTGCAATACCACATAGCTTTAATCCCTCCGTGTAACCTAGAAGGTATCACCGAAAATGCTCTAGCGGGAAAATGCCCCAACCATGTCATATGGGCAATGAGTCAGCTTTTAGGGGCAACAGTTTATCAACCAGGATGCGAACCCGTGTTGCCCATAGATCAAATTCGTGCGCATATTATAGGTCGTCCTGAATACTGGGCTTTGGCACGCAAGTTGCCGTCGCAGCTTCAGGAGGACGATGTCATATATTGCACTGGCGAACACATAGGGATTCCAATTGCCACTCTCTGCGCTGCTAAACAGAAGCGACCGAAAATTGTTGTATATATCCACAATATAAACCGACCACGAAGTCGTCTGGCGTTGAAGCTGTTTAATATAGCAAACCGGATTGATTTATTTGTGACTACCGTTGCTTCGCAAGCTGAATTCCTTCGCCACTACTTACGCTTGCCTGAGAACCGTGTCTATCTATTTTTGTCACAACCTATAGACACATCCTTCTTCACACCTGGACCCGCTTTACAAAACAAACTTCGTCCAGTTATTGCTAGTGGAGGTTTGGAAAAACGGGATTATAGAACTCTTGCTGATGCGACTCGAGATTTAAATGTCGATGTGAAGATTTGCGCTTTCTCACGTAACGCAGTTGCATTAAAACGAGCGTTCCCAGAAGTTATGCCTGGTAATATGTCGTGTGGCTTTTACGACTGGTGCGAGTTGGTACAGCTTTACCGCGATTCTGACTTAGTTGTCATCACTCTTTTTGAGAATAATTATGAAGCCGGACTCACCACTTTGTTTGAAGCGATCGCTTGTCGGCGACCTGTAGTGATAACTCGCTCGTCAGGAATTATTGGCGACCTGATTGACTCGGGTATCGTTACTGGTGTTAATCCCGGTGATCCTGTGGAGCTCAGGCAAGCGATCCTGAACCTTTTAAATGCTCCGGAAAAAGCTCAGGCTCACGCTCAGCGAGGTTATGAACTGGTACTCAACCAATTTAATCATGTTAAGTATACTCAAGCTTTGGTGACAAAACTTATCTCCACATTTGGGAGTATAAATAAGAAGTCATTTTCTTTGCTATAAACTCTAGAAGCTATGACAGTCGAACAAGCTAACAATTATCAGGAGTTGCCTACTCAGGCACCTACAGTTTGGTCGCGCACAGTAGAACTGACCATAATCAATTTCATAGGATCAATTCCTCGTCCAGTTGGCACTCTACTGCGACGGCTAGCTTACCGTTCAATATTTGCTCGCATGGGTCGGAGAGTTTACATTCAAGCAGGGGTTGAGTTACTTGGAGCTAGTTCAATTGAAGTTGGTGATGATATTAAAATCCTCCGGGATGTGCGCTTGGAAATTAGACACCCAAATAGCTTACTACGTATTGGTGACAGGGTTTGTCTTGATCGCGGTGTTGATATCAGAGCTACAGGTTCTGATTGCCTGATTGAAATTAGCCACGACTCCTACGTGGGACCATATGTTTGCATGGCTGGTCCTGGTCATATCAAAATTGGTAAGAATTGCCAAATCGCCTCACATACAGGTATCTACGCCAACAATCATAGAGAATATGGATTAAGCCGTGAAGGAATTGAAATTCAGGACGATTGTTGGATAGGCAGCGGAGTTAGAATTTTAGATGGAGTGACTATTGGTAAAGGCAGTGTCATCGGGGCTGGAGCAGTTGTCACCAAAAATATCCCTCCTTATTCGATAGCAGTTGGGGTACCCGCAAAAGTGATTAAACTTAGTAAGGGAGGTGTAGCTTAGATGACTCAATGTGTGCAACACAAAACTTAACTTACTCAAGCGGCGTATAGTTATATAAATAAAGGGTTTTGACGTTTGCTTCTTGCTACCCTTCAAGAAGCCATCGTATTCTGCCTTAAGCGGCTACGCGTTTAGGGGAGTCGGCTCCAAACCTGTGGACAAGTGTTAATTGGCCGCTTGGCGCACGTACTCGAGCAACAGGGGCATTGTTCAAATTAACCGCAGCATAAGGTCTTGGATCTGCTCTTTGTAGAAATCCTTCTTCAGATGTATATTAATACTAATTAACAAGACATACGCGTATCTACCTAATATTAACCTTTAAGTAACCGTGGAAGAACTTCTGGAAGCTGTAGGACAAATTCTCGAAGACAAGCCTCTTGGTTCCATTGAGCGGTTTGTACTCCACCAATCGTGGCTGGGGAAAACTTACGGTGAGATGGCGCAAGGTTCAGGCTATGGGAGCGACTACATTAAAGAAGTTGGCTCTCAATTGTGGCAAGACCTTTCAGATGCACTAGGAGAGAGAGTAACCAAAAAAAACCTACACCTAGTCTTGAGAAGATTCCAGCAAGACTGGATGAGTCAGGACAATTCACAGCCTCAGCGCGAGTTGAGAGCAGGTTCTAGTGCAGAAAGGGGTTTTTTAGATTTAGTCCCAGTGAGTAAGCTGGACTTTCCCAGCGGTCCTGTGCCACTGGGTTCTCCTTTCTACATGAACCGTCCTCCGCTTGAAGAACTTGTTTACGCGGAAATTATGCAACCAGGTTGCTTGGTGCGGATCAAAGCACCCAGGAAGATGGGGAAAAGTTCACTGCTCAACAGGATTATTGCTCATGCAAAGGTGCAGGGTTATAAAACCGTTTCTTTGGACTTTCAGGAAGCTGATGAAGCTGTTTTTGCTTCACTGGATAAGTTTTTGCGTTGGTTCTGCATCAATGTTAGCAGGCAGTTGAACCTCGCCCCAAACCTCGATGATTACTGGGATATAGAGATGGGCAGCAAGGTGAGCTGCAAAATCTATTTCGAGGGGTATCTACTGGAGCAAATCGATAGTCCTATAGTTTTGGCTTTGAACGAAGTCCATCGGGTTTTTGAACATCCCAATATTGCCCAAGACTTCTTGCCAATGCTGCGATTTTGGCACGAGGTGGCAAAGCAGGATATAACGTGGCAAAAAGTGCGCTTAGTGGTAGTTCACACTACAGAAATCTATATCCCGCTCAAGCTGAACCAATCCCCTTTCAATGTTGGGCTAACAGTTCCACTGCCACCATTTACTATAGCGCAAGTACAGAATTTGGCACAGTACTATGGAGTAGATTGGGCAGGTTCCTCCGAAGGGGCGCAACGCTTAGCACCCTTACAAAAAATGCTTGGGGGGCATCCCTATCTGATAAATCTGGCGCTTTATCATTTGTGTCAGGAGGAAATGACGCTGTTGGAGTTATTACAAACAGCTTCTACAGCCAGTGGAATTTATAGTCAGCATTTACGAGAACTCTTAACCCTACTCCAAGCTGATCCACAATTGATGTCTGCGATGCAAGAAGTTGTGATGGCTGATGAAAGTGTGCAGTTCGATGCCAGCGCACCAAGAGGCGCGGCGCTCAGCGCAATCGCCGCATACAAACTAGAAAGCATGGGTTTGGTTCAACTAGATGGCAATCAAGCTCGCGCTAGCTGCGAGTTGTATCGCCTTTATTTTAGCCAGCAACTCTTAAGGGAAAATGACGATCATGCTTCTGCAAATCTGTTGGAGGAAGAACAACAACAATCCAATGACATCAGTGAAGCTGATGCACTGAGTCAGTTCGTCAATCTACACCACTTCAGCCAATATCTCGAAACCCAGTGGCAGCAGTGGCTGACAGAAGCGACAATGCTATCTGTGATTATGTGTGAAATTGACTACTTTAAGTTTTACACTGATGCTCATGGGTATCAAGCTGGAAATAGTAGTTTAGAGCGAATTGCTAGTACTATCAGCGAGAAAGTCAAGTATAAAGCGACTCTTGTGAGCCACTATGAGGGGACAAAGTTTGCAGCGGTGTTGCCCCAAACGCCCGCCGATATTGCTGTAGACATCTGCGAAAACATTCGAGAGGGGGTTGAGCAATTGGCGATCGCCCGTGTTTCCTCTGTCTTATATTCTTCGCAGGAAGCACAAACACGCTTGGCGAACCCAGAAGCAACGCTGACGCTACGTGTAAGCGAGGGAACGAACTCCGCGCCCCAACGGGCGATCGCTCACGCACAATTTCAATTTGATGGATTTCCAGCTCCTGTCCTCACTGTTACCTTGGGCGTTGCAACTGCAATACCCAACCATGAAAACTCATCTATAATGTTAATGGCTGCTGCTGAAGAAGCTCTCTTCCAGGCAAAAAGAAAGGGGCGTAATTGCGTAACTTTAAACTCAGTTTTATCTGAAGAAATTTAAATGCATAATAAATTGGCGAAAAGTCTGATTTATGTATTAAACGATAAAATCAAGTAGATCGCTGGAGGTCTTTTGCTTACGAAGCATTGCTGAACGCGATTATTTCCAACTCTATTGAGAACAGACTATTGTTAATGACAAGATGCATTTACCGCTCATAGAAATCTAGACATAACTAGACAAAGCTCATCAAATCTAGACAACTACGTTTGTAAACAAGCGTCCAAAGTCCTAAAACTACAGGCACAAACGGCAGTGCCTCTATTCCCTCAAAAGCATTGGGAATTACTTTTCTAGTTATGTTCATACTTCCGTTGGTATCGGCATTGATAATTCTGCCAGTGTTCGTTTTGTATAAACCGCGCTTAACACGCTTGCCACTAAATACAGGCTTTAGTTCTAACTTAGCTTTGTAAACAGGTAAATCATCCCCATTTAAAGCGCTAGCAATACTTGTATAACTTTCCTCAGTCACAACCACATCTATTCCCGCTAATTGCGCTTTGTAGGTCAATAAACTAATCAGTTTTGCGTGAGGTATTTTGGTAAATTCTTGATTGTTCTTTTTCCCAATATTGATATCTTGCTTCCATCGAAGATTGTTGCCGATAATTAATTGACCAATATCGTTTAACTGACACCAATCAATAACTCTCTTGGTACTAGTATGGAGGTAGTTATCAATCCTTCTATCACGCTTACTATTGAGTTCTTTAATCTGTCTCCAAGCTTCGATTGATTGTGCCTTAGCTACTCGTTTATTGAAAAACTGGTTAATACTTTTCAACGGTCTACCATTAATCACTCATGGGTCTAACACCGGGATGATTGGATGTTATAGCCATCAAATTCTTTAAACCAAGGTCTACACCAGCAACGTATTTACCATTTGATAATGGTGCGTCATTGATGTAAACAACTTCAATAACATAGTGGTCAAGCTTAGGAACAATTCTTACTTGAGCTACGCTTTTAGCATTAGTTGGGAATTCAATATTAGTTTGAGACAGCTTAACAATACCTTTAGCCAAGGCAGGCTTTGATATTGCATCTATTGGATAAATAACAACATTTCTACCACGTTCTTTATGCTTATATCCAGGCATTTTTGGTAACCCGCGATACTTTTCAGGATGCTTTGACCAATCTTTTAATGCGGCTAACCAACCTTTCCAAGCTTCCGAAACTCTACGAACAATCTGCTTGCTAACTTTAGTAGGTAAATATCGATAAGCTTCTAGATTCTTGGTTTGATGATAAATATCAATTGAATTGTAATATTCCTTAGTTTCAAAGAAATATTGACGTTGTACATAATTAGCACAGTTGTACAGATGTTTTGACTGCAAGGCTAAATAATCGCACTCTTTCGGTGAACTTATGCTGTCGGTTGATTACGTGTTTCTCAACTAATTGCATTGATTCGACCTTTCAATGTGTTATAGTTAGTAGTATACCACTATATGCAATTTTGGTGTATGCCTTTCCAGAAAAATCATAAATATCGTTGGGAATCTAATAAAGAAAGAATCTTAGATAAAAATCCAATATGTTTTAAGGGATATGAAGGTCAAAAAGAAAAGATTAAAGCCGTCCCTGACTGGCAAGAACGGCTGAGAAAGTTTGTTGATGAACTCATTCAAGAAGTCGACAAACAGTAAGCTATGTCGAGTTATGGGTAGAAATTATCTAACTGCTCCACACCCTGGGTGAGGATTGCCTGATAATATCTCAAATGTCTATTACATAGGGTTTTATAGGCAATGCCCCGAAGTTCCCTACGGCGGGAAACCCCAACGGGAGAGCCAGTTGCCTGCGGAGGGAAACCCTCCTGCAGCACTGGTCTCACTGCCTGCAGGACTTCTCTCCACCTTGCGATTTGTCGTCTAATCATAACAATCAGCGCTGTAAATTGAATGAAAAGTTATCGATACCAAGTTGGCGGCACGCTAACGAGCGATGCTCCTTGCTATGTTGAGCGAAGAGCAGATGTAGAACTCTACGAAGCCTTGAAGCAGGGTGAGTTTTGCTATGTCCTCAGTTGTCGGCAAATGGGCAAATCCTCACTCATGGTGAAAACAAAGCATCGCCTGCAACAAGAAGGCTTTAAGTGCGCGACTGTCGATATGACCAATATTGGCTGTGAAAATATTACTGCCGAACAGTGGTATAAGGGAGTCGTCGGTGACTTATGGATGAGTTTTAAACTGATAGGAAAGGTTAATTTAAAAACCTGGTGGCAAGAGCAGAATGATCTTTCTTTACTTCAGAAACTGAGCCGATTTATTTCGGACATACTGCTAGCTCAATTTCCTAATGAAAGATTGTTTATATTTATTGATGAAATTGATAGTATTCTGAGCCTTGATTTCTCTATTGATGACTTTTTTACCTTGATTCGCTTCTGCTACAATAAACGAGCGCTTTCTTCAGAATATAACCGCATTACATTTGCAATTTTCGGAGTGGCAACGCCAAGAGACTTAATTCAATCTCGAAATCATTCGACCCCATTTAATATTGGGAAATCTATCGAACTACAAGGTTTTACATTTTATGAAGCTAAAGTCCTCGCTGAAGGGCTCGAGATCAACGGTAACAGTTCTGAGAAAGTTTTAAAAGAAATATTAGCTTGGACAGGGGGGCAACCTTTTCTCACGCAAAAGCTGTGTCGGTTGTTGGTGAGTTCGGCTCAAGAAGCTTTCAGTGACAATCTCAAAATGCTCCCAGGGACGGAAAGATTTTGGGTGGAAAGTGTGGTTAAGTCACGCATAATCAACCACTGGGAATCACAAGATGAACCGGAGCATTTACGGACAATTAGCGATCGCCTGCTTAGAAGCGAACAATCTGTCGGCAGATTGCTAGGAATTTATCAGCAAATCCTCCAGGGAGTTGAAGTCCCAGTCGATGACTCTCGAGAACAGGTAGAATTGTTGCTGTCTGGGTTGGTTGTGAAAAAGCAGGGTTTTCTGAAGGTAAAAAACCGGATTTATCAAGAAGTTTTCCACCTAGAATGGGTTGAAAAACAATTAGCGTATCTGCGTCCCTACTCCCAAGCCTTCGATACCTGGGTTGCTTCAAACCAACAAGATCAATCCCGGTTATTGCGCGGACAAGCCTTGATTGATGCCCAAACTTGGGCGCATGGCAAAAGCTTGAGCAACCTAGATTATCGGTTTTTAGCGAAGAGTGAAGAATTGGATCGCGCAGAAGTTCAAAAGGCATTAGAGGCGGAACGTGCTAAAGAAGCTGAAGCACGACTAGTAGAACAGCAAAAACGGCTGGCTCAAGAGAGACAAGCAGCTAAAATCGTAATGCTCCTCCTACTAGGCATGACTATTAAGCTTGTGATTTCTTTATGCTGGGGAGCGTCGCTTTTACAAAAAATTCATAGCCTCGAAGCAAAAGTTAAATGCACTCAGACAAGCTATCAGGCTAAAGCGATAACTGCAAAGACTGAGTGCAGTGTACCTTAACATTAAGGTTCATTTTATTTCATTAAAAGACAACCGAGCTGTTGGTGCCTTGGGATCTTTACTAGCAAAAGCGCAATATGCCCGTGGATTCACTTTTCCATAATTTTTCAGGAAATCAACACAACTAGGGCGATCGCTAAAGGTGGCTACGTAAACTACAAATAAATGCGTATCTGCCATATTTGGATAATCTGGTATCCAGAACACACCTGTTTGAGGATAACCACCCACTTGTAAAGTTTTCGTTTGCTTGATAGCAGGTTGTAAATTTGGGAAGGTAGAGTCTGCTATAAAATAGAAAGAATTAGGCAAAGTCGCACTGTTTGTATTTGGTTGTTCATAGATTTGCACTCTTTGAGAACTGCTCGTTACAGATAGAGAAGGAGATAATCCCAAAGGGGTTTTTGAGACTTGTGGTTTTGTAACTAACCCAGATGAAGCTTTTTTATTCTGTGCTGTAGGTTGGGGAAAGTTTGTTAACAAAAGACCAATAATTATGGATGTACCGAATACTGCACCTGTGATTAACATACCGCCAAGAAACATAGCGTTTTGTCTTGTGTTTTGACGGGCAGATTTGAGAGTTACAGGAACAGTCTGAGAAGGCGGTTGAGTCAATTGACGCACCCTAGATGGAAGGGAATTTGCAATACTCCCAAGAGCATCTAGCATTGCTTTTGCCGTGGGGTAACGTTCCCTAGGATTACACCGGATTGCTTTATCTAACACGAATGCTAAACTCGGGCTCACACCATCCCGCTCCCAAAGACTCTCCCCTGTGTAGGAATCTGTTGGCATATGTTGCGGCAATTGTCCCGTCAGCAAATAAATAGCTGTTAACCCTACACTATACAAGTCACTGGCAAAAACTGGACGCCCTGCTGCTTGTTCGTTAGGCATAAACCCTGGTGTCCCAACGATAATTGAACTGTTAACACTTCCTTGAGTGTTCAGTACTGTCCCCATCGTTTCTCGCACCGCACCAAAATCAATCAAAACTGGTTTGCTATCAGATGAGCGCAGCATTATATTGTCAGGTTTAATATCGCGGTGGATAATGCCTTTGCTATGGACATATTCCAGCACTTCTAATAGACTCATGAGAATCGAGACGACCTCACTTTCGCTCAAACATCCCCTTTGTTGGACTTTTTGGTGGAGGGTTTGTCCGTCGATCCATTCCTGTACTAAGTAGAATTGCTCAGCTGTTTGAAAGTAAGCGTACAGAGAGGGAATTTGATTGCTCGCTCCTCCCAGTTCTTCTAAAATGGCAGCTTCGCGTCGAAATCGCTTTTGTACCAGTTGGTAAACCTGAAAATCATTATTAACAGGCTTGAGTTGTTTAATCACACAACGGCGTCCCGAAGGCATTTGGGTATCTTCGGCTAAGAATGTGTCGCAAAATCCACCAGATCCAAGTACGCTGATAATGCGATAACGCTCGCTCAATAATACTGGTATCTTTATATCTTCCTGACTCATAAATTTTTATCTGTAAGCACTCTTGATAACTAACAAGCTACAACGGCTATTTCCATCACCTAAGTGGTATATATATTTTTGTATAGATTCTTACTGAATAATTGAATATTTCTGTTAAAAGAATAATTTTGTTTCAATTTAAGTTACCAATACGAGAATATCACAGATTGCTATTTTGATAAATGATGAAAGTATAGATAATACAGTACAGATTTTTATGAAAAAAAGTTATTTTTCATACTTTTTTACGTGTCAAGTTCAAAAAGTAGGAAAAGTAGGAAAAGTAGGAAAAGTCAGAAAAAATTCTATAGAGTTACTATCAAAATTATTTTGTTGTAGAGTAATTTCAGTCAATGGTCGTGCGTTAATATGCATAGGTAAAAATGATTTCAATAATATGATGCCAAGGGTAATGAATTTAGTGCCATTGAAGGAGTAAAAAATCAGTATAAAATTACAAAAAAGTTAAATTTTATAAAACTATTTTGCTTGAGGTTTACCTGATGCTTCAGGGAGATTTAGCTCTTAGTAGCATATATGACTCGCGCCTTGTAGGGCTTTCGATTGTAATTGCAGTCCTTGCCTCATACACCGCGCTTGATTTAGCTGGGCGGGTAACGGCAGCCAAGGCATCCGCGAGAATTGCTTGGTTAATTGGTGGCGGAATCGTCATGGGCATTGGTATTTGGTCGATGCACTTTGTTGCCATGCTTGCCTTCAGTCTCCCTATGCCGATGTCCTACGATATGTGGACTGTGCTGGTTTCCATGCTGCCTGCCATTATCGCTTCTGGAGGTGCGCTTTATCTCGCCAGTGAAGAAGTCTTAAGCATCTGGCAATTGCTGATTGGCGGTGTCGTCATGGGTATTGGGATCGCGCTCATGCACTACATTGGAATGTACGCGATGCGGATGGAAGCAACCACGGGATATGATCCGTTGCTGTTTGTGCTTTCTGTGGCGATCGCCATCGGTGCATCAATTGTTGCATTATGGATGGCGTTCCAACTCCGCTGGCAGACGATCGCCACTATGGGGTGGACAAGGATTGGAAGTGCGCTCGTTATGGGAGCAGCAATTGCTGGAATGCACTATACAGGTATGGCAGCAGCTCACTTCCAGGCGACTAATCCACGAGCAATCATTACCCCCCAGGAAATGAGGAACTCCCTCACCTGGCTGGCTGTTGGCATAGGCGTGGCTACCGTTGTCATCTTGGGTTTCGCGTTGATGACTTCGTTTGTCGATCAGCGTTTGGCTGCGTCTGCAAAGCTTTTGGAACAGCAAGAAGTCGAAGCTCAACGTTCACACCTGTTTACAGAAATTACCCTACGGATTCGGCGATCGCTTAAATTAGAAGATGTCCTCAACACCAGCGTCAAGGAAGTTCGTCAAGCATTGACAACAGATCGTGTCATTATCTATCGCTTCAATTCTGATGGTCGTGGCAACATTATCGCCGAGTCAGCGGCAGATGGTTGGGTGAAAACCTTAGGACAAAACGTTAATGACCCTTTTCGGGAAGATTACATTGAATTGTACAAAAATGGTAGAGTTCGAGCTACCAACAATGTTTCCACAGCGGGCTTTACAGATTCCTATAAAAAGATTTTAGAAGATTTTCAAATCAAAGCAAATTTAGTTGCACCGATTTTAAATAATAATCAGCTTATAGGGTTATTATGTGCCCATGAGTGTTCTAGACCTCGGAATTGGCAAAACTCTGAAATTGATTTATTTAGACAACTAGCAATTCAAGTTGGAATTGCCTTAGAACAAGCCAATCTTCTAAATGAACTTCAACAAGCGCAAAGAGTGTTGCGGCTTCGCGATCGCGCCATTGCAGCAGCAAGTAACGCCATCTTCATTACTGACGCGCATCAGCCAGACAATCCGATCATCTTTTGCAATCCTGCTTTTGAAACAATCACAGGCTATTCATTAGAAGAAGCCCTTGGGCGCAACTACCGATTTTTACTAGGAGGCGACACAGGGCAAACCACTGTTCAACAAATACGCGACGCAGTCAGCGATTCGAGCCAATGCCAAATTGTGATCAAGAATTACCACAAGGACGGTACCCCGTTTTGGTGTGAATTAACGGTTTCTCCAGTGCGAGACGCATTTGGACGAGTCACAAATTTTATTGGAGTGGTATCTGACATAACCTTACGCAAGCAGGCAGAAGAAGGATTAAGGCATAGTAAAGAAGCTCTCCAAAGTCAGCTTTTAGAACTTATTAGTGACGTTAAAGAAGCAACCAATGGCGATTTAACTGTTCGAGCTAAAATTTCAGTCGGTGAAATTGGCATAGTTGCTGATTTTTTAAATAGCATTATCAACAGCTTGCGGCAGATTGTCAATCAAGTCAAAACAGCGGCACACCAAGTGAATGTTTCTGTTGGGGAAAACTCCAGTGCGATCGAACAACTAGCAAATGAAGCGCTCACACAGGTTGATGAGATTACTCGCACCCTTGAGCAGATGGATAACATGACTCTCTCGATTCAAACAGTCGCCCAGAGCGCCCGTCAAGCAGCAGAAGTGGTTTACATGACCTCTGACAAAGTACAGACAGCTGGAAAAGCAATCGATAGCACTGTCAACAATATCTGGAGTTTACAACAAATCGTTGCTGAAACAGCCAACAAAATAAAGCATGTAGGCGAAACTTCTCAAAACATTTCTTCCCTTGTGTCATTGATCAAGCAAATCGATATGCAAACCAACTTGTTAGCCATCAATATTGGTGTTGAGGCTGCATGGATGGGAGATGCAGGTCGAAAGTTTGTCGCAGTCGCGGAAGAAATTGCTCAATTGGTTGCCCAGTCTACCGAAGTGACCAAAGAAATTCAACAAATCTTCGAGAACATCCAATTGGAAACAAGCGAAGTCGTCACAGCCATAGAACAAGGAACAACTCACATAGGAGAAGGAGCAAATGTTGTCGAAGATGCCAAGCTTAGCCTAGGACAAATTTTGGAAGTGTCTCACCAGATTGACTATTTAACGAATCGCGGAAGTCCCCACCCTCTACGAAGTAGGGTGGCAGGGTGGTTTCATACAAGGAGAGAAAAAACTTTATCGAGTTGATTGGCTAAAGCACGTTGGGCTTGAGGGATAGTTCGGAAACCGAGAAATCGAGCGATCGTAATAACCCAAGTTGCGGGTTATCTGAGTTCGAGCGCTTCGCAGTCTGAGATTAATGCGATCGCCAATGCCAATTTAGCGGTTGCGCAGAGCGCAACCGTCACTCAGAGTTAGTTCCAATGAAGAG